>DLGW01000019.1:4358-71760 GCA_002482885.1 Flavobacteriaceae bacterium UBA7684 | reverse complement strand
TATAAAAGATTAAATAACGCCAACCAACACAAAATGAATCCGATTCCAGTTTGTGTAATTCCCGAAGAGTTTAAGAGGTAAATAATTAAAAACGAGACAAAACCCTGCCCAATCGGTTAGAGAAAATTTTAATCAATTCCGTGTAATCTTTAACCGAGGTAAGCACCTCAAAAGAATCCATTTCAGGATTATCTGCCAATTCCTGTCTTAAAGAATCAATCAATCGATTCACTAAAAACCACCTTAAGGTTAAAATAGTTTCTGTAACATTTTGGGCTACCGACTTGTCTTTTTGTTTTACAATAATTTGTTTAGCTTCCCAATTATGTAGATTTTCTCGGTCTTCCAACATTAAAATACCAGCAACTTCCTCGTGCAAATGCACAGGCATTTGAGCCAGTAACTGATTCATTTCCACCGTTTCATTTTGTTGAAAATACAAAATCAAATACTCATAAACCTCTTTAAATAATCCGTGAGAAAACTCCACCTCGTCTTCTTGCAAACTCAAATAAATACGTTCGTGCACTTTACAGGAAACTTTTTCGGTAACATATTCAATTTCATTTTCTTCGTTCATCGATAACAAAACATCTTGGAATTCTTCAGTTAAATGCCCATACAACAACAATAATTCAATCAATTTTCGTTCAATCACAAATAAAGAATCTACCTTAATCGCAGGCACTTCTTCTCTGACTACCGATAAAGTTGCCGGTTCTTGATTATTTTTAGCTTGAATTAAAGCTTCGGTTTTGTCTTTATTAAGTAGTTGTGCCAAAGTGCTAAACAATACCGATTCCGAAATATCCATGATTTTAGCACATTCCTGAATGTACACTTCGCGCTTAATTCTATCGGGGATTTTAGCCACACTACTGACCATATCCTTAATGGTTTCCGCTTTTTTAATCGGATCGTTCGCCGATTCTTTCAGTAATAAAGAGGCTTTAAATTGAATAAAATCTTTGGAGTTTTCGCTTAAGTACTGAACAATTTCGTCGTGGCTGTGGCTTTTGGCAAAACTATCGGGATCTTCTCCGTCAGGGAACGTACAAACGCGAACATTCATTCCTTCTTCTAGAATCAAATCAATTCCTCGGATGGAAGCCCGTAAACCCGCTGCATCACCATCGAATAAAACCGTAATATTTTTGGTTAATCGATTAATCAAACGAATTTGATCAGGCGTTAAAGCAGTTCCTGATGAAGCGACAACGTTTTCAATACCCGATTGATGAAACTGAATCACATCGGTATAGCCTTCTACCAAATAACAATTATCCAACTTGGCGATGGCTTGTTTGGCATGAAAAATTCCGTAAAGCACATTACTTTTATGGTAAATTTCACTTTCGGGAGAATTCAAATATTTGGCCGCTTTTTTATCGGTTTTTAAAATTCTTCCTCCAAAGCCCAATACTCTACCCGAAACACTTAGTATCGGAAACATCACCCGACCTTTAAAACGGTCGAATCTTTTTTCTTCGTTAACTATAGATAATCCTGTTTTTTCTAAAAACTCAGACAAATATCCTTTTCCTAAAGCTTCTTGGGTAAACGCATCCCATTTTTCTGGGGAATATCCTAGATTGAATTTTTTAATGGTTTCTAAAGTGAAACCTCTTTCTTTAAAATAGGTTAAACCAATGGCTTTGCCTTCTTCGGAATTTAATAAGGTATCGTGAAAATATTTTTGAGCAAATTCCGAAACCAAATACAAACTTTCCTTTTCGTTGGCTTGTTCTTTTTGTTCGTTGGATTGCTCAATTTCTTCAATTTCAATGCTATATCTTTTGGCTAAATATCTAATCGCTTCGGGGTAGGTAAAATGCTCGTGCTCCATAATAAAAGCAATGGCATTCCCTCCTTTTCCGGAACTAAAATCTTTCCAGATTTGTTTTACTGGCGACACCATAAAAGACGGAGAACGTTCATCCGAAAAAGGACTTAATCCTTTTAAGTTACTTCCCGCTCTTTTTAATTGCACAAAATCCCCAATCACCTCTTCTACTCGAACGGCCTCGTAAACTTTGTCTATGGTGTTTTTTGAAATCAAAACATTTTTTATTTAAGGGTACTAATATAAGATTTGTTTGGTTTTGGAACGTACAAAGAATTTTGATTCTTATTTATTTCATACGCATAATAATTCCATTAAATTTGCCCTAAATTTTTAATTCTAAAAAAACAAATCATGAAAAAACTCATTTACATTTTAGCTATTGCGGTAGCTAGCTTTTCTTGCTCAAAGGACGATGCTCCTTCGACCAACACCAATATTGACAATATTCTGGTAAAAAAAATTACTGAAACTGATGCTTCTGGTAATTCAACAACTTATGTACATAATTACAACGGAAATAAAATCGTAAGCATTGTAAATCAAGATGATTCAGGAGACAAAGAAGTTTTCACCTACACTGATAACTTAGTTACTAAAATTGAAACTTATACCGAAGGAGAAATTGTAGAAACAAGTGTTTATGCGTACAAAGACGGTAAAATTGACCACATTGAAATTACTTATCTTGATGAGGAACACTACGAATTCAAAAAAGCAAAAAAATTAAGTGCAAACAAAAGAAGCTTTAAAAAGACAAGCGGTAGTGAATTCTCTGAAATTAAAGAACGACAAGAATTCACTTATAATTCAAATGGAACGATAACCATCGAAGATTATGACTATGACCTAACAGAAGAAAAATTCATTAGGAGACCTACCACAACAACTGTTAAATTGCTAAATGGCATGCAGTCTGAAATCACCATATCTTCTCAATTCGAAGAATTAGAATATAAATTTGAAGCCAAACTTATTTTTAAATATGATGATAAAAATAATTATTACAAAAATATTGTTGGATTAAATAATTTCATGAATCTATCATACGGAGTCAACAACATAACCTCAATTTCGATTAGTTCAATAACTGAAATAGAGGGTTTAACAGAATATGAGAAAATGTTTTTTGATATGTTTGCAGGTACATTACAAGCCGAAGGAACTTTTGACTACACATACAACTCAAATAAATTTCCAACAGAAATAAAAGCTAAATTAAAATCTGGAAGTGAGCTTATTGCTTCAACAATTAAAATACAGTATTAATTGTAACTCTAAAAAAAATAAAGGCGGACATTTTGTATAATGTCCGCCTTTATTATTTCTTACGTTCAGTTACATAATTAACCATTAACGCTAAAGCAGATTTATATGGGGATTCTGGGTAATCTTGAATCAATTGCAAAGCCTCTTGTTTATAGGCTATCATTTTTTCGGAAGCGTATTCTAAGCCTCCATTCTTTTTTACAAACTCAATAACTTCTTTGACTCTTTTTTTATCCTTATTGTGATTTTTAACGGAATTAATAACCCAACTTTTTTCGGATTCCGAACAATTATTTAACACATAAATCAACGGCAAAGTCATTTTTTGCTCCTTAATATCAATTCCCGTAGGTTTCCCAATGGCATCGTCGGTATAATCGAATAAATCGTCTTTAATCTGAAAAGCCAAACCAATTAATTCACCAAAACGGTGCATTTTTTTTACTTGCTCTAAATCATCAGAAACCGATTTAGCGCCTAACGCACAACAAGAGGCAATTAAAGTTGCCGTTTTTTGACGAATGATTTCAAAATAAATATCTTCGGTAATATCTAATCTTCGGGCTTTTTCAATTTGTAGTAATTCTCCTTCGCTCATTTCGCGAACAGCTACCGAAATAATTTTCAGCAAATCAAAATCATCATTATCAATAGAAAGTAATAATCCTTTAGACAACAAATAATCCCCCACTAAAACTGCAATTTTATTTTTCCAAAGCGCATTGATAGAAAAGAAACCTCTGCGTTTATTACTATCGTCTACCACATCATCGTGTACTAAGGTAGCCGTATGGATTAATTCGATAACCGAAGCGCCTCGGTAAGTTCTTTCGTTAACCTGACCACCAGAAACCATTTTAGCCGTTAAAAAAACAAACATCGGGCGCATTTGTTTGCCTTTACTATTTACAATGTAATAAGTAATCCGATTCAGCAGGGCGACTTTAGATGACATGAATTGATAGAACTTTTTTTCAAAAAGTTCCATTTCGTCATATATAGGCTGTTTGATTTGTTCAGTTATTTTCATAAGTGTCAAATATAATTATTCAATACTTAAAATTCAATCTAAATATACTTAATGCTTAAAACACAACAACCGTTTAAAAAAACCTACCCATTACGAGTAGTTTTAATATGCAACCATAAAATAAACCTAAAATAAATATTATGATATTTAATGATTTTTTTATATTTGATTACATTAACAACTAAAAACAATCTATTTATGAAAACAAACATTTTAAAAATAAGCGTTCTAGCTTTAATCTTTTCTTTCGCAAGTTGTAGTAAAGACGATGCGGATAACAGCACCACAACTGAAACCCCAACGGTAATGACCGAAGCACAAGTTGAGTCAGACATTAAAACAGAAATCAAAGCCGAAGATTTTTCGAATGATTTTGCAGGTATGTATGACGAGATTCCTACCTCTGCAGGTAAAGGGACTATCGTTATTCCAGATGGTCCAAAAATTTGTGATATAACTCCCGAAAAAGCTTTAACCTTACCAAATTTAACCTACACTTACAATTTAGGAGATACAGGTTGTACCAGAAACGGTAAAACTGTAAAAGGAAAGTTAGTAATCAGCGTTAATGTTTTAACTAAGGCTATAACTTTTACTTTTACAAATTTCAATCAAGGGGAATACACACTTAATGGCGTAATGTTAATTACAAAATCGTTTAACGACAAAAAAGAGCGTGTCATAAATACACAATTAAGAAGATTGACAATCAAAACTCCTGACGGTACTGTTGATAAATCTTCTAATTATGTTCAGACACAAATAGCTGGTAATGACACTGAAACAGAGGCTGACGATGAATTCTCTACTACAGGAACTTGGACCACCATTTTCTCAGATGGTAAACAAAATGTTGTTACTATTAAAAATCCATTAATCATAAAAACCGCTTGTACATCTATTGGTTTAGCTCCAAGATTCGTTAAAGGATCTATTGAATTTAAAATCAGAGGCAACATGGGTTCTTTAGATTTCGGAGACGGAACGTGTAAATCTAAATGGACATTAAAAGTAAACAATAAAACTGTAGAAGTAGTTAGTTTATAAAACCATTTACTCTTATAAATAATCGCAAAAACCCCCGCTATAAGCGGGGGTTTTTTTATATATTCTTATTGGCCAATTGACCACAAGCAACGTTAATAGATTACCACATCCTTAAAAAATACCTACACAAAATGGGTAATTTTAATATTCGCACTCCATAAATCGTCCATTTTTAAATATAAAAAACATATATTTGAAAATACTAAACACCTAAATACAACTTTTATGAAACAAAAAATCCTTTCAGGGGTTGCTTTATTAACAGCTATTGCAACCTTAACCTATTGTAGTAAAGACGACAACAATAGCAACACAACAACTACCCCAGAAGTAGTTAAAGCAATGACCATCGACGAAGTAGAAACTGATTTTAACACCGAGTTAACTTCGAACAACGTAGTGGCAGAAATCGGAACTATTGCCGAAGAAATTCCTGAAATTCCAGAAAATTTTGTAAGCGATTTAATTAAAGCTGGCAAACAAAACCCTGCAAATAAAACCACTTCTGGTTTGTTATGCGACCAATTTTTCGTTGTAAATTCTAATACAGCTTCGGTTTTATCCCCTCCTATCATTTGTGGTCAAAAACCAAAAATGTCTATCGATTTAAGCACAGGTAATATCTACGGTTGTTATGACTTTCCTACCGATGGCAGTTGCAATCGCAATGGAAAAATTCTAAAAAGTGCTTTAACCTTTAAAATTGGAACAGATGGAAAAGTAATTTTCATTTTTAACAAATTTGGTTATGGAAATACTACCTTAAGCGGAGAAATGAGTGTTAGTCGTTTTGGTACTGATGGAAGAACAACCGTGTTAAACAATTTGGTTATCGAAGAAGGTCCTGTTAAAATTACCCGTACGGCTACCATTACCGAAAAAGGCAAATTAGCCGTTGACGAAAATGGAAATCCGGTTTACGAAATGGATGCTAACGGAAACATTATTATGGAGGGAACGGTTAAAAAGCAAGCTTTTGATTATGAAGTAAGTATCAATTCCGAATCTATTTTTCCAGACGGCGGTAAAAACAGCATTAAAGTAACAAAAACTTTATACACCAAAGCCAACTGTATAGGTAAATTAATTGGAGGAAGAGCCTTAGCTGTATTTGGAAAAGTGATTGCCGGTGAAATTGAAATGCGTATGCGTGGTAACAACATTAAAGTTGATTTTGGAGACCGTACTTGTAATGCCAAATGGACAGTAACTAAAGACGGAAAATCTAAAGTGATACACGGAGAATAATCTTAATATAACCAACTAAAAATCCCCCGCCAATGGCGGGGGATTTTTTTATATATTCTTATTGGCCAATTGCCCACAAGCCGCATCAATATCTTTCCCGCGACTGCGGCGTACTTTAGCAACAATACCATTATTTTCCAACGCATTGATGTAAGCATTAATGGCTTGTTCATCGGCTTGTTGAAACACGCCATCATCAATAGGATTGTATTCTATTAGATTCACTTTACACGGCACTTGTTTACAAAACTTAACCAAGGCCTGAATATCTTTTGAAGTATCATTAATGCCTTTCCAAACCACATATTCAAAAGTGACTTTGCTTTTTGTTTTTTGATACCAATATTTTAAAGATTGTAACAATTCTGGTAAAGGAAAGTTTTTACTAAATGGCATAATCTCGTTTCTAACCTCTTCCACTGCCGAATGTAACGAAACCGCAAGTTTGAATTTAACCTCATCATCAGCCATTTTTTTAATCATCTTAGGCAAACCCGAAGTAGAAACCGTAATTCTTTTTGGGGACATACCCAAACCTTCATCACCCGTAATTTTATCAATCGCCTTCATCACATTATTATAATTCATTAAAGGCTCACCCATCCCCATAAAAACAATATTACTTAACGAACGGTTATGGTATTGTTTACTTTCGTTGTTAATAGCCAATACCTGATCGTAAATTTCATCGGGAGTTAAATTGCGCATTCTTTTTAATTGAGCCGTAGCGCAAAAATTACAATCCAAACTACAACCTACTTGACTGGAAACACAAGCCGTGGTTCGAGTTTCTGTAGGAATCAAAACCGATTCCACCACCAAACCATCAAACAAACGCACCGCATTTTTAATGGTTCCATCGGCACTTTTTTGAACCTTATCTAAATGGATGTGATTAATTACAAAGTTATCTTCTAACATTTGTCTTACAGGTAATGACAAATTGGTCATCGCGTCAAAATCGTGAGCCCCTTTGCTCCACAACCATTCATACACCTGATTGGCTCTAAAAGCTTTCTCTCCTTTCGTTTCAAAAAAAGCCCGAAGCTCCTCTTTGCTCAAAGCCCGTATGTCTTGTTTGTTTGTTTGCATAACGGCAAAGGTAAAAAGATAATCGATAACCTTTGCTCATTTATTTTAACGTAAATTATTATGCCGTTCCCACAATCCGCCAAAAAGGACGGATTGTGGTCGGGCTCTCGCCAGTCGCTTTGTTTATTCCATTGCATTCCATAAACAAGAGCTCCAACAATGGCTCCATCCCTAACGGGAAATATCTCTAAAACAAAAAAGCTGCCTTTTTACAGACAGCTTTCGTTTTTTATGGAATCCATTTTTTTTCAAAATTGGGTTTGCGTTTTTCTAAAAAGGCGTTGCGTCCTTCTTTGGCTTCGTCGGTCATGTAGGCTAATCGGGTGGCTTCGCCTGCAAAAACCTGTTGTCCTACCATGCCGTCGTCGGTTAAATTCATGGCGAATTTCAGCATTTTTATAGACGTTGGTGATTTGGCTAATATTTCTTGTGCCCACTCATAAGCGGTAGATTCTAGTTCCTCGTGCGGAATGACCGCATTTACCATGCCCATGTCGTAAGCTTCTTGTGCAGAATAATTTCTTCCTAAAAAGAAAATCTCACGCGCCTTTTTTTGACCTACCATTTTGGCTAAATAAGCCGAACCGTATCCGCCGTCAAAACTGGTTACATCGGCATCGGTTTGTTTAAAAATCGCGTGTTCTTTGCTGGCTAGGGTTAAATCGCAAACTACATGTAAACTGTGTCCGCCTCCTACTGCCCAACCCGGAACCACCGCAATCACTACTTTAGGCATAAAACGAATCAAACGTTGTACTTCTAAAATATTCAATCGGTGCATACCATCTTCGCCTACATAACCTTGATGTCCGCGCGCTTTTTGATCACCTCCGCTACAAAAAGAATACACGCCATCTTTAGGCGATGGCCCTTCGGCAGAAAGTAAAACTACCCCTATAGAAGTATCTTCTTGTGCATCATAAAAGGCTTGATACAATTCAGCGGTAGTTTTGGGTCTGAAAGCGTTTCTTACCTCGGGTCTGTTGAATGCAATTCGGGCTACGCCGTTGCATTTTTGGTAAGTAATATCTTCGAATTTTTTGACAGTTTGCCAGTTAATTTCGGACATCTTAAATATATTTAGTTTAAACTTCTTCTTCCTCTGGAGTGTGCGACTTGGCGTAACCCCTCCATTTTTCTATACATTCTGTAATATCACTAGGCAATTCAGAATCAAATCGCATGAATTCCTTAGTGGTAGGATGTTCAAAACCTAAGGTTTTGGCGTGTAAGGCTTGGCGGGGTAAGGTTTTAAAACAATTGTCTATAAATTGTTTGTATTTGGTAAAGGTGGTTCCTTTTAAAATCAAGTTGCCGCCATATCGTTCATCATTAAACAAGGTGTGACCGATATGTTTTAAATGTACCCGAATTTGATGCGTTCTTCCTGTTTCTAGTTTGCAAGAAATTAAGGTTACGTAACCAAATCTTTCCAATACTTTATAATGCGTTACGGCTGGTTTTCCGATTTCTTCATCTAAAAAAACTGCCATTTGCATACGGTCTTTTACATGTCGGGCAATATTACCTTCAATGGTTCCCTCATCATCTTTTACATTTCCCCAAACCAAAGCAATGTATTCTCGTTCCGAAGTTTTATCGGCAAACTGTTTGGCCAAATGCGTCATGGCTTGTTCGGTTTTGGCAATCACCAATAATCCCGAAGTGTTTTTATCTATTCTATGAACCAAACCAGGTCGGTCGCTACTGTTATTCGGTAAGTTTTCAAAATGGTACGCTAAAGCATTCACCAATGTTCCTGTGTAATTTCCGTGTCCGGGGTGCACTACCAAACCCGCAGGTTTGTTAATCACCAACAATTGGTCGTCTTCAAAAACAATATTTAAAGGAATATTTTCGGGTAAAACCAAATTCTCGAACGGAGGATACGACAACACAATACGAATCACATCCCCGCCCTTTACCCTATAATTGGATTTTACAGGAATATCATTTACTAAAATATTGCCCTCGGTAGCCGATTGTTGAATTTTATTTCGGGTAGCATTTTCAATCAAACCCATTAAATATTTATCAATCCGTAACATGGATTGCCCTTTGGGCACTACAAATCGGTGGTGTTCAAATAATTCGTCTTCTAATTCAATTGGTTCTGCGTAATTATCCATTAAAAAGATTTTACATCATTCATAATTTGTTCAATCGAAATAATAGAATCCGTTACTGAACCTGCATTTCCGTCCCCCAACACCAAATCAATTTTTGATGATTTTTTTACTTTTTCACCTCCTTTAAGAGTTCTTCCGTTCATTTTAACTTCCAACACCATGTCTTTACCAATATTAGGCACGTAAGTAACTGTTCCCAATTGTAAACCTGCGGCTTTTAAAGTAGGAATAGCCTGACGATAAGATACTTGAATCAATTCTGGCAAAGTGATATTCCCAAAAGTAGACGAGTTGATTTTAATATAAATTTTACGATTACTTTTTACTTTTTCCCCCGGAAAAGGATCTTGTTGCACTACAGACAACGGAGGAAAATCACTTCGATAATCCACCGAATCTACCAAAACATATTCCAGTTCAATACCTTCTAATTTTTCGGAAACCTTAGATAGTGTTAACTTTCTTAAATCTGGAACGGTAATTTCTTGCCCATGATTGGTTGAACTTTCCAGCCATTTCATCACCCCTATAGACAGCGCAATTACAATGGCTGCCATAATGCCCAAATGCTTAAAAAATGTTTTAGACTTAATAAATTGAATTACACTCATAAAAAAATCTTTTGGCAAATATAGGCTGAAAAAAAGAGAGTTGGAAGAAATCCTATTTTTTTGGGTGTATCACCATCCGCCACAAGGCGAATGCTGTCACGCTTTCGGGAGTCGTTCTTTAAATCAAGGTCTAAAGCCCCTTGATTTAAAGGAACTCCAACAATCCCTCAATCGTTTACACAACAGAAATTTTAGAATTTTCGGTTCGCTTTAAAAAATTCCGAAGTATAATAATACACAAGAACCAACAAACCTAAAACAAACGGAATGGCAGCGTAATATCTTAACTCGTCTTTTTCAAAAAAGAATTCCACAATCATCCAATAAGCATTGGCTAAAATCCAAAAAACTACCGCAATATTGTGCATTAATTCACTATATATTTTTCGGGTTTGCCAAGCAATGACCACCGCAGCCCCTACCGTAGGAATAACCATAAACAAACCCAAAGGTTTCCATAACATTACCCAACATAAATCTTTAATCAACCATAAAAAAATATGCAGATTTTCTAGTTTTCGGTATTGTTGCGGAATTTGAAAAACGTTTTCTGAATTAGGCATGTAATTTTTTTTGGCTAATTTCTAAAAAAATCGTTTTCAAATATTCGAAGCCAAAAAAATCAATCTCAAATCTAGATTCTCAAATCTAGAATCTTAAATTTTAAATCCCGACCTTTGGCGCTTAATTTTTTACCCTATACATGAAATTTGAAGATTTTGATTTATCGCCAACTGTTTTAAAAGCTATTGAAGAACAAGGTTACACCACCCCTACGCCTATACAAGAAAAATGCATTCCGTTATTAATTGCGGGTAATGATTTGGTTGGTTGTGCGCAAACGGGTACCGGTAAAACCGCAGCGTTTGCGATTCCGATTGTACAACATTTGAATCGTTTAGGTGGTTCCGCTAAAAAAGCTAAAAAAATTCGTTGTTTGGTGGTTACACCTACGCGTGAATTGGCGGTACAAATCGGTCAAAACTTTGATGCTTATGGCATGTTTACGCACTTGAATCAATTGACGGTTTTTGGTGGTGTTTCGCAAGTTCCGCAAGTCGATGTTTTAAAAAAAGGAGTCGATGTTTTAGTAGCCACACCGGGTAGGTTATTGGATTTACACAAACAAGGTTTTGTAGATTTAGATCATTTACATTTTTTGGTGTTGGATGAAGCTGATCAAATGTTAGATATGGGTTTTATTCATGATGTGAAAAAAATCATCAAGTTAACGCCCGATAATCGCCAAACGATTTTGTTTTCGGCCACCATGCCCATGGCTATTCGTGAAATGGCAGACCAATTTTTAAAATCCCCAAAATGGGTAGAAGTAACTCCAGTTTCTTCCACTGCCGAAAAAGTGGCTCAACGCATTTATTTTGTAGAAAAAGAAGACAAACGCAAACTGTTGTACCATATTATCCGAAACGATAAAATGACCGATGTGTTGGTTTTTGTACGCACCAAACACGGAGCCGACAACGTAGTAAAAGCTTTAGAAAAAAATGGAATTCAAGCAGAAGCCATTCACGGGGATAAATCTCAATCGGCGCGTCAAAGAGCGTTAGATAAATTTAAAAGCAAAGAAGTAAGTGTTTTAGTAGCAACCGACATTGCTGCCCGTGGTATTGATATTGACCAACTTTCGTTTGTGGTAAACCTAGATTTACCCAATATTCCTGAAACCTATGTGCACCGTATTGGCAGAACTGCCCGTGCCGGACGCGAAGGCATTGCGATTTCGTTTTGTAGTAAAGATGAAAAACCATACTGGAAAGACATTGAACTGTTAACTAAGGCTAAGGTAAAAACCATTTCTGATCACCCGTTTCCTTGGAGCGAAGTAGAAAAACCAGCCGATGCCAAACCCGATTTACGCAACAAAAACAAAGAGAACACCAATTCCAGAAAATCAGAAAGTTCAAAGAAGAATAAAAAGAGGTGGTATTAGGCCGTTTCCCAAAACGGTACAACATCAAACAAAAGAGGACTGCTTATGAGCAGCCCTCTTTTTGTTTCTGATTTATTTCTGAATTAAAACCAGATTGTTTTTCCATTCTACCGGAATATCATTGATTGAATAAACCTCTAACTTAGGACTATGAACATCAGCAGTTGATTTGCTTAAAGTTTCATTTAAAAACTCAGTTTTCAATTTATACATGGCACCTGTCGCTGGGTCGATGATTAAAAATCCTAAAAGTCCTCCAAATACAAGATTCCCCCAATACCAACCATCAACTTTAAATTCAACTGGAACTGTTCGTGCATCGTAACCGTCTTTTTCAAATTTTACAGTATATGCGGCTTTAGAAAAGAAACCGGCACCAGATTTTAGATATATGTTAGAAGGAGTATTACCTTCATAAACAACAATTCCTTTTTTGTTGGTTACGGTTATTTTTGCTTCTGATGGTGTACTGTTAATTGCAATTGGATATTCGCTTTTGCTAACAATACTGGCACAACTACTGGTTAAAATTAAGGCTGCTAATGCCATAGAAATCATTCTTTTTTTCATTGGTCTTTCTTTTCTTTTAGATTATGCTTACTTCTTATTTATCGTCTTTTTTCGGCTTGTTCAGACGTTTGGTATTTTATCTATTTTCCACGTACTTGAACTTGTCAAAATTATTCGGAAGCGTATTTGTTATTGTCAACTCATTAGATGTAACCGTCGGCTTAATCTTAATTATTTTCGTTTTTTCATCAATTTCTATCTTATGATTACTTTTAAAATTAAACATATCTACATGGAGAAGTTTGAAATCATATGTTCCTTTTTCTAATTCGATAATGGCATATTCACTAGCTCTAATCTGCCCCATAGGTTTTTCATCAATCCAAATATTTAATCTTGCTGTATTGTCAATTTTGTGTAAAGCATTTGCTCCGTTATAAATCAATATTCGCCCGTTTCCTAATTTATCAAAATCAATTCTTTCAACTTTATTTTTTTGATAATCATAGCTTGATGTAATAGGTCTTAAAGCACATGAGTTTAAAACTAAAATCGTTGAGATTACAAATAGCGTTTTAAAAAATATTTTCATAATTATATTGTTAAGTTTAAAAATTAATTGGTTACTAATTTTATTTATATTCTTGTAGCATGCATATTACTCGCAACATCATATTCAAATTTTAGTTTGGTGGTTTGTGACCAAGCGAATAACGAAAAAAGAAGCATTAATGGGGTTAGAATCTGGTTTTTCATGAATCTGGTTTTTGATATTTTTCCCAAAACTATTTCAGAAATATCATTTACACAAATGCCCTTTTAGCGCCTATTGTTTAATAAACTTTATGGTTTTAGTATTATTTATCGTTTCAAGTTTTAGAATATAATTTCCAGAACACAAATTAGTTGTATTTATACTTGTTGTTTCAGAATTCAGATATGAATCGTATACTAATTGACCTAAGTAATTAAAAATATAAATTCGGCTAATATTCTCGTTGTTTGTAATATTTAGAACGTCTTTTACTGGATTTGGACTAAAATCAACAGAATTGCTATTGCTAAATTCTGTAGTCGCAAGATTCGGTTCGGAGACTTTAGTTACCCAATTGCTTAAATTAAGCGGAATCATTTCTGTACTTTCCTCTGTATTTAGTATTTGTGTTGAACCAAATACTAAATATTCATCATCCGAAAGTATTTTTAATCCTTTACTAACTGAATAATCAATAAGTTCCGTTCCTAAATTAATTTCCCAAATTTTATTAAAATTGGAATCATATTTCATTAAAAAAACTTCCCTATCACGAGTTAATTCAGAAGTTAAATTACTACCATAAAAAATAAATTCTTTAGTATTTAATTGAATTATATTATTCAAAGAATAATATTCTCCTTTCAAATCGAGTTTTTTATCCCAAATGTATTTTCCGTTTAAGTCAAATTTAACCACAGAATATTGTTTTTCTATTTCGTTATAAAAAACGCTTAGATAACCATTATCTTCTTCCATAAATACAGATGAAACAAAGTCTAAAACAATCTGTTTTGTGATTTCCCCTTGTTCATTAATATGAAAATTCCATGAACCTTTTCTATTATAGCTATTATTTAAGTTCCCATCTGTAGAACCAGATGTTTTCCCCTGAATCCAGTATCCTTCCTTTGATTTTTTAATTAAAAATGGAACTTCTTCTCCCGTGCCTCCATAAGTTCTTTTCCAAATGACATTTCCATCAAAATCAACTTTAACTACCCAAACATCTATATATCCATTATTATTAGAAACATCTCCATCTAAAGAACTTGTAAAACCCACTACTAGGATATTATTATCCGAAGACTCAATAATATCAACGCCTGAATCTAGAACTTTTCCTCCAAAACTTTTTTGCCATAAGTAATTTCCATTTTTATCCAATTTAATCAACCACAAATCTGTACTTGTAGAAGGATTTGATTGACTTCCAACCAATAAAAAATCACCGTTTTTTGTTTCAATAAAATTACTTATCTGATTTGGAAATGCATTTTCAAATTTATAATCCCATAATAAATCTCCATTTTCATCGCTTTTGGTTAGCGTAATAACATTGTCAAAATGGGTTAAACTGGCGAATCCATTTTCATTAGTTTGGATAATAATTTTTGGATGTCCTGTGGAGATATTTTTTTTCCATTCAACAACAGGGGTTTGCCCTACAACAGGATTAAAATATACGATAGCAATAATAAGGATTAAAAAATGCTTCATTTTTTTGTATTATTTATTTGAAAGTTTTCCAAAACTAAGTTTTTTCAATCACCCTTAAAAATTCTTATTCTGAGCGATTTGTCAATAACTGCCAAAGAAATCTATCCACAAGTCATAACTGGGCGAATTTTTCGCATAAGTGGGCGAAATGGGCGATAAGTGGCAAAAAGGTATTTTTTGAATTTTGTTGATAAGTTTTTTTCGCGTGAGTGACGGCGGCATTCATTAATGCCAACGGCACGACAGTTTGTTTTTGCAAACTGGCACGCCCAAATTAAACCCCTACGTTTTCTTCTTCTGTTTTCGAGCCGCAGGAAACAATACATTGTTTAAAATCAAGCGATACCCCGGGGAATTCGGATGTAAGTCCAATAGCGTGGGTTCGTCACCCACGTGGTGCTGATAATCTTCGGGGTCGTGTCCTCCGTAAAAAGTGAATAAGCCCTTCCCTACGGTTCCGTGTAAATATTTTACTTCGTTATGGTCTTTATTTTCTCCTAAAACAATAATATTGGATTTGATTTTAGCCACATCAAATGCGGTAGTTTGTCCCATAAATCCTTTGACCAATTGGGTGTGATTTTGAGTTAACATGGTGGGCACCATATCCCATTTGGCAGAAAATTCATTCAAGGTGAAATAATCCATTTCCATGGGAATTCTTCTTTTATTGGTCGTGTCAATATCCGAAAACTCGTAAACCGTTGGATTTCTTTCGATAATAAAATCTTTAAAAGAAAAAGTTTTGGAATAATCCAATTGATTTTGATAGTCAGGAGTGGATTCATCTCCGTCGAACATGGGTTCGCAAATATCAATACCATCAGCAGATAAGGCAATATCAAAACTATCGGTAGCTGCACACATGGCAAACATAAATCCTCCACCAATCACAAAGTTTTTCAATTTGGTAGCTACCGCTAATTTAGATTCCGACACTTTTTGGTAACCTAATTTAGTAGCTAAAACTTCTGCTTCTTTTTTATTTTGAATGTACCAAGGACTGTTTTTATAGGCTCCAAAAAAGCGCCCATACTGCCCTGTAAAATCTTCGTGATGTAAGTGTACCCAATCGTATAATAAAAGAGCTTCGT
Source organism: Flavobacteriaceae bacterium UBA7684 (assembly GCA_002482885.1). GTDB lineage: Bacteria > Bacteroidota > Bacteroidia > Flavobacteriales > Flavobacteriaceae > Flavobacterium. The sequence goes on along the minus strand of DLGW01000019.1, from coordinate 55,682 downwards.
TTAGGATTTCTTCGTCGAATATTTTATCAAAAGGAATTTCTGCATACGTTAACACTAAAGTAACTGCATCATCCCAAGGTTGTTTGCCTTTAGGGGTATACACGGCTATTTTAGGTGCTTTTTCCAAAATAACAGTGGCTGCGTTTTGCGAAGGACTATCGATTTCGGCTAATAATTGTTCGGTTTGAGCATCGGAAATTAGTTCAAAACTGACCCCTCGGATTTGACATTCTTTTCGAATTTCTGGAACGTCAGGCATTAAAAAAGAACCTCCTCTGTAATTCAACAACCAATTAACTTTATTACCATTATTTAATACCCAATAAGTAATTCCGTAGGCTTTTAAATGATTTTTTTGGCTTTCTTCGTCCATAGGAATTAAAATAGAAGCCGCAAAAAGTTTGCATCCTACTAAAATAAAAAGTCCTAAAAAAACGATTTTTCTCATACGCTTAAAATGGTAATCCGTCGTCGTCTGTTGGATTCCCTTGATTCGGGTTGGATTCAAAAGCTTCTGTTGGAGAAGCAAAATGGGTTGGAGTTGCAAATGGATTATCGTCATTCATTTTAGAATGAAACTCAAAAGGAGTGTCAAAAACATCTAAATTTTCAAACTTACCTAATTTACCCACAAATTTTAATCGGATATTATCTAATCCACCATTACGGTGTTTGGCGACAATAATTTCTGCTTGGTCTTTGGTTGGAGATGCTTCTTCGTCATCCCAAGTTTCTAATTTATAATACTCTGGACGATAAATAAACGATACGATATCCGCATCTTGCTCAATCGCACCCGACTCCCTTAAATCCGAAAGTAATGGTCGTTTGCTGTTTCCTGGTCTGGATTCTACCGCACGCGATAACTGTGATAAAGCAATTACAGGAATATTTAACTCTTTGGCTAAGGCTTTTAAGTTTCTGGAAATGGTAGATATTTCTTGCTCACGATTTCCGCCTTTAGTAGACCCCGTGGTCATCAATTGCAAATAATCTATAAATATAATTTTTATACCGTATTGAGAGGAAAGTCTTCTGGCTTTAGCTCGTAAATCAAAAATGGAAAGCGAAGGCGTATCATCAATAAACAAAGGCGCTTTTTCTAATCTTTTTACTTTGGTGGTTAACTGCTCCCATTCGTGTTTTTCAAGCTGACCTGTTCTTAATTTTTCGGAAGACAATCCTGTTTCGCTAGAAATCAAACGTTTGATTAACTGTTCACCCGACATCTCTAACGAGAAAAAAGCAACGGGTTGGTTGTGGTCTATGGACATATTTTTGGCCATCGATAAAATGAAAGCCGTTTTACCCATAGCCGGACGTGCCGCTATAATAATCAAATCGCTGGGTTGCCAGCCCGAGGTTAATTTGTCTAACTTGTCAAAACCTGTGGGTACCCCACTAATTCCCTGTTGATTAGAAATATTTTGAATGCTTTTTATGGCATCTAACACTAATTTTTGAGCAGTTTCCGAACCTTTTTTAAGATTTCCTTGTGTAACATCGTAAAGTCTGGATTCTGCTCTGTCTAATAAATCAAAAACATCAGCCGTTTCTTCGTAACTTTCTTCTATAATTTCGGCAGATAACTGAATTAAACTGCGTTGAATATATTTTTGTAAGATGATTCTGGCGTGGTATTCAATATGTGCCGAAGAAGCTATTTTTTGAGTCAATTGAATCAAAGCCAAGTCGCCACCTGCCAATTCTAAATTTCCTGTTTTTCTTAACTGAGCAGATACTGTTAATAAATCTATCGGTTGAGCTTCGTGAAATAACGCATTAATGGCCTCGTATATAATTCCATGCGATTCTTTATAAAAAACTTCTGGTTTTAAAATATCGATTACCTCATCTACTCCTTTTCGATCTACCAACATGGCTCCCAAAACTGCTTCTTCTAATTCAATAGCTTGCGGGGGAATTTTTCCTTTTTCAAAAGCGATGATTGGCGTTTTCTTCTTTTTAAAAGATTTTTCAGGATTTAGATTTTCCATAGTATTCAACAAATTATAACAGCATGCTTAAATTTTATTGTGAGATAAGAAAGGCTGCCTGATTTGTCAGACAGCCCTTTTCTTTATTTTTCAAAGCTTTTATAACCTATTCGTTATAAACACCCATGTTGCAATATTTTTCCATTCGTTGATTAATCAACTCTTGGGTAGACAAACCTTTTAATTCTTCTAAAGCACCTAAAACTGCTTTTTGAACATTTTTAAAAGTCGTTTCTCTGTCAAAATGCGCTCCACCTAGTGGCTCTGGAATAATTTCATCAATTAATCCATTTTGTTTCATATCGGTAGACGTTAATTTTAAAGCATCGGCGGCTGTTTCTTTAAATTCCCAACTTCTCCATAAAATAGAAGAACATGATTCTGGTGAAATTACCGAATACCAAGTGTTTTCTAGCATAAATACGCGGTCTCCTACACCAATTCCTAACGCACCACCCGAAGCTCCTTCTCCTACAATTACAGTAACTATAGGGGTTTTTAAACGCATCATTTCAAAAATATTTCGAGCAATGGCTTCTCCTTGACCTCTTTCTTCGGCTTCTAATCCAGGATAAGCACCTGGGGTATCTACTAAAGTTAACACCGGAATACCAAATTTTTCGGCCATTTTCATCAATCGAAGGGCTTTTCTATATCCTTCCGGATTGGCCATACCAAAGTTTCTGAACTGACGGGTTTTGGTATTGAATCCTTTTTGTTGTCCTATCACCATAAAGGATTGTCCGCCTATTTTTCCTAATCCACCTACCATCGCTTTGTCGTCTTTAAACCCACGATCGCCGTGTAATTCTAAAAAACTTTCTCCGCAAAGGGCACGGATATGATCCATAGTATACGGCCTAGAAGGGTGTCTTGACAATTGAACTCTTTGCCAAGAAGTTAAATTACCATATATGTTTTTTTTAACTTCTTCTAATTTTTCATTGATTTGTTTGCACGTATCTGTAACATCTACATCAGATTCTTGCCCGATAAGAACACACTTATCTAGTTGTTCTTCAAGCTCTTTGATGGGCAATTCAAAATCTAAATACTCCATAAAAATTATTTTTTTTCAGACTGCTAATATAAAATTTTCAAATCATTCAAACTCACTTCCTATTTAATAAGTTATTAACGGAATTTTTTAAGTTCTTTTTTGCCAACATACTTAATATTAGCACGTTTATTGTAATGAATCCCTAATTTTAAATAAGTAATTTAATTTATAAAAAAAAACTTATTTTAACCCTATAAAAACATTTAAGTTTTAATTTTGCGCCATAAACAACTAAACTTAAACTAGTTTAATTTATTATTTTAAACAACTCAAAAACCAATTCAATATGACAAGAGTAACTACACTATTCACATTACTAATTACCTTTTTTAGTTTGGTTGTCGTCCAAGCGCAGTCTAATATTCCTCCATTACCACAAATGATTACTGTTGAAGGCGGTGAATTTACCATGGGATGCAGTAAAAAAGATGCGCCTTGCGACAAAGATGAAAGACCTGCGCATACTGTTAAATTAAATACTTTCTTAATTAGTAAGTATGAGGTTTCTACTGCAGAATACAGACAATTTGCTGCAGAAACCAAAACAAAATTACCTACTACGGAATGGAAAATGCAAGATAATTTACCCATAACTAACGTGCTTTGGGAAGAAGCGGTTTTATTTTGTAACTGGTTAAGTACTAAACAAGGTTTAAAACCTGCTTATATTAGAAAAGGAAATCTTTTTGAATGTGATTTTAGCGCCAATGGTTTTCGTTTACCTACCGAAGCGGAATGGGAATTTGCTGCCCGCGGTGGTAAAAAATCTTTAGGTTATGCTTTTAGCGGTTCCGATGATTTAACCAATATTGCTTGGGTTAAAGCCAATTCAAATGGAGCGCCACACCCTTACGGAACCAAAATGCCTAACGAATTAGGAATTCATGACATGAGCGGAAACGTTTGGGAATGGTGTTGGGACTGGCACAATATGGATTATTATAAAATGGAAAATTACAACAATCCAAAAGGACCAATTAACGGCGAGAAAAAAATTGTTCGCGGAGGATCTTGGGACAGTGTAAGTTCTTACGCCCGTTTAAGCAACCGAATCAGTACCAGTACAGACACTACTTATCCTTTTTACGGATTTAGAGTCGTTAGAAGTAAATAATAAAACAAGAAAGGCGGTCAATTATGACCGCCTTTCTTGTTTTAATAGATTACTCATTCCAATATACTGCCGAAGGCACCATACCAACCCCTACTTTTTTAACTAAACTTCCGTTGGTGGAAAAAATAAATACTTCTCCGTCTGAAGCATAATCTTTAGCATCGGTTACAATAATATTATTGTTAAAAGCATACAATCCGTATAAAGAACTGATTCCTTGTGTTGCACCATTAATAATAGGAGTTGTTGGTAAAGCGCTGTCAGACAAATTCATTTTATATATATTTTTACCCACATTGTAATAATAGAATCCAGAAACAGCTACTCCGTTAGAGGGTTGAGTAGCGGCAGGAAAATCAAATGTTTTGCTCACTGAATCATTTAAAGGATTAATCACCACCAATTTACCTGCTGTTTCACTAATAACGTTCCAATCGGTATCATATTCTGTTTTACCTTTACACAATACGTATATTAACCCCCCACTTGCCGAAATGGACTTAGGCACATCTCCTACTTCTAAAGTTTTGGTAATTAAATTTGAGTTGGCATCAATTATTGAAACTTTATTGTTAGAACCAAATCCGCCAGAATGGGTGATGTACAATTTGTTTTGATTGACTAAAATTTCTTCAGGACCAAAAGGCACATTAAATTTTCCGGCCGATGAAAAATCTGAAATATGATAAACCGCCACAAAATCATCGGTTTCGCTTGAAGAATCCCCCCAATTGGTTACATAAGCTTTACCATTTATAAAAGCCGTATACCTTGGATTATTTAAACCCGAAGTAATGGTTTTAATTGATTGAAAAGTATAACGATTTACTACTTCTATTTTATTAGAATTATTCACCACAATAAAAGCCAAATCCCCATAAAAAGCGATACTTTGCGCTACATCTCCTAACTTTTTATCTTTATTGATTCCTGAAAAAACATCATTTTCAACAGTAGATAAATCTTGGCTTAAAAATGAAACCGAAGCATTACTTTTCATAAAACCACCTTCGTTTAACACTAATATTCCATTATCATACTTTCCTGTAGATTCAGGTTTATTTGCATTAACATCATCGGTACTACACGATTGCAACACAAAGGCAAACGCTAAAAAACTCCATAATAATTGCTTCATTTTCATTTTATTTAAAATTTAAGGTTGATACTTATTGAGTAATTTCTGCCCGGTAACGGACGATTTTCGTAGGATTGACACACCTGATTGGTGGCATTCAACACATGAAAAGCCAAAACATAATTTGATTTTTTACCTATAGCATAATAGACACTTGCGTTTACAATTCCATAATCGGGCAATTGATATTTATTGTCGGACGATATAAAAACAGTGCCCGTATAAACGTACTGCCCACTAATTTTTAGTTTTTTGTATTGATAGTTCAATTGGGTGTTCGACTTGTGTTTAGGAACATAAATCAATTGTTTGTGGGTTAATTGATTTTCAGAAATGGTATACGCATATTGATATTGCCCTGAGAATTGATGTTGCCCAATTTTAAAATTTTGCAATTGTGCCATCAATTCCCCACCGTAAGTAATTACTTGATCGGTATTAAAGGGTTGCCAAACACCTAGCTGATTGGGAATCCAACGCAACATATCCGTAATTTGATTGTAGTATAAATTCAGTTTGATGCTGTTGTTTTGATTACAAAATTGATTTCCAATTTCAAATTGATAAGCCGATTCAGGTTTTAAATTAGCATTGCCACTGGGTTGCCAAAACATATCGTTAAAGGTGGGAATTCTAAAATTTCGAGAAATGGAATGGGTAATTTTATATTTTTTGGAAAGCGACCAATATCCCCCAACAGCAAACAACAAAGGGCTTTCGTACAATTGAGTTACCTCTTTTCGGGTGCTTAATTCATATTTAAAATAGTTAGCAACTTGATGTTGTAGTGCCAACATGTTACTACTAATGGTTCTGGTTTGAGTTTTTAGATTGTCACCAAATGCTTTGGTTTGATTAACTTCTGAAGTAAATTGAGCCACCATTTTATGACTTAACGGAAGTAATCCTTCATATTTTAAAATAAACGTTTCAGCCGTATTCCCTGTGTATGTAGCAATGTTTTTATGGGTAAAATATTGATAATTTTCTAGTAAATGAGCCACCTTAGTTTTAGAAACCAATTGACCGTACAAATTAGTCCACTCTAATAAATTTCGAATTTGTAAATCTTTGTATTTAGCGTTAGAAACTGAATATAAAGCCGCCGAAAATTGTCTATCGGATTGTAATAACTGATTGTAATATGCTAGCTGATTCTTAGCATTCAGTTGATAGCCAAATTGTAAAGAAAATTGTTCATTTAAAAAAGCCCCATTTTCGTTCTTAAAAGGAGTGTTCAAATATTTATAATCGTTATCCGAAGCATTTCTAGACAATTGTACTTGTAATGTTTTTTTAGAAGACGCCAATCGAAAATTTGCACTATTAAACCAAGTGTTAAAACTTCCGTATTGGTTTAATAATTCCACTTCAAAACCTTCTGTATAATTCAAGTGATTACTTAAATGAATGCTACCACCAATAGCACCCGTTCCGTATCGACTACTGCCCCCGCCTGCACTTACAGCTATTTGGTTAAATGATTTGATAGAAAGTAAATTAAAATCGGTTTGCCCATTCAATGCGGAATTGATGTTGATTCCATTCCAAACCACAGCAGTTTGTTGGGCGGTGGTTCCTCTGAATGATGGTGATGAAACCATACCCAAACCATTTTCCTTAAAAAATATAAGTGACTGATTACTTAATAATGACGTTAGTGAAACACCCGCATTTGATTTAATAACCGAATCATTTAATTTTTTAGTATTTTGAATAGCCCCATTTTTAGACAAATACCAATCCGTTACTGTAACTTCATTAAGTTCAATAGGTTTGATTTGCGCATACGAATAGCAGCACCACAACTGAATAGTCAGTAAAAAAACGCGTTTAAAATATGTCATTACCTTTAAAAACCTTTTTTCCCGAAGGTTTATTTAAATTGTTATGACTAAGGCAGGTCTCCTGGCTTGCGTCTTGTTGTTTACCTTCCCATCGCGCTTTGGCAGACAGTGGTTTGTAGTTAACAACAAGCTTTGTAGCTTACAGTTGCGGGTACAGCGCAGGTTTTACACCTGTTTCCCTTTTAATGTGTTCTCTGTTTAACGAGTAAAACACAACCCTAATCGGGGACAAATATATACAGATTAAAATTTAAACCTAAAGAAGTAGAAATAAAATTATTAGGTCTTTCGTAATTATTTAAAGAGTGCTTTAGTCATACTACCAACAGCACAACAGTTTGTTTTTGCAAACTTGCACAACCTAAAACAAAAAACTCCCAATTTTCATTGGGAGTTATTTTAAATAAACGATGTATTTAAGCCAACATCGTAACTGGATTTTCAATGTATTGACGCAAAGTTTGTAAAAACTGAGCTCCTGTAGCACCGTCAATCGTGCGGTGATCACAAGCTAAAGATAACATCATGGTGTTACCTACAACAATTTGACCATTTTTTACAACTGGTTTTTCTACAATTGCACCTACCGATAAAATCGCAGAATTCGGTTGATTAATGATAGAATTGAATTCTGTTATACCAAACATACCCAAATTAGAAATAGTAAAAGTACTTCCTTCCATTTCTGAGGGTAATAATTTTTTATTTTTAGCTCTACCCGCAAGATCTCTTACGCTGGTTCCAATCTGAGACAAACTCATACCATCTGTAAAAGGTAAAACAGGAACCACTAATCCGTCTTCAACAGCAACGGCTACACCAATATTCACATGATAATTAATGATAATAGATTCTGCCGACCATTGTGAGTTAATTTTAGGATGTTTTTTCAAAGCTAAAGCTGAAGCTTTAATCACCATATCGTTAAAGGAAACTTTAGTATCTGGCACGCTATTAATAATTGCTCTTGATTTCATTGCTTCGTCCATAGAAACCTCGATTACTAAGTTGTAATGTGGGGCAGTAAACAATGATTCTGACAAACGCTTGGCAATAATTTTTCGCATTTGTGAATTTTTGATTTCTTCTGTTGCAACTTGTCCAGCAGGAATAAATGGTTTTACCTCGGCAACAGGTGCAGCGGTAGTAACACTCTTTACTGAAGCTGAAGCAGTAGATGTTTGTGGTACAAAGTTCTCTATATCACTTTTAACGATACGCCCGTTTTCACCACTACCCTTTACCTTAGACAAATCTACCCCTTTATCTTTTGCTATTTTTTTAGCTAATGGGGAAACAAAAATACGGTCCCCTGTCGTTGTAACTTCAGCAGCAGATTCTTTTGCTTCAGTTTTTACTTCTGGAGAATTAGCCGCTTTTGCAGGAGCAACACTCGGTTTTACTCCGTTAACAAATGCAGAAACATCCGTACCTGCAGGGCCTAAAATCGCCAATACAGAATCAACAGGTGCTGATTTTCCTTCTTCTATTCCTATATATAATAAAGTACCCGAATTGAATGATTCAAATTCCATAGTAGCTTTATCTGTTTCAATTTCAGCTAAAATATCTCCTTCTTTAACTGAATCTCCTACCTTTTTAATCCAAGTGGCTACCGTACCTTCGGTCATGGTATCACTTAATCTAGGCATGGTAACAATTTGAACACCTACTGGTAATTCCGCAGAAGGCTCATTTGTAACAGCTACGGGAGCATCTTCTTCAATTACAATTGCTTTAACCTCGGCAGAAGATGGTGCTGAAGAACCATTTAACAATGCTGAAATATCTTCCCCTTCTTTACCTATAATTGCCAATAATGAATCTACTGGAGCAGATTCTCCTGCTTGTATTCCAATATGCAACAATTTACCTGAATGAAACGATTCAAATTCCATAGTGGCTTTATCAGTTTCAATTTCAGCTAAAATATCTCCTTCAGAAACGGAATCTCCTACCTTTTTTAGCCATGAGGCTACAACCCCTTCGGTCATGGTATCACTTAAACGGGGCATGGTAACTACTACTGCCATAATCTTTTATAGTTTGTGAGGTAAAAATGGATAATTTTCTTGGTCGTAAACAACATCGTACATTACGCTTGTATCTGGAAAAGGAGATTCTTCTGCGAATTTTTCACATTCTTCTACTAAACTTTTCACACGTTCGTCAATAGCTTCAATTTCGGAGTCTGTTGCGTACTTATTTTCTTTAATTACATCTAAAACTTGAGTAATTGGATCTATTTTACGGTATTCTTCTACTTCGTCTTTTGTTCGGTAATGTTGTGCATCAGACATAGAATGTCCTCTGTATCTATAAGTTTTCATTTCTAAAAAAGTAGGACCATCGCCACGTCTGGCTCTTTCAATCGCCTCGTACATCGCCTCGGCTACTTTTATAGGATTCATTCCATCAACAGGACCACAAGGCATTTCATAGCCTAATCCTAATTTCCAAATATCCGTATGATTAGCGGTTCTTTCTACAGAAGTTCCCATAGCATATCCATTGTTTTCTACAATAAACACTACGGGTAATTTCCATAACATCGCCATATTAAAAGCTTCGTGCAAAGAACCTTGTCTTGCAGCACCGTCTCCAAAATAAGTCAAAGTAACTGCTTTTCTATCAAAGTATTTATCTGCGAAAGCCAATCCTGCTCCTAATGGAATTTGAGCACCTACAATTCCGTGCCCACCATAAAAACGGTGTTCCTTAGAAAAAATATGCATAGATCCCCCTAATCCTTTCGAAGTTCCGGTAGCTTTCCCTAACAACTCAGCCATTACCCTGCGAGGATCTACCCCCATTCCAATAGGTTGCACGTGATTTCGGTAAGCGGTAATCATTTTGTCTTTTGACAAATCCATAGCATGTAATGCTCCTGCAAGTACAGCTTCCTGACCATTGTATAAATGTAAAAAGCCTCTTACCTTTTGTTGAATGTATAACGCAGCTAACTTATCTTCGAACTTTCTCCAAAAAGACATATTCTCGTACCAACTCAAATAAACATCTTTGTCAATTTTTTTCATACTTAATTTATATTTATTATCAAAAATTTAGGATGTTCTCGTCTTCACAAAAAAACACAAACGAAAACCAACCTAATAAACACGATTGCAAAAATAACATATTAGCCAATAAGACGAAATGAATCTTATTTTTTTTTAAAAAAAAATCAGAAGTTTATTCTTCTGATTTTTTAACTTTTTCTCCAAAATTGAAAGTTAGTGAGAAACGCAAAGTACCTTCTAACGGGTTTGGAATATTTGACGTAGAGAATATATAAGATAAATCTATATTGAAGACATTATATTTAAAACCTGCCCCTATGGTATAGAATTTTCTAAATCCTTTCATTTGACTTTCGTGGTAATATCCTGTACGCAACGCAAAGGATTCTTGATACCAATATTCAGCCCCTAAAGACCAAATTATTTCTCTCATTTCTTCGCTAAACCCTCCCGGAGCATCATTAAATGATTTAAACATCCCTGAAGACCAACCAATGCTGTTATAATTATTGCTGTTAATCTGAGAATCTTGTGTATCAATCACTCCGTCTCCATTTAAATCTGTAACGCTTTGTGGTGTAGGCACCATTAACTTACTGATTTCTCCTGTGACTGAAATGGTGTTGTATTGATCCAATATAAAATCAAAACCCGCACCTGCTTTTAAATTGGTAGGTAAAAAATTTTGAACCCCATCTGCGTTATACTTGATTTTTGGACCAATATTTTGAATGTTAAAACCTGCACGATATTTTCCGATAAAACCACTTAAAGCAAATTCTTTAGATTCATAAAACCCTGCAATATCAACTGCAAAAGCATTAGCTGCAGAAGCATCTGCATCAGTTTCTGGGACTTTTAAATTAGAACGAATATATCTACCTGTTACGGACATCGCGAATTGGTTAGACCATTTTAAAGCGTAAGCCCCTTCGAAAGCTAATTCATTTGGTTTTCTAATCACTGCGGGATCATCCGCGGTTTTTCTAAATTCAATTTCTCCTAAATTAAAATATCTGAATCCTCCAGAAAAGGAACTTCTGTCATCTAATTTTTGAAAATAAGTCAACTGACTTAAATTCAAATCGTTCACTAGAGCTGTTAAATAAGGAGTATAACTCACAGAAACACCACTTGTTGCTTTAGCAAAGGGATATTTTGCAGGATTCCAATACTGTGAATAGGCGTCTGCGGAAGTTGCTACTCCTTGATCCCCCATACCACCTGCTCTAGCGTCTGGGTTTACTAGTAAAAAAGGAACTCCTGTGGTTATAATACGTTCTGTATTTTGAGCATAAATACCGTAGAAACTTAATAAAATTAGAAGGGTATAAAATATCTTTCTCATGAAAATTGGGAAATTTTGGAAAAACAAATATAAACTATTATTAAAAAATAACAAGCTTTTCATACTTTTCTGCGCGCTGATTGCTTAAAGTAGATTTTACAGACAATTTATATACATAAACTCCTTTTCCTATTTTATCTCCGAAATCATCTAAACCATCCCAACGAATGTCTCTGGATAAAAAACCATCGTTCACCACTAATTGATTAATGGTTTTTATCAATTTTCCACTAACGGTAAAAACCTGAACCTGAACCTCTAAGGGTTCGTTAGGTTTATTGTGCTGAAACCAAAATTCGGTATAATTAATAAATGGATTCGGATAATTCAATACTTTATCTAATACTAACTGCTCATTATCGGCTACGTAAAACTGTATTTCCATAGTAGTTGGATTATTGTACACATCCCAAACTCTAAATTGAATGGTATGCATGCCTTTTTCTAGGTTAAACAATTTATAGTTCACTTTTCCAGACTTATAATCATCTAAATTGGTTTCATAAAAATCATTTAAAATAAAAGGCTTGGTTTCATCTCCATCTAAATAAGCCACAATATCGTGACCAATTCCTCCTGAAGTATTAACTCCATTTTCGTCTTCTATGTAAGCAATTAGTATAGGAGAAGTGTTTACAATTCCTCCTGAAACAAAATTATCGTTATTCATATACAACCTAACCTTAGGCGGGATATTATCGGCAACAGCTTCATTGTTGTATGCTCCTACTTTTATTTGAGATTCATAACCCGTAAAATCTTGTTTAAAATTTTCGTCTCTACTATAAAAACTTACCCGACCATTCCCTACAGGCATTTTAATATCTTTAGGAACTACAAAAGAAACTTCAAAAATTCCATTTTTTACAGATGCATTTCCTTTAAAAACAGTTTCTCCTAAAACTTCAAAATCCATAATTATTTTTTGGCTCGAAGTATTCAACGTATTATCGTTTCCTAAAGTTTTGGTTTGAACATTTTTATCAAACACATTTACCACAATTGCTCCATTATAATCTGAAACCACATTACCCATTGCGTCTGATACTAAACCTTTTAATTTAATCAAGCTTAACGCTTTTAAAGTATCTGTTGCTGTTCCGACTGGCACATCATTAATATGTGTTAAAACAATTTTTGGTTTAGGAATAGCCAATTTAAGTGCTGGATCACCTATATAACTAATGATATTTACTCCTGAACTAGTAGAAATATTTTTAGTTTTACGTAAAGCATCAGCTACCGTCGGATATTCCAACCCTTTATAGGCAAATAGTTGACTCATTAATTGCTCGTTAAAATTCAAACCTGTAGTCACCCCTATTTGGCGCGTTGTGGAAATTAAAGAAACAGCTCCGCCTTTAGTATTTAAGTAAACGTATTCCCCAGCTGTAGGTCGGTATGGATTATCAAATCTAGAAAATTCACAGGTAGCTGTAATTATTAACGGTAAATGATTGGCATTTGATAATTGTTGAACATCTATTTTTTCTAGAATTCTTTCCTTAGCCAAGCCGTCTTCTCCTCCGTGTCCAAAATAATCCAATAACAGGACTCCTTTTTCTAAAGTTCTTACGATTTCTTTTCGGACTTCAGGATAGCGTTGCCCACCAGATGAAGTTTCTTGCACATAAGCATCTGAATGAATTTTTCGAACATTAATAAAAGGGCGTTCAACTACTAAAGTTTTTCCTAAATCATCCAAACCTTGCTGTATTACGGCCTCCCAATCTGCATCCACATCATCAGAAAGCAAAACAACATCGTTCCTCCATGGACCATAAGAATCCTTTGAATAATAATTGATTACTTTATTAACTACGGTTTCTGCCTCGGTTACATTATTAAAAACCATTCGACCAGCTGCCACATCAATTCCTCCAAGCGTTTGCATGTTTCCTTCATTAACATCCATCAATCCATAAAAATCATCAGACATAAAAGTAGTAGCTAATGAGAACCCATTTATAGAATGAAAAACAGGCACTATATTGGTGTTATTAGGTATTCTATCTTTATAATCATAGGATGCTCCACCAAACAAACAAACATATTTAACTCTGCTTTCCAAAGAATTGGCATTGTTATACACATACTTTACTAAATTTCTAATTGCTGCCACATCTTGTTTACCCGAAGAAAACTCATGATAAATTTCATTTAAAGTAACTACTTTGGTTTTTAAACCTGAATTATTTTGATGAAATGACGCTAATTTTTGAGCCTGACTTTTATAGCTATTTGCAGTAATAATCAAATAATCCACATCGTCCATATTACCCGAAGCATTTAAAAAAACTTCTCCTTTTATGTTTTGATTTGCTACCCTACCCGAAAATTCAGTAGAAGGCGTATACAAATCATTAAAATCAACCGCTAAATAATTAACCGCTTTGCCCAATTGAACTTTAAACGAAAAATTGTTTTGTGAAGAATTAACTGATCTGGTTACATTATAAATATCGGACAAATCCCAAACTTCATTTATGCCCGAAGCGTTCGAGATTTGATATTCCGCAACTTGATTAGAGGTTACCGCCATATCGTACTTAAACATAAATTGTTTTCCGTAACCTTTTAAAAACGATGTGGCTTTAACCCAAACATAATCCAAATATGCTTGTGCACTTGGAATATTATTATTGTTATAAGTCATATTAACAACCACATCAGGACTAGTAGAAAAAAAACTAGTATACAAAGAATTTTCCCTTGCTCTTTCTGAAGATTCTGCAGGAATTGCCTGAAAACTAACACTCCCTAAAGTTGTTTTATTATAACTCAACAAAATTAAACTACCAATATTTGATGATGCTATCGCATTTACTTTTATAAACAATGGTTTCGTTAAATCAATATTAGCAAATTTAAAGGTGTAATTTCTGCTACTTTGTGTAGAAAAATCATCCCCTACCCACTTTCTTCCCAATCTTACGGGATTATTGGTATCAACTTCATAAAATTGATATTCATCATACGTATTAATAAAAACAGAGGGCGATTCAGTAGGCGTTGTCGTAATCGACATCTCTTTTGCTGAATCGTTTCCAACCAATACATAATAATAAGATCGATTGTCATATAAATTTAAATGCGTTTGATTTTCTTCATTCCATTGATCAACACCTTCTCCGTAAAAAACCAAAAACTCATCATTTTCAAACACAGCATCAGCATCCCCTACAAACCTTACACTAACTTCTTGTAAATCATTAGGATAATTTACCGAATTAGACAAAGGCAACATCCTTCCCCCATTACCAAAAACCTTAATATTTTTTGGATCAATACCCGATAATTTTAATCCTATTTTTTCTAAAAAGTCTTTTGTTAACTTGTAAGCTCCTGATTTTTGTAAAGAAAAACGATACCAGTTTCCAGAAGCTAAAACTGAATTTTCCATACCCAATGCTTTAGCTGCAATCCGATTAGATATGTTTTTTTGATATTGATAACTTATTTGAAAAGAAATTACTTTTTTAACGATTCCGTTCTGAAGAATTAAAGGACTACATTCCAGCACAGTACCGATATCTTCTCTTGATTTTCTAGAATATAATAGTGCATTTATATCTGTTGGGATTTGACTTATATCTAAATCACCTAAATCTTGATTATTTATTGATTGCAAGACTAAATCTGAAACCTGGAGGGAATTTTCATCTACTAAAGCCTCATCTTTAAAGTAAATCCTAAACTTTAAAGATCGGTTATCTGGATTAAAAACAAAGTTTTCCGCAGAGAATCGAGGTAAGTTATAAGAATTATTTTCAATTTCGTATTTAAAACTACCCAACCAATCTATAGAAAAAGACTTTGTTTGCTGAGAAAATCCACAAAAACTAATCAAGAACAATACAAGGAAAATTAATTTTTTCATATTTGATGAGCACAAATTTTAATAATAATAACAAAATTCAAATATAAATTAATTAGTTAGGCGCAACCACCATTAGAAATCATTTTAAAAGTAATTTAACCAATGTTTTAAATATTTTTAAAGACGAATGTTTGTTTTCAGATTTTTAATTATATTGCGTGACTGTTTTTATAGCATTCAATTTATAACAAATATGAAGAAAAAAGCTTTTTCTAGGCTGTTGTTTTTAGGATTAATTTCAACTTTTTTAGTGTCTTGTGGTGGTCCAAGTAGAAGAACTTCTTCTGGAACAGGATGGAGCATGAACAATCCCAAAGGTGGATTTCAATTCAATTCTGCTTTTAAAGAACAAGAAACCGGACCAGGTTTAGTTTTTGTTGAAGGAGGTACCTTTACCAGAGGTAAAGTTCAAGACGATGTGATGAAAGATTGGAATAATACCCCAACACAACAACACGTACAATCGTTTTACATGGATGAAACCGAAGTTACCAACATCATGTATATGGAGTACTTAGATTGGTTAAAAAAAGTATTTCCTCCTGAAGAAGATCGTTTTCAATACATATACTATGGAGCAATCCCAGATACTTTAGTTTGGAGAGACCGTTTAGGATTTAACGAAACTATGACTAAAAACTACTTAAGACATCCTGCGTATGCAGATTATCCAGTAGTTGGTGTAAATTGGTTACAAGCAGTAGAATTTGCTAAATGGAGAACAGACCGTGTAAACGAATCTGTATTAGAAAGAGAAGGTTTCTTAAAGCGTGACTCTAAAATCCTAGCAGTTGATGCAGATAATATTTTTAGTACAGAAGCTTATATTGATACCCCTACAGCTACATTTAGCGGTAATGAAGAATTGGTCTTTAGAGGAAGAGGCAATCGTTTAGCTCAAAAAGAGGATGCCAGAAACGTTTTCGCACAAAGAACAACAGGTATTATTTTGCCAGAATATAGATTACCAACCGAAAGCGAGTGGGAATACGCCGCTGTTTCCATGGTAGGAAATCGCGAATACAACATGTACCGAGGTCAAAAGAAATACCCTTGGAACGGAGCTTACACCAGAGCAGGTAGTTCAGGAGAAAAAGGATTACAATTAGCCAACTTTAAACAAGGTAAAGGAGATTACGGCGGAATCGCAGGTTGGTCTGATGACGGTGCTGATATTACTGCAAAAACAAAATCATTCCCTCCGAACGATTTTGGGTTGTATGACATGGCAGGTAACGTATCGGAGTGGGTAGCTGATATTTACAGACCTATTGTAGATTTTGAAATGAATGATTTCAACTATTTTAGAGGTAACGTATATACTAAAAATAAAATCGGTCCTGAAAGAAGAGCAGAAATGTATACTTCTGAAAACATGAAATACGATACTTTAAGCAATGGTAAAATCATTAACAAAAGTTTCCCTGGACAAATTATAGAAGTTCCTGTTGATGAAAATGAAACTTACTTAAGACATAACTTCTCTACCAGTGACAATAAAAACTACAGAGATGGAGATAAACCTTCTACACAATTCTACAAAGAAGTAGAAACAGAAGATGCCGCTGCTACTAAAAAAGACGCTAAAAGAATGTATAATTCACCTATACACTCTATTAAACGTGATAGTGTAGGAAACATCATCAAAAAACATGATGCTACTGGAAAACGTAAAACGTTAATTAACGACAATGTTAGAGTTTACAAAGGTGGTTCTTGGAAAGATAGAGAATATTGGCTAGACCCTGCACAAAGAAGATTTTACCCAGAAGATATGGCTACCGATTACATCGGATTTAGATGTGCCATGTCTAGAGTAGGATCTAAATCTAAAAATAAAAGAAAACCAAGACACGTACGATAGTAATTGTTTTAAAAACTTTCAAAAAAGCCCTATATTAGGGCTTTTTTAATACCTTATTCTTATGAACATCGAAAAAATTCACCAATTATTTTTAAAATTTCAGACCGTTTGTACCGACACTCGAAAAATTGAACCTAATTGTATTTTCTTTTGTTTAAAAGGAGAAAACTTTGATGCAAACTCTTTTGCCGAAGAAGCCTTAAATAAAGGTGCTGCTTTTGTAATTATAGATAATGAAAAATTCTATCTGGACGAAAGAACCATCCTAGTGGCGGATGTTTTAAAAACATTACAAGAATTAGCTACCTTTCACAGGAATTTTTTAGAACTACCGATTATAGCTTTAACAGGTAGTAATGGAAAAACAACTTCTAAAGAATTAATTCAGGTAGTTCTATCTAAAAAATTCACAGCAAAAGCAACCATAGGGAATTTAAACAACCATATTGGCGTACCCCTTACCATACTCTCTTTTGATGAAAGTACTGAAATTGGTATTGTAGAAATGGGTGCTAATCATCAAAAAGAGATTGAGTTCTTATGTAAGATTGCCCAACCTGATTATGGGTATATTACCAATTTTGGAAAAGCTCACTTAGAAGGTTTTGGTGGCATAGAAGGTGTAATTAAAGGTAAAAGTGAACTCTACGACTTTTTAAAAGCTAACCAAAAAATGGCTTTTGTTAATTTGGACGATGAAATCCAAAAAAGCAAAACCAGTAAAATTAAAAGATATACTTTTAGTACTAAAGACAAAAATGCCAACATTATATTACCCACTGTTGAAAGTGGGGAATTTGCCCAAACTAAACTAGAAAACCTAACCATCACCTCTAACTTAGTGGGCAACTACAATGTAACGAACATCAATGCAGCAATTACTATTGGTAGGTATTTTGAGATTGACAACATTCTTATACAAGAAGCTATTGAGGGATATATCCCTTCTAACAACCGTTCTCAGTTAATTCAACTCAAAGGCAATGAAATCATTTTAGACTGCTACAACGCCAATCCTAGCAGTATGCAAGTAGCTATTGACAACTTTTTAAAGCTAAATAAAAAGAATAAATGGTTAATTTTAGGTGATATGTTTGAACTAGGAGAAGATAGCAGTAAAGAACATGCACAAATTGTAAACCTATTAAAAAACCTTCCGAACAATCACGTCAGTTTTATTGGGGAACGTTTTTTTGAGCACCAAATTGAAGCGAAAAACATGTGTTTTTATAAATCTTATGATGAATTTGCCAACAGCTCTAAAAACAAAAACATTCAAAATAAATGTTTGTTGATTAAAGGTTCCAGGGGCATGGCTTTAGAACGCATTCTAAATCTAATCTAAAAACCACTAAATTTTACCGAAAAAGTACGTTCAAAAACGCCCTGTGGTTCTAAACTTTGAATGGCTTGTTTTTCAGCAATTTCGCCAGAGGCATCTACGTAATCAGAGTATCCGCACCAAGGTTCTAAACACAAAAATCCGGAATCTTTTTTGGACCAAATGCCAAAATGTGGAAATCCGTTATAGGTAAATTCTAAAGCGTAATTTGACTTATTGCTTTTTAATATCACTTTTTGGGATGCCATGTTTTTAAACACTACAGCATCTTTTTCAAATAAATATTCGTTTAATATCAACTCGTTTTGATGGCTTAAAACCGATTCTGTACTGTAATCAAATAAACCATCTGCAAGTAAATGTCTGTCCAATGTTTCGGGTTTTTCAAACACTAAATAATAATCTTCTAATTTTTCATTTTCAAACAACGGACACATAAATGCTGGATGCGCTCCTATGGAAAAATATTGTGTTTCGTTTCCTGTATTTTTTACTACATATCGTGTGTGTAACGTGTTATTTTCAAGGGCATATAGCAATCTTAATTCAAAATCAAACGGATATTTTAACAGTGTTTCTGCATTGCTTTTTAGTAAAAATGTTAAGCTGTTTTCGGTTTGACTTTCTAGCTCAAAATTATTATCACGGGCAAACCCATGTTGGGGTAATTGGTAATGTTTTTCTTGATGGGTAAATGTATTATTTTTCAACTTCCCTACAATGGGAAACAACACTGGTGCATGGCGTGGCCAGAAATCAGCATTGGCATTCCACAACAATTCTTTATTTTGAACTTTACTAAATACCGAAGTTAATTCTGCACCTGCTGTTTTAGCGGTTACCTTTAAATATTGGTTTTGTATGGTGGTTTGCATAATAATATATTTCAGATTTTTAAAGCTCTTTGTTGATGAGATATATAACAAAACTAACAAAAAACCTCTCTTTAAAAATTAATTTAATGAGGTAATATTACTTTAATTTATATTTTCGTTTTTTATAAAAAAATGGAATCAATCGAAATTAATCTAATCTTTATAATAATTGGTATACTGATCTTAATAACAATGGTTATTTATACAACCATTCAAGTTTTATTAACTACTGTTGAGCAAATTATTAACCAACCCTTAATCAGGTATTTTTATTTATCTCCTAAAAAGTTAAGCCTACCCCAACAATCTATTTTACGAAATCAATTTCCGTTTTACCAAAAATTATCGGCTAAACACCAAATATATTTTGAGCACCGAGTATATAAATTCTTGAAAAAATATCCTTTTTACAGCAGAGCAGGTTTTGTTATTAACGACGAAGTAAAAATTTTAATTGCTGCTACTGGAATCATGATCACTTTTGGTATGCGTAATTATTTATTCCACAGACTTTCTCAGGTTATTGTTTACCCAGACATCTATTTTTCGAACATCACCAAAGAATACCATAAAGGCGAATACAATCCAGGTTTAAAAACCATTGTTTTTTCATGGAAACATTTTAAGGAAGGACATGACACTACCAACGACAACTTAAACTTAGGTATTCATGAATTTTCGCATATTTTACACCACCAAGGATTACAAAAAAGCAATACTTGTTCTCAGATTTTTGCCAATAATTATGAAGTATTAATGAAACAAGTTAAACATCCACCTAACTTAAAACGTTTAATTGATTCAGAATATTTTAGGGTGTATGCCTACACTAATGAATTTGAATTTGTATCGGTCATTTTAGAACACTTTTTTGAATCTCCGCAACAATTCAAGAAAGAATTCCCGGAATTGTTTATGCTTACTCAAAAAATGATTGGTTTTTCACCAAAGGTTTTTGGGAGGTAGGCTAGACATAATTCATAATTTACCATTCATCATTCACAATTAAATTTAGCCCTGATGGAAGCGGCATCCTTTAAAAAAGCTTTGTGAAAAGCGTTTTTAAAGATACAGCGGACAGCAGGAAATAGCTTCTTATAAAAACTTAGCTTTTAACTCAGACGTAGGCACCAAACACTCCTGTTTTTGGCCGTACCATTTATAGCGATTTTTGGCTACGTAATCGTACAATGGGTTGCGTAAAGCGGTGGGTATAATTTTAAAAAGGGTGAATACATTAAAAAATCCGCCTAAAAAACAAGCGATTTCTAACACGGCGTCTGATTTGTAAAAATACGCGACACCTGGTTCATAAAACACTACAGAGTCGGTTTTGGTAGGATCTATTTTTAGGTGATTTAAAATTTGTTTGCCCAAGTCGGATTGCAAGGATACGAATCGAAATTGGTCTTTGGTGTCGTGTTTGATTACGTATTGCACAAAGTTGTCGCACAGATTACATACGCCGTCAAACAAGATGATTTTTTTGCCTTTTGGGAGTTGCTCTGTCATTATTTTTTGATTTTTTTAGCTTCTACTAATTCTAAAGATTCTAAATCTACTTTGCTGGTAAACATACCGTAATTCACGACGGCTTTACCTTTTTCTATGGCGTCTAAAACCCCTACGGCTTTACCATCTATCATGCGCACGCGGTCGCCAATTTTGGGTTGTAGTTTGGGTTTTTCTTCTACAATTTTTTCTTTGAGTTTTTTCTCTTTCTTTTCTTTTCGGATTTCAGCTACTTGAACTTCTAGTTCTTGTATGATTTCTTTTTTTTGTGCTTCTTGAACTTTTTTCTCTTTAGGTTCGGCTTTTTTGCGTTTAGAATTTTCGATTTCCACTAGTTTTAAAAATTCCCCGATAAGTTCTTTTTTATTTTTGGTATTGAAATATTTTTCTGACCAGTCTTCTACTTTTTGACCAATATAAATTAAGCGTTGATTGGCGTCATATAGTTCTTGATAACTTTCTAATTTTTGTTTGATTTTGGTATTGATGGTTTCCATTTTCAAACTTTCTTCACGGGCTTTGCGTTCTTCTTCTTTTAACGATTGCGCAGATTTTTCTAATTTAGATTGCTCTTTTTGCATGCTGGCAATGGTTTTGTCAAAACGCACTTTGCCTTTTTCTATTTTCTTTTTGGCTCGATTAATTAAGCCAAAAGGAATTCCGTTTTTTTGAGCCACTTCAAAAGTAAAAGAACTTCCCGCCTGCCCCAAGTGTAATTTATATAATGGTTGCAACGAACGTTCGTCAAACATCATATTGGCATTAGTCGCAAAAGGTAATTCGTTGGCCAATATTTTCAGATTAGAGTAATGAGTGGTGATAATCCCAAAAGCTTCCCGATGATAAAATTCTTCTAAAAAAGTTTCAGCTAAGGCTCCTCCTAATTCGGGATCGCTACCTGTTCCAAATTCATCAATTAAAAATAAGGTTTTGTTACTGCACTTTTTTAAGAAATAATTCATGTTTTTTAAGCGGTAACTGTAGGTGCTTAAATGATTTTCTATGGATTGATTATCACCGATATCGGTTAAAATACGGTCGAATAAACAGGTTTCGCTGGCAGGATGCACGGGTATTAAAATACCCGATTGTAACATGAGTTGTAACAATCCGATAGTTTTTAGCGTGATGCTTTTTCCGCCTGCGTTAGGGCCTGAGATAACGATGATTCTGTTTTCGGAATGCAGTTCTATGGTTTGCGGATAAACCGCTTCGTTTTTTTGTTGATTGGTTAGCCACAATATGGGATGATACGCGTCTTTCAGATACAACCGACGTTCTTCGGTAATGGTAGGCAAAACGCCTTTTATTTTTTGAGCGTACTTAGCTTTCGCGTATAAAGAATCGATGTAAGTTAAAAAGGTTTGATAAACAGCTAAATCTTCGGCAAAGGGTCTGATTTGTTCAGTCAATTGTTTTAGGATTCTTTCCAGTTCTTCTTTTTCTTCGTACAATAAACTGTTGAGTTCTCTGGTGTAATTCAACGTTTGTTCGGGTTCTATAAAAGCAATGCTTCCTGTTTTAGAACTACCCAAAAATTGACCTTTGACTTTTCTGCGGTACATCGCCAACACCGCCAATACTCGGCGATTTTCGACTACGCTTTCTTTGATTTCATCCAAATATCCTAAACCATTATAAGTAGATAAGGCCGCAGTAAAACTTTGATTGATTTTACCTGTAATGCCTTTTAGAGTTTTTCGGATTCGATGTAATTCAGGCGAAGCGTCGTCTTTAACTTCTCCGAACTTATCTATAATGGCATGGATGTAAACCAGTATTTCTTTTTTAACCGCAAAGCTTTGTCCGTATTCTGATAACACCGGATAGTATTCCACATTCTTTTGTAAAAACAATAACAAAGTGATGGATTTTTCGGTTAAAGAAGCAATTCTTCTAAAACCCGAAAGTTCCAACACACTATTTTCTAACCCTAAAAATCGAAGTTCTTGATTAATATTGTCAAATCCATGACTCGGAAAAGCATTTCCGTTCTCGTAAGATGATAAAAATTCAGTAGTGTGTTGTAAATTAACCCATAAAGCTTCTTTTTCCTTAAAAGGCACCAACTGCAACACAAATTCTTTGCCTAAATCAGTTACGCAACCTTCGGCAATCGTTTCTACCACCGTTTTAAATTGTAAATCTTGTAAGGTTTTTGGAATGATGTGCATTTAATTTAATCTGGTTTTAGGTGTTGGGTTTTTGATTGTCAAAAATAGTTGATTTTGATATGAATGGTGAGTTGTGAATTGTGAATTTTAAACTTGAAACAAAAAAACTCAAAGCTTCTTACACGCTGGACATATCCCAGACAATACAAAATTAGATTCTAAAACGGTGTAATTTTTAGGGATTTCAAAAGAAGGTATCAAATCTTCTAGACAGGTTACTTCATGACATTGGGTACAACTAAAATGCACATGATTATGTACATGATGCGTATGAGAACATTGATGACAAGCCGCAAACTTTGAAATACCGTCGGTATCTATCACTTTATGAACCGCCCCCTCTTCTACTAATTTATCCAAAATACGATAAATCGTAACTCGGTTTTTAGCATCACCTATGATTTGTTGTAAATCGTGATGTGACAATGCCGTTTCGGATTGACTAATTAGTTGTAAAATATGGGCTTTGGAGCCTGTTTTAATTTCTTTCATAAAAAAATGCAACAATGTTGCGTAATTGTAATTTTGTTTTAAATTTGCAACAGTGTTACAAATTTATAAAACCTTATTAATAATGAAACATTTATTCCTGTTATTCGGCATTTTTCTATTTACGGTTGGTTGCGAAAAAGACGATCCACATGTTCCACATGAAGAAGAATTAATCACTACTGTAAAATTAATTTTTACCCCAACTGACGGCGGAAGTCCTGTAGAATTTATATTTAAAGATTTGGATGGCGATGGTGCTAAAGCTCCTGAAATCACCAATGGAAAATTAAAACCCAATACCACTTATACCACAAAAATTAGTTTATTAAATGAACTAGAAAGTCCGGCACACAACATCACTAAAGAAGTTGAAGAAGAAAGTGATGCGCATCAATTATTTTATAATGTGGATTCCAGTTTAAAATTAGCGGCTACGTATACAGACAAAGACAGCAAAAATTTCCCCATCGGCTTACAAATGAAATTTCAAACTTTTGAGGCATCAAATGGAAATTTGACCGTAATTTTGAAGCACGAACCCAACAAATCAGCCAGCGGTGTTTCTGATGGAAAATTAGACAATGCGGGCGGAGAAACAGATATTCAAGCCACATTTAACGTAACCATTGAATAAACTATTTAAAATATTATTAGGACTATTATGGGCTGTACCTTTATGGGCACAGCCTTGTTCGTTTTCTATATCGGGTTACATTACCGACGAAAGCACGCAAAAACCTTTGGTAAACGTGCATATTTTTATTGAAGAACTTCAAATAGGTGGCTTTACTAATGAATTGGGATTCTACGAAATCCACCATATTTGTTCGGGAAACTACCACATCCGCATCAGTCATATTGGATGCGAAACACTTAAAGTCTTTTTACCCGTTACGGAATCAATTACTTTTTCTAAGATATTACATCATCATGCAGAATTAATTGACGAAGTAATTATTCATGGCGAAAAACAAAACAACACTACACAGTCTAGCCAAGCCATTAAAAAAGAAGAAATTGTTTTAAAAGGGAACAAAAATCTTGCAGATTTATTAGAAGAAATTACAGGTGTTCAGTCTATAAAAAATGGTTCTGGAATTAGTAAACCTGTGATTCATGGATTAACCGGAAATCGAATCGGAATTGTAAATAATGGAATTGTTCAAAGCGGACAACAGTGGGGTAATGATCATGCGCCAGAGATTGATCCTTTTGTAGCACATCACATATCCGTAATTAAAGGAACGGGTGCCTTAGCTTATTCGGGCGGTTCTTTAGGTGGAATTGTTTTAATTGAACCTAAAGAATTAGACAACGAGCCCCATCTACACGGGCAAACACATTATATTACCGAAAGTAATGGCAGGGGGCATACCGCTAATTTACAACTCGAAAAAAAATCAAAAGGATTTTCGTGGCGTACTTTAGGCACTTTTAAACAAAGTGGAGATACACATACCCCTGATTATTATTTAACCAATACGGGTAAAAAAGAAATCAATGGGGCTATTCAATTAGAAAGTCATTTTTCAGAAAAGTGGAAATCTAACCTGTATTATAGTTTATTTAATACCGAAAACGGAATTTTAAGAGGTTCACACATCGGAAATTCCGAAGACTTACAACAAGCTATTCGTGCACCTAAACCCTACTTTACACAAGATAATTTTTCTTATTCCATAAATGCTCCCAAACAAAAAGTAAGTCATCATTTATTAAAATGGAAAAACAATTATACTTTTTCAGATAAAATTTCTGCAGAATTCGTTTACGCCAACCAAATCAATAACCGAAAAGAATTTGATGTCCGCAGAAGCGGTCGTAGTGATATTCCGGCTTTAAGTTTATTGCAAACCCAGCATACCATAGAAGGTCTATTTACTTTTCAATTGAATGATAAAAAATCTATAAAAACGGGTATTCAAAATCAATTAATAGACAACAGCAACAACCCAGAAACAGGAATTTTACCCTTAATTCCAGACTACAATTCCATACAATCAGGAATTTTTGGAATTTTCCAACAACAAAAAAATAATTGGTTTTTTGAATATGGAACTCGTTATGATTTTAAACATTTTAATGTAGTTAGTATTTCCAGAGAAAACAGGAACATAGAACGTTTTAATCACCAATTTCATAACCTTAGCTTTAGTGGCGGAATCAAACATTTTACTACAGAACATATTAAAAACAGCTTGAATATAGGCTGGGTTTCACGTTCCCCAGAAATTAACGAGTTACATAGCAATGGCTTGCATCAAGGAATTAGCGGCATTGAAGAAGGTAACAAAAACCTAAAACAAGAACACGTCTTTAAAATCATAGGCACTACCGATATTAAAATCAACAACCACTTATTTATTCAAGTAGCGCCGTACGTTCAAAACATTAACGATTATATTTATTTACAACCCGAAAATGAATTCAGAAATACCATTCGCGGTGCTTTTCCTGTTTTTAGCTACCAACAAACCAACGCCAGAATCATAGGAAATGATGTAATGATCATGTATGAACCTACTGAAAGTTTAAAACTCAATCTTAGACACGCTTATATAAAAGGAGATGATACCCAAAATAAAACTCCATTAATAGGGATTCCTGCACAAAAGTTATTCGGAAGCATAAGCTTTAGGCTATCCGATAAAATTCATTGGAAAAACAGCACCGCAACCCTTAACGGACAATATGTTTTTAGGCAAAACCACCTATTGCTTTCGCAAGATTTTTTACCCCCACCCCCTGCTTACTTTTTATTAGGCACACAATTGACTACCCAATACCAACTGAAACAATCCGTTTTAAAATGGAATCTTAGAGTTGAAAATATGCTGAACACCACTTATCGGGATTATTTAAATCGTCTTCGTTATTTTTCTGACGAAAAGGGCATTAATTTTATTATGGGTGTGAGTTACGAATTCTAAAATTTTTCTTTGATTAAACTTTAGCTTTTAATATTTTCACAAAAGCTAAGACTTACTAAACTCAAAAGAATACATGAAAAAAGGAATACTTGTACTATTGCTTTTGTGGATATCTGCACCCACACTTCAAGCACAAGAAGATGATTTGGCCTTATACTGCGCTAAAATCGTTCAAGAAAAAGACTTTAATAAAAGCGTTGTATACAAAAGCCCGCCAACAAACGAAATTGTTTTTAGCCGATTTATGAAAAAAGGCAAACCCATTTATATGGTACACCTAAAAAAAATTGAACGCTTAAAGGAAGCCGGATACGGCGCCACGATTTTATTAGAAAACGGAATAAGAATTCACAAACACTTAAAAGTTTCGATAAGGATCACCGATGATAAAGAATTTGAGCATTATGTGCATTTTGTTTTGGAAGATGCCGATCGAGAATTACTAAAAAATAATCTTATTACCGATGTGGTTTTACACAAAATTAGTTTTGTGGTTCAAAAACCAGAAAAATATCAAGCGTATTTAAAGTGCATTGAAAAAATGCCTTAACAAAAAAGGCGGTCATTTAAAATGACCGCCTTTTTAGCTATGATTTGTTCTGAATTATTTTACTTCTTCGTAATCTACATCTTGAACATTATCTCCTTGGGCTTGCCCTTGTGGTTGTTGACCTGCATCAGCACCAGCTGCTCCACCTTCGGTAGCTTTGTACATTTCCTCAGAAGCATTTTTCCAAGCCTCGTTAATTTTATCTAACGCAGGTTGAATAGTTGCCACATCTTTAGTTTCGTAAGCTTTTTTCAAATCTTCTAAAGCACTATTGATGATTGATTTGTTGCCTTCTGATAATTTATCTCCGAATTCAGATAATTGTTTTTCTGTTTGGAAAATCATGCTGTCTGCTTCATTTAATTTTTCAGCTTTTTCTTTCGCTAATTTATCAGACTCAGCATTGGCTTCTGCATCTTTTTTCATTCTTTCGATTTCTTCTGCAGTTAAGCCCGAAGAAGCTTCGATACGAATGTCATGCGACTTACCAGTTCCTTTATCTGTAGCTGATACTTTAATAATACCGTTAGCATCAATATCAAAAGTTACCTCGATTTGTGGCACTCCTCTTTGAGCTGGTGGAATTCCATCTAAATGGAAACGACCAATGGTTTTGTTGTCGGCTGCCATAGGTCTTTCTCCTTGCAACACATGGATTTCAACACTTGGTTGGTTATCCGCAGCCGTTGAAAATACTTGTGATTTTTTGGTTGGAATGGTTGTATTAGACTCAATTAATTTAGTCAATACGCCACCCATTGTTTCAATACCTAATGATAACGGAGTTACGTCTAATAACAATACATCTTTTACGTCTCCTGATAATACTCCACCTTGAATCGCTGCTCCAATAGCTACTACCTCATCTGGATTTACTCCTTTTGATGGTTTTTTACCAAAGAATTTTTCAACTTCTTCTTGAATGATTGGAATACGAGTTGAACCTCCTACTAAAATTACCTCATCAATATCTGATTTTGATAAACCAGCATCTTTTAATGCTTTAGCTACTGGTTCCATAGAACGTTTTACTAAAGAATCTGCTAATTGTTCAAATTTAGCTCTTGATAATTTTTTAACTAAGTGTTTAGGTCCAGAAGCTGTTGCTGTAACGTAAGGCAAGTTGAT
Organism: Flavobacteriaceae bacterium UBA7684; assembly: GCA_002482885.1. Lineage (GTDB taxonomy): Bacteria > Bacteroidota > Bacteroidia > Flavobacteriales > Flavobacteriaceae > Flavobacterium. Next base: position 27,411 of record DLGW01000019.1, on the reverse strand, counting down.
TTCTGTTTCTGCAGAAGATGACAACTCGATTTTTGCTTTTTCCGCAGCTTCTTTGATACGTTGTAAAGACATTGGGTCTAAACGTAAATCCACTCCTTCTTCTGCTTTAAATTCATTGGCCAACCAATCAATAATTACTTGGTCAAAATCATCTCCTCCTAAGTGTGTATCCCCGTTAGTTGACAATACTTCAAAGACTCCGTCTCCTAATTCTAGGATAGAAATATCAAAAGTACCTCCACCTAAATCGTAAACAGCAATTTTTTGATCATGACCTTTTTTATCCAATCCGTAAGCCAAAGCTGCTGCTGTAGGCTCATTGATGATACGCATTACTTTTAAACCTGCAATTTCACCAGCTTCTTTAGTGGCCTGACGTTGTGCATCGTTAAAATATGCTGGAACAGTAATAACTGCTTCGGTTACTGTTTGTCCTAAATAGTCTTCAGCGGTTTTCTTCATTTTTTGAAGGGTCATCGCTGATAATTCTTGTGCAGTGTATAAACGGCCGTCAATATCTACACGTGGCGTATTGTTGTCACCTTTTACTACACTGTAAGGAACTCTTTTTGCCTCTTCTTGCGTTTCAGCATAAGTGTGTCCCATGAAACGTTTGATAGAACTAATGGTTTTTGTTGGATTAGTTACTGCCTGACGTTTAGCTGGATCTCCTACTTTAATTTCTCCGCCTTCAACAAATCCGATTACTGAAGGGGTGGTTCTTTTACCTTCGGCGTTTGGAATTACTACTGGCTCACTACCCTCCATTACAGAAACGCATGAGTTAGTTGTTCCTAAGTCGATTCCGATTATTTTGCCCATAATTTTGTATTGTTTTGTGTTTGTAAATTCTTTTTTTCTTCCAAAAGTCAATCACTATGCCATGGCTAAAAACCCGATTAAATTGGCAGTTGTATTCCTTTGTCTTGATTTTAAATATGACATCTTGACATTTTTACCGTCAGCTATTCCATTATCAGACTTTTTGATTATACCAGCAAAACTTTCTTGATTTTAACTTTTAAATTTGTGACACAATTGAAAAACAGAAACCAATGAACAGAAAAGATTTTTTAACAAAAGGCTTTTTAGGATTTTCTTTCTTATTTTCATGGAATAAGGTAGGAACTGATTTGAGCGCTCAAACAGAACCAATTCCAGCAAACCAATTCATCGGATTTAATCACATTAAAAACACAGATTCATTCATTATGGACAACATGGTTTTACACAAAGCAGACACCCGAGGACACGCCGATCACGGCTGGTTAAATGCTTACCACACTTTTAGTTTTGCCAATTACTACAATCCGGAAAGGGTTCACTTTGGTGTACTAAGAGTTTTAAATGACGATACCATTGCGGGCGGAATGGGATTTGGAACCCATCCACATGACAACATGGAAATCATTACCATTCCTTTAGAAGGCGATTTGGCTCATAAAGACAGTATGGGAAATGTGGCTACCATTAAAAACGGAGAAATTCAAGTCATGAGTGCTGGTAGCGGAGTAACCCACAGCGAATTTAACCCCAACAAAGACCAACGCACCAAATTGTTACAAATATGGCTTTTTCCAAACAAAAAAAATGTAACACCCCGATACGACCAAATTCGCTTGAATCCAGAAGATAGAATCAATCGATTACAACAAATTCTATCGCCTAATGCAGATGACGCCGGAGTTTGGATTCATCAAAACGCTTGGTTTCATTTGGGTAATTTATCTAAAGGAACTTCTGTGCCTTACCAATTAAAATCAGAAGGAAATGGAGTATACTTTTTTATAATTAAAGGAGACCTTACCATTAACGGAGTAGCAGTAAATACCCGCGATGGTTTAGGCATTTGGAATACCGAAAACTTTGAGATTTTGGCAGATAGCGATGCAGAAGTTTTATTAATGGAAGTTCCTATGAAAATTTAAACATAATCTACATTAACGGAACAGTATACCGACTTAAAGGCAGGAACAGCTTCAAAACTATTCATAGTTTTTTGTAAGCTGTTTTTTGTTTGGGTTAAAGGATGATTCAAAGGAATTTTGATTTGAATCACTCTGATGTATTGATTGCGAATTCTATTGATGGAAGGTTCTTCGGGTCCATATACAGGTACTTGTACTTGCTGAATCAATACTTGATAAAACCACTGAGCCGCTTCTTTTAGTTTAGCAAAATCTTTATGTTTAAAAGTCACTTTAATCAAACGACAAAAAGGCGGATACACATACTCTTTTCTTTCTGCCAACTGTTCTTGATACATGCCTTGATAATCATGCTTCACTACTTTTTGTAAGATAGGATGTGCAGGATGGTAAGTTTGAATGATGACTTTACCTTTTTGATTTCCTGTTTGGGTTTGTTGCACCAATTGACTCAGCATTTGATACGTTCTTTCAAACGAACGAAAATCGGGGTGATATAATAAATTATCGGCATTCAAAACCCCTGTTAAACTTACCGATGAAAAATCAATTCCCTTGGCGATCATTTGCGTGCCAATCAAAATATCGATGTCTTTATTCTTGAAATCTTCAATAATGGTTTGAAAAGAAAATTTTCCACGGGTAGTATCTTGATCCATCCGTACAATTTTAGCCTGCGGAAATAATTCCTTAGCCTCGGCTTCTACTTGTTCGGTTCCTAATCCTTTTAAATTAATTTCTGTGCTGGAACAACTGTGGCAATGCGTTGGTTTAGGCATGGCATAACCACAATAATGACAACTCAATTGATTTTTACTTTTATGATAAGTTAAACTCACATTACAATGGGAACATTGAGGCACGTGTCCACAAGTTTCGCATTCTACAATAGGAGCAAATCCCCTACGGTTCTGAAACAACACGACTTGCTGCTTTTGTTCCAAAGCTTGATTTACGGCTTCAATTAAAGGCTCTCCAAAATGCCCCGTCATTCTTTTGCGTTTGTGTAAATCTTGCAGATTGCTTAAGGTTACTGCTTCCGAAAAAGATAATTCTGGACTCCGTTGAACCACCAAACCATATTTATTTTGTTGGGTTTGGTAGTAACTTTCCATAGATGGACTCGCCGAAGCCAATATTACTTTGGCTTGGTGTTGATGGGCTAACATAATAGCGCAATCTCGGGTGTGATACCTTGGAGCGGGTTCATTTTGTTTATACGCCGCATCGTGTTCATCTTCCACAATCACCAATCCTAAATCAGAAAAAGGCAAAAATATAGAGGAACGAGTACCTATAATTAATTGAGCTTTTTGCGGTTGATGCAAGATACGATTCCAAATTTCTACTTTTTCGTTATTGTTGAATCGGGAATGATAAACCACTAACCTTTCTGAAAAAACTTGTTGCAAGGCTTGAAGAATTTCGGGAACCATTACAATTTCGGGAACCAAATACAACACTTGTTTTTGTTGCGCTAAGCAATCGTTAATCAACTGTATGTATAAAGATATGTTTTGCAACAAACCATTGTGATGAAATAAAACTACGGGGGTTTGCTGATTCTTTTTTTGAATATTTACAAAGGCTTCTTGATTATTTTTTTGAACCGTTTCGGCATCTAAAGAGAGGTGCTTTTGATAATCAATTCGGTCTTCTTGTAAAAAATATTCTTGTAAAATATTTTTATCTATTAGACTTTTTAAAACGGTTGAATTCGTCGGAACTTTTTCAATTAAATATTTTACAGAAATGGGTTCCGTACTTTGTGCGGTTAACTGAAAATATTTTAATAATACTTCTTTTTGTTTGTGCGCGCGTCCTGTTAATTCTAAAATTCCAGACAAACCGATTTCTGATAACAAATCCTGATTGAGTTGAAGATATCTTTGTTTTTTGGGTTTGTATTCTTCAAAAATTTCTTCTTCTACTTGAATCAATTTTTTTTCCAACAATTTTTTAATCACTGGAAAAATATTTTTCTTACCCAATACTTTTACCGCTTCTTCGATTCTTAAAACCGACTGTTTTTGCAAAGCGTCCAACAACAAATATTCCTCGTCATTCAACTCCAAAGTCATCGCTTCCGAAGCATTCTGTAAATTACTTTTGATGATGGTTTCGCTTTCTAACAAAAAAAAAGAGGGTACGGCTGCACGGTAAACTTCCCCGATGGAAACCATATAATATTGCGCCACCCAGTTCCAAAAAAGCAATTGGTTGGGATTAACTACAGGGATTTCGTCTAATAATTGATGAATTTCTTTAGCCTCGTAGACTTCTGGAGCGTTATGGTGTTTGGAAAGCACCAAGCCTGAATATATTTTACTTTTCCCGAAAGGAACTGCCACACGAATACCAGGTTCAATAACTTCAAACTCAAACGAATTAACGGAATAAGTAAAAGTTTTGCGCAAGGGAATCGGAAGAATGACTTCTATAAAATACATCTTGTGTGGGCTGATTATTTAGGAGCTAAGTCTTCAATAATGGGTTTTCTTATTTTGATTTTCTGAATAGATAAATTCAATTCAAATCCTAACAACAAAATGGTACAGTTGATCCAAATGTAAAACATCAAAACCAACAAAGTTCCAATAGAACCGTATAACTCATTGTACTTAGAAAATTTTTCTACATATATTCCAAAAACAAATGAAGAAACCACAATGAGTACGGCAGTTAATACAGAGCCATAACTGATGAATGAAATGTGACGGGTTTGTTTACAACTGAATTTATACAAAAACGAAGTCGCTAATAAAATCAACATAAAACCAATAAAAAATCGAAACAACTGCAACAACGGAATATGTTGCACCATGTGCCATTGGTTTTCTAAAAAGTAAATCAAAACTTCAAAAAGAATAATAGAAATCACGGTTACAATAAGCAAACTAACCAACAGCAACGACATAACTAAAGCTACTAAATAATTCTGCCAAAAACTTTGTCTTTCGGTTATGTAATATGAAGACTGGAAAGCGCCTATAATAGCATTTAATCCATTACTCATTATAAATATAGACAACAAAAAACCCGAAGATAATAAGCCTTGATAACTGTTATTTAAAATATCGTTAATGATTACAGCAATCGCATCGTAAGTTTTAGGAGGCACATTATCGGCTACAAATTGTAAAAAATCTTCTTGAAAACCAGCTATAGGAATATAGGGTATTAAGTTTAAGATGAAAAGTGCAAACGGAAATAACGCCATAAAAAAGCTAAACGCAATAGAGCTGGCACGGTCAGAAAAAGCGCCTTTTACAATGCCCAGTCCATACATTTCTAACAAATCATAAAGACTAAAATCGTATAATTTGATGCGTTTAGCAAAACGCATTAATCGATTTGCGATTGGTATTTTTTCAATTTGTGATTCAATTTCTACAGACATAATTAAATGGCTTTTAAACTTAAATCTAGGTTATAAATGGAATGGGTAAGTGCTCCAGATGAAATGTAATTGACCCCACACTCGGCATACGCCCTCATATTTTCTTCGTTGATTCCTCCTGAGGATTCTGTTTTGGTTTGGTTCCCTACCATTTCAACGGCTTTTAGGGTATCTTCTAAAGAAAAATTATCTAGTAATATTCTATGAATATTGTGGTGTTTTAGAATTTCTGAAACCTCGTTTAAATCCCTGGCTTCTACTATAATCTTTAAATCTAAATCGTGCTGTTTTAAATAACTGGTGGTTTTATCAATAGCTTGGTGTAATCCGCCTGCAAAATCAATGTGATTGTCTTTTAACATCACCATATCGTATAAGGCAAATCGATGATTTTCACCGCCCCCAATCACTACTGCCCATTTTTCTAAAGCGCGAATGCCCGGAGTTGTTTTTCGGGTATCTAAAATTTTGGTTCCTGTACCCTGAAGTAATCTTACATATTCGGCAGTTTTGGTAGCAATCGCACTCATGCGTTGCATGGCATTTAACACCAATCGTTCTCCTTTTAATATGGTTTGAGAACTACCAAAAACCTCAAAAACAACGTCTCCGTATACCACGTCTTCGCCATCGCTTTTGTAAAGATTAAACTGTATGTTTTTATCTAAATGCTTAAAAATTCTTTCAGCTAAAGCAACCCCAGCAATCACTCCGTTATCTTTTACTAATAATTTGGCGCCACCGTTTGCCGATTCGGGTATGCATGCCAAAGAACTATAATCCCCTGAGCCGACATCTTCGCGAATACCGTTAGTAATGATTAATTCTATTTCTTTTTCAAATTGTTCTTTACTGATCATAATAAATCTACTTACAGAGGGCTAATTTAATAAATCGAATTGGGCAGTCCCAATCATTACTCGTATTTTTACCACTTTAATTTACCATTATGACCATTCGTTTAATAGCTATTGGAAAAACGGATCAATCTGAACTGAATCAACTGATCAGCTTGTATCAAAACCGATTAAAGCATTACATCAAATTGGAACTAGAAATTATTCCAGACCTTAAAAACGTAAAGAATCTTTCTGTAGAACAACAAAAAGAAAAAGAAGGCGATTTAATTGAGCAAAAAATAGACGCTAATGATTGTTTAATTTTATTGGACGAAAAAGGCAAACAATATACAAGCGTTGGGTTTTCGGATTTTATTCAAAAAAAAATGAATTCTGGAATTAAGAATTTAACATTCGTTATAGGTGGGCCTTATGGGTTTTCTAAAAAAATATATGATAAAGCCCAGGGTAAAGTATCTTTATCCGAAATGACTTTTTCACATCAAATGATTCGATTATTTTTTATTGAACAGGTTTATAGAGCCTTTACCATACTTAAAAACGAACCTTATCATCATCAATAATTTTTGGAGGAAAAAAATTTATTTACTTTTTGTTAAATATTATATAATAATCACTATTTTAGTGAAGTTTTAATTATTCAAAGCATACAACTCTTACACTAAACAAAAACTTTCACACTATGAGCGAGACAGCTGAAAACACCCAGCCAGTTGAGGGGAATCAACCCGAAGAAAAAAAAGGAGGGACTAAACGTACAATAATTATTATTTTGTTGTTACTTCTTTTGGGAAGCATTGGATATAATTTTGTGAATCAACAGAAAAATAAAGCTGCTGAAAACGTATTGGTCAGTGAAAAACTTTTATTGATGAAAGAGTTAGGTGATTTAAAAAAGAACTACGAAATCGCCATGGTTAACAATGTTAATGTTTCTGAAGAACTATCTTTAGAAAGAGACAAAGTATTAAAAATGATGGATGAGTTAAAGAAATCGCAAATGGATTTAGCTCAATTAAGAAAATATCGTGCACAAACTCAAGAATTAAAATTAAACCTTTCGCAATTAATTGCCGAAAATGAAATGCTAAAAGCATTGAATACCAAACTTAAAGTGAAGGTTGACAGTAGCATGGTAGAACTTGGCAAATCTGAAATTAAAACCAAAACTTTAGACGAGCAAGTAAAAACCTTATCTAAAACTGTAGAAAAAGGAGCTATTGTTAAACCGCTTAATTTAACATTCCAAGGGGTTGCTCAAAGACTATCTTCTAAAACCAAAAGAGAAGCTTTTACCAATCGCGCTACTAAAACTAAAGAATTAAAAATCTGTTTTACTTTACCCGAAAACAAATTGGCTAAAAAAGGAGATATGCATTTTTATGTACAAATCAATAATCCTAAAAACAACATTATGGGATTAAAAGAAACCGTATATTTTGAAGGTAAATCTTTAACTTATACTTTTGAAAAAGTCATTAAATACGATAATGAAGCGGTTGATGTATGCGAGTATGTTAATGTATCTTTAATGAAATTTGAACCCGGAAAATATACTGCTCAGTTGTTCTTAAAAGGAGACTTCGTTAGCAAAATGGATTTGGAAATAAAATAAATCATTCCTTTTCTAACCTTATACAAGTCTGATTATACCTTTTGTGTAATCAGACTTTTTTTATATCAGCTATGAAAAAAATCAAATATAATCAAGTACGAAAAGTCCAACCTACCCACGTGGAGTATTCGGGTTTGCATAAAAATATTGAAACCGATTTACAATTATTTGTTTACGATGAAACCCAAGCAGACGAATTTCTTTATAAAAAAGATATTGAGTCATTAACCGCTCATGTAGATTTTAAAAAAAATAATTGGTTGAATTTACATGGTTTAAATGAACCCGACATCATTAAACAAATAGGCGATTATTTTAGCCTTGAAAGCTTTATCGTAAATGACATTATTAATACTTCGCGCAGAAATTTACTGGATGAGGTAGACGATTTAATTTTCATTAGTATCAAATCCATATTACCCACCAAAAACAACCACGATAACATACAAGTGGAACAAATCAGCTTTGTTCTAAAAGAAAACACATTGTTGTCTTTTCAAGAAAGAAAAGGAGATTTTTTCACCCATATACGTGAAAGAATTCGAACCAATGTGGGGATTATTAGAAAAAAGAAAACCGACTATTTACTATACCTGATGTTAGATGCCGTGATGGAAAACTTTTTTATCACTATTGACACCAAAGAAGATATTATTGAAGAATTATTGTTAGAATCAAAAATAAATTCGTCTCCAATAATTTTAGAACAAATTGAAAAACATCGTGAAGATTTAAACTTCATTAAACGTTCTATTATTCCTTTAAAAGATGCCTTACTTACTATAAAAAGTGTAGAAAATGAAAACCATTTGGTTTCTTCTCAAAATAGAAGTTATTTTTCTAGACTACATCAAAAATGTTTGGAACTTTTAGATCAAATTGAATTTGACATGAATTCCCTAGAAAGTGCTTCTAGTTTCTTTTTTTCAGCACAAAATCATAGGTTGAATGAAATCATGAAAACCTTAACCATAGTGGCTTCTATATTTATTCCCCTTACTTTTATTGTGGGTATTTACGGAATGAACTTTGAAAATATGCCTGAATTAAAATACAAAAACGCCTACTTTGTTACGTTAGGCGTTATGTTTATCATTTGTATACTAATGGTGTATTACTTTAAAAAGAAGAAATGGTTTTAATTAAAATACCCGAACCAAATTAAATCCAAAAAAGATATTACCCGTATTCCAATCGCCCTCTGCGTTTCCTAAAAAACCTGTTTCGTTCATAGAACGGGCATTGGTAAAATGCATTTGAAATATATGTCCACCGGTTTCTAAATCTACCCCTACCGATAATGGATTTTTAAACGGGGAACTCTTAGCTCTGTTTAAATGGCTTGCATAATCCGCATTTAAAGACCATCTGGAAGTTAGTTTATAACGCCCTCCTACTCCTAAGGCATATTGACTGTTGGACTGATCATCAAATGCTGTAAAATTTTCATGAAAATAGGTAGGAGAAACTTGTAAAGAGAATTTCTCTGAAAATTTTCTAGAAATTAATATTTGGGTTACATAAGAAGCTCTTTGCGTGCTATTTAAATCAAAATTTCCTTTAAAAGTATTATAAGCAATACTATTAAACACAGAAACATTAACCGGAGAAGCATCTGTAGTTTGTGGCACTAAACGATATTTAGCAGTAAAATCATACGTTTTATTAGCAGCACCTCTAGAGGTGCTTAAAGTAAGCCAATCGGTTACTCCATATAAAAATCTAAAGTTGGTAGACGCTTGATCTAAGCCAAATAACTCATACCCCCCTCCTTTTATAGAACCAAATCGGTGAGATACCACAAAATAAAAATCTCCTTTAGCCGCCAATTTAGTGGATTCTAAATTAATGATTTTCATCGATTTAAAAGCCGACTCCACTTTGGTATTCGTATCTTTTATATCTATTTCTGCTAATAAATCCTCTTGTGCTAAACCGAATAAAGGCAAGAATAAAAAGGTCAATACTATTTTTTTCATACTTTAATTATTTAACAACTATGGATTTCGTAAAAGTACCTTGATTGGTTTTTACATTCATCATATAAACTCCGGAAATCAAAGAACTTAAATCTACGCTCTTTTGATTTGTACTTATTTTCTGACTGAACATATTTTGCCCTAAATGATTATAAAAAATCACTTCGGCTTGTTCAACACCTAAGGGTATTTCAAAATTCAACTGGTCGTCAGCGGGATTAGGAGCATAACTAAATTGGGAGGCTAAATAATCGGACACTCCTAAATTCATTTCTGAATTCGTTTTAGAAAAAGTAGTTACCGCTTGGTCTCCGTTAAAATTATTATTGCCATTAGTTGCATTTACCGCAGCGTAAAAAGTTACCTCTCCTTGATTGGTAGACGGAGAAGTCCATTGAACCGTCCATGATTTTTTAGAGGTTCCTGCAGAACGATGGGTTACAGATTTATTACTATTAAATGTTTGAGAATCACTACCCGCAACAAAAGTTCCAACCTTAGCATTTGAATTATTTTCAGCCGTAAGCTGGAATCCATGTTTAGACGACGATGATGCAACACTTACAGTTACATTATAAATCGTGTTTAATTGGTAACCCGATGTTGGAATATTGGTGGTTATAGCAGCTACCGCAGAAAAATTACCTCCAGAATGACACGAAGCGCATGTGATTTGAAAATCCCCAGGAGAACCCGAAGCCGCAGAAGTGTATCCGCCACTACTCGAAGTTAAAATCAACAATAAAATAGGCAAAGCCAGAATCAAATAGAATAGTTTTGTTTTCATAGGTTAAGGAATTAAAGTGGCTTGATCGATTTTAAGCTCGTCTAGTAAATCATCATAACCGATAAAACGTCCTTTAACGGTTACCGATGTATTTAAAACAGATGGAGATTGACTTTTAGCATTTAACAAAACCACCAATTTTTCATCCAGTACCACCAAATTAGCCAATGAATCAACTTGAGTTACTTTTCCTTTTGCAATGATGGTTTTATCTAAATACTTAGCATACGCCAAGCTATCGTTTGCCATAAACTCTTGATGTATTGCAGCTACTGAAACCGTAAAATCGGCAGATTCTTCGGCAATATTACGATGCGATTGATAGATGTATTTGTAAACAAAAAACAAACTTAACACCACCACCCCCGCTATAATGATATATTTTTTCATAAAAAGTAGTTTCAGAAAATGTAAATCCCTTAAAAAAAAGGATTTATAAAAATATATTATTATTTTTAATAAAATTTAAACCCACTAACTATTATGAAAAAATATTTTTACTTGTTGTCGACACTTTCTTTACTAAACATTTCTTGCTCTAAAGACAGCCCCGACGATTTAAAAGTTCCTACACTCCCAGAAACCGTAACCTATGATGCGGATATTAAACCTATAATGACCAATAACTGCATCAGTTGTCATGGAAATTCTTTAGCTGAAGCAGGTTTAAAATTAACTACTTACGCAGAAGTAAAAGATGCCATACAAAACAAAGGTTTAATAAATCGTATATCAAGATCGGCTACTGACCCATTAGTTATGCCTAAAAATAACAAAATGGCACAAAGTAATATTGACTTGATTGTAAAATGGCAAACTGATGGTTTGTTAGAAAAATAACCTCTTATGAAAAAACTGATGGTTTGGACTTTTCTTTTGATAGGATTGTCTGTTTTTGCCCAAGATAAAATAAGCACTAAAACTGGTGTAATTGAATTTGAAGCTTCTGTTCCTAGTTTTGAGGAAGTAAAGGCTAAAAACGAAGCAGTTACTTGCATACTAAATACTAAAACAGGAGAAATTGCCAGTTTGGCTTTAATTAAAGGTTTTAGGTTTAAAGTGGCTTTGATGGAAGAACATTTTAATGAAAATTATGTTAATTCTCAGGCACATCCTAAAGCTACTTTTAAAGGCGAATTGTTAAATTTTGATTTTGGAAAGGTAGACCAAAAAGGAAAAGTTTTTGCCATGAAAGGGATTCTTTCCATGAATGGTCATCAAAAAGAGATTAAAACTACGGCTACTGTAAAAAGAAACGTAACTAGCTTAGAAATCATTAGTGTTTTTGAAGTAAACCCTGAAGATTTTGGGATTAAAATTCCTTCAGTAGTAAAAAACAAAATTGCGAAAAAAGTAAAAATCAGCACTTTTTTTGAATTGCAGTAATATTTTGCATTACCGGTTGAGGCTTTGTTGGAGCTCCTTTACATAAAAAAGTCCCCCGCCAATAGGCGGGGGACTTTTTTATGTAAAGAGCGACTGCCGAAAACGGGGCGGTTCGCTTTTTTGCGAACCGAAATGCCCTAAAAACAATACTCGTTTTGTTTCACTACTTTATCGGCAATTAATTCTCGTAAGGCAATTACGTTGGGAGCATTTACATATTTGGTAAATCTTTTTAATCCCATGAGCATCATGCGTTGTTCATCACCTTCGGTAAAGGAACATATACTTTCTTTCCCTTTGCTAGTAGCAATATCTACTGCATTATATAGATACAATTGGGTCATAGCGATTTGCTCTTTTACAGCATCTTGTCCTTTTTGCAAGGCTAATTTTTCGGTGCGTAAAATGGCGGATTCTGCCATATAAATTTCGATTACGATGTCGGCTACTGCCAATAACAATTGTTGATGGTGTTCTAAATCGGGTCCGAATTTTTTAACCGCGCTACCCGCTATCATAAAGAAAACTTTTTTAAGCTTGGCAATCATTTCTTTTTCTTCGGCAAATAATTCGCTGTAATCGGGTGTATCAAAAGATGGTATTCCGAATAATTCCTCGGACACTTTCATGGCAGGCCCTAGTAAATCTAATTGTCCTTTCATGGCTTTTTTGATTAACATCCCTACAGATAAAATTCTGTTGATTTCGTTGGTGCCTTCGTAAATACGGGTAATACGAGCATCGCGCCAAGCACTTTCCATAGGAGTGTCTTCGGAAAAGCCCATGCCTCCGAAAATCTGGATGCCTTCGTCGGTACAATTTTGAACATCTTCGGATGCCGCTACTTTTAATAAGGAACATTCAATGGCGTATTCCTCTACTCCTTTTAACTCGGCTTCTTGATGGGATAATCCTTGTTGGATAAAAGTTTCTATTTGGTCTTCGATGTTTTTAGCTACTCGATAACAAGCGGATTCTACTACATAACAACTGGCAGACATATTAGCAATTTTGTATCGAATGGCTCCAAATTGCGAGATTGCGGTGTTGAATTGTTTGCGCTCATTGGCATATTGTACGGCAATGGATATCACTCTGCGTTGTACATCCATACAAGCCACCGCCAGTTTCGCTCTACCAATATTCAAAGAATTCATGGCGATTTTAAATCCGTTGCCTCTTTCGGACAACATATTTTCGGCAGGCACTTTGGTTTCATTAAAAAATACCTGACGAGTAGACGAAGATCGAATCCCTAATTTATGTTCTTCTTCTCCTAATGTGATTCCATTCTTAGGATCGTTTTCTACAATGAATCCTGTAATGTTTTTATCATCGCCTATGCGTGCAAAAACAATAAACAAGCTGCAAAATCCAGCGTTGGATATCCACATTTTTTGTCCTGAGATTTTATAATGGGTTCCATCGTCCGATAAAACTGCTTTTGTTTTTCCTGAATTGGCATCTGATCCTGCACCTGGTTCTGTTAAAGCATACGACCCAAACCATTCACCTGTGGCTAGCTTAGGCACATATTTTTGTTTTTGAGCTTCGGTTCCATACAATAAAATCGGCATGGTTCCAATCCCTGTGTGAGCACCAAAGGCAGTAGCAAACGAACCTGTTGCTCCTGAAATGTAATCACAAACCAACATGGTGGAAACGAATCCCATACCCATACCGCCATATTCCACTGGAACAGACACCCCCAACAAACCTAGTTCGGCTACCTTGTGCATGGTTTCCACGGTAAATGCGTAATCTTTATTTTCGTATCTGTTTTTATTTGGCCATACTTCTCTATCTATAAAATCCTTTACAGCCTCTTTCATCATGTTTTGTTCCTCGGAAAACTCTTCAGGAATAAACACATTTTTGCTCTGGGTTTGTTTAGTAAGGAATTCTCCTCCTTTGGTGATTTCGTTCATAGCGTTTAGTTTAAGAGGGTTTTATATCAATTCAAATATACCTGCGGTTCCTTGTCCAGTTCCTACGCACATGGTTACCATGCCGTATTTACTGCCTCGGCGTTTCATTTCATCAAATAATTGCACGGATAATTTAGCTCCTGTACAACCTAATGGATGTCCTAAAGCGATGGCTCCGCCATTTACATTTACGATGCTTGGGTTTAAATTCAATTCGCGGATTACGGCTAAAGATTGTGAAGCAAAAGCTTCGTTTAATTCGATTAAATCAATATCACCGAGTTGTAAGCCCGCTTGTTTTACCGCTTTTGGAATGGCTTTGATAGGCCCTATTCCCATAAGTCTGGGTTCTACTCCTGCAGAAGCATAATTCACTAATCTGGCAATGGGTGTAAGGCCTAATTCTTTCACCATTTCTTCGGACATGATTAAAACAAAAGCGGCTCCGTCACTCATTTGTGAGGAATTTCCTGCGGTTACACTTCCATCCGCTGCAAAAACGGGTTTTAAGTTTCCTAGAGCAGCTAAATTAGTATCGGCCCTGGGACCTTCATCTTTGGCTACCGTATAATTTTTAGTTTCTTTTTTTCCTTTTTCATTGATGAAAGTTTGTTCTACCGTTATGGGAACAATTTGTTTATCGAATTTTCCTTCGACTTGTGCTTTTAAGGCTTTTTGATGCGATTGAAAAGCAAACTCATCTTGATCTTCACGCGATACGTTGTATTGTTTAGCTACGGCTTCGGCAGTTAATCCCATACCCCAATAATAATCTTCGTGTCCTTGTTTGGCTAACGCATAATCAGGAGTAGGTTTGTATCCTCCCATAGGAATGTAACTCATGCTTTCGGCTCCACCCGCAATAATGCAATGCGCCATTCCCGATTGAATTTTTGCCGTTGCCATGCCAATGGTTTCTAATCCTGAAGCACAATACCGATTTACCGTTACTCCTGGAACATCTTCAATTTTTAATCCCATCAAAGAAATCAATCGACCTATATTCAAACCCTGTTCGGCTTCAGGCATGGCGTTTCCGACCATTACATCGTCAATTCTGGTTTTATCAAAATCAGGCATTTCATTCATCATATACTGAATGGTTTCTGCGGCTAATTCATCGGGTCTTTTAAATCGGAACAATCCTTTAGGCGCTTTCCCAACGGCAGTTCTGTAGGCTTTAACTATATAGGCTGTTTTCATGATTTTTTATTTTAAGGATTAAGTTTTAAGTAGTAAGTATTTTTTTCTTGATGGCTTCATACTTAAGCCTTAATACTTACTACTTAATTTCGTAACGGTTTTCCCTTAGTTAACATATACTGAATTCTTTCCAAAGTTTTTCTTTCGGCGCAAAGCGATAAAAAAGCTTCTCTTTCTAAATCCAACAAATATTGTTCGCTAACTAAAGTGGCTTCGGACAAATCGCCTCCTGCCATTATGTACGCTAATTTATTGGCCATTTTTTTATCGTGTTCGGAAATATAATTTCCGGCAACCATTTGGTCGGTACCTACGTAAAACATACCCAAAGCTTGTTTGCCCAATACTTTTACGTCTTTTCGGGGAATTGGTTTAGTATATCCTGCTTCGGCTAATAACAAGGCTTGTTTTTTGGCTTCGGCTATTTGACGGTCTTTGTTCACTACTACTATATCTTTTCCGTGCTGTAAAATTCCCATATCAAATGCTTCGTGTGCAGAAGTGGATACTTTTCCCATGGCAATGGTCATAAAATACTCTTGCAACGTATTCAACTCCACATCATTTTTACGGAACAAATCTGAAGCGCGTAAAGTCATTTCTTTGGTTCCGCCACCACCTGGAATTAAACCTACACCAAATTCCACTAAACCGATATAGGTTTCAGCAGCAGCTACTACTTTATCGGCATGTAAACTCATTTCGCAAGCACCTCCAAAAGACATTCCATGAGGGGCAACCACTACTGGTGTGCTGGAATATCGCACACGCATCATGGTGTCTTGAAATGCTTTTATAGCCATGTTTAACTCATCGTATTCTTGTTCTGCCGCCATCATAAAAATCAAAGCCAAATTGGCTCCGTATGAAAAATTAGCCGACTGATTACCGATAACTAATCCTTGGTATTGATTTTCGGCTAAATCAATGGCTTTATGAATGCCTTGTAAGACATCACCACCGATGGTATTCATTTTAGATTGAAATTCCACATTTAAAATGCCATCACCTAAATCTTGAATAATCACGCCACTGTTACTCCATACTTTTTTGCTTTCGCGGATGTTATTTAAAATGATAAAAGAATCTTGGCCTTTAATTTTGGCTGATGATTTTTGTTTAGTATCGTAGTATTGGGTAACTCCTTCGGATACGGTATAAAACTTTTTGATTCCTGATTGTAGCATATCGGTAACCCAAGTGGCTGGCTGTAATCCTTGAGATTGCATCAGTTCAATTCCTTTTTCAACGCCTATCGCATCCCAAATTTCGAAAGGGCCATTTTCCCATCCAAAACCAGCTTTCATGGCTTCGTCTATTTTATAAAACTCATCGGTAATTTCGGGTACTCGGTGAGAAACATAAGCAAACAATGCCGCAAAACTTTTGCGATAAAACTCACCTGCTTTGTCTGCTCCTTTGATTAATACTTTAAAACGATCTATGGGTTTTTCAATATTTTTGGTAAGCTCTAAAGTAGGAAATGATACTTTTTTAGACATTTCATATGACAAGGTTTTTAAATTTAAAGACAAGATATCGCTGCCTTCTTTTTTGTAGAATCCTTGTTTGGTTTTACTTCCCAACCATTTATTTTGCAACATGTGCTGAATGAAATCGGGCAGTTTAAACAACTCACGAGCTTCATCTTGCAAGCAATTTTCGTATAATCCATTGGCAACATGAACCAAAGTATCTAAACCAACTACATCTACTGTGCGGAAAGTGGCTGATTTAGGCCTTCCAATAATTGGCCCTGTTAATTTATCTACTTCTTCTACGGTTAATTCCATTTCTTGAATCAAATGAAACAAACTTTGAATGCCAAAAATGCCGATTCGGTTTCCAATAAATGCAGGAGTATCTTTAGCTACTACCGAAGTTTTTCCTAAGAATAATGAACCGTAATGATTTAAAAAGTCTAATACGTCTGCATCGGTTTTTGGCCCTGGAATAATTTCGAATAATTTTAAATATCGGGCTGGATTAAAAAAGTGGGTACCACAAAAATGTTTTTGAAAATCTTCGGAACGTCCTTCACTCATCAAATGAATGGGAATACCCGAAGTGTTAGAGGTAATTAAACTTCCTTGTTTTCTGTATTTTTCTATTTTTTCAAAGACGATTTTTTTTACATCTAATCGCTCCACCACCACTTCGATAATCCAATCTGCTCCGCTTAATTTTTCTAAATCATCTTCTAAATTGCCAACTTCTATTCTTTGAGCAAATTGGGCGTGGTATATGGGTGATGGTTTTGATTTTAAGGCATTGCTCAACTGTTCGGTTACAATCCTATTTCTGACCAACTTATTTTCTAAAGTCAATCCTTTTTTCTGTTCGATTTCAGTTAATTCTTTAGGAACAACATCTAACAGCAGAACCTGAACTCCTATGTTAGCAAAATGACAGGCAATTCCAGAACCCATGATTCCAGAACCTATTATAGCTACTTTATTGATGTTACGTTTCATTCGCAATCGTTTTTTGTTTATGAATTTCCGTTAAAAAACTTTTTATTTTTCAGACTTATACATCTTTTTATCCGAGATGAGTTTATTCATCGCTTCTATAACTTCTATAAATACCTCTAATTTTTTGGGTGAAATATTTTTACGAACCATATCATCGAATTGCTTAACTACTTGTTTAGAATAATCTCTTTTTTCTTTCCCCAAAGAGGTTAAATACACCAAAACACCTCTACCGTCATTAGGATTCTTTTTACGCACAATCAACCCTTTTTGCTCCATTTGTTTTAAAGTTCTGGTTAAGCTTGTAGGCTCGATACCCATTTTAGGACCAAGAGCCGTAGAAGGAGTTCCTTCTTTATCAATACTTAACAAAACGAATCCCACAGAGATGGTTTCTCCGTGTTTTACAGCCTCTTCGTTATAAGCTCTGGCCAAAGATTGCCAGGTAGCTCTTAAATAATAATCTATTGTTTTATTACTCATAAGAAAGGTTCTTTTCTCAAATATAATAAAATAATTTAACTATTATGCAGGCATAGTAATTTATTTTTTAAATAAAAAATGTAATTGGAAAGTATTTTTTTGAAGTGAGTTGAAGATAAAAAAAAATCCCGAATAAATCGGGATTTTTTTATTTAAGCTTGTCCTGCTGGACCAAAATTTAAAGGAATTGGCGGTTCTTCGATATCCTTGATATCTCCGAAAGAACTTTCAAACCTAGCAATATTATCTTTTAATGCTCTAACTAATCTTTTAGCGTGCTGTGGAGTCAAAATAATTCTTGACTTTACGTTCGCTTTAGGCGCACCTGGCATAATGCTAACAAAATCTACCACAAATTCCGAACTAGAATGATTGATTATAGCCAAATTGGAATAAATTCCTTCGGCTGTTTTTTCATCTAACTCGATGTTAATCTGTCCTGGTTTTAATTTAGCATCACTCATAATTTAGTACGCGTATTCTTTTTTAGCTAAAAACATTTCTTCGTATTCCTTTTTAGAACCTACAATAATTTCTTCGTAGTCTCTCATACCTGTACCAGCAGGAATACGGTGTCCAACAATAACATTTTCTTTTAAGCCTTCTAATCCATCTATTTTACCTGCTAAAGCAGCTTCGTTAAGCACTTTAGTGGTTTCTTGGAATGATGCTGCAGAGATGAATGATTTAGTTTGTAATGAAGCTCTGGTAATACCTTGCAATACTGGTGTAGCCGTAGCCAATTCAATATCTCTTACTTCAACTAATTGCTGATCATTACGTTTTAATAACGAATTTTCGTCTCTTAATTGTCTTGAAGTAATGATTTGTCCTTCTTTCAAGGTAGCAGAATCTCCTGAATTAATTACGAACTTCATACCAAACAACAAATCATTTTGTTTGATAAAATCACTAGTATGAATCAATTGATCTTCTAAGAACGTAGTGTCTCCTGGATCTTGAACTCTTACTTTACGCATCATTTGACGGATAACTACCTCAAAGTGTTTGTCATTAATTTTTACCCCTTGTAAGCGGTATACCTCTTGAATTTCGTTCACTAAATACTGTTGTACAGCAGATGGTCCTTGAATATTCAAGATATCAATTGGCGTAATTGCACCAAATGAAAGTGGCGTTCCTGCTTTTACGTAGTCGTTTTCTTGAACTAAAATCTGATTTGATAGTTTTACCAAATACTTTCTTTCAGTTCCGAATTTAGACTTCACAATAATTTCACGGTTACCTCTTTTTACTTTACCTAATTCTACTACACCGTCAATTTCTGACACTACAGCTGGATTAGATGGGTTACGAGCCTCTAACAACTCAGTAATACGTGGTAAACCTCCTGTGATATCGGCAGCTTTGCCTGAACGTCTAGGGATTTTTACTAAAATTTTACCTGCTTTAATTTTTTCTCCGTCATCAACCATTAAGTGAGCTCCAACTGGTAAGTTGTATTCACGGGTTAATTCTCCGTTTTTAGCAAAAATCTTAAGCGTAGGTACTAATTTTTTATTTCTAGATTCAGAAATAACCTT
This sequence comes from Flavobacteriaceae bacterium UBA7684, assembly GCA_002482885.1. Classification (GTDB taxonomy): domain Bacteria; phylum Bacteroidota; class Bacteroidia; order Flavobacteriales; family Flavobacteriaceae; genus Flavobacterium. The sequence continues at coordinate 7,824 of DLGW01000019.1, read as the reverse complement.
TTCTCTAAATCCGGTTTGCTCATCGGTTTCAACCACAAATGATTGACCTTGTTCAATATCTACATATTCAACTTTACCATCGGCTTCCGAAATAACCACCGCGTTAAATGGATCCCATTTACACAAGGTTGTTCCTTTTCCTACTACATCGCCATCTTTCACAAAAATGTGTGAACCGTAAGGGATGTTGTGTGAATTTAAAGCAATACCTGTTTTTTCGTCTACTAATTTTAATTCTGTTGAACGAGAAACTACAATATCTACTTGGTTACCTTCTTCGTTAATACTCTTAACTGTGGTTAAGTCTTCGATTTCGATACGTCCAGCAAACTTAGTTACAATTCCAGATTCTTCTGAAATATTACCTGCAATACCTCCAACGTGGAATGTTCTTAAGGTTAACTGTGTACCTGGCTCTCCAATAGACTGTGCAGCAATTACACCTACAGCCTCACCTCTTTGTACCATTTTACCAGTAGCTAAACTTCTACCGTAACATTTAGCACAAATTCCTTTTAATGCCTCACAAGTTAACGGAGAACGAACTTCAACTTTTTCAAGTGGAGAAGCTTCGATAGCATTTGCGATAACCGAGTTGATTTCTTCGCCTGCTTTTCCGATAACATTTCCGTCTAACGGATTCACTAAATCATTTAATAATACACGACCTAAAATTCTTTCACGAAGCGTTTCAACAATTTCTTCGTTCTTTTTAAGTGCTGTGATTTCTAATCCTCTTAGCGTACCACAATCTACTGAATTCACAATTACATCCTGAGACACATCGTGTAACCTTCTGGTTAAGTAACCCGCATCGGCTGTTTTTAAAGCGGTATCCGCCAAACCTTTACGAGCACCGTGAGTAGAAATAAAGTACTCTAATACAGATAAGCCTTCTTTAAAGTTAGATAGAATTGGGTTTTCGATAATTTCACCACCAGAACCTGATTTCTGTGGTTTCGCCATCAATCCCCTCATACCGCATAACTGGCGAATTTGCTCTTTAGAACCACGGGCTCCAGAATCAAGCATCATATAAACAGAGTTGAAACCTTGGTTGTCGTTAGTCAACTGGGTCATTACGTGTGTAGTTAACCTGTTGTTGATACGTGTCCAAATATCAATAATCTGATTATAACGTTCGTTATTGGTGATGAAACCCATGTTATAGTTACCCATAACTTCGTCCACCTCTGCTCTAGCTTGCTCTAATAAAGTATGCTTCTCTGTTGGAATATTTAAATCTTTCAAGTTGAAAGATAATCCACCTTTAAATGCTGACTGAAAGCCTAAAGTTTTAATTTCATCTAAGAAATTAGCCGCACCCGCCATACCAGTAATTTTAACAACTTCTCCAATAATATCTCTTAAAGATTTTTTGGTTAATAGTTCGTTGATAAAACCAACTTCTTTAGGCACAACTTCATTAAATAATACTCTACCAACAGTAGTGTCAATTATTTTCGACACCAGTTCGCCAGATTTTTCTCTAACGTTTGTTTTAACTTTTATGAAAGCATGAACATCTATTTTCTTCTCATTGTAAGCAATTGTTACCTCTTCTGATGAGTAAAATGTTTGTCCCTCTCCTTTTACAATATGTCCCTCTTCAGTTTTACGGCCTTTGGTCATATAGTAAAGACCCAAAACCATATCCTGAGATGGTACTGTAACTGGAGTTCCGTTAGCCGGATTTAAAATATTATGAGAAGCTAACATCAAGATTTGGGCTTCCAAAACCGCCGCGTTACCTAGTGGTACGTGAACTGCCATCTGGTCACCGTCAAAATCCGCGTTAAACGCAGTACACACTAATGGGTGTAATTGAATAGCTTTTCCTTCTACTAATTTTGGTTGGAAAGATTGGATACCAAGTCTGTGCAATGTTGGCGCCCTGTTTAAAAGAACTGGGTGTCCCTTCAATACATTCTCCAAAATATCCCAAACTAATGGATCTTTTCTGTCAACAATTTTCTTTGCAGATTTAACTGTTTTCACTACGCCACGTTCAATCATTTTACGAATGATAAACGGTTTAAATAATTCGGCAGCCATATCTTTCGGTAAACCACACTCATGTAGTTTCAAAGTTGGTCCTACAACAATTACTGAACGTCCGGAATAATCCACACGCTTACCCAATAAGTTTTGACGGAAACGACCTTGCTTACCTTTTAAAATATCTGATAATGATTTTAAAGCCCTGTTACCTTCAGTTTTAACAGCGTTCACTTTACGCGAGTTGTCAAACAATGAATCTACAGCTTCCTGTAACATACGTTTTTCGTTACGTAAGATTACTTCTGGAGCTTTAATTTCCATCAATCTTTTTAAACGATTGTTACGGATGATTACTCTTCTGTACAAGTCATTTAAATCTGAAGTTGCAAAACGACCACCTTCTAAAGGCACTAACGGACGTAATTCTGGAGGTATAACCGGAACAATTTTAACAATCATCCACTCTGGGTTATTCTCGATACGTGTTCTTGCGCCACGGAAAGCTTCAACAACCTGAAGGCGTTTTAAAGCCTCATTTTTACGTTGTTGAGAAGTTTCGTTTGCCGCTTGGTGACGTAAATCGTAAGATAACTGATCTAAATCCAATCGTCTCAACAAATCCTCTAACGCATCAGCACCCATTTTGGCGATGAATTTATTAGGATCTTTATCGTCTAAATATTGATTCTCTTTAGGTAATTTATCTAAGATATCTAGGTACTCTTCTTCTGTTAAGAAATCCATGTAATTGATTCCCTCATCAGCCATCATACCCGCTTGGATCACCGCGTATCTTTCGTAATAGATAATTAAATCTAAACGTTTTGTAGGCAAACCCAATAAATAACCAATTTTGTTAGGTAACGATCTAAAATACCAAATGTGCGCAACAGGAACCACCAAATTGATGTGCCCCATACGCTCGCGACGTACTTTTTTCTCAGTAACCTCCACACCACAACGGTCACAAACGATTCCTTTGTAACGGATTCTCTTGTATTTACCGCAATGGCATTCGTAATCCTTAACCGGACCAAAAATTCTTTCACAGAACAAACCATCACGCTCAGGCTTATATGTTCTGTAATTGATGGTTTCCGGCTTTAACACTTCGCCACTTGATCTTTCCAAAATTGCTTCTGGAGACGATAAGCTGATGGTAATTGAAGTGAAATTACTTTTTATTTTACTATCCTTTTTGTAAGACATATTCTTTCTTTAAAGTTGTGAGTTACGAGTTGCGAGTTATGGGCCTGGTCTTAAAACCAATAACCCGTAACCCGTAACAAATAACTAGTCTAACGTAATATCTAAACCTAANNATAAAGTTGAAAGTTAAAGGTCGAAAGTTGAAAGTTAAAGCCCTTAAAAACTTTAAACTCTCAACTTTAAACTTTAAACTTATTAGTCTAATGTAATATCTAATCCTAATCCTCTTAGCTCATGAACCAATACATTGAATGAT
>DLGW01000019.1:0-4209 GCA_002482885.1 Flavobacteriaceae bacterium UBA7684 | reverse complement strand
CCAAATTGGGCTTTACCACCCAATGGCTGTTGTGTAATTAATGAGTACGGACCAATGGAACGAGCATGCATTTTATCATCAACCATGTGACCTAACTTCAGCATGTACATAATACCTACTGTAGTTTGCTGGTCAAAACGATCTCCCGTTAAACCGTTGTATAAATAGGTTCTACCAGATTCTGGAATGCCTGCTTTTTCTACATATTCTGCCACTTCTTCTTGAGAAGCACCATCGAAAATAGGAGTTGCAAACTTAACACCAAGCTCTTTACCGGCCCAACCTAAAACAGTTTCATAAATCTGTCCAAGGTTCATACGAGAAGGTACACCCAATGGATTAAGGATAATATCAACCGGAGTTCCGTCTGCTAAGAAAGGCATATCCTCGTCTCTCACGATACGAGCAACAATACCTTTGTTACCATGGCGACCAGCCATCTTATCTCCAACCTTTAGCTTACGTTTTTTAGCAACATAAACCTTAGCCATTTGTACAATTCCGGATGGAAGCTCATCACCAACACTGATCGCGAATTTATCTCTTCTGTACGCACCTAACTCTTCGTTAGTTTTGATACCGAAATTGTGTAGTAAGATTTTGATTAGATCATTTTTATCATCATCAGTTGTCCATTTTGTTGGGTTGATGTGGTTATAATCTAATTCCATTAACAGCTTTTGAGTGAACTTAACACCTTTAGCTATTAATAGTTCTTTGTACACGTTGTAAACTCCCTGAGATGTTTTACCATTTACGATAGTGAACAATTTGTCAACTAAACTTTCTCTAAGCTCTCTTACAGCTTTTTCATGTTTAGCATCTAACTTCTCAATCAGTGCTTTCTCTTCAGCTTTAGAAGTTTTCTTAGCTCTAGAGAATAATTTGGTATCGATAACCACACCTTTAATAGAAGGTGGAGTTTTCAAAGATGCATCTTTAACATCACCAGCTTTATCACCAAAGATTGCTCTTAGTAATTTTTCTTCTGGAGATGGGTCTGATTCTCCTTTCGGAGTAATTTTACCAATTAAAATATCACCTTCTTGTACATCAGCACCAACTCTAATAATTCCATGCTCATCTAAGTCTTTGGTAGCCTCTTCAGAAACGTTTGGAATATCTGGTGTTAGTTCTTCTTCTCCACGCTTAGTATCACGAACCTCAAGTTCGAATTCTTCAATGTGAAGTGACGTAAATATATCCTGTGAAACTACTCTTTCAGAGATTACAATCGCATCCTCAAAGTTGTATCCTTGCCAAGGCATGAAGGCTACTTTTAAGTTGATACCTAATGCCAATTCTCCGTCTTGTGTAGCATATCCCTCACAAAGAACTTGTCCTTTTTCAACCTTTTGACCTTTTTTAACAATAGGTTTCAAGTTGATACAAGTGCTTTGGTTGGTTTTCTTAAATTTAATTAAGTTGTACGATTTTGACTCTCCATCAAAAGACACCAACCTGTCATCATCATTTCTTTCGTACTTGATGGTGATTTTATTGGCATCAACATATTCTACAACACCGTTTCCTTCTGCATTGATTAATGTTCTTGAATCACGAGCAACCCTACCTTCTAATCCAGTTCCAACGATTGGAGCTTGTGGACGTAACAAAGGCACAGCCTGGCGTTGCATGTTAGATCCCATCAGGGCTCTATTTGCATCGTCATGCTCTAAGAAAGGAATCAACGATGCTGCAATTGAAGTAATCTGGTTTGGCGCAATATCAATGTAATCTAACTTTTCCGGATCGATTACGGGGAAGTCACCTTCGTATCTTGCTTTTACTTTATTTTCATCAAACACACCACCATCGCTGTATTGTGCGCTGGCCTGGGCGATAGTCATCCCGTCTTCATCCTCTGCACTTAAATACGTAACAGGTTGATCCATTACTACCACACCGTCATTAACTTTACGGTAAGGAGTTTCGATAAAACCTAGGTTATTTATTTTAGCATGAACACACAATGAAGAAATCAAACCAATGTTTGGCCCCTCTGGAGTTTCGATAGTACACAACCTACCATAGTGGGTATAGTGAACGTCACGAACCTCGAAACCAGCTCTTTCCCGTGATAAACCACCTGGACCTAAAGCCGAAAGACGGCGTTTGTGTGTAATCTCGGCCAAAGGATTGGTTTGATCCATGAACTGCGATAATTGGTTTGTACCAAAGAAACGAATTAATTACCGACGATAAGGTACGGGCATTAATCAAATCTGTTGGCGTAAACACCTCATTATCGCGGATATTCATACGCTCACGAATTGTTCTAGCCATACGTGCTAAACCTACACCAAACTGAGCATATAATTGCTCTCCAACAGTTCTTACCCTTCTGTTTGATAAGTGATCAATATCATCAACATCCTCTTTGGAGTTGATTAACTTGATCAAATATTTTACAATCGCAATAATGTCTAACTTAGTTAAAACCTTAGTTTCAACCGGTGTATCCATTTTTAATTTACGATTGATTCTGTAACGACCTACATCCCCTAAATCATAACGCTTGTCTGAAAAGAACAAACGATCGATGATACCGCGGGCGGTTTCTTCATCGGGTGGATCTGCGTTACGTAATTGTCTATATATATGTTCAACCGCTTCTTTAGCAGAATTGGAAGTATCTTTTTGTAGCGTATTATAAATAATTGTGTAATCTCCAGAATTTGCATCTTCCTTAGAAAGGATCAATGTTTTTACTCCAGCATCTACAATCATATCAATTTGGTCTTCCTCCAAAATGGTTTCTCTTTCAAGAATTATCTCGTTTCTGTCGATAGAAACCACTTCACCAGTATCCTCATCAACAAAATCTTCAACCCATTTTTTTAACACTCTAGCTGCAAGCTTGCGACCTACATACTTTTTCAAGCCAGATTTACTAACCTTAACCTCATCAGCAAGATCAAATAATTCAAGGATATCCTTATCAGAATCGTAACCGATTGCCCTTAAAAGTGTAGTAACAGGAAACTTTTTCTTACGATCAATGTAAGCATACATAACGTTATTTACGTCAGTAGCAAATTCAATCCAAGATCCTTTGAAGGGGATAACCCGAGCAGAGTACAGCTTACTACCATTTGTGTGACGACTTACGCCGAAAAACACACCAGGAGAACGGTGTAACTGAGAAACAATTACACGCTCTGCACCATTAATCACGAAAGTACCTTTAGGCGTCATGTATGGGATAGTTCCCAAATAAACGTCTTGAACGATAGTTTCGAAATCTTCATGCTCTTCGTCATTACAAGATAAACGAAGTTTTGCTTTAAGAGGAACGCTGTAAGTTAGCCCACGCTCTATACATTCTTGAATGTCATAACGCGGTGGATCAATAAAGTAATCCAAAAATTCGAGAACAAAGATGTTTCTTGAATCAGAGATCGGAAAGTTTTCAGCAAATACCTTAAATAAACCTTCTGTATGTCGGTTATCTGAAGTAGTTTCTAGCTGAAAGAATTCCTTGAACGATTGGATTTGTACATCCAGAAAATCAGGATAATCTAACACATGCTTACTTTGAGCAAAGTTTATCCTTTGATTGCTTTGGTTTGCCAAGGGTCTTAATTTTTTAGTTAAACCGAAAATTCGATTAAAAACTGAACCTATGTTCAGTATAAATTTGGTGATATACACCAAAAGCCGTAAACTCCGTCCGCCGTTTGGCGGATGGAGTTTAAGGCTATTTTGTTATTTTAGTTAAGTAAATTACTTAATCTCAACAACAGCTCCAGCTTCTTCAAGCTGCTTTTTTAATGCTTCTGCTTCGTCTTTAGTAACACCAGCTTTCAATTCTTTTGGTGCACCATCAACTAAGTCTTTAGCTTCTTTTAATCCAAGACCAGTTAAGTCTTTAACTAATTTAACAACAGCTAACTTAGCTCCACCAGCTTCTTTCAAGATTACATCAAAAGATGTTTTCTCTTCAACAGCAGCTTCACCAGCAGCAGCTGGACCAGCAACAGCAACTGCAGTAGCAGCTGGCTCGATACCATACTCGTCTTTTAAGATTTGAGCTAACTCATTAACTTCTTTAACAGTTAAGTTTACTAATTGTTCAGCAAACGATTTTAAATCCGCCATTATATTTAATTTTAATTTTTTACAAATAATTTAATTTTCAAACTCAAGGTGTTTGAATTAACCTTCTCTTTCTTGTAAAGTTTTGACAATTCCTGCCAATTTGTTTCC
>DLGW01000006.1 GCA_002482885.1 Flavobacteriaceae bacterium UBA7684 | reverse complement strand
AGTCTAACTTAACCGCGTTAATGACAGCAGTGAAAATCCTTTCAAGCCAGCCCGAATTTTGGCTGGGTTAAAAGATTGCAACGAATGGCATGACCCGCCTAGGGAAACGCCCAAATTATTTAATTTCGAAAGTAAGATTCAAAAAGATATTTCGTCCCATTCTGGGAATCCCATTCCAATCCGAAAAAGTGGAGTAGTAGCGATCCAAAGCATTTTCTACGCCTAATTTTAAAGCGATGTCTATGGTTGTAAAGGTGAATTGATAACCTGCCGAGGCATTAATAATAAAGTAATCGGGTTTTTGTTGCTCACCAAAATACGGGCTGTAACGATTTTGTATGCCATTGCCTAAAAGACTTACATCGGCGTTCCATTTTTGCTTTTGAAACAGTACAGATGTTTGGTATTGCAATGGACTCATAAAGGGTAAATTCATTTGGCTGTTGGTTTTTCCGATGCTGTATTTGAATTGGGTTTGCCAAGTAAAGTGGTTGAAAAGTTGTTGCGACACTTGTAAAGACTGCGTAAAAATGGTGGCATAATCGATACTGTTGTACATTTTAACTCCGCTGGCTCCAATAGTCATGGCAGAAAATGGGGTGGGAGTTCCCAAAATATAATTGGAAATATGAAAGTAAGTAGCAGTATAATTGACCTTAGTTTTTTGGGTTTTGTAGGTAAGGGTGGCGTTTGCTTCTACCGATTGTTCATTTTTTAAATTCGGATTTCCAATGTAATCAAACAAATCAAAACTGTTGAATAAATAAAAACCATAAGCTTCGGAAACCGAAGGCGCTCTTTCGCCATAACCCACACCTAAGCTTAGGTTAAAATTATTAATGTTATGAAGGTAATTGGCCGCTAATGATTTTAAGATTCTGTTTTTGGTAGCGGTTAAATCAGGGTAAAAAATACGATTGCTTTCTAGTCCAAATTCGCTGGCTATTTCGTTGCGGTGCATGCCCACAGACCCCGATATTTTTAAGTTGGAATGGCAGGTAAAATCAATGCGGTCTTCTAAATAAATTCCAGAATAGGCGGTGCGTACATCGGGCCAAGTGTACATAAACATCAACTTTTCGGTGGGATTTTTAGGATACATGGTCATTTCGGCAATCGATTGATTGTGAAATGAATTCAGTTGAGCATGTAGATTGTGTTGATTGTAATTGATTTTGATTTTCGAGTACAGGCCGTAAGTACGACTCCAACCGGGCATGTCCATATGAATAGGAACATTGGGGCGTTTGGTGTCGTCCATTTTATGGATAATGGTATTGTAGTAGATTTTGCTTTCCCAAAGGTTAATTTTTCCGATGGGTTTTACTTCGTATTTTAAAGAGGTAATTAAAGCTTCTGCTAAAGACACATCCATGGGCAGGGCAGGATATCCAACATTCGTGGCTTTATCATAAATGACCGAGCCTTCCACTATTTTATTTTTTTTAAGATAGAAACCTGTAGTGCCCGAAAAATTAAATTTTTCGAACTGAGAAAAAGCTACTTCCCGTTGGGTACCCGCAAAATAATTCTCGGCTTTGCGGTGCATTACATTGGTGTTTAGGTAGATTAAACTATCGTTATAACTAAGGTTACCACCATTGATTTTTTGTTGGTTGTTGCTTTCAAAACCATGTTGTAAAGCACCTTTCCAACCCTTTGGTTGTGTTTGGTTTTGGTTGCGTTTTAAATCTAAAGAACCGCCAATTGTTGCTCCATGACAAGACCCTTGTTGCCCTGAATTCACTTGGGCTTCTTTTAAATTAGAGATTTCTACATACGAAGTTACCGGATCCATTTTGTCGGTACAGGCACCAAAAATGCGCATGCCATCAATGGTAATTACGGTGCGTTCTGTAGCCATGTTGTTTAGGAAGGGTTCCCATGCATAGCCCCCTCTTTTTATCAAATCAATTTTACCAGAGTTTTGTAAATATTCGTCCACACTACCCAGCGTTTTGGCCTGTTTTTGTTGAGCGGTTTGATTTTTACCCATCAGCACAATTTCGGTAAGTTGCGTAGTGCCAATAGTATCCTGCTCCTTTTCTTGCGAAAAAAGAACCAGCGGAAAAAATCCAATAACCATTATCATTAGAAGTTTATTTTTCATCTGAAAAAGAATTAAACTCGGCACAAAGTCGTGCCGAGTTTATGGGTGTCTAAAATTCTAATTCAAAATAAAGGCTACTGGCAGGGTTAAGGTCAGTAACTTCTTCGCCTTTTAAAACTTCATTTTTATCGTTCAACACTTGTAAGTTGATTTTCCAATAGCCCGTCATGGTTAACGATAGTTTTCCGTAGTAAAATTTATCGGTAGCATCTTGAGTTAAATCCACATTATTGGGCGAACCATGATTACCCATGCTCGGCATTCTGGGGTCGATTTTGATGGTGTAATTATCTACTATAGGAAAATTCATCATATCCTGCATTTTAAACAAGCTAAACGTTGCGTTGTTTATGGCAACTTTCGGGTGATGAGGTTCCATGTAAGCCAAAATATATTTGGTGCCATCAGTTCCAGTAAAAGTATTTATGATTTTTTTAGATGAATTGGCGACATCAATTTTATCGGTTACTGAATAAGAAGTTCCAGCAATGGTGTAATCTATTTTTAAATCCCAATATTCGGTTTCGTTTTGAGCCATCTGGAATACTAAATAACCTTCGTAAAAACCTGTTCTGTCGGTAGCTATTTTAGGGGTTGATTTAGGGCAAGAATGTTTCATCATGGCCATGTGCATGGTCGGTGTCCAGTTAACCGTAGCGTCAGAAACATAGGTGCTGGTGGATTTGTTTTTGATTCTAAAAAACACCTGATTAAAACCAATTTTAAGCGACCCATGATGAGAATACAATTCAATAATATGGGTGTCATTGGTTAGTTCTTGAAATTTGGTAAGTCCTGTAATCACTTCGTGTTTGTGCTCGGTTTCTTCTTGGTGGTCATCCTCTTTAGAACAAGAAGTAAAAGCTAAGGTAAGGCAGATCAGGGTGCTGTATAATAATTTCATTTTTTTAAATTTTAAATAATAAATACCATAGCATTACACAGATGAAAATCTGTACAATACAAAAAAAGTCTAGTTAAAAAATGAAATTAACAGCTGGGTGGATGCGGTATAGAGGTGCTATACAGTCGAAAGTATAAGCTTTGATAAGTATCAGCAACCGATAAATTCGGTGCATTAAAAGGTGTGAAATCTAAGGGTGTTATAGATTCACAAAATAAAATTTCTGAATAAGCGTTGGATTTTTTTTCTGATGTAGGTTCGTCTTGGTCGTCGGCGCTGTATTTGGCCAACTCTTTCATTAAATGACATTTACCATTACAAGCCATTTCGGGTTTGTTTTTATTCTCACACAATTCTTGGGTAATGTAGTCGTAATTAAGCACATAATCCATCACTGGAAATACAGGCTTAAATAAGTAGAAGAATACAAAAACAAGAATCAGATTTTTCATTCAAGAAATAATTTCTGAGGCAAAAATAGTGCGACAAATATACTGGCTTTATGATTGTAATCATAAATAAATAAGAGTTTAAGTTGAATTTTTGACACATTAAACTAAAAATCTTTTTATATGAAGAAATTAATTATTGCATTGATTGGATTTGCTATGATTACCTCTTGTGGTAATAACAAATCAAACGAGCCAGAGGCGGCTCAAACTCCTTCGGAAGACACTTCTGAAATGTTTGAAAAAGAAGAATATGACCCGAATCGTGGGGAAGGAAAATTTACCACAGTTGAATTGGGTGAAAAATTAGACCCCGCTTTGGCTACTGCGGGTGAAAGTGTAGCGGGTGTAAAATGTACATCATGCCATAAATTAACTGATGAAAAATTAGTGGGACCAGGCTGGAAAGGAGTTACAGAGCGCAGAAAACCAGAATGGATTATGAACTTTATTACCAATCCAGATCCGATGATTGACAAAGACCCTGAATTACAATCACAATTGGAACTTTGTTTGGTTAGAATGCCAAATCAGGGATTGAATGACGAAGAAGCCCGTCAGATTTTAGAGTACATGCGTAAAAACGATGGTGTACAATAATTTTTAATAATAAGTATAATTATAAAGTCGAAAGTATATGAAAACTAATTTATTAAAAGTTGTTGTTGCCAGTGTTATAGTAGCAGGAACTTTAACCTCATGTAAACCAAAAAATTCCAACGATGCTGTTAGCGGTGATGCGGCTCAAAAAGCATACGTGGCTCCGGGTAAATACGATGAGTTTTACAATTTTGTTTCGGGTGGATTTAGCGGTCAGTTAAGTGTGTATGGATTACCCAGTGGAAGATTATTCCGTGTGATTCCCGTATTTTCGGTAGATCCAGAAAAAGGTTGGGGATACAGTGAAGAAACCAAACCGATGTTAAATACTTCACACGGTTTTGTGCCTTGGGATGATTTACATCATACTGAAATGTCGCAAACCAACGGAGAAGTCGACGGTAAATGGGTGTTTGGTAATGCCAACAATACCCCACGTATTGCACGTATTGATTTAAAAACATTCAAAACCGCTGAAATTATCGAGTTGCCAAACAGTGGTGGAAACCACTCTTCGCCATTTATTACCGAAAATACCGAATACGTAGTAGCAGGAACTCGTTTTAGTGTACCTGCCGATTATTCTAACGGTGATGTAGAAATCAACACTTACAAAGAAAACTTTAAAGGACACATCAGTTTTGTTAAAGTAGGTAAAGAAGGAGAATTAGATTTGGCATTTCAAATTGTAACACCGGGGGTTAACTTTGATTTATCGCATGCTGGTAAAGGCAAATCACACGGATGGTTTTTCTTCTCTTGTTATAATACCGAACAAGCGAACACGTTGTTAGAAGTAAATGCTTCTCAAAAAGACAAAGATTTTATCATGGCGGTAAACTGGAAAAAAGCCGAAGAATATCTTAAAGCAGGAAAAGGCAAAAAACAAAAAGTGAAATATGCCCACAACAAATGGGATGAAAAAACACATTCTGCCAAATCTGAAATTAAAACAGAAGTAACCGTGTTAGATGCAGCTGCGTTAAAAGATATTTGTTACATGATTCCTTGTCCGAAATCTCCACATGGTTGTGATGTAGATCCAACAGGTGAATATATTGTAGGTTCAGGAAAATTAGCCGCGTTGATTCCAGTATTTAGTTTTGATAAACTACAAGGAGCTATCAAAAACAAAAAATACGAAGGCGATTACGGTGGAATTCCTGTTTTAAAATATGAAGCTGTTTTACACGGCGAAGTTCAAAAACCAGGTTTAGGACCTTTACACACCGAATTTGATGGAAAAGGAAATGCTTATACAACGATGTTTGTTTCTTCTGAAGTGGTGAAATGGGATATAGCCTCATTAAAAGTATTAGACAGAGTACCAACTTATTATTCAGTAGGTCACTTGTGTATTCCGGGCGGAGACAGTAAAAAACCATTCGGAAAATACTTAATTGCATACAACAAAATCACTAAAGATAGATACTTACCTACCGGACCAGAATTGGCGCAAAGTGCTCAAATTTTTGACATCAGTGGCGATAAAATGCAATTAGTTTTGGATTTTCCAACCATCGGAGAACCTCACTATGCACAAGCTGCACCTGCCGATTTAATCCGAAACAACGGACAGTTAAAATTCTATAAAATCGGAGAAAACAACCATCCGTTTGTAGCTAAGGGCGAAAAAGAAGCTAAAGTTACCCGTCAAGGCAATCAAGTGCATATTAGCATGACCTCTGTTCGTTCGCATTTTGCACCCGATAATATTGAAGGTATTAAAATGGGAGATGAAGTATATTTCCACGTAACCAACTTAGAACAAGATTGGGATGTGCCACATGGATTCTCTATCAAAGGAGCTAATAATGCCGAATTGTTAATAATGCCTGGTGAAACCACTACCTTAAAATGGACACCAGACCGCGTGGGTATTTTCCCTTTTTATTGCACCGACTTTTGTAGTGCATTACACCAAGAAATGCAAGGATACTTAAGAGTATCTCCGGCAGGTAGTAATGTACCACTTTCTTGGAGTTTGGGTACTAATTTACCAAAAGCCAAATAAATTTAACCTTAGGAGTACAAATTTTGGTTTGTACTCCTTTTTTTACAAAACAAAATGAATACAGCAAAAATCTCTATGCTATCCAGAGGGCTACTCTTGGTAGTAACCATTTTATTTTTTGTATCATTAAAATTTCCGATGTGGCAAATCGAATTAGATGCACCTCAATATCCTGAAGGGTTGTGTTTAAAATTACATGCCGATAAAATCGGAGGAAATGTAGATACCATTAACGGATTAAATCATTATATAGGTATGAAAACCTTACATACCGAAGATTTTGTAGAGTTTAAAATATTGCCTTACATTATTATTTTTTTCGGAGTGTTTGCCTTAGGAACAGTATTAATAGCCCGAAAAAAAATGGTTATAGCTTTATTTTTAAGTCTTGTTTTATTTACCATTCTAGCAGGATTAGATTTTTACCGTTGGAATTACGAATACGGACATAATTTAGACCCGAATGCTGCCATAAAAGTTCCCGGAATGTCATACCAACCTCCATTAATAGGATACAAACAATTGCTGAATTTTGGTGCTTATTCGATTCCTGATATTGGTGGATGGATGTTGATTACCTGTGGATTAATTTTATTTTTTATAGTGGCTAAAGAAACAGATGTGATGAGTCGTTTTAAAAACCCCAAAATCGCCATACTTTTCTTACCCTTATTTTTCTTGTTTTCGTGTGCAGATTATACCGCTCAGCCCATTAAATTAAATGTGGATACCTGTGAATTTTGTAAAATGACCATTGCCGACGGAAAATTTGGAGCCGAAGTCATTACTCAAAAAGGTCGGGTTTACAAATTTGACGATGTTATTTGTTTAAAAAATTATTGCGAAGAAAATCATAATACACCCATAGAAAAATATTTTGTACACGATTATTTAGAAGACAACCAATTGATTGATGCTACCACTGCTAGTTATATTAAAGGAGGAAACATCAGCAGTCCGATGAATGGTAATGTAGCTGCATTTTCAGACGAAACACAAGCCCGTTTAATGGCCGAAAAATTACAGGCAGAAATTATCAGTGAAGAGAATTTTATTAAAAAGTAAATCCATGAGTAAAGGGTGGTTTATAATCTATTTTTTGTTTTTTTCTACTCAGGCACAAGTGCTTGAAGTTGGAAAAAACAAAAAATACAACACCATCACAAAAGCCTTACAGCATTGTAAAGATGGCGATACCGTAAAGGTTTACGCCGGAATTTACCAAGAAGGCAATCTTATTATTGATAAAAAAATTGTATTTATTGGAAAAGGATTTCCCGTATTAGACGGACAAAAAAAATACGAAGTGCTTTCTGTAAAATCCGACAGCGTAACCGTAAAAGGATTTAAAATCATCAATTCCGGACATGCCGCCTTAGACGACCCTTGTGGCATAAAAGTGTACAATAGCAACTATGTAACGATTGAAAACAATAGGTTAGACAATAACTTTTTTGGTATTTATATTCAAAACGGAAAAAAATGCCAGATTAAAAACAACCGTGTCATTGCCTACGGAAAAGAAGAGCAATTAATAGGCAATGCCATTCATTGCTGGAAAAGTAATGATTTACAAATCATCGGAAATTATGTAAAAGGTCACCGAGACGGGATTTATTTTGAATTTGTGTATGATTCGGTTATTTGGCGCAATATTGCCACCCAAAATGTTCGTTATGGTTTACATTTTATGTTTTCACATAACGATGCTTATATAGGCAATTTATTTAGGAATAACGGAGCAGGTGTAGCGGTGATGTTTACCAAAAATGTAACCATGATTAACAATACGTTTGATGAAAATTGGGGAAATTCATCATACGGACTTTTGCTAAAAGAAATTTCTGACAGTTACATTTATAAAAACCATTTCTCCAAAAATACTTCGGGTATATACATGGAAGGAACCAGTCGGATTAAAGTAGAAAAAAATACTTTTTATGCGAACGGTTGGGCGATGAAAATACAAGCCAGCTGTATGGAAAACGAAATTGTAAACAATAATTTTAAAGGCAATACTTTTGATTGTGGCACCAACGGAAGTTTAGTTTTAAACACCTTTAATAGTAATTATTGGGATAAATACGAAGGCTACGATATCAATAAAGATGGCAACGGAGACGTGCCTTATCATCCGCTGAGTTTATTCGCTGTATTGATTGAAAAAAATCCGTCTGCGATGTTATTATTCCGTAGTTTTATGATTACCCTTTTGGATAAATCCGAAAAAATATTACCCAGCATTACCCCCGATAATTTTATAGACAAAACGCCCTTAATGAAACCTTTACAGTTATGATAGAAATTAAAAATGTAGAGAAAAATTTCGGTAAACTACAAGTGCTCAAAAACGTATCACTTTCTTGCCAAAAACAAGAATGTATTGCGCTGATTGGCCCTAACGGTTGCGGAAAAACCACTTTAATCAAAACGATATTAGGAATGGTTTTACCCAGCAAAGGAAGTATCGAATTTAAAGGGGTAAATATTCTTAAACAATATATGTATCGTTCGCAAATTGGATATATGCCTCAAATTGGCAAATACCCAGATTCTATGACCATTGGCGAGGTGGTGGATATGATTAAAAACCTAAGACCGCATACCCAAGAGTTAGATTTGGACTTATGGCATCAATTTGAATTAGATAAAATGGCTCATAAACCCATGCGCACCCTTTCGGGCGGAACTACCCAAAAAGTAAGTGCTACCTTAGCATTTTTATTTAATCCAGAGGTTTTGATTTTAGACGAACCTACCGCAGGATTAGATCCGTTGGCAGCGGAAATTCTTAAAGAAAAAATCATCAAGGAAAAAGAAAAAGGAAAATTGATTTTAATTACCTCGCATTTGTTAAGCGAATTAGACGATTTAATTACCGAAATTATTTTTATGCAAGACGGAATTGTGGAATTCCATCAAAAAATAGCAACGCTACAAGCGCAAACTGGCGAAGAAAAAATATCTAAAGCCATTGCGCAAATTCTTAAAAAGAAAAAAAATGAACAGAATTGTTAAAATCATCCTGAAAGACATTCTGAAAAATAAAATAGTAGCGGTATATACTTTTTTACTGCTGTTATTGTCTTGGAGCGCCTTTAGTTTAGAAGATAATTCAGCCAAAGGCATGCTTACGATTTTAAATATAATATTGTTTACGGTGCCTTTGGTTTGTATTTTATTTACCACCATATATGTGTACAACAGCTCTGAATTTATAGAATTACTATTAAGTCAACCCATTAAGCGGAAAAAAATATGGACAAGTTTATTTTTAGGTATGGCTTGTTCGTTGTCACTGGCGTACCTGATTGGGGTAGGCATACCTTTAATGATTTACGCCGCTAATGGGGTGGGTATAATGATGATGGTAATGGGTGTTTTAATTTCGTGGGTATTTATTGCATTGGCTTTTTGGTGTTCTATAATTACGCGTGATAAAGCCAAAGGAATTGGATTGGCTATAATCACCTGGATATTTTTTGCTTTAATTTTTGATGGATTAGTTTTGTTTTTATTGTTTCAATTGTCTGATTATCCTATCGAAAAAGCCATGGTAACCCTAACGGCTTTTAGCCCGATTGATTTAGCGCGCATTCAAATTTTATTATACTTAGACGCCTCGGCAATGATGGGATATACGGGTGCTATTTTTAAAGATTTTTTTGGTACGATTTACGGCATTGTAGTTTCCTTATTGTTGTTGGTCAGTTGGATTACAATTCCGTTTTTTGTGTCTTTAAAAAAGTTCGTCAATAAAGATTTATAAATTACACAATTATTACTTTTATGAAAACCGATATACAAAACAGAGAAGACGTTATTCGTTTAGTAGATGCATTTTACGATAAAATTAAAACAGACACCGTAATTGGTTTTTTATTTAACGATGTGGCGCAAGTTAATTGGAGTACTCATTTACCTAGGATGTATGATTTTTGGGAAAACATCTTGTTTTATACCGGAAATTTCGAAGGTAACCCGATGTTAAAGCACAAACAATTACATGGTAAACATCCTTTAACAAAGGCTCATTTTCAACATTGGAACCAGCTATTCAACCAAACTGTAGATGAGTTATTTGTAGGAGAAAAGGCCGAAGAAATTAAAAAGCGCGCCATGAATATTTCTGAGGTCATGCAAATAAAAACTATAACTCAAACCTCATAAAAAAAGCGCCTTAGGGCGCTTTTTAAAATTCAACTATTAAATATGTAAGACAAAACAATTTTATTTAGGCAACAATACATCATTAATCACGTGGATGATTCCGTTTGATGTTTCTATACTGGCTAGAACTTCTGACCCATTTACGAGTGTTTTTTCACCTTGTTTGGTGATTTTTACCTTACCGCCAAAAACCATGTCAAATTCTTGCCCATCTGCCATGTATTCTGTTTTTAAAGTACCAACATAAGTGTGGTAGCCCAAAATATTTTCTAAATCTTGTTTCTTTTCTGGTTTTAACAAATCTTCAACCGTACCAGCGGGTAATTTATCAAACGCAGCATTGGTTGGAGCAAAAACGGTAAAAGGCCCCGCATTACTTAAAGCATCTACCAAAGCAGCCGCTTTAACAGCAGTTACCAATGTTGAGTGATCTTTACTGCTAACCGCAACCTGAACAATGTTTGGATTAGATGTGTCATCTACCACATTAGATTGACCCACGTTAACATTTACTTCTGATTCCGAGGCGTTTGCCGCTTGTGATTCTTCTCCTTTTTTACAACTAAAACTGAGTAAAGAAATGGCTAAGCCTAAAATTAAATATGATTTTTTCATAAACGAAATGGTATTAAGTTATGAAGTAAAGAAACTTAATCCTTTGAATTTTGTTTATGATTGCAATCATAAAGCAACGCTTTTTTAGTCTTTTTTCGATTAAAAATGACCATACCGCTAATCCCTAAAACAATGATTATAGTGGCGCTAAATAATAAGTGGTTTACATAGGGCAACAGTATATATTTAACCGATAAAATGCCTTGTGTGCCCAAAATAATTTCGTTTAAGAAGATTCCGATTCCGAAAATTCCTAAAAAAAACAAGGTTGCTTTATTGCGTTTGATGAGGTTATTGCAAAACGCAAAAAACAATAAAAATCCGCTGGTAATGATTAACAAAACCAAATGTAAATAAGCTACCACGATGGGTCTGAACCCAAAAGCGATTTGGCTCATGGCAGGAATTACCGAAGCCAGTTGTAGAATAAGTTTAACCCAAATACATAAATAAATGACCTGAAATGCCTGTACTAAAAATATTTTTTCGTGTGATATGTTTTTGATGAATCCAGCACCCGCTTTAGAAATATACCACCAACCCCATACTTGGGCAAGAGCCCCTAAAACTGTAATTCCGTATAAATAAATGGGTAAATCAATCCATAACATCGATAAAAAATAGGCAGGAATACAGCTCCAAAAAAACAATCGGAAAGCCTTTTGGTTAAAGGTTTGAATAGTGATGTTTTCAGATATAATACTCATAAATAACCCGACGATAGCAAACCAAAACCATCCGTTGTACTGAAAATGCAGGTAAAAATAAATGGAACCTAAATAAAAATCTTGAGGAAGATTTTTAGTTGCCATCATGTATGCCAAACAAAAAGTTCCGACCGAAGAAGCTACTAAAAATAACAGAGCGGCTTTAAACCAGTTTTTGCCGTAAAACGAATCGGGTATTATTTTTAAATCCCGATAAAACCAATATGCAAACCAATAGGAAACCAATATACTTAGCGTGGAAAGCGAAATCGAAAATAATCCGTAGCCCTGATACAGAAAACTAATCAGCATCAAATAGGCTACAACTAAATTTACAATAAATATTTTCTCATACTTTAAAAGAGATTCCAACGGAATTTTTGATTTTAAGGTATATACCATCAAAATCATAATGAATTGACTTACCCAACCAGCAAACGCAAAATGAGAATGGGCATGCTGAATGTTTTTTTGGTCTAAAAACGGAAGTTCAAAAAGTATTTTATACCGCATCAGTAATCCCAATAAAGCAATTACCAATAGGCTGTATAGGCTGATTTTAATCCAGCGTTCAAAATTTAAAAAGCGCATTACCAGTAAATTTTATGGTTTTTAATCTGTACTCGTTGTTTTTTGTTTAATAAAGAAAGGGTTCGAATAACGGTTTCTACCCGTAAGCCTGTTAAATCGGCAATTTCTTGTCGAGTGTACGGAATCATTACCGACGAGGTGTTGTTTTCGGATTGTGATTTGTAACTCTCTAAAAATGAAATTATTCGGTGTTCTGGAGTTTGGTTAATAATATGTTTGTTGTGTAAAGATTTGTTGTAAATACGGTAGGCTAATAATTGTAATAACGATTGTTGAATATGTGAATATTCCGATAAAATGGATAAAAATTTATCTTTTGAAAGTTTTAAAATTACACAATCACTTAAACAAACGGCTGTACATGGGTATTTGCATCCTACAAGTAATGGTGGTTCGCCAAAACAATTTCCAGCTTCGAACATACCCTGTATATATTCTTTGCCTTTGTCGTTGCAGTTCATCAGTTTTACCCGACCTTCTATAATTTGGTAATAGAAATTGGCACAGGTATCTTCATAAAATATGATATCGTTCTTTCGGTATTTTTTGGCTACCCCTCCCCAAGTAAACAAAATATCTAAATCGATTAACATTTTAAATAAGATTAAATTATCCGATTTAAAAGTCTACAATATAAATACAATAAATGATGATAAATGTCAGGTTTTTAAGTCAATAGGAATCTAGCTTAAGTGTCTTCTTTTAATTTTTTTGTCGTTTAAAGCTACAAAACAAAAAATTCTGTGTAGTGTTAAAAGGTGTGGTATGGTTTTCTGTTACACAACGAATTTTATCAAAGCCATTTTTAAGTTCGTTGGTTAATGTTTGTTCTGAATATTGTTTGATTTCAAGTCCGCTGCATTTTGTTGGACCATTTTCTGAAAAAGTTCCAATTGTTATATAGCCACTTACCGATTTTCGTGCTGTATCCATATATTTTTTCACTTGTTCGGGTGTTGTTAAAAAGTGAAAGGTGGCTCTGTCGTGCCAAATATCAAAAGTTGTATTTGGTTCAAATTCTGTAATATCGCTAATCACCCAGTTTACTTTTTTAGCCTGGTCACCCAAACGATTTTTTGCTTTTTCTAATGCTTTTTCTGAAATATCTAAAACGGTAATGTTTTCAAAACCTTCTTTAAGCAAATAGTCAACAAGTTTGCTATCTCCTCCGCCAATATCAATTATTTTGGCGTCTTTTTTTACTCCAAATGAAAAGATAAAGTCAAGTGAAGTTTTAGGCACCTCTTGTGTCCAACTTACTTCGTTTGGATTTTTAGTTTCATAAACCGTTTCCCAATGATTTTTTTTATCTGAATTATTCATGTTAATATTTTATAAAAATCTTGTTGTTATTTTGATAGTTTCAATATTTTAAAAGCTCCTTGTCCAACAATTAAAAATACAACTGTTCCAATAATAAGGTCAGGATATTTTGAATTTGTTAAGTAAACCAGTCCGCCTGCTATAATTACTCCAAGATTTACAATTACGTCATTAGAGGTGAAAATCATACTGGCTTGTATATGCGCTTCTTTGCTTTTGCTTTTTTGCAATAAATACAAACAAAGTCCGTTACCGATAAGTGCAAGAATGGAAATAATTATCATTGTCTGAAACGCTGGAATGGTTTCAAATTCAATAAATCTTCTAACAACTTCAATGAAGCCGAAAACGGCAAGTGTTAACTGAAAATAACCTGCGGATTTTGCAATGTTCTTTTTTCGGGTCATTGTTCCACCAACTGCAAAAAGTGCAAGTCCGTAAACAATACTGTCGGCAAGCATATCTAAACTGTCGGCAACAAGTCCCATAGAGTTAGATATAAAACCCGTTGCAAGTTCAAGGACAAAAAAGAAAAAGTTGATGGCTAAAACTTGCCAAAGCAGTTTTTTTTCTCGGTCTGTGTTGTTGGTTAAAGCTTCGTAATTGTTTGCCGAAACGCTGTTAACAATTGAAGTGTCAAATTTTAAGCTGTCAAGTCGTTGAAATATTTCGTCGTAATGGTCAGAATGTAAAACAGTAAGTTGTCTGTTAGGAATATCAAATTCCAACGAGTTGATGTTTGTTAAGTCGGCAAGTTTCATCCGTATTATTTGTTCTTCGGATGGGCAGTCCATTTTCGATATTTTAAAAGTCGTTTTTTGCATCGTAAATGGTCTTAGGAGGAATCAACTATTCTTCTAACTTCTTTTGATTATTGTTTAAAAGTGTTTTAGCATTCAAAGGAGTAACTACTTTTTTACCAGTTTTAGCCTCCAATTCTTTAAGAGCAACTTTTGCAACATTACCACCTTGTTGGGCTACTTTTTTACTTTCTTCAAAAGTTTCAGGATTAACCGCTTGCGAAATGTCTTTGGTAGAAGCTTCGGCTAACATGTTTAAAATCAATTCAGTATTAGTCATGTTGTCCCGTAAATTTTCCTTTTTTAACCCTTTTAGAATTTTGTATTCTTTGGTAGTTTTTCCAGACCAAGTTTTAGAAATTATATCGGTTAAAGTTGCAAATTGAACCCCTTCTTTTAATCCTTTACTTTTCCATTCGTCGGTCAGTTCTTTTCGGATTTCAATACTTTTTAAACGCTGATTAATCCAATTTTCAGAATAACCCAGTTGTAAATATTGTTCTAACGCACGGTCAATAGTTAATTCGGGGTCTTGCATTTCATCCAAACGCTCTGCCGCAATTTGGGATAACCACAATTTAAAAGGCTCTGCTTTTGGCGAAGGTACCGATTGGATCAACCTAAAAATTTGTTCGGTATTCGCAACATCAGTAAGCCTCATTTTTCCATCAGGAGCTTTCATTTTCAACTGTCCGATTTTATCGGACACTTCACTTCCCTCTTTTGTAAGCTTAGATTTTAAATCGTTCCAGTACTTTCTTGGTCTGTCGCTATCTGTTAAAACTTCAATCACATCAATTACAGATACAAACCATTTTTCCTGTTCGGCGTCCCAAACAGTTCGTACTTTTTTATTTTCGAAAAGTTGAATTTTATCGTTTTTCATGTTTTTTTATTGTTTGATCGTGGATTCGTTTAATCGTAGTGAAGTCGGATTGCAAATCCGACTTATCGGGCTTTTTTTACTCCAAATGAAAAGATAAAGTCAAGAGAAGTTTTAGGTACTTCTTGTGTCCAACTTACTTCGTTTGGATTTTTAGTTTCGTAAACCGTTTCCCAATGATTTTTTTTATCTGAATTATTCATGTTTTATTTTTGATATGATGTTATAAAAATCTTAAGTGTTGCTGTAAATTTAAAATTATCACTGCATATTTTGTGGTGATAAATTGGTTTTTTCACCGCAGAAGTGATTTTTATGGTTAAACTGGAAAAATGTTTAATCGTAAATACGTCCCAACATTCGACTAAAAAGCCAATTACCTTATACTAAAAGCTTTTTTAAATTATAGATAATTGATTTTCTTTGTGTGTGATAAATCCCAAACAATCTAATCAATAAAAAATGTCAAAAAATAAAAATATTCATGCGCTGGGTGTTGAAGTTGCCGTACAACAAATTCAACAAGAAGAGTACATTTCTTTAACGGATATAGCTCGTTATAAAAATCCTAATCATATAGATGATGTTATCAAAAATTGGTTACGAAATAGAAATACTATTGAGTTACTTGGTTTTTGGGAACAAATTAATAATCCAGATTTTAAACCCGTCGAATTCGACGGGTTTAGAAAAGAAGCGGGTTTAAATAGTTTTGTGATGACTCCTAAAAAATGGATTGAAAGTACTAATGCGATTGGAATTATCTCTAAATCAGGTAGATATGGAGGTACTTTTGCGCATAAAGATATTGCTTTTGAATTCGCAAGTTGGATTTCAATCGAATTCAAGTTGTATTTAATAAAAGAGTTCCAACGGTTAAAACAAGAAGAACAAAAACAAATAGGTTGGAATGCTAAACGTGAATTGGCAAAAATTAATTATCACATTCATACCGATGCAATTAAGGAATATTTAATTCCTAAAGAATTAACCCCAACCGAAGTAGGGTTGGTTTACGCTAATGAAGCCGATGTTTTAAATATGGCTTTGTTTGGAAAAACAGCTAAACAATGGCGTGATGAAAATGCTGATTTAAAAGGAAATATCAGAGACTACGCCAGCATTAATGAATTAATCTGTTTATCGAATTTAGAAAACTTAAACGCTTTGTTTATCGAACAAAGTATCACTCAAACAGCACGTTTAAAACAGTTAAATCAAATTGCTATAAAACAAATGACTCTTTTACAAGAAGTTGAACAAAGAAAGTATTTGAGGCAATAGTTTGTTTAATCATTTAATCGGAAAATTGTGGTGAAGTCGAATTGCAAATCTGACTTATCGGGTTTTAAAATCAACACTTTTGATAAGTTTTTTTAATCATTTTATTAGACTTTTAAAAATCCTAATTCATACACCATTGGTTGTAATTTTTCACTTAAGGTTTTATAGGCATCTTCAAATGATTTGAAACTTACTGGTGGAAAATCGCCACTTTCGTTTCTTTTCTTTAAAGCGTTTCGTATTTGATACCAACCTACGTCTGGACGATTTAGTTTTAGTTCGTCTCTTACGGCACGCACATCAGTATGCTCAAAATAAGCTTTCCATAGTTTTTTCCCTTCTGCTAAAACTTGTTTGGCTTCTTTAGATAGTTTTTTATCTTTTAGGTATTGCACCATAAAATCACTTTCAAATCTATCATTTGCACCAACTTCTTCTTCTGTAAATGGTATAAAATGATTCACGATGCTCCATTTCTTATCGTTCCATTCTAAATCATTGGCACTGGCAGTTAGATTACTTCCGTTGAATAACATCCAAATCAAACAATCGTTTTTAAACTCATCGGTTAATGGCTCAGTTGGTATTAAAAATTGATCTCTGTCATTGAGCCAAGTAGGTTTTATAAGTCTTCGTACTGAAAAAACTATTGCGGCTTGCCAAAGGTTTTCAGGATTAATGTAATAACCTCTTGCACTGCTGTATCCTGAAGAAAATATTACTGTTTGTTGTGTAGATGTTTGAAAATCATTTCCACCACTAAAAAAATATCCAATAGCATTATCTGACCATT
Organism: Flavobacteriaceae bacterium UBA7684; assembly: GCA_002482885.1. GTDB lineage: Bacteria > Bacteroidota > Bacteroidia > Flavobacteriales > Flavobacteriaceae > Flavobacterium. The sequence goes on along the minus strand of DLGW01000006.1, from coordinate 37,484 downwards.
TTGTACCTCTTAAATCTTTTGATGCAGTTGCTGGAGCGATTGCATTTTTTAAAGGAATTACATCTTCATTATTTGTTCTAGTTCGCTTAATCCAATTAGAAAGTAATTGTTTATTAGGTGCTGCATAAAATAATTTTTCGCCAATTGGTTTTGCTTCTTTATTTAAAACCTCAGTCGCAATTTCAGAAAACGATTGCTTTTTAATAGAATTTTGATTTGTAGACCAAATTAAAAAACCAATAGGAAAATTTCCTTTTAAACCATCAAATGACTTGCTGTCAACAACAAAACCATCTAAATATTTTGCATTCCATACTGATCTGAATTCTTCCATAGTTGGTGCAGTTACATATTTTATTTTACTAAACATTGCAAGAGTTGCTGTAGGTATTTCTTTTGCGATTCTTGCAACAAACTGTGTAAATAATTCATTACTAGCTTTACCATACTCTTTCATTGCTGTTGTTGCAAATTTTGTCTTTGCCACACCTTCTTTAGTAGAAGTTTCATCACCACGACTTGCAATACTTGTATTTGCTCCATTTGTTGCTTCCGCATAAGGTGGATTTATCAATACCAAAATCTTTTTCCCTTCGGCAATGGCTTGTTGCAAACCTTTAGGAACTTTATTGGTTAGGTTGTAATCAATAGTTCCATCATCGGTAATGTCATCGTTTAAGTAATCATATTGAAATCTTGTAGCCGCAACACAAGTTTTGGTTGCTTTCATTACATCTACATCGGCACTGTCTAGTGTGCTCATATAGATATTTCTTGGGTTGGAGTGTTTTACTTCTAGGTTTCCAACACCGCAACACATATCCCAAACAATGTAGTTTTTCTGCCAATTGTTGCCTAGTGTTTCTGTTAATTTATCATAAGCTTTGTCCACAACATTCAATGGCGTATAATAAGCACCTTTAAAACTGCGTTCGTCAAGTGGTATTAAACTGTCGCGACGTTCTAGCAAGTAGTTTCTATATTCGGCTTTGGGCGGTTTGTGGTAAATTGCCCAAAACTGGCGGTAGCCTTCTTTGTTGCCTAGTTTATATATTTTTCCAGCTAAAAAAAATACGGGTGAACCGTCTTTGTGCATTAATTCTGCTGGTAAATTATCGTGTGTAGAAACAGTTCCGTCGTGCATAATATCTGCAAAAAACAATAAAGCAAAATCTTCGTCTTTTACGCCTTCAATTTCGTTTCCAATCATGGTAACCCATTTGTCAAACACTTGTTTTAAGTTGTCTGGCGTAATTGGAGTTCTAATAATATCGCCTTTTTTGATGGCGTTTTTTACAGTGTTGATAAACTCTTCTTCGTGCGTTTCAATCTTAAAAGAGACAAAGTGTGTTCCAATATGAGCCGAAATTGCATCGAGTGCTTCTTGTGTATACTTACTTGCCGATGTTCCCCATTTGATAGTTTTCTTTTCAAGAAAGGGAATTACATCTGAACTTTTCATTATGGCTGCTTTTTGAGTGTCAATAACAGCTAAAAAAGGAGGTACATAATGTCCTTTGTTTAGTGCATCTTGTACATAATGCATCAATTGCGTAAACATAGCATAAGTAGAAATCTTGCTATTGTCTTTGGCTTCAAACCAAATTTCTTTAGTTTGAATATCTATAAGATTTTTTTGATATTCTTTTAATCCAAGTGCTTTTATATAAGCGTCTTTAACGTCTTCTTCGCTAGTTGCTTTTTTTAGTTTTTCGTAAAGACTCATGCTTTTTGGTTGTTAATTTTAATATATGTTTAGTTACGTTTTGATACCAACGTTTTCGAAATTAGCACAATATCGAAATAATATGTTTTTTGGTTAGTTATTTTTTGTTTTTAATTGTCTGTTGTTCCAAAAATATACTTAATCCAAAATTACCATATAATAAACGTTTATAAGTTATTAACACTTTTAGTTTTTTGGTTAATCGAAAAATACTTTTCAACTTCCGACAACTAAAACCTAAGACCCAAAACCCAACACCCAGTAAACCGCGTTAAGGACGGAGCCATTGTTGGAGCTCTTTTTTATGTAGTGCAACGGAATAAAAAAAGCGACTGGCGACGGCCTGGCCCGCAGGGAAACGCCCTTTTACTGTTGAATCGTGGATTTGTTGAATCGTTTAATCGAAAAATGCCCAAAGCTCATAGCTGAATGCTGAAAGCTCCTTGTAACAAGTGTTACGTTCCACGCAGTTTTACACCTTTACTTTTGCCTCGTTAATCTGAAGTAAAAGTTATGACGAAGAAAAATTATTTATGGTTGTGGATGTTGGCGCTGCCTGTTTTAGGGAATGCGCAAGACACCTTAAGCGTTTCAAAAAGTGATTTGTTGGCGAAACTGACCGACAAAAATTTACAAATCAAAATTGCCCAACAAGCGTACCAAGGGGCGTTAGCCGATTATCAATCTTCTAATGCTTTGTTTTTGCCTAGCATTACGGCATCGCACACAGGGATTTCAACCACCAATCCGCTGATGGCGTTTGGCTCTAAGTTGAATCAGGCGATTTTGACTCCTGCGGATTTTAATCCGGCCTTGTTGAATAATCCTGTAAGAACCCAAAATTTTGCCACGACGATTGAAGTACTTCAACCCATTATAAATGTGGATGGTTTATACGGACGGCAAGCTGCCAAAGCCAAAACCAACGCCTTTTTATTGCAAACTCAGCGCACGCAAGAGTATGTAGAGTTTGAAGTAAATAAAGCTTTTATGCAATTGCAAATGGCTTATCAGGCGGTGACTGTAATGCAAAAAGCCTTAGAAGTAGCGCAAGCTAATGGGGTGTTGATTAACAATTATTTTAACCAGGGGTTGGTACAAAAAACTGATGTTTTGATGGTGGATGTTCGCATTAATGAATTGAAAAATCAATTGCAAATGGCTAAAAGTAATGTGCAAAATGCGTCGGATTATTTGGCTTTTTTATTGAATGAAGACACTAAAAATAAAGTATACAAACCTAATCAATCGTTAGCGGTTGAGAGTTTGGCTTCTGCATCAAATATTTCTTTATCGGATAATCGAAAAGATATTCAAGCCATGAATTTATCGGTTCAGGCGTACAAAAAAATGTGGCAATCGGCTCAAATGAATTTTTTACCCCGATTAAATGCTTTTGGAAGTTATCAAATGTATGACGCTCAAATTTTTCAAAGCTCGGCAAAAGGGTATTTGGTAGGTGCGCAATTGTCTTGGAATGTATTTGATGGTTACAAAAGCATCGGGAAAAATCAAAAAGCCAAGGCCGATTATTTAAAAGCCGATGCGGAAAATCAGCAATATAAAGCGCAAAGCAATTTGGAATTAAAGAAAACTACCCGACAATTAACTGATTTAGAAGACAAAGTAACCACTAGCCAATTGGCTTGGCAACAATCACAAGAAGTTTTTCGAATCCGTACCAATCGTTTCAAACAAGGATTAGAAAAAACCACTGACGTTTTAGCCGCCGAAACCCAAATGGTATTCAAGAATTTGGAATACCTACAATCGGTTTTTGAATACAACACCACTAAGGATTATTTAGGGTTTTTAACGAAGTAATTATGAATTGTGAATTTCAATTCTTAAACAAATAAAACCCAAGACCCAACACCTAAAACCAAATTTTATAATATAAAATCCAAATAAATCATGAATAAATCAATCCTCCTTTTATCCGCAGTGGCTTTAGTAATGGCTTGCTCGGGCGATAAAAAACAAACTATAATTTCAGAGAATCCGATAACCGTTCAAGTAAGTAACAGTGCTTCTGGCGGTGGTTTGGATGGTGTTACTGCCAGTGGTAAAATAGAATCGGTAAACAGCGCTAATGTAAGTACCCGAATGATGGGTTATGTTACACAACTGGCGGTTAAAACAGGGCAAAATGTAACCGAAGGACAATTGTTAGTAAGTGTAAACAGCACCGATTTACAGGCTAAAAAAGCACAAGTAGACGCAGCGATTCAACAAGCGTCATCGGCTTATGCCAATGCTAAAAAAGATTACGAGCGTTTTATGCAATTGTTCAAACAAAATAGTGCTTCACAAAAAGAATTGGACGATATGACTACCCGTTACGAAATGGCGCAAGCAGGTTTAGAATCGGCTCAACAAATGAAAAACGAAGTATCGGCTCAATTTGCTTATGCTCAAATTAAAGCACCGTTTAGCGGAGTGGTGACCAATACGTTTGTGAAGGAAGGCGACATGGCGAATCCAGGAATGCCTTTGGTAACTCTTGAAGGTGGCTCGGGTAAACAAGTTACTGCGATGGTTTCTGAAAGTGAGATTACTAAAATTCAAAGTGGGATGAAAGCTATGGTTTTGGTAAAATCCTTACAAAAAGAATTTTCAGGAAAAGTAATTGAAGTGAGTTTGTCGGCTAAAAATACAGGAGGTCAATATTTGGTAAAAGTGAATTTAGACAATCCCGACGATACGGTTTTATCGGGCATGTTTGTGAATGTTCATTTTGCGGTAGAATCTCCAAAAAAATCTAATGAAAATGCTTCTCAAAAAGTATTAATTCCAGAAAGTGCTTTGGTAAAACAAGGACAACTCACCGGAATTTACACCGTAGGAAGTGGCAATGTCGCCATTTTAAGATGGCTCAGAATCGGAAAAATCTACGGCAACCAAGTAGAAGTATTATCGGGCTTATCAGCAGACGAACCATACATCGTTTCAGCAGACGGAAAGTTATATAACGGAGCAAAAGTGAGGTTTTAGATATTAGATATCAGATTTTAGATTATTGTACCCTAATATCCAACGTATAAATTCTATTATCTAACATCTAATATCTAGAATCTAAAGTCTCAAATCTAATATCTCGAATCTCAAATCAAAAGAAAATGCAACAAGGTATATCAGGTAAAATAGCCCATTTTTTCATCAATTCTAAGTTAACCATTTTATTAATGGTGGCGCTGATGATTATTGGTACGTATAGTTCGTTTTTAATTCCTCGCGAAGAAGAACCCCAAATTAATGTGCCCATGGCAGATGTGTTGGTGGGTTATCCAGGAGCGAGTCCGAGCGAAGTAGAAAGCCGAGTGATTAAACCACTCGAGAAAGTGATTGGAAACATCAAAGGAGTAGAACACATTCACAGCATGGCGATGAATGGTCAGGCGATGATGGTGGTGCAGTTTTATGTGGGGGAAAACAGCGAAGATTCGTATGTGAAATTGTACGATGAGTTGATGAAACACCAACACATGTTTCCACAAGGCGTGTATCAACCCTTAGTGAAAACCCGTTCCATTGATGATGTGCCGATGTTAGGATTGACTTTATGGAGCGAAAAGTATGATGATTTTCAATTGCGTCAGATTGCCGAAGAAGTCACTTCTGAAATCGAAAAAGTAAAAGACGTTGCCATCACCAAAGAAATCGGAGGCAGAACCCGTGAACTTAAAGTGGTGTTAGATAAAGATAAAATGGCTGAAAACGGAGTAGATGCGTTAAGCATTATGCAGATGATTCAAGCCAATAACGGTAGTTCGCAGTCAGGTAGTTTTGTACAAAACGACACGGAATATTTAGTTACTACGGGTAAATTTTTATCTACTTCGGAAGATGTTGAAAATTTAGTGATTGGCGTAAACCAACAAATGCCTGTTTATCTAAAACAAGTAGCGACGATTCAAGATGGACCACAAACGCCTAAAAATTACGTGTCGTTTGGGTATGGAAAAGCCAATGAAAAATTCGCAAAACACCATTCAGAATATCCTGCCGTAACCATTTCGATTGCGAAAGTTAAAGGTGCTGATGCGATGAAAATTTCAGAGAAAATTCTGGAAAGGGTAGAAGTCTTAAAAACGAATGTAATTCCATCGGATGTGCATGTAGAAGTTTCCAGAAATTACGGAGAAACCGCCTCGCACAAAGTAGGAGAGTTGCTGTTGCACTTAGGAGTAGCCATTATTGCCGTTACTGTTTTGGTAATGTTGGCCATGGGTTGGAGAGGCGGATTAGTAGTATTCTTTTCAGTTCCGTTAACCTTTGCTTTGACTTTATTCAGTTACTATTTATTGGGTTATACACTTAATCGAATCACCCTTTTTGCTTTAGTATTTGTGGTAGGAATTGTAGTGGACGACAGTATTATTATAGCCGAAAACATGCACCGCCATTTTAAAATGAAGCGATTGCCTTTTAAACAAGCTGCTATTTATGCGATTAACGAAGTAGGAAATCCAACCATTTTAGCCACATTTACGGTAATTGCTGCCATTTTACCGATGGCCTTTGTATCAGGAATGATGGGGCCTTACATGAGTCCGATGCCTATTGGTGCTTCAATAGCCATGATATTATCGTTGTTTGTCGCTTTAACCGTTACACCTTATTTGGGATATCATTTATTACACGAGAAAGACGAGCAAGAGCACAAAGAAGAACAAGGTTTAGAAACCTCTTGGATTTATAGAATCTATAAAAAAGTAGAGCAACCTTTGTTAGACAATGCTGTGAAAAGAAACATCATGTTTGCCATTACCATTTTCTTATTGTTGGGTTCCGTAGCCATGTTCTTCACCAAATCGGTAGCTGTAAAAATGTTGCCATTTGACAACAAAAACGAGTTTCAAGTAGTGATTGACATGCCCGAAGGTACCACGTTAGAAAGAACGGCAGCCGTTACTAAAGAAATTGCGCAATATTTATCGACCATTCCCGAAGTTGTGGATTATCAAAATTACATTGGCGCTTCGGCTCCGATCACTTTTAATGGATTGGTACGTCATTACGACATGCGAGGCGGAAGTAATATGGCAGACATTCAAGTGAATTTATTACACAAAGAAGACCGTGATTTACAAAGTCATGATATTGCCAAAGTAGTGCGTCCGCAGGTGCAAAAAATCGCCAAAAAATATGGAGCCAATGTAAAAATTGTGGAGGTTCCACCAGGGCCACCGGTATTATCCACTTTGGTTGCCGAAGTTTATGGACCAGATTATCAAGAACAAATCAAAGTAGCGCATCAGGTAAAAACGATTTTGGAAACGACCACCGATGTAGTGGATGCCGATTGGATGGTGGAAGCACCACAAGTAGAATACAAGCTAGAAGTAGATAAAGAAAAAGCCATGTTAAACGGAATTGCACCGCAACAAGTTGTGGGTAATCTAACCTATTTGTTAAGAGAAATGCCAGTTTCCAATTTGTATGATGAACGTTCCAACAATCCAGTAGGTATTGTACTTTCTTTAGCCGATCAAGATAAAACTTCCTTGCAAGACCTTCAAAATTTAAAAATCAAAGGAAGCCAAGGCAACGTGGTGCCCGTAAGCGATTTGGTAAAAGTAAAAACCGACACCTTACAAAATACTATTTACCGAAAAGATCAAAAAAGAGTGGTGTATGTATTGGCAGATATGGCAGGCGTGTTGGAAAGCCCTGTGTATGCGATTTTAGGCATGAATGAAAAATTGCAAAAAATGGAATTGCCTAAAGGATACAAAATCAATGAATTGTACATGGAACAACCCACCAGCGAAAGTGACTTTACCGTAAAATGGGACGGAGAATGGCAAATCACTTTAGAAGTATTCCGCGATTTAGGAGCCGCTTTTTTAGTAGTAATCATAGTGATTTATATGTTAATCGTAGGATGGTTTCAAAACTTTAAAACCCCAATGGTAATGATGGTAGCTATACCGCTTTCGTTGGTTGGAATTGTACTGGGGCATTGGTTATTAGATGCTTATTTTACTGCCACTTCATTTATTGGAATGATTGCTTTGGCAGGAGTAATGGTTCGAAACTCCGTATTGCTGATTGATTTTATAGAAATCAGATTAAACGAAGGCATTCCCATTAAACAAGCCATAATTGAAGCAGGAGCGGTAAGAACCACGCCTATTTTATTAACCACAGGAGCCGTAGTTATTGGAGCGTCTATTATTTTATTCGACCCGATTTTTCAAGGATTAGCCATCTCGTTAGTAGCAGGAGCGATAGTTTCTACTTTATTGACTTTAATCGTAGTGCCGTTGATATATTATATTACCGAAAGGAAGAAGTGGGAGAAATAGGTACTGGGTACTGGGTTTTGGGTTTTAGGTTTTAGGTTTTTTGAATTATATTCTTTTAGCTAAAAATTGGAAAGGTTAATTTCATTACCCAATACCCAATACCCAATACCCAAAACCTAACACCCAACACCCAATACCCAACACCCAATACCCAACACCCAATACCCAACACCAAATAATAATTTAAAAAATCAAAAAACATGAAATTATTAATCATCACATCCATAGTAGAATTCGAGGCAGATGTTAAGCAATTGCTTAAAAAGTCCGAGGTGTTGCATTACTCTTACCAATACATAACAGGGCATCGGGGTAGTGCTACCGAAAGTATAGAAAATAATTGGTTTGCTTCGGAGCATCCCGAAACAGAATCCATTTTGTTTTACGCTTTTGTAAAAAAAGAAAATGTGCAAAAAGTATTCGAACAAGTAGCACAATTTAACGCACAACAACACCAACAAACACATTTACATGTGGTGTCGTTAGCTGTTGAAAAATCAAACTAAAAACCAAAAAACATGAAAAACAGAATCATCAGAGCTGTAGCCGGTTCATTTATTTTAATCAGTTTGTTGTTAGCCATTTATGTAAGTCAAAATTGGTTGTGGTTCACCGCATTTGTAGGCGCTAATTTGTTGCAATCGTCAATTACCAAATGGTGTTTAATGGAAGATATTTTAACCAAATTAGGGGTGAAAGATTAATTTGGGCATTCCCGCCTAGGCGGGTCAGGCTGTACGCAGTCGCTCTCTAAAACATAAAAAACTGCCCGCTTTAAGCGGACAGTTTTTTATGTTTTAGAGGAGCTCCAACAATGCTTCCATCCTTAATGCGGGTTCTACTTTTTCAACAAATCCCTTAAGGCTTCTTCTATAAATTCGTGTTTAAAGGTAAAGCCTTGTTGCAATACTTTTTCAGCGCTTACTTTTTGGCTATCGTATAACAAAATGTGCATATCACCTAAAACCCATTGCATAATAAATTTGGGCAAGTTGGGTAACCATAAAGGTTTGTTTACAATGTTGGCAATCGTTTTGGTAAGGGCATTTTGAGTTACAGGATTAGGAGCTACAGCATTAAAAGTGCCTTGCCATTGATGTTCCAACGCATAAATGAATAAGGAAGCCAAATCTTCGTGGTGAATCCAAGATTGGTATTGATTACCCGAACCAAAACTCGAACCCAATCCTAAACGAATGGGTTTTGCCATTTGGGGTAAGGCACCGCCTTTGTCTGATAAAACCAAACCGATTCGGATTTTACAAACGGCAATAGAAAGTTCTTTAAATTTGGAAGCTACTTTTTCCCAACGTTTAACTACTTTTCCTAAAAATTCAGGATTGATTCCTTCATAATCTTCGGTGTAAGTGTCTGTTAAACTACTAGGATATATGCCAATAGCGGAAGCGCTTATAAATTGTTTTACTTGATTAGGATGTTTTTTAAGGGTGTTCAGTAGTAATTTGGCAGACCGAACTCGGCTACACATAATCTGTTTTTTATATTTTTTGGTCCATCTTTGGGCAACGCTGGCACCTGCTAAATGAATAATCGCATCAACTCCAATTAAGGATTGGGGGTCGATTAATTCTTGATTGTGACTCCAGTAAAAACCATTTAAATTTTCTTGACTTTTGATTTTATCGCGCGAAGTGGTTAGGTAATTTACCGAATGTCCTTTCGCTAATAATTGTTGTATGATGGATTGACCAACTAAACCGGTACTACCTGTAATTAATACTTTCATGTGTGTTTGGGTTTTATGCTCCATAAAAAATCCATTAGGGCTACGATTTCACCGTTTTCGTTTTTGCCTTCGGTTTGAAGCCAAAATTTTTGACTTTCTCCGGACGCAATAGCTTGTTGTATGATTTGTTTTACTTGGTCTCCTTGATCGCAAGTGAAACTAATTTTTCCGATGGCTTTTTGCTTAAAAACACATTTGTTTTCGGCAATCAACATGGCTATTTTGGTGGTGTTTTGTTCGTTTTGGTATAATAATAAAGCGGCGGTGCTCAGTTCGGCTGCCATGGTTTCAACGGCAAAGTATAGGGAGCCAAATGGATTTTGATTGATTCGATTTAAACGCACGGTAACGGTGCAAGATTTTTCATTTAAAAAATGGGTTCTAACTCCGCACAAATAGGCTGACGGAAGCTGCCACAATACCATCCAATTGAGTTTTTTAGGCGTAAGCATGGAGTTAGTTTTTAATGGGATGAAGGTAAACATTTTTAGCTTTAGTAGGATTAAACATTTTTAACATTTTTCGCATTACTGGGTGGAGCTGCGTACCGTGTACGGCGGAACACAGGACGGTGAGCCGTAGGCGAACCGGAATGCCCAAATATTAATTATTCGTTAAACTACAAAGGTGTCGTTTAGCATAGTTTAAAAAATGTATTTTTGTTTTCATTCAACAGGTAAAAATTCAATAATTATGGAGGGTACAAAAATTTTGTGGGTAGATGATGAAATTGATTTATTAAAGCCACACATTCTTTTTTTAGAGAAAAGAAATTATCAGGTAACTACTTGTAATAACGGTAGGGATGCGATTGATTTGTTTGAAGAAGAAAGTTTTGACGTTGTTTTTTTGGATGAAAACATGCCTGGTTTGAGTGGCTTGGAAACGCTTTCGGAAATGAAAGAGAAAAAGTCGTCTACTCCGATTATAATGATTACCAAAAGCGAGGAAGAGTACATTATGGAATCTGCCATTGGAGCTAAGATTACCGACTACTTGATTAAACCCGTAAATCCGAATCAGATTTTATTGAGTTTAAAAAAAGCCTTGGAGCATAACAAATTGGTTTCTGAAAAAACCACCATGGATTACCAACGAGAATTTCGAAAAATTGCCATGGATTTAGCAATGGTAAATAGTTTTGACGATTGGATTGATTTATATAAAAAACTTTTGTATTGGGAAATTGAGTTGGATGATATTAATGATTCGCAATTGATTGAAATTATTGAATCCCAAAAAACCGAGGCGAATGCGCAGTTTGGTAAATTCATTGAAAAAAATTATGCTAAGTGGTTCAATACTAATGAATATCACCCCGTTTTATCGCATACTTTGTTTAAGAATTTGGTAGTTCCAGAGCTTAAAAAAGATAAAAATGTGTTGTTTGTAGTGATTGATAATTTGCGTTACGATCAATGGCGTTTGTTGGAAGGCGTGGTGAATAATTATTATAAACTGGAACAAGAAACCGCTTATTTTTCCATTTTACCTTCGGCAACGCAATATGCCAGAAATGCTATTTTTTCGGGCTTAACTCCGTTAGAAATGGAAAAGAAATATCCGCAGTATTGGAAGAATGATACCGATGAAGGAGGTAAAAATTTATTCGAGGGGGAGTTTATGACGGAACAATTAAAGCGTTTGGGCTTAAATATTAAGCACGAATACCACAAAATTACCACCTTTAAATCGGGTAAAAAATTAGCGGAAAGCTTTAAATCTTTAAAAGAAAACAAGCTGGTTGCGGTGGTGTATAATTTTGTGGATATGATTTCGCATGCTAAAACCGAAATGGATGTGGTAAAGGAGTTGGCTTCTAACGACAAGTCTTATCGTTCGTTAACTTTAAGCTGGTTTAAAAATTCTCCTTTGTTAGAAATTATTCAAGAAGCACAACAATTAGGTTTCAAACTAATTATTACCACCGATCACGGAACCATTAATGTTAAAAATCCTTCCAAGGTAATTGGCGACCGAAACACCAGTTTAAATTTGCGTTATAAAACAGGTAAGAGCTTAACTTTTGAACAAAAAGATGTGTATTGCGTTAAAGATCCCCGCGAAATTCAGTTACCAACTATTAACATGAGTAGTTCTTATATTTTTGCCAAACGCGATTTGTTTTTGGCGTATGTAAACAACTACAATCATTATGTGAGTTATTATAAAGATACTTATCAGCACGGGGGAATTTCCATGGAAGAAATGATTATTCCTTTTGCAGTTTTTAATCCTAAATAAAATGTTTTTAGCATACGATTTGTCAGAAATTGAGTCTGTTGCCGAAAAAATGATTTCGGCTATTCAACATCGGGTGATTTTGTTTAATGGCGAAATGGGGGCAGGGAAAACTACCTTAATTAAAGAAATCGCTAAACAAATGGGAGTAACAGAACCTACGGGTAGTCCAACGTATGTGTTGGTAAATGAATATCATACCCAAAATCATCAGGTAATTTATCATTTTGACGCGTATCGTTTAAAGGATATAAACGAAGCTTATGATATGGGTTTTGACGAATATTTAGATTCTGGAAACTATTGTTTTATAGAATGGCCCGAAAGAGTAACGGCTATTTTACCCGAAAAATACACTACGGTTACTATAAAAAAAATTAGCGAAGACCGCAGAACGGTACAAGTGGACTAATTTTTTTTGTACCTTGTTTAAAATTTGATGTTAACCTATGTCGTACTTTTCTTTTTCCCTTAAAGACATTCTTCCACAGGAAGAAAAATTAGCCATATTTAAAAGTAAAAGTGAGCTTTTTATAGGTATTCCCAAAGAGACTTCGTATCAAGAACATAGAATTTGTTTAACTCCGGATGCCGTTACCGCTTTGGTTTGTAATGGGCATAAGGTAATGATTGAATCGGGTGCGGGGGAAAGTGCTAATTATAGCGATAAGGAATATAGTGATGCTGGTGCAGAGGTGACTTACGATACTAAAAAAGTATTTTCGTGCCCCATGATTTTAAAGGTGGAACCACCTACTTTGGACGAAGTAGACCTGATGGAAGAACGTGCCATTTTAATATCGGCCATTCAAATCAAAACCCAAGAGGTTTCTTATTTTCAAAAATTATCAGAAAAAAAAATTACAGCTTTAGCTTTTGAATTCATTAGGGACGAAGATGGTTCTTATCCTGCTGTAAAGTCTTTAAGTGAAATTGCAGGTACGGCTTCCATATTAATTGCTGCCGAGTTAATGACTAACGACAATAATGGTAAAGGTTTGTTGTTGGGTAATATCAATGGAGTTCCTCCGACTGAAGTAGTCATTATAGGTGCAGGAACCGCTGGTGAATTCGCTGCACGTGCAGCTTTAGGATTAGGAGCCAATATCAAAATGTTTGATAATTCTATTGTGAAACTGCGCCGCATGCAAAATGTATTGGGGCAACGCATTTATACTTCAACCATTCAGCCTAAAATTTTATTGAAAGCTTTACGCCGATGTGATGTAGCTATTGGAGCATTAAGAGGAAAAGGACGGGCGCCTATTGTGGTTACCGAAACCATGATGGAATACATGAAAAAAGGAGCCGTAATTGTAGATATTAGTATTGATAATGGCGGTTGTTTTGAATCTTCGCAAGTAACTACACATCAAAATCCTACTTTTATAAAAAACAATGTCATTCATTACTGTGTGCCTAATATTCCTTCCCGATATGCTAAAACAGCTTCAGTTTCTTTAAGTAATATTTTAACACCATATTTGCTGGGTATTGCCGAAGACGGAGGGTTAGAAAGCGCTATTCGTTGCGATGCAGGATTAAAAAATGGAGTGTACTTTTACCACGGAATTTTAACTAATAAAGCGGTAGGAGAGTGGTTTAACCTATCTTACCGAGACATCAATTTAATTGTATTTTAATGAAATTTTATCAACGTTTTGCATACTACATGATTGGCTTTGTAGTGGGTATGGGTTTTTTGTTTTTTATTTTTAACGCCAAAGACACCCGTTGCAATTACATGCCTAATAAAAGAGTTTTGAATGATTTAAGTCAAAAACCATTTTTATATTCTGATTCTGCCTCGGTGATTTTGGCTCAACCTTGGGTAGATACCATTGATATTAAAAACACCTTAAAGTTTGGCGATGTAGATTTTTCGCGAAGCAACGTGCCTTATCAAAAAGGTAAATTATACGTGGTAGAAGGAAAAACCATGCAACAACAACCTTTAGAACTTAAAGTGGTTAATTATCACAATCGCGCTGTGTTGATTGATATTATTAAAATAAAACCATAAAAAAAGCCGTCTAAAATTTTTAGACGGCTTTTTTTTGACTTTAATGGTTTTTAAAACTTAAACCCAGAAAGCATATTTTCAATTTTTTCTTTTTCTTCTTGAGCTAAAACTTCGTCTACTAAAATACGTCCACTGTGCTCATCGGTAATTACTTTTTTACGAGCTGCAATTTCGGATTGAATTTGTGGCGGAATCGTAAAGTAAGAACCTGCAGAAGCACCACGTTCAATAGATACTACCGCTAAACCGTTTCTCATACTGGTGCGGATTCTGTGGTAAGCGTTTAATAAACGGTCTTCGATTTGACTTTGGTATTTTTCAGATTGTTCTACTAAAAAGGATTCTTCTCTTTCAGTTTCAGATAAAATATTTTCTAATTCAGCTTTTTTGTGCTCTAAATGTTGTGTTTTTTCATTCAACTTTTCTTTAGATTGCTCAATAGTTGCTTTTTTGTGCTCTGCAGTAGCTCTCAATTCTTTGATTTGTTTTTCAGCCAATTGAATTTCTAATTCTTGAAACTCAATTTCTTTAGTAATCGAATTGAATTCTCTGTTGTTACGAACATTTTTTTGTTGCTCATTGTATTTTACAATCGCTTCTTTATGTTCATCAATCGCATTCTTTCTTGCCTTAGCTTTTTCATCAATGGCTTGTAATTCCCCTTCTAATTTTTCTAATCTAGTTTTTAAACCAGAAACTTCATCTTCTAAATCTTGAACTTCCAAAGGTAATTCCCCACGTACGCTTCTGATTTCGTCTATTTTAGAATCAATTAATTGTAGGTCGTAAAGTGTTCTTAATTTTTCTTCAACACTTAATTCTGCTGTCTTCGCCATATTTTAAAGATGCTTTATTGGATTCGTATTTAATTCAGATAAAATGATTGCGAAATTAGGCAATTTTTTTATAAGAAAATCATATATATAGTTTTTTGTGTAACGTTCACTTTCATAATGCCCAATATCGGCAATAATGAGTTGTTTTTCGGCCTCGTAAAATTGGTGGTATTTTAAATCGGCAGTAATAAAAATATCTGCCCCCATGCTTTTGGCTTTTCCAATCGCAAATCCGCCAGACCCGCCTAAAACCGCTATTTTTTTAATGGGTTTTCCTAAAAATTCAGAGTGTCTAATACCTCCGCACAACATTTTTTCTTTTACTAAGTTTAAAAAGGCTTTTTCTTCCATAGGATTTTTTAGTTCCCCAATCATGCCTAAACCGATTTGTTGGTGTTCATTTTTTAGGTCGTACACTTCGTAAGCTACTTCTTCGTAAATGTGATTTTTAAACAGAGCTTTCAGAATTTTTGGTTGTAAGTGTTTTTCAAAAGTGACTTCGATTTTAATTTCTGGAGTTTCTACAAATTCAAAACGAGCTCCAATTTCGGGATTGCTGTGTTCATTGCCCATGTAGGTTCCAATTCCCTGAGAATTAAAACTACAGTCTTCGTAGTTTCCAATTTGTCCAGCACCTGCGTCGAATAAAGCATTTCTGAGTTTTTCGGCATTTTCGGGTGGAGTGTAGGTAACTAATTTTTGAATGAACTGCGTTTTAGGAATTAAAATTTTAGTATTGATTAATTCTAAAGCATCACAAATGATTTTATTGACTCCATTTTTATGATTGTCTAAAGCGGTATGAATGGCGTAAATCGCAATATCGTTTTTAATGGCTTTAATGATGACTCGTTCTACATAATTTTTACCCGTAATTTTTTTTAGGGGTTGAAAAAGTATTGGATGAAAACAAATAATCAAATTGCATTTTTTTTCAACAGCTTCCTGCACAACTTCTTCTAAAGCATCATGGCAAATTAAAATTCCCGTTAAGGAATCGTTGGCATTACCTGTAAGTAATCCTACATTGTCAAAATCTTCGGCATAGGCTAATGGTGCCAGCTCTTCCAGCGTCGGAAATAGGTCTTTAATTTTCATAAAATCCTTTTAAATTATTTTACGGAAAAGATAAGCAATATTGATTTTAATTGGGGTTTTGTAGGTGTTTTTTCGTGATGATTTTTCCGTTAATCAGTTCAATTTGTAAAATGTTCAATCCCAAAGGAATATTTTGGGTAATGATTTTTTGATGTTGATGAATTTCTTTTTCCTGTACCAACAGTTGCCCCAGTTGATTGTATACGCGAACGGATTGTATTGGTAAATCTTCGGAATAAATGGTTAACCCTTGGGCAGTTGAACTCACCTGAATTAGTGGGTTGGATTCGTTTATGTTTTCGTTGGTAATCGTTAGATTAGGTTCTTGATATTGAATAAAAAACCGAGTGTTGTTTTTACCCGCGGCGGTTTCAAAAGTATACGGTTTTTCTTGTAAAAAATGATGGGTTTTTGTTTGTGAATCATACAAGACAACAGGCATTTCTTGAGTAAATACACCTTCGGTTTTTGCTAATTGAATGCTGAAAATTCCTGCTTCGGGAACGGAATATCCTAAAGGAATTTTTTCAGAAGATGGGGCAGGATATACTCTTCCTTGAATGCTCCATTCTTTTTCGTTACATAAAGTAAAAAATTGAATAGGATTATCACTTTTTCGGGAAGCTCCATCAAAATTGCGGTCGATTTCATTAGTAGCTCCTAAAATATGACCAATTAAAATTTGTTTAAATGCACCCGATTCATTTTTTAGCTCTAGCCAAAAACGGTCTTTTGATTTTTTTGAACTGGACTTAAAAAATTGTTGGTTGTTTTGCAAGGCTCTCATTTGATTGTTAAAGGTAGCCACTCCATTTTGTAACCCTTCTATAAAAAAGGCCTGACCCGAGGCGATATAACCCAAAGGAATTTCCCCTCCGCTATTTGCTGCGGTTCCTCCGGTTTGATTGTATAAAGCATAATCATCGGCTGAATATTTTCCTGCGTTTCTTTCGGTTTGATGTGTCCAAAAATAAAGTGTTCCGCCCAATACATTTTGATTGTCGGTAAGATTTAAAAAAGCATCTGCATCTAAAGCACTAGGGTACGGGTTTCCGATTAAATTCCATTTGCTACTGGAATGATAAACAGAAGTGGTAATTACTCCGTTGTTGGGAATTCCTTTAAAAGCTCCGTTAAAAACCACTACACTGTTGTTGTAATCTACGTTTTCGGGTGTTCTAATAATATAGCCTTTAGCAGGTTGCATGATTCCCGATGCAGTTTTCCATTGGTTGTTTGTCGTGTCGTATTCGTAATAAGGCCCTTGTGAAGAATAACCTTGTAAGGTTTGGGATTGCACAGGCGAAGACCAATAGGTGTAATCATAGCGTTTCATGGGTACACTTTTTCTTTTAAAATCGCCTGAGCCTGTATTGGTGGCTGTGTCTTCTACCTGAATTAAAGAACCTGAATTTTCTACAATTAAATTTCCTTGGTTGTTGATGTTTCCGTGAATCTTTAAATAATCCCCAGATTGAATTTTTAAGGTTTTATCGGGATGAATTTGGCAAGTACAACCGCTTAATGAACCATGAACTGCGGAATCATAATCATCCTCAATGATAAGGGAGGCATATTCAATTTCAGACTCCACATTGGTCCAAGTTTGATTGGTCCATTTTTGAATGGCGGCTTTAGTCCCTGTGATTTCAAAATTATCTAAAGCCCAAGTTTCATTTCCTAAACTGTTATTGATTAACAATCGAATGGTTAGATTTTCGGTTTGGGGTAGTTGATTTAGATTGATGTAATTGTAACCATCGGTAGTTTTGTAGCCCCCCGTAGTGGGTTTAAAAACGGTAAAAGTGTCGTTTTCGGAATAAAATGCCGTTGCGGTTGCTAAGCCCGATGTTAAAGACCATTTGGCATTGTTGAATCCTTGAACAGAAAATTGATTTACCCAAGTACCGCCATTGTCTGTGCTGGTTTGTAGGGTAACATAATCCGAAACGTCAGCGCCATTTCCTGCACTAGAGGAATACGCTCCTAATCGAAAATGAAAAGAGATATTTTCGTATCCCAAAGTATTTATTGTATTTAAAGTTAGGGTAGAAGAATTGTTGTTTACCTGAAAACTTTGGGTGTCTAAAAATAAATCAGAACCTTTACGCATGCCGCTGGTTCCGTATAAAGTACCTCCTGCCACTTGGGAGTTTCCAGCGCCACTATTTTTTTCGTAAGTATAATTCCAGTTATCCTGACTGTTGTTTTCAAAAGTTTGTTGGGCAAGAATTTCGGTAATTTTAGCACAATGGGTGATGGTTGTAGCTGTTCCCGAAATCATGAAATCAAAAGTGGATTGGTTTTTATCGTTGGAAAGAACACTTACCGTACAAGAATGATTACCAACAGACAAAGGTTTGTAAGTGATTGAAATACTGCTTTTTTGATTGGGTTGAATTGTAATAGGAAAAGTCGTCGAACTATAAAAATCAGTAGTATTACTCAAATTGATTCCCGAAATAATTAAAGGTAATTGTCCTTTATTTTCCACCTCGTAAGAGTAGGTTTGGTACCCATAATTGGCAGTTACAGTGCCAAAATTGGTAAAGTCTATAACGTTTACACTAGTTTGATTGTGAGAAATCAAATGGTGATTTCCCGTAACAAAAATTTGGGAAGTTGCGGTGAATAAGCTTAAATCGTCAATCCGCCAATTGTTCGAGAAAGCTTCGATTTTAAGGGTGGTTACGGTGTTAGGAATAACCTCTTTCGTAGTGCGGTAATACCAACCTGTGGTGGAAGTTCCGGTAATTAAGGAATCAAAATTTAAAGGGATAAAAGTGCCGTTTATACCTGTTTCGCTATAATAAACTTTAAGATTAGAACCATCTTCGGCAGAAGCGCCTTTTCGAAGCGCTAATGAAAATAATAAATCCGAAAATCCCAACGCATCAATACCATCAATCATTACATATTGGTTGGTATCTAATTCAATATTAAATCCGCCAGAGGCGTTTAAATAATCAGCGGCAATGCTAGCCGAAGTGGTGCGCATCAGTCCATTGCCCGAAAAAGTTAAAGAAGTGTTGGTAAATCGTTGATTGTTTTGGTGTACACTAATGGAGTCGCCTGTAGTGCCTCCGTTTCCGTTGTGCATGTTCTCATAAAACACATTTTGTCCTTTTGCCGTATATATAAACAAAAGACACATCCATAAGATCGTTCTCATTGGTAAAATTGGGTTTGGGTTGGTAAAAAAGTAAGGGTAACTTAGTTAGGAATGCCGTTGATTAAGTTTACAATGGCAGCAGTAATATATTCAATTCCAATAGCAATAACCACAAATCCAATGATTCTGGATATGGCATTGATACCTGAATTTCCTAAGCCCACAATAATGTATTGGGCGCTTCGGAGCATTAAAAATATCACTACACAAATGGTTAGAATCGCTACAATAGCAATTAACATCTCATTGGGCTCTTGATATTTTTGATTGGCACTAATTAATAAAGACATAGAACCAGGTCCTGCTAAAATAGGCATGGCTAAAGGAGTAAAAGAAATGTCGTTTCGTGTACGTACCGATGTTCTGGCGCGTTTATTCAGTCCTTTATGTTCGGCAAATTTTCCAGTAAGTAAAGCAAAACCCGATGAAGTAATGATTAATCCTCCAGCGATTTTTAAAGAATCGATACTAATTCCAAAAAAAGTAAGTACATACTGACCTACAAAATAAGAAACTAGTAAAATAATAGCCACGTTAATGGCGGTCATTAAAGCGGTTCTGCGACGAATTACAGGTACATCTTCGCTGGTTAAACTCACAAAAATAGGTAGTGTGGCCAAGGGATTGATGACCGAAAACAATGCCGCGAATAAATACAAGAATAATTCCATGTGATTTTACGGTTTTTATAGTTTGGGTAGGGCAAAGGTAATTTTATTCTGATTTTAGTCCTAATAAAAAAGATTAGGTTTTTTAAACAAACTGAATTACTTTTAAATTACACCCAATCATAAAAACAAAAGGACTTATGAAATTCGAAGAGTTTAAAAAAATTATTCCTTTGATTCAAGAATTTTCGTTAGAAAAATTAGACTCTCATCAAAAAATGGAGCCTGAGTTCCGTAGGAAATTATTGAAAAATCCTAGGGATTATTCTGATATAACTCCTAAAAAAGCAGCGGTACTCATGTTGGTTTTTCCTAAAAACGAAGAGGCTCATATTGTTTTAATTGTTCGAAAAAAATCGCCCGATGTACATTCTTCCCAAATGGCTTTTCCTGGAGGAAAACACGAAGAAGCCGATGATAATTACGACGAAACCGCTTTAAGAGAAACCTTTGAAGAAATTGGAGTGCATCAGTATCGGGTACATTTGGTGCGTCAGTTTTCAGAAGTGTACATTCCAGTAAGTAATTTTTTGGTATATCCATTTTTAGGAATTGCCAAAATAGAACCTGCTTTTTCGATTTGTCCCGACGAGGTAGAATCTATTGTAGAAATTCCTTTAAAAATGGTGTTAGATAATCAGTATTTAACTACGGTTCGCATTGATACTTCTTATGCTCAAGAAGTAGACGTACCTGCTTTTAAATTTGGTCCTTATGTGGTTTGGGGCGCTACCGCCATGATGTTAAGAGAGTTAAAAGACACCATAGAAGACTTGATTCCGTAAATTCTAATATCTTTGCGCCATGCTTAAGAAAACACCTTTCGGACACATAATTATTCTTAAAAAGTTGTTAGTGATGCTTTTTGGAATGATTACCTATCGCAGATTTAGAGGATTTAATGAATTGCAAATAGAAGGTTCTGATGTGATTCGGAAACTACCCCATACGAATGTGTTATTTATTTCGAATCATCAAACCTATTTTGCCGATGTAGCCGCGATGTTTCATGTCTTTAATGCCAGTTTAAACGGACGTGACGACAGCCTAAAAAACATGTGTTATTTGTGTAAAGCCAAAATGAATGTGTATTATATTGCCGCTAAAGAAACCATGCAGGCAGGTTTATTACCCAGAATTTTAGCTTATATGGGTTCCATTCCTGTGGAAAGAACTTGGCGTGCCGAAGGCAAAGAAGTAAAACGAGAAGTCAATTTAAAAGACACCGAAAATGTAGGAATTGCTTTGCAAGATGGTTGGGTAATCACTTTTCCGCAAGGCACCACCAAACCCTTTAATCCGATTCGCAAAGGAACTGCGCACATCATCAAAAATTATAAACCCATTGTAGTGCCTATTGTGATTGATGGGTTCAGACGCTCGTTCGATAAAAAAGGAATCTTCCCCAAAAAACGAGGCATTTTACAAACCATGGTTATCAAAGAACCTTTAGAAATAGACTACGAAAACGAAACCATCGAACAAATTGTAGAAAGAATCGAATACGCCATAGAGCAACATCCGTCTTTCTTAAAAGTGCTTTCTGTAGAAGAATTAGAAGAAATCGAAGCCCAAAAAGAATTAGATAAATTACGGGAATGGTAATTAGGCATCCATTTCCGGCTAATCCGCTATATCTTTTGCCCGCTCGCAAAAGCGAGACTCGCAGGCAAAAGGATGCCGCTGCTATCCGGGGCTGAATTCTCGTTTAATCTTGAATTCGTTTAACGGTTTAATCGATATTAATTTGAAAATGTGGGAATTTGAAAATTTGAAAATGGTTTTTTGGTGTAGAGTTTAGGGTTTAGAGAATTCGAGATTTGTCACAATTTACCATTCAAAAAAAACTAATGTCTATTGGCTAATGCCTTATAACTAAATCCACCCAAAGCCCACAGCTAAAAGCCTTTTACTTTCGACTTTCCAATTTTCAACCCAAAACCTAACACCCAAAACCCAACATCTAGCAAATCGCGTAAATGATAGTCGTAGAAATCTATGAAATCATAATATTTTTGGAATTGAATCCAAAATAATTATAATATTTTTGGAATTGAATCCAAAATAATCATAATATTTTTGGAATTCATATTTATAAAAGATTACTTTTGTGTTATAAAAATCATTTCAAAATGGTAAATAGAGCACAAATAGCTTACGCCAAGGCGCGATTATTTAAAGGAAAAGCTTTGTTGGTTTTTGGTCCCAGACAGGTTGGAAAAACAACTTTTGTACAACAATTGATAGCCGATACCAACAAAAAAACTTTAATCTTAAACGGAGATGAATCGGATGTGATGGCATTATTTGAAAGTCCGAATGTTTTAAAATTAAAAAATATCATTGCCGATAACGAGATTCTAGTAATAGACGAAGCGCAACGCATCAGCAACATTGGTATTGCCCTTAAAATAATAGTTGATCAAATCAAAAATGTGCAAGTGATTGCAACAGGTTCATCAAGTTTTGAATTGGCAAATCAGTTAAACGAGCCCTTAACAGGACGTAAGTATGAGATGCATTTGTATCCGATTGCTTTTTTAGAAATGGTCAATCACGAAGGATTAATCAACGAAAAAAGAGCCTTAGAACAACGTTTAATTTATGGTAGTTATCCTGAAATAATAACCAACCCAACAGATGCAAAAGAACACATCAAGCTGATTGCCAATAGTTATTTATACAAAGATTTGTTTTTGTTAGAACAAATTGCCAAGCCTGTTTTATTACAAAAAATAGTAAAAGCTTTGGCACTTCAAATAGGCAGCGAAGTAAATTATAACGAGCTTAGTCAATTAACTCAAATAGACAATAAAACCGTTGAAAAATATATAGACTTATTAGAAAAGGCATTTGTGGTTTTTAAACTTCCAGCTTTGTCGGGTAACGTTCGAAACGAAATTAAAAAGGGCAAGAAAATTTATTTTTACGACAACGGAATCATAAATGCCGTAACGGGCAATTTTAATCCTATAGCGCAAAGAACAGATGTGGGCGCTTTGTGGGAAAATTACATCATCAGTGAACGCATCAAACATCTAAATATCCAACAAAGTGAAGTGGAATCCTATTTTTGGAGAACCACGCAACAACAAGAAATTGACTACATCGAAAAAAATCAAGAAGAACTTTTAGCTTGTGAAATCAAATGGAATGTAAAAGCCAAGCTTAAAATACCCGCCACATTTACAGGAAATTATTCTAATGTATCTTCAAAAATCATAACCCCAAATAATTATGAGGAGTTTTTGATGTAACACAACGTAAAAAATCAAACTAAAATTTAGTCTCTTCCATCATCTTTTTGAAATTTTCAAAACCTATAGCTGCATTGGTGTGCCAATCAAAAGATTCTCCATCATCGCTCACCCATTTATACGAGTGAAAAGGCACGTTATATTTTTCACATACACTCGCTAAAGCATAACATTCCATATCTACAATGTTACAAGACGCTATCATGTCTAAATATTTTAAACGATAATCTGTATGTAATACTTTGTCGTAAAAATGGTCTGTTGTAAAACAATGAATATCTGAAGAAGCGTCTAAAGTGATAATGCCGTGATTGCTAAAAGGCGTAACTCCATATTCGGTAAGTGGTCTGCCATCAATATCGTTGTGAACCTTACCTACTTTTAAGATTTCACCCACTTTATGGGATTTTAAATTACCGCAAGATCCAAAATTAATCACCAAATCTGGTTTATGTAAACAAATGATTTCAGTCATTTTAGAAGCCGCCAATATTTTGCCTAAACCTGTAATATGAACAGGATGCCCAGCAAGCATTTTGGTGTTATTGTGCTCTAATTCTAAGGCACTTACAAAAGCAATTTTAAGACTCATAACGAATAATACATGGTATGGTTTTATCTTGAATCAATCCGATATCTAATAAACAAAGTTTGCCCAGTAAAACATATCCTGCTTTTTCAACCACTTTTTCAGCAGCGTTTAAAGTACCTCCGGTAGCTAAAACATCATCAACCAATACACAAGTTTGATTATTAGATTCACTAAAAACCATTTCTAAAGTATCTGTTCCGTATTCTAAAGCGTAAGTTTCAGAAACCAAATTTGCATTAGGTAATTTTCCTTTTTTTCGAACCAGTTTAATCCCACAATTTAAATGCATGGCCAGTGCGGTTGCAAAAACAAATCCTCTGGACTCAATACCCACAATAAAATCTGGTGTAACGGGTATTAATTCAGCCAATTGATGCACCGCTTTTTTAAAAGCCTCTGGGTGAGCCAGTAAGGGTTGAATATCACGATATAAAATTCCTTTTTTAGGAAAATCAGGTATGGAATTAATGTAATCTTTTAGATTCATAATTGATAAACAATAGGGTTAAAAAACAATAAAATCTAGCCAACTTACTTGTAAATAAACAAAGGTATTCCGTTTGGGCTTATATCAAAAAAGCATCCGTATTATTTTAAAAAACTTATTCTACTGATAAAAAACAATAGATTTTGTTTAACAAAATATAAAAAAGAATAAACAAAATATATCTTTGTAAAAAATCTAAAAACTATGAACAACGAAAAAAAACCAGATAACGTAGTTTTTGAATCTGAAACTCAAAGCTATAACGCGTCTTTAAAAGCATACGGAACCAATGTGGGAGCACCTGCAATTACAGCCATTGACAGTATCAGCTGGAAAAACAAAAACATACATAAAGTAAATAAGCAGATACAAACAAAATACGCTGAACTAAAAAAAGAGTACGACAAAATGATGCTTCAATACGAGTACAATCAATTGGTATACAATGCAAAATTTAGTTTTGAACCCATCACTGGCGAAACATACCATTTGTATCGAAATAAAAAAGAAGAACTTTTTATGTCAATCATAAATCCTAACGAATGTAATTTTGATTTTGTAGCTAGTTTTTACCTCAACGCCGATCAAATATGGGAGAAAATATAATCCCAAAATATGACATTATTAATATATTGGGGTTCCTTTGCACAAGCAAAGTCCCGCTTTCGGCAGTCGCTCTTTAAACTACAAAAACCTGCTGAAAAAGCAGGTTTTTATGGTTTAAAGGAGCTCCGACAATGCCTCTATCGGTAACCCGAGGAACTACTTCACAAAAATATCTTTAAGCTGATGGAGTACACTTCCCCGCCACGCGTTAGCTACTCCGGAATCTGCTGACTCAAACAATGCAACGTGCCAAATCCCCAAATTAAATCAATGGCACTGATGCCGATGATTTCTCGGTCTGGGAAACATTCTGCTAAAATGTTTAAGGCTTTACGGTCGTTCGCATCGTTAAAAGTAGGTACTAACACACAGTGGTTTAAAATTAAAAAGTTGGCGTAGCTCGCAGGGATTTGTAGCTCTTCAAAAATCACAGGCTTAGTCATGGGTAGAAATACAATGGTAGGTTTTTCGCCATTTTCTAATACAGCATTTTGTAAACGTTTTACATTTTCTTGTAAAGGCGCATAATTTTTATCTTCAGGATTAGATTCTACTACAGTAACAATAGTGTTTTCATTGACGAATCTTGCCAAATCATCCACGTGTCCATGGGTGTCATCGCCCGTGATTCCGTCGCCTAACCAAATCACGTTGGTAACACCTAAATATTCTTTAAACACGGCTTCGTAATCCGCTTTAGTAGCTCCTGTATTTCGCACCTGAGTGGTGGGGTGCAACATACATTCTTCGGTAGTAATTAAAGTGCCTTTTCCGTTTACGTCAATCGCGCCGCCTTCTACAATAAAAGGTTTTCCTTTATAGGTAACTTGGGTAATCGGGATTTGTAAATGATTCGCAACTGCGTTAGGTACGTGTTTGTCTAACTGCCAGTTGGTGTATTTTGCCCAACCGTTAAAATTAAAGTTTAAGGCTTCTAAAGAACCGTCTGGTTTTTTAACTACAATTGGTCCTGAATCGCGCATCCAACTGCGGTTGGTTTTTTGTATGATGAACGAAATTTTAGATAAATCAACTTCTGCCTGAGTAAGCATTTCGGTTACTTTTTCTTGTAACGAAGCATCGGCAACCACTAAAAAAACCGTTTCGTACAGACTTGTTTTTTTGATAAATTCTACAAACGCCCATTGTATGGCTTGGTATTTACCTGGCCAATCGTTTCCGTTATGCGGAAAACACAATAAAATTCCTTGTTGTTTTTCCCATTCTGCAGGGAAACGACGAGTTGTGGACATGTTTAATCTATTTTTCTTTTCACAATATCTCCAAAAGCATCAATTCTTCTATCTCTGAAAAAAGGCCAGTTTTGACGCACGTTTTCTTGATGTTCTAAGTTCACTTCGGCTATTAAAATTTCTTCTTGGTCCACAGAAGCTTGGGCTAAAATTTCTCCCTGTGGCCCTGCAATAAATGACGAACCCCAAAATTCTAATCCGTTGGTATTGGGTAAATATTTTTCTAAACCAATGCGATTAGCAGCGGCAACATAAACTCCGTTGGCTACGGCATGACCTTTCATTACGGTCATCCAAGCGTTTTGTTGGTTTTCACCATATTCTGCTTTTTCGGCAGGATGCCAACCAATAGCTGTTGGATAAAACAACACTTCGGCACCTTGTAAAGCGGTTAAACGAGCACCTTCAGGGTACCATTGATCCCAACAAATTAAAGTGCCAATTTTTCCTTTTTGAGTTTGAAAGGCTTTAAAGCCAATATCGCCTGGAGTAAAATAAAATTTTTCGTAAAAATGAGGATCGTCTGGAATGTGCATTTTTCGGTACAATCCTGCTTCGGTACCATCGGTATCAATAATATAAGCACTGTTGTGGTAAATGCCTGCCATTCTTTTTTCAAAAAACGGAACAATGATTACCACACCTAATTCTTTAGCTAAAGCACTAAAAGCGTTGAAAGAAACATCGTATAAAGGTTCGGCATATTTGAAATTATCTACGTCTTCGCTTTGGCAAAAGTAATGGCTGCTGTACAACTCGGGTAACGAAATAACTTCCGCTCCCATTTGTGCCGCTTTAGTAACCCACTCGATACATTTTTTTAAATTGTTTTCGGGTGTATTGTTTAGGTTTAATTGTATAACCGATATTTTATAGGTGTTTTTCATTTTCTGAAAAGCTTAAAAATTTACGGCAAAAGTAGGGAAATGTTTTTTGATGTTAAATTGATAAATAGTTATTATTTGTTTAGTTTTTTAATCGAGAAAAAGCCGATAGCTCATTGCTCACTGCCGATAGCTGATTCGCGTTAAGGACAGCAGTGGAAATCCTTTTGAGCCAGCCCGAATTTTGGCTGGCTTAAAAGATTGTAACGAATGGCCTGACCCGCCTAGGCGGGGAACGCCCAAACTATTCTGATTGTTTTAAAACACTAGATAATCCTCCGTCTACTTTAAAAACTTGTCCGGTTATCCAACTGCTTTTTTCGCTTAATAAAAAGTGAGCCATTTCGGCGATGTCTTGGGGTTGTCCGAATCTTTTTAAAGGGTGTCTTTCGGCTGATTTTTCTTTTTTGATTTCGCTATTTAACAATTTTTCGGCTAAAGGAGTTTCTGTGATAGAAGGCGCAATAACATTGATGCGAATTTTTGGGGCGTATTCTGCCGCAAAAGCTTTGGAAAATCCTTCGATAGCACCTTTGGATGCCGCTATACTGGTATGAAAAGGCATGCCTAGTTGCGTGGCTACGCTGCTGAATAATACAATACTGGCTTGTTCTGTGTTTAATAATTGGGGTAATACACTTTGTATGACTTTTACAGCGCCTAAAAAATTGAGTTGAAAATCTTGTGCAAAAGCTTCGGGTTTCATTCCACGGAAAGGTTTAAGCACAATGCTTCCTGGGCAATAAACCAATCCATCGATGCTTTCGGGTAATTCGTGTGTGGGCAAAGTGCCGCTTATAGCATCAAAAACAAGGTGTTTTACGTTAGGAAGTTCGTCTAACTTTCCTAGGGTTCGGCTAGCAACGTAAATTTGGTGGGTGGTGCTCATTTGTTTGGCGATTTCAAAGCCGATTCCGTATGAGCCTCCTATAATAAGTATGCTTTTCATGGGTTAAGATTTAAATTCTCCGAATAGTTCAATTAACTTTTTTCTGCGGTATTCAAAAATTTCATCCAATTTAGGTTTAACAATGATGGGGTGCGCTAATTGACCAAGTATGCCTAAAGGAATTTTGTAATGGATAAGGTCTTCCATTAATACACCACCGTCTATTTCCTTTAAAAAGTGTTTGTGATGCCATAAATCATATGGACCAAATCTTTGCTCGTCTACAAAATATTGTTGGTATTCTACATGAGTAATTTCGGTTACCCAAGTGGTGGGTATGCCTAAAACGGGGGTTACAACGTATTCTATAATTTGACCTGCATACATTTTTTCCTCGGCTCCTGATTGTATGTGAAATCCCATGTAGGGTGGGGTTATGGTTTTTAAATTGTTAGGGCTAGATAAAAAATCCCAAGCTTCTTTTAATGTTATAGGAAGTTTTTGAGTAGCATGTAAGGTGTATATTTTCATTTTGTTTAATATTTTAGTTTTAATATTAAACAAACTTAGCTTTTGTTTGCTAACTATGCGTGTGTTTAGGTATTAATTTTGCCAATAGTCTTATCCGTTAATCTTATTTCAGCATAATAAAAAGCCGAATAACGCAAAATCAAATTTGGAGTAACAAGCAATTTGACTTTTTTGCAAATTAAAACCCCTTACCTTTGCGTTCTTTAAAAACCAAAATATGAATTCCCAAACAGATTATAAATTACTTCTTTCTTTAGCTGTAATAGCAATAGTTTGGGGAACTACTTATTTGGGTATTCGAGTAGCGGTGGAAAGTATTCCACCTTGGTTTGTGACTACTATCAGACAAGGAATCGCTACGATAATTGTAGGTTCAATCGTTTGGTATCATAAACAATTTACTTGGATAGGTTTTAAAAATTTAAAACATCATGTTATTGCGGCTGTTTTGATGATTGTGATTGCTAATGGATTTACCACTATGTCCGAGCAAACTTTGCCCAGTGGATTAACTTCTATATTAAGTGCTTTATGTCCGTTGGTTATTTTTATAGGAAGCGTTTTAGTAGGATTACAAAAATTAAAACTGAAAGGTTTTATAGGAGTAATCGTGGGGTTTTTGGGTGTGGTTTTTATTTTTAAAGATGGACTAGGGGACATTTTAGACCCCAATTACAAAACAGGAATCTTGTTTTTAAGTATCGGAATTTTAGGTTGGTCATCGGGGGTAGTTTATACCAAAATACATACCCATAAAACCAATACCATTGCGCTCGATTTGTTTTATCAATTTTTGATTTCTGCCATTATTCAGTGTGCGTTGGCGTTTACATTTACCGAAAATATTAATGTTCATACTTGGACCGCTAAAAGTTTTTATGCCGTGGTTTATTTAGCCATTTTTGGTTCGGTAATCACTTTTTTTAGTTACCACTATGCACTCAAAAGAGTCACAGCTGTACAAGTTTCTATACTAAGTTATGTGAATACCATTATCGCCGTATTTTTAGGGTGGTTACTTTTAGACGAAGTCATCACTACCGACTTTATCATTGCAACGATATTAATTATTGCAGGTGTATTCATTACGAATTATAAAAAAAACTAATTTTTTAGTTTGGCATCCATTTCCCGCTATCCGCTAAATCTTTAAAAAAAGTCTTTTCTCAAAGTCTTTTTTTAAAGGATATCGCTGCTATCGGGGGCTGATTCCAGTTATAAAACAGACTCTCCATTTACATTCGTAGTCAGTACTTCACTCATATAATCAAAATAACCCCGTACTGATTTTAAAACCCGATTGACTTCTGTGGCAAAGTCAGGAGCCATTACTTCAGCATCGGTGTAGTTTCTTATGAGTAAATATTGTTTAAAGCGCAACAATTCAATGGCTGGATGGTCTTTTGAAAATCCTTTAGGTGCAGTAAGTACTTTTTCTCCGGTTAATGTCCCAAAATTTTCTTTGATGTTTTTAGATTGTAAAATCGCTTCCCATTCGTCATAATTAGAAGCAATATCTAAGCGAATGCGTTTTAAATCTTCGGGGTTTGGGGCAAAAAATCCACAACCTATAAAACTATTTCCAGGTTCAATATGAACGTAATAACCGCCACGTCTTTCCGCAGATGCCCGTTGTAAACCAAAAGAAAACCTTGGGTTATAAGGTGTTTTGTCTTTACTAAATCGCACGTCTTTATATATGCGATACAAACTTTTTTTGCCCGAAGTATTTTCCAATACATCGTGTTTACTCATTTGCGCAATAACATCGTCTGCAAACTCAATCATATTTTCTAAGGCAAGCGTGTAATCACTTTTATGAACCGTAAACCAATCTTTGTTGTTGTTTAATTTTAACTCACTTAAAAAATGTAGGGTAGTGGGGTTAATCATGATTAAAGTCTTTTAATTAGGGAACACCCAATTATTTAATAGGTTTATCTACAACAGGTTTGTTTTCTCTATTGGCTAATTCCCAAGCGGTGGCAAAAATCAGTTGCACGCGTTTTTGTAGGGCATCGAATTCTATTTTGCTAACATCGTCGGTGGGTTGGTGGTAATCGTCGTGTGTTCCGTTAAAATAAAATAAGGATGGGATGCCATTTTTGGCAAAGTTGTAATGGTCGGAACGGTAATAAAAACGATTCGGATCGTCTTCAGCATTATACTTATAATCTAATTCTAATTGTGCATATTTTTTATTGGCTTCTTCGGATATGTTGTGCAAATCGGTGCTCAATCGGTCGGAACCAATCAAGTAGATGTAATTGTTGGTATTAGGGTGTAAATCGTCTCGGCGACCGACCATGTCTATATTTAAATCGGCGATGGTGTTGGCGAGTGGAAAAATAGGGTTTTCGGTGTAGTATCGCGAACCGTGTAATCCGTGTTCTTCGCCTGTAACGTGTAAAAATAAAATGGAACGTTTAGGGCCTGCACCGTTTTTTTTAGCCAAGGCAAAGGCTTCGGCAATTTCTAGTATAGATGAGGTTCCTGAACCATTGTCATCGGCTCCATTATAAACTTCTCCGTTTTTCATGCCTACGTGGTCGTAGTGTGCCGAAATTACTAAAACTTCTTCGGGTTTTTCGCTTCCTTCTATAAATGCCCAAACATTTTCGGAATCGCCTAGTTTAGGACTAAACGCTTTTAAAAAGTATTTAGAGGGTATTTTTTGAAAGTAAGCCGTCGCTCCTTTTGGGTACGAAATATTCGTTTTTTTATAATAATCTGCTAGGTATTGCGCTGCTTTTTTTTGCCCAGGTTCACCTGTGTTTCTGCCTTGCATGTCGTCTGATGCAATCACGGTCAGGTGTTTTTTTAGGTCACTAGCCGTGATGGTTTTTAAATAGGTGTTGATGTCATTTTTGGCTTCGGCGGTCTTTTTGGTACAGTTGCACGATATAATAAATAGGGCTAATAATGGGATGTAAAATATTTTGTTCATGAGGGTTATTTTTACCATTCTAATAATACGTAAAAGCGTTCGCTTACGAGTTTAATATTGTTTAAGTCTTTGGTTTTTAGGGTTGATTTTTGCCATTGATTATCAGCTTCCCAACGATAGGTTTGATTTTCAAAAGTGATCTCAATAGGCATATTAAAGTTTTTCTCGTCGGTTTTCCATCGGTAATAAACTTTTCCTTTGGTGGATTTTAACTCCAAAATAGGAGGGTTTTTATACTGTAAATATTGATTAAAAATAGCGGTTAAATTTTTCCCAGTGGTTTGATTAAAAAAGTCAATTACGGTTTGGGTGTCAATAATTTGGTGTTTGTAAGTTTGCGAATAATCTAATAAAATTTTCCACCACAATTCATCATTATTGATTACGCTTCTTAACGTATGCAACATCAAAGCGCCTTTATAATACATGTCGGAATTACCCGTTTTAAAGTTTACCCCAAATTGCCCAATAATGGGTTTTTTGTTGGAAATGCCTCGGCGTTGTCCTTTTAGATATTCTAAAGCTTTTTCGTAACCAAACTGACATTCTACAAACACACTTTCGGTGTAGGTAGTAAAGCCTTCGTGTATCCACATATCGGCAATATCTTTAGAGGTGATGCTGTTGCCAAACCATTCGTGTCCGCTTTCGTGTATGGTAATGTAATCGAATAACAAACCTACACCCGTACCCGAAATATCTCGGCCTAAATAGCCTTTTTTATACTGATTTCCGTAAGCAATGGCGGATTGGTGTTCCATGCCTAAGTAGGGCGTTTCCGCCAATTTATAACCATCTTCCCAAAAAGGAAATTTGCCAAATTTGGTTTGGAAACAATCCAACATGGGCTTGACTTCTTCAAAATGTATTTTGGCTTTTTCAAGATTGTTACGCAACACATAATAGTCTAAATCCAGTCCTTTGTAGTTTTCTCCAAAATGAACATAATCCCCAATGTTTACAGTAATAGTGTAATTGTTTATCGGATTTTTAACTTCCCAATCCCAACGGGTGTAGCCATTTTTTAAATCTTCGCTCCCTAAAAATCTTCCGTTAGAAACATTCATTAATCCGTTAGGAACCGCCACTTTGATGCTAGCACCTTGTTCTGGTTCATCGGTTTGATGATCTTTTACCGGATACCATAAACTGGCTCCTGTACCTTGTACCGCTACACCCACCCAATCTTTATTGTTGGCATCTTTTTTCCAAACAAAACCACCATCCCAAGGCGCATTTTCGGCTTCATGGGGTTTTCCCGAATAATAAAATTGAAGTTTTTGAGCACTATTTTTTATAAGTACTTCAGGAAAGTCAATAAACACAGCATCATATTCACAGGTATAATTCAATTTATGATGATTCCAAACAATGGAGTCTACACGCATATTTTCAAATAAATCCAATTGAATTTTTTGAGTGTTTTCTACCACCAAAAACTTAATTTCGTTAAAACCTTGAATGCTTTTTTCTGCTGGATTTACGGTAATATTTAGGCTGTACCTTAATACGTTAAAGTTGGTTCTTTCAAAACGCAAGCTGCCTTGTAAAGAATCGGCACGGGTAAATTTTTCTTGACCATAACACGCAGCATATAATCCACAACAAACTAAAACCCAACTTAAATTCATTCTTACTTGATGAATAAGAATTTAAAAACAACAGGTAAACGTTCTTGCCAAGATTTTTCGTTGTGTTCGGCGCCTTCATATTTTTTAGTTACCCAATCTTTATCCTTTTTATATTTTTTGAATTTCATAATCTCATCTACTTTCATTTGATGAACTTCATAAAATTGGTCTAAAGTTTTGGTGCCGTAATCGAAATAGATTTTGTGGTCGCCTGCTTTGGGTAGTTTTTCCGTTAGGTATTTTCTGACTGCTTCTGAAGGATTCATGTTGTCATTATTGAATAGAATAGGCCAGTGGGTAGACAAACAAGCAGCTTTACCGAATACTTTTGGATATTCACACAAGGCATAAATAGAAATTAATCCCCCCATAGAACTTCCGCAAATAGCGGTGTTGTCACGATCATCTTCGGTTCGGTAATTTTCATCTATATAAGGTTTCAATTCATTCACAATAAATTTTAAATAATTGTCTCCTAAAAACGGAGATTCCACCGCTCCACGAGCAATTCGTTGGGCTTCCATGGCATCTCGATCTTCTGGGGTCATTAATTTTAAAGCTTTTTCAGGAAAATACTCATGAAAACGGGCTTCGGTATTCCAAATGGCTACAATAATAAAAGGTAAAACATCTACATTTTTAAACATTTTTCGGGCAGTTTCATCAGCTTCCCAAGCGACTCCTCCGTAGGCGGAACTGGCATTAAAAACGTTTTGTCCGTCGTGCATGTATAATACGGGGAATTTTCTGCTTCTGTTTTTTTCGTATTCTCTGGGTAAAAAGATTTCTATTTTTCTGGGTGCTACATATTTAGATTTAAAATTGTCAATGGCAATGATTTTTTCTTGTCCTTGAACAGACCACGCCCAAACGCCTACAAAAAGGAATAGGAATACATAGATTAATTTTTTCATAGTATTAAATATGGTTTAAGATGATGGATGAAAAATAAGAAAATTATTTAAAAAATAAGGTAACTATCTTCAATTAAGCACTTATTCGTTTTCGTAGACGACGGCTCTTTGCGGCTTTAAAGCGTCTCTAATAGGAATCATTTCTTTTTTACTGATTACCATATAAGCGATGCAGTGCATTTCGTGAATGATTTCCATCCCAGTAATTGTATACTCAGTTTGATGCATGATGCAATATTCTTTTAAATGTTTGGCATGATGCTCGGCAATTTTTTGTGCGGTACTTCCCTTAAAATCCCAAATGAGTTTGATGGCGCTTTCAGACATTTTTTTAAGTTGATTTTATTAACAAGTAAATCCGTTTTTTAGTGGGCAAAAATCAAAAATAATATAAAATCGCCCACTTATGCGGAAAAATCGCCCACTTATGACTTTTTTGGGTATAAAGGAACATTTGGGTTTTTGTTAAAAACTTTGTTAATTCTTTTATAAAATTTGTTTTAACTTGCCCAGTCTATGACTAATGAATATTACGATAGTTGAGTTAATTTCTTTTTTAAAAATTCCATTTTTGATAATACAAAATGCCAAAAGAATTTCAAATACAAGTTACTCCAGAAATTGCAGTCCAAGAGGTTTTGTTGCAACAGTATGTGGTGTCTCATTTTGGGATTTCTGCCCAAGAAATATCTTGTATTAATATTCTTAAAAGATCTATTGATGCTCGTCAAAAAATCGTAAAAATCAATTTAAAAATAGCGGTTTATTTTCAAGACGAAAATTTTAATCAAGAGTTTGAACTGCCTAATTATCCTTTTGTAAAAAACAATAAAGAAGTCATTGTAATAGGAGCAGGGCCAGCAGGTTTATTTGCTGCTTTGCGCTTAATTGAACTAGGCTTAAAACCGATTGTATTAGAAAGAGGAAAAGACGTTAAAGAGCGCCGAAGAGATTTAAAAGCCATTAACCAAGAACATATAGTAAATCCAGATTCCAATTATTGTTTTGGAGAAGGAGGAGCAGGAACCTATTCCGATGGTAAACTATATACCCGTTCTAAAAAAAGAGGAGATGTTAATCGTATCCTTCACCTATTAGTCGGTTTTGGAGCATCCAAAGACATTGTAGTAGATGCACATCCTCATATCGGAACCAATAAATTACCTCAATTAATAACTGCCATTCGCGAAAAAATTATTCAATGTGGTGGCGAAGTAATATTTAATAGTAAGGTAACCGATATTTTAATTAAGTCTGACGAAGTAGTGGGAGTAATGGTAAACCATACTCAAAAATATACTTCTAATAAAATTATTTTAGCTACTGGGCATTCCGCCAGAGATATTTTTCAGTTGTTGAATGACAAAAATATTTTCATAGAAGCGAAACCTTTTGCATTAGGTGTTCGTGCAGAACATACTCAAGAATTAATAGATTCTATACAATATAAATGTGATTTCAGAGGTGAATATTTGCCACCTGCACCTTATAGTGTAGTTAAACAAATTAACGGAAGAGGCATGTATTCTTTTTGTATGTGCCCGGGGGGAATCATTGCTCCTTGCGCTACAGAGCCCGGTGAAGTAGTAACTAATGGGTGGTCTCCCTCCAAAAGAGATCAAATAAGCGCCAATTCAGGAATAGTAGTAGAATTGGGATTAAAAGATTTTGAACCCTTTCAGCAATTTGGAGCCTTAGCGGGCATGGAGTTTCAAAAAAGTATCGAGCAAAAAGCATGGCAATTAGCAGGAGGTACACAAAAAGTGCCTGCTCAACGCATGGTTGATTTTTCACAGAAAAAAGTTTCAGAAAGTATTCCTAAAACATCGTATGTACCAGGAACCACCAGTATAGAATTAGGAGAAGTTTTTCCAGAATTTTTAACGGAAACCTTAAGAATGGGATTTCAAGAATTTGATAAATCCATGAAAGGATATTTTACCAACGAGGCGATTTTACATGCACCCGAATCTAGAACATCCTCTCCGGTAAGAATTCCTAGAAATCCAGAAACCTTAGAACACATTCAAATCAAAGGATTGTATCCTTGTGGAGAAGGAGCAGGTTATGCGGGTGGTATTATTTCGGCCGCCATTGATGGCGAAAAATGTGCAGAAATGATTTTCAGTAGTTTAAATTATACAAGTCAAAATAAAGAATTAAAAGTATCCAATTAATAGAATAAATATATTGATTATGAGATTATTAAGTAAGTTATTGTTGTTTGCGATTTCCTTGTTAGGAGTGGTTTCGTATGCTCAAATTGATCCTTTTGCGGCCGCAGTTTGGATGACGGGCTCAGGTTTTGATGATCAATTTTACAATGTAAAAAGTAAGGATATTGGTGGATTCTCTGCTCAAGTGAATGCTATTGAGCCAGGAGGGGGTACTTGGAATGGTGCTGCCGATTTATTTCATGGGCAAAACTTCGGTTCTCATAATGCCTTTGGAAGTACCATTAATCTTAAAGGAGGAGAGGTGAAAACAGTTAAAGACAATGCCTCTCATAATGTTTGTTCACCAGAAATGATGTACAGGATTAATAACTTGACCAAATCGATAACGGGTTCTTGGGTAGATGCCAATTTACCTTATTTCGCAAATTGTAGTGGAGGAACTTATTCCGATGGTTTAGGGCCTTGC
Organism: Flavobacteriaceae bacterium UBA7684; assembly: GCA_002482885.1. Taxonomy (GTDB): domain Bacteria; phylum Bacteroidota; class Bacteroidia; order Flavobacteriales; family Flavobacteriaceae; genus Flavobacterium. The sequence goes on along the minus strand of DLGW01000006.1, from coordinate 1,028 downwards.
GTAGTTGGATCAAGTGTGAATAACTGGCAAAAATGGCAAAATAGTATCCTCAATCATGATTTATCTCAGGCTAATGAAAATGAATATCAAATAGAGGTTTATTTTAGAATTGATGGTAATAATAGCGGTACTTCTGGATGTACAGATGGTATAGATTATATTAATGATGGAGGTAATAATTTTAAGGCCACTTTTACCTTATGTCCCACATATACATCGGGTTCAAAAACAGATCCAACAGATTGTGGTGGTAATGGAACCATAACCTTAAATATAGTTGGTGTTGATGATGGTACCTATAGCAATCGATTTTTTCATGGAGCAGGCACTGCTTTTACCAATGTAGTAGTATCGGGTGGGGTAGCAACAATTACTGTCCCTGCTGGAAATTACACTAATGTTCGATATAACAATCCAGACTTTGGTGGGTGTTCAGATATCGGAGGAGATGATTTTACTTTAACAGATCCAGCTTTACCCGCTGTACCTACTATTGCTAATGTGACTCAACCTACCTGTGCTGTTCCAACGGGAACCATAGAATTTACAGCACAAGCAGGGGTAGAATATAGCATTGGAGGAGCCTATCAAGCAAGTCCTGTTTTTAGTGGATTAGCTTCTAATGCCTATACACCAAGTGTAAGAAATATTGCGAGTCCAAGCTGTATCACAAGTGCGGCAGCAGACGTAACTATTGATTCTGCACCTGGCGCACCAAATGAACCTTTGGCATCAAGTGTAACTCAGCCCACTTGCGCTGTGCCTTCAGGAACTATTGTGATTGTGGCTCAAGCCAATGTAGAATATAGTTTAGATGGGGTTACTTATCAAGCGAGCAGAACTTTTAGTGGTTTAGCTCCAGATGATTATACGCTGTATGTTCGTAGCAATATTGAAGCGACTTGTGTAACATCTTCAGGATCTCCTACAACGATCAACGCCATCCCAACGGCGCCAGCAGTACCAACAGCAGGCAGTGTCACCCAACCGACCTGTGCCGTACCAAGCGGAACCATAGTCATCAACAG
>DLGW01000024.1 GCA_002482885.1 Flavobacteriaceae bacterium UBA7684 | reverse complement strand
TTGGCCGCTTGAGTATCTCCCCTATTGGCTTTTTGCCTTATCGGCGTGCAAATATAAAATTGTTTTTTAGGTAAACAAACTCCAAACACACCTTTTTTAATTTATTTATTAGGACTAATGAGCTCCTAAAATTTCTTGGATTTTTTTAAGCAAATCTTCTTGATACAAATCCTTAGCAATTACAACTCCTTTTTCATCTACCAAAAAGGTAGTCGGTATGGATTTTACATTGTATAAAGCCGCAATAGGTTCTTGCCAAGATTTTAAATTTGATACATGAGCCCATACTAATCCATCTTGAACAATCGCTTTTTTCCAATCTTGGGCATCTTTATCCAAAGAAATACTTATGATATTAAATCCTTTATCGTGATACTTTTTATACGCCGCCACCACATTAGGATTTTCTTGTCGGCAAGGTTTACACCAAGATGCCCAAAAGTCAATCAAAGTAACCTTACCCAAACTTTCTTTTAAAGAAATGATTTTACCTTCGGGATTCGGAGCAGAAAAATCCGGGGCTGGCATACCCACTTCTACTACATTCATTTTATCTAAAGCCTGCTGAATCAACTTTCCTTTTTTAGTATTTTTTAATTCAGCTGTTAATTGTCCGAATTGTTTTTTTAAACGTTGTGGTTTAGCGGCAGGATTAAACATCATGTCTTCTAACAACAATACAGACACGTAACTAGACGGATGTTTTTCTATGTAATTATTATTAAAATCCTCTATTCTATTTACAAAACCTTGATATATTTTTTGCAAACGATTTAAAGTCATGGTATCGTTTTGTTGTTGAGCTTGTATAATTTGTTGGGAATTTTTTTGCTCAAAATTTCGCATTTCCACTTGAATTCGGGTACTACCAACAGTTCTGAATTGATACAACTCTTCGTTATTATAGGTTCCTTTTAATTTAGTTTTTGTTGGGTTTTTTATATCTAAAATCACTTCTATTTCTCCTGATTCTAAAATCACGGGGATTTTATCTTGAACGGCTTGCGTGCTTAAAAAATGTAATTCCGGTTCGGTTTGTAACCCTTCAAAAATAAAAGCACCTTCGGCTACAATAGCGGTGTCAATCACCACTAAACTCATATCTTCTTCTTTTTCCAGAAAAATCATTTCACCATTAGGCAATTCTTTAGCCGTTCCCTCAATGGTATAATGATTGGGTTCTTGTTTTTCACAACTAACAAACACCGCACAAAACAGTCCAAAGGCAATCAATCTTATTTTCATAGTAATTATTTAAAAAAGTATGGATTTATTGATTTTTAAGGTGGGGCAAAAGTATAAATTTATACTTTAGCGCTATGCGTTTTTTAAGACATATTCTTTGGCCGTTGGCTATTATTTATGGAATTATTACTTCCATCAGAAATTTTTTGTACAACCATAATTATTTCCGTTCACATACTTTTTCCATTCCTGTTATTGCCGTAGGTAATTTAAGTGTAGGCGGAACCGGCAAAACACCTATGGTGGAATATTTGATTCGTTTATTTTCGGATTCCCATAAGGTAGCCGTATTAAGCAGAGGTTATAAAAGAAAATCTAAAGGTTTTATATTAGCAAACACAAACACTACCGCTGAAGAACTTGGCGACGAACCTTTTCAGTATTTTTCTAAGTTTAAAAATATTTTAGTAGCAGTAGATACCCAAAGAAAAAATGGCATAGAACAATTATTGCGACTGCCCCAAAAACCAGAAATCATTTTATTAGACGACGCTTTTCAGCACCGAAAAGTAAAAGCAAACTTTTATATTTTACTTACTGCCTATTCCGATTTATTTACCGATGATTTTATGTTGCCTGTAGGAAATTTACGAGAAGTTAAAAGCGGAGCACAAAGAGCACAAGCGGTAGTGGTTAGTAAATGTCCTAACGAACTTTCCGAAAAGAAACAAACTAAAATTAAACAAGCCATTCAAAAACACACTTCGGCGCCTGTATTTTTTAGCACCATTGCGTACGATTCTTATTTGTGGAATGGAACCCAAAAAATAGCGCTGACTGACCTAGCCGAAGAAACCGTTTTATCAGTAGCTGGAATTGCCAAACCCAAACCTTTCTTTGATTATTTACAATCTAAAATTCAGCAAATAAACTGTTTAACTTTTGCCGACCATCACGATTTTACCGCAAACGAAATTGCCCATATTTTACAACAAGCCAACGGCAAAAAAATCATCACTACCGAAAAAGACTTTATGCGTTTACAAGGAAAAATTCCTTCCGAACAATTGTTTTATTTACCCATTCAAACGCAGTTTTTGAGTAATGAGGAGAAGTTTGTTCAGTTGTTAAATTGTGTAGTTGTATAAACGTAAATTCAATCTCAAGAATTTTTACCGATTAAACAATAATTTGGGCGTTCCCCGCCTAGGCGGGTCATGCCGTCGCCAGTCGTTTTTTTTATTCCATTGCATTTCATAAAAAAGAACTCCAACAATGGCTCCGTCATTAACGCGGAAACTAAGTTTCTTTTTATAAATTTGTAACAACCATTTAAACCACCATTACCATGTTTACTCTTCATCCTCAATACATTAAAGATACCGCTGGGAAAAATTTAGTCGTATTACCACAAAACGAGTTCGAATCTCTTTTAAAAGAATTGGAAGAGTTAGACGATGTACGCGCCTATGACGAGGCTAAAAAAAAGGATACTGGTGAGCGTATTTCTATGGAAGATGCTTTTAAGATGATTGAAATCAATCGTAAAAAAAAGGCATAAATGGCTTACGAATTAACTTTTAGCAAACAAGCGTTCAAAGAATTATCAAAAATAAACGAACCGTACTATTCCAACCTCAAAAAAGCTATTTACGATCTTTCTGAAAACCCTAAACCTGTAGGATGTATAAAACTCAAAGGCAGAGACGGTTATAGAATTCGCGTTGCCAATTATCGGGTTATTTATGATGTTTACGAAAGTGAGTTAATTGTAGAAATTATTACCGTAGGGCATCGGAAGGATATTTATTTGTAATTATAAATTGCAGTATCTTCTATACTCGATATGGATAATTTAGCTTCCTAAATCAACCATTTTGCCGACGTCAGTAAAATGATTAAATACTTGAATTCATCCTCCCAACCGCCCGATTCAATAAAGTATCTGATTTTCTGTTTTTCAATTTTTTATCCCCGTAAAAAACATCTCCAAAAAACAAATGTTCTTGGTGGGTAAATAGTTCAAAAGTTAATAATTCTGGAAGGAAATCATGTTCTATCATAATGGTTTTGCTGAGTTTACCAGTTTCGATAAACTCAATGTGTAAGCCCGAAAATTCAGGGATTTTATAAATATTTTCGAGGGTTTTAAATACTGGAAATAAAATTTGTGACGGATGTAAATCCTGAATTTTAATCTTATACATCCGTTTGTTTTCAAACCAAACTTCTATTTGGTGGTGGTTGTCGGTATAAGTTCCCGAAAAAACGTCTCCTTTTAAATCTAAAAACGACTGATATTTTTGAAGTCTTAAATGATGATAAAAAAAGGGGTCTGTTATTGCCTCCTCCAAAGGAGTTTTAATCTTAGTGGCTATTTGGTTAAAATACAACCATTCCGTAGGGTCTAAAACAATAGTTTTAACCGACCAAAAAGTCCCGAAAAAATCAACTTTTACAGGTTTCAAAAGTTTCTTGTTTTAGAAAAATTAACTGATTTTTTGTAATAAAAAATCACGGTATTTATTAAGAGCAATTTTATATTTGGCTCTCATTTTTTCTTCTGATTCTTCTTCAATTGACTTCATACAATTATTTAAATACTTAGTTAGGTCTTCCTTCGCCTCTTCTTCAATTAAAAAAGTTATTGCTTTAAAAAATAGATTTGGATATTGATCACTTCTAAAAACTTTTTCATTTAATCCGTTTAAGTGACTAAAATGAGTAGAAGTACTCTTTTTACTTAAATTTTGATTATCTGTTAACCAAGATAAGAACTCATCTTTATATGGGATTGTGCTATCTTTTTTTAACTGAGCTTGATGAGAGTGATATAGTTTTTCATCTTCTCCGTATAATTTTGAAACTAAGAAATCAATATAATCCCTACTAATAAATTTCTCTACTACAGAATAGTCTTCCGTTGAATATGTTGTATATATAGTGTTTTTGTTAAGCAAATCAGATTTAAGTTTTTCAACAAAATCAAACGTCATTCCTTGAAAATTTTTATCAAAAGGATTATAACCATAAGATGATTCAAAAAAACTTGACCATTTTTCAAGTTGAGAAATAACATTTTCTTTACCTGACTCAAAAAGCTTTTTTACGTACTGTTTATCAGTTTGTTTTTTGTTATAATAATCTACAAATGTTCTAATATTTTCCTTTACCATGATATAATGAGTTAATAGTTTATTTCAAAGATAAATGTTATGAACATCAAAATACGATACACCAAAATTTTATTTACTGCATCATGTTTTGATATAGCTGTATGCTTTTTTTGTTCTAAAATTATCACTCAATATTCTTAAACCTAATAGATTTAGACCACCGAACACCTCTAGAAATTTTTAAATATGAAGTAAAAAGAGTCGTGGGGACTAAAAGTTTTAAGGAATAAATTTTTATATTGTTGAACGATTTTTTTTATATGTGTAATAAATTTATAACCAGATTAAAATCTGAAAACTTATGAAAATAGAAATAGGAGAAAATTTAATTGCAAGCTACTTGCGACATGTTGAAGATTGTAGAATTGTTCAGACAAATTGGAAGACAAGTAGTCAATGGAAAATTACCGAATACGAAGAAAAAAAATCACGAGAGCTTTTTAATAAAATAAAATCTTCACCATTTTTTGAAGAAGTATTTAAAAATAGCGGATACGACCAATTAATAAAACAAGCCGAAATAGATGTTATAGGTTTAAATACAACTGAGAAATCTATTTTTGGAATTGACGTTGCTTTTCATAACGCAGGACTAAATTATAAAAACACACCAAATACTGTTTTAAAAAAAATATTTAGAACAATTTTCGTGTTACAATCATATTTTGGTGACTTTCATAAGTTTAACGCGTTTTTTATTACGCCCAAGGCTAATCCTGCAACAGAAAACCCAATTCGTGAATTGATAAAAAAAGCAAATGAAATAATTAATGATGAGATGATTACTGTAAATTTTATTTGCAACGAATCATTTTTCAATTCTATTGTTGACCCTATAATTACTAAGATAGATGATAATAATGACACATCTGAATTGTTTTTGAGAAGCGTAAAACTTCTGTATTTAGATAGTCGAGGGGATTTAGCAACTAATTACAAAAAGACAAACAAAAAACATACAATTCTTACCGAGAAGACAACTGTTGACGGTATGAAAATTGGTCAATTTATTCAATATAATATGAAAAAATTGTTTGAAGAAGGTTTAATATCAAACGATGAAATAAAAAACCTTCAGAACAAGGAATATTCCAAAAAAGTATTCGACCAAAACTATGAAGTTTTAAGGGGTTCGGATAAAGATATTACAAGTACAGACGGCAGAAATCGTTATTATGCAGGCGAAAGATTTTTTGGTGATTATTTTTTAACTTCACAATGGGTTGAAAGACATTGGAAACCTTTTTTAGAATGGTTAGATAAAATGAATAATAAATAGTTTTGTACTTCTAATAAATTCAAGATTTTAACAACTCCAGTGAATACAAAACTGCCCCCACAAGGCAGTTTTTTTATTTCTTATTTTTACTATATCACACTTTGATACAGCTTGGTTTTAATTTTATACCAAAGATTAAAACCTAGTATCATGGAAACCCAAAAATCAACACCCAAAACAAAAACGCCAGCTATTTATTATGTAGTAAAAGGCAGAGGCGATGTTCAGAAAAAAGAATATTTCGAGCAAGTTTTTGCCGATGAAAACCCTATTGTGGCGCGCGAAAAAGCCTTTTTGTTTTATCAGCATTATGCACAAATTTTGCATGACGAGGGCATCATACAACTTCAATATTCCAAAGGGAAAAATCCGCCCTATACCGAAGAAATTGATTTAAAAAATCCACACCAAGCCCAAATCAAATACAGTACTGATTTTGCTTTTGATAACGGAATTGGTTTGTACATGGTGGTTAAAAAATCTATTGTTCATTTAAAAATTCGCAATAAAATAAATGATCGCTATTTAATACATGGATTTTGGAATTTAAACCTGAACCATTTAATAAAAATGATTCAAGGGCTTACCATTGAATATGCTTATTACGAGCGTTTTAAATACGAAACCAAAAATTATGTTTCGGAAAAAGAATGGACTTATGCCCATGATTTTAAAGTGTATAAAACCATCTTATCTACCCCGTTTGATTGGGAAAACTCTAACCAATTAAACAAAATTGTACAAGACCCTGTTTCAAAAGACTTACACCAAGAGTATTTAGATTGTATCGCTAATGGCGGACGGACGAACAATGCATATGTACAAACTTTTGATTTAACCTTCATTTTAAACAACATCCTTTCGCTATTCAATACCAATGGTGGTTATCTGTTTTGTGGTATTGATCCCTTAGGGAGATCGGCTTGGGAACTGTTTGATGTAAACAATACGCCCTATTTATTAAAAACGCTGAATGAATTTATTACCGATAAACTGGGAACCGTCTGTACTAAAAAAATTAAAATGTCAATGATTACGGTGGATAAAAAACAAGTCTTGGTCATGACGGTTCCTGCATCTAGCCAAAAGATGATTCAAACACAAATCAATAAAAAAGTAATTTATTACCGAAACGAAAATGGCATGTTTCAACAAATTGTAAATAACCAAACCAAACCCCGATAATTTGTTTTGAAGTTTGTTTTTGTTAATTAAAATCTGCTGTGATGCCAATAAATCCTTCTATGCCTATTATCTATTACGTACTTCAAGGATGTAAAAACGAAAATGAAGATACTTTTTTTGAAAAGATTTTTGTTCATACAAATCCTATTGAAGCAAGAGAAAAAGCTTTTCTGTTTTATGATTTTTATGTGGAATCATTGGTAAGACTGGGTTTGCTTAAAACAAGCTTTAAAAAAGGTTTATCGTGTAATTTTCCGATAAAAGAGAAAACAACATTCCGTGAAACCAATTTTTCTAATGAAGATTCTCTTTTAACACTCACCACAAAAAACATCACCTATACAGAGCCTGAAAAATTTGATAAAGGAGTGAAATTATTTTTGGTAGTAAAAACAACTGTCAACTCATATAAACTCAACGAAAAGCGTTACCTCATTCACGGTATTTGGAATTACAACTGGGACGATTTAAATGAAATAGAATGTGGCATTTTAAAAGAATATGCGAGTTATAAATCACTCGGTTATGAAGTTAAAAACTATGTAACAGCGCATGAATTGTTAAACGTGCAAAAAAAACATTATACCTGCCATGTATTGGATACGCCTATAAATCTTAAAAACAATTCGTATTTAAATTCAAATACTTTACAAAAAAATCTACCGATTGCCTTTATTGAAGACCATATGCAAACTATACAAACGAGCAGTTTATCAGCTGTTGATTTTCAGGAAAGTTTTGACACGGAAACATTCACTATTCAACTCACTTCATTTTTAAACAAAAATGGCGGGTATTTATATTACGGAATCAACAAAAAAAGAAATACAACCAACTTATTTAACCAATTAAGCCCAGAAGAATTTAAGTTTTTAACCTATTCCGTAATTAAGAACCTCTTTAAAGCCCAAAGCCATCTGATAAAATTATTTTTTATAGAAATTGACCATACACTGGTGGCTGTATTTTTAATACAACCCTCACCCCAAGTGATATATGTAAATACTGGTAATTATTACATCCTTTACGACAGAAACGAAAAGGGAAATACAATTATAGTTGTCAAAGAACAGCTCGCTGATCAAGGCGTTGTAATTGATAAAACCACATACGAATTTTCTAGAGCTAACCCTAATGCTAAAGACTACCACAGAAGAAACAAAAGATGGAATTTTAGTTTTGAAAAAATGCAAAATGGTCATTCGAATATCATGTATTGATATACCTAAAAGTGAATTTTACAATCAATATTAATCTTAAAATATTAAACACTATGGAAAAAACAATCTTAACTTTTCTAATAACCTGTTTGCTTGCTTATTCGGTAATGAGTCAAGAAATAAAAACAATTACACAAGATTATCATGGCGGTAAACTTACCTATCAGTACTATGAAGACCCTGCAACGGCAAACCAAATTAAACACGGAAAAATCAAATACGAACAAACAGAAGTTAACCAAGGTGGTTCTTACAAAGAAGTGGTTACAGGTCAATTCAAAAATGGATTCAGGGATGGTGTTTGGAATTTCAACCAATCAAAAACCGATTACCCTAATGGAAATGGAACTTATACCACCTCAAGCACCGTGTGTACGCAAACATTTAAAAACGGCACCCCACACGGATTGTGGAAATTAAATGAATCTGTAAAAACCCGAGACAAAGTATTTTATTTAGAAACTTTTGTTTGGGGAACTTTTGAGCCAGAATTAACATCTTACGCCACAGCCAATTACAATAATGGAGTTTTAAATGGTGTGGTTACCACAAAACTTTCTTACAAAAAAACACCTACTACCGCTACGTTTAATAATAATGGTTTTTTAACAGGAAATGTAACTTTTAAAATGCCTTATCAAACCGAAGAAATGACGTTTAATCCGCAAGGGATACTGACCCGAAGAGTGGCTCGAGATAAAGTAGGAAATGTTCTTTTAAAATTTGAAGCTGATAAAACTTGGGTAGAAATGGCTGAAAAATATTTACGAAAAGAAATTTCAAAAAAGAAACTTCAGGAAAAACGGATTCAATTAGACACTTTGTTTGCCGACGATTATACTGATTTAAAAATGGTTTTTGAACACGATAACCTATTACTAAAATATTTAGGAGGCGATAAAACCTACGATACCCAAATAGGAAAATTAAACCGCAACTATGGTATGTTTATTTTGGTGGATGAAATTGCTTATATCGATTTAAGCAAAAATCAACAATACATTGAAATGCGAAGAAACAGAAATATGGCGGGTTATGACCGCTTTATTAACGAGAACTTAAGCAAACTAAAACCCGAAGACCTTGCACTTTTAAAAAGCGAAAAAGAGCGTTACTACGCCAACAAAACTCATGACGAAAATTCAATTAAAAACATAACTGCAATTAAACTGTTTTTAGAAAACAACAATCAATATTCAAAGTATAAAAACTCCGAGTTACAAAATTTTGTTTACGACAAATTAGAACCTGGAATATCATCCATAAAAGGCTACAAAAGTACTTTAAACGAAATGGTTGTGGGTTATGCTAAACAGCACAACGCTGCCATACAATACTATAAAACCCTAGATGAATACCTCAATTTTGATTTTAAAAGTTTGGATGAAAAAACCCAAGAAATTGTTTTAGAACTCGAAACCGAGATAAAACCTTTAGAAACCAAAATGATTGCTGTACTTAAAAAAGCCTATGAAGCCGATTTAAAACTATACGAAGTAAAATCAGCTTACGGTAAAATAAATGTGGAAGACGTAAACTGGTCAAATAATGAATTGGTTAAGCTTTTTAATATTCATAAAATCAATAGTTATGGTCAGAATAAAGCCATTAGCGGAGACGAGGAGCGTTTATTTAAAATTCATCAGGAATATGTCGAAAATAAAATCTCAAGCTTTAAAAAAGAAGAAAAAATAAATGATGTTGTTTTAGAAGAACTCATTCAAATCAGCCAAAAAGTTATTCAGTTAAAAGGCAAAGACTTAAAAGAATTGATTAAAGAAACCAAAAAACTAAAATCGGTCGAGGAAAAAATACAATTGATTATTAAATTTTAAAAAACAAAACCATGGAAATTTTTCAAATGATTAACAATCAGACATCAAAAAACCAAAAAGAACCTAGTATTTATTACGAAGTCATAAATAAGTCAAGAACCTCAAATCCTAAGGTCATAAAGTTTAAAAACAATGACCCAATTAAAGCCCGTGAAGAAGCCTTCGCTTTTTTAGAAAATGAGATGCGTCAGTTTGAAATAGCTCATCTTGAAGTAGCTCATCCAAACTTAGAAGAATACTTTATAGACCGCTTTGAAGCATATTTTACAGACCGTTTTACGTATTTAAATCCAAATTTTGGTGGACAAACACTTCAAAAATATCATGCAAATGAGATGATTTTTCAGGAAGTAATACGAAAAAATATGAACTATGAAATATACCTAGTTGCGGAACAACCCATTCAATACAAAACGCCGAAAAAAGACCCAGAAGGTCAGCATTTTCTTATTTACAGTTTAGACATCAATAAAACAGAGTTAATCATTAATGGGTTAAATCGTGAATACCATTATTATTCGCAATCGAAATATTGCACCAAAAATTATTTGCATATTTTATATTTAGATGATGCGGTAACTGATTATGGAGAGGTTACGCCTTACATCATTTCGACGCCTATTGATTGGATAAAATTGAAATTTGCCTATTCCACAACGGATGAAGAAAGAATTAAATATACGGATCGGGTGTTTAATAGAAATAAAATTATGAATAATGACAACACTTATTTTACCACCCAAATAGATGAAAAAAAATGGGCTAAACAGGTCGCTGCATTTTTAAATTCCGAAAGCGGTTTTATTGTTTACGGTATGGATAAAAAGGAAAAAGCTCATCAACTATTTTACAATATCAATTTAAACGACTTTGTCACTGAAATAAACCTCCTCAAACAAAAATATTTCCCTGAAGATTTAGATGCCATAACCCTGCAATTTGTATTGATAGAAAACATTGTTGTGGCGGTATTCAAAATAACTTCAAATAAATATAATCGCCCAAAATACGTGTTTAGAAAAAACAAAAAAAAGCTTTATGTCCTCAATAATAGTAATGTATACCAATTAAAAGGAAAAGCTAAAAAGGAGTATAAAACAAATCATACGCCATCCGTTAAGGATATTTTAGAGTGGTTATGATTTTCAAACATTCCGATTAGCAGCATCGTTAAAAATACGATGTAATTCTGCTTTTAACGAAAGGGGTTCTAACACTTTTACAGACCAGGCACGCGACATCAGTTCCATGATAAAATCGAGTGTAATTTTAATTTGTAAAGTAATCAGAACCTCTTTTTCATTTTCAATTATCGTTTGCGAATGGTGTATCGGATACGTTTTTAAGTAATTTCCATCGCGACGATCAAATGACAAAACCACCTTTTGAACAAGCTCATTTGAAGTAAACATAGCAAAACAGTCGGCATATTTTTGATTGATTTCTGTTTCGGAAACCTTTAATTTAAACTTTTGCCCTGTACCTTCTAAATTACTTATTCTGTCTAAAGCATACGCCTTAATTTCAGTTTCATTTTCGGGCTGCGCCAACACATACCATCTTCCTCTGCTTTCTTTTAAAAATAAGGGTTTTACTACCGGATAAGTGCGATTGTCCGTATCATATTTATGATACTTGAACGTGACACTAACTTTATCTTCAATACAACGATTAATGTACCCAAAATGCTGTAAACCCGTGGCTATTTTTCTTTTTTCAGGGATGATATGCTTTGGCATCAATCCATCAGCGCTAATGGCGGAAAGAATCTCGAATGACTCTAAAGTACTTTCCACAAAAGAAAAGTCTTCCTCTTCAATAAAATAGCCTCTTTCTTTATTGTCATAAACAATCGGTATTCTAAAATATTCTCGAATTTGTTTAAAATCTCTTTTTAAAGTCGGTTCGGAAGCACCAGCTTTTTGGGGTAAATCTCTTTTGCTAAATTCATCTTCTACATATTTAATCAAATCCTCAATCGACGGATAAATCATACTTTGATTGGCTACCCGAATTTTTCGGATAATCAGTAATTGCCTTAAAATAGAGGAAGTTTGTGACATGGATGTTTTCGTTTAAGCGTTATTTCGTTTAACCGTTTAATCGGCTTTTTTGATTTTGATAAAAATAGACTTTTTGTATCTCATTTTTTGATACATCGAAATCATTTTTACAAAATAATAAACCATCAAACCACCCGCTCAAAATCCTTCTCAATAATCTCTATAATATTTTCAGGAACATTTACAGACTGAGCAATATTGCGCCAATTTTGTGTGGCTTGTTGAATTTCTTCAATAATTCCTTTGGGATTTTTAATGGCGTATTCTTGTGCTATAGTAAGTAAATCCTGATATACAATTTGTTGACGTTTACCATTTACAGAAAGTGCTCTGGAAACATTGGTGTAATTCAACAACGGATTTAAAGCATAGGTAACGTCATACGCTGGGGCTAAATTCCAAGTATCTTTTTGATGATTGTATATAAAACTATGATTTTTTAAATGGTCGTCTATGTTTTTAAATACCAGATTAAACACCATTCTTTTAAACAATTGTTCCAAATCTTTATGAGGGACTTTTAACGCATTCGCCAACTTAAAAACATTTTCGTAAGAGGAATTTTCAGGGCTTTGAAAATCCCATCCTGTTAAACCGCAAGCGGTTAAAACGTGTTTTTTTTCGCCGTTTTGTCTATCAAACCTAAGCGTTGCGAAATGTTTTTGATCAATTAATTTACTAGGCATCATGTGGATACCTACTTGTTGAGCCAATTGGTAATACGCATATTCAATAAGCTCTGCATTGTATTTTTTTTCATCGTCTAAATGAAGTTTTACCAAGTAGTGATGGTAATCTTCGGAAACGGTGGTATCGCCTGTGATAATTATTCCAGACTCTTTATGTTCAGCGATTAAAATTTTAGGTTTAACCCCTCCGGCAGAAGTACCGATTTTAAAGATATTCAATAATGATAAATCGCTTAATCTTTCGGAAACAGTACTGTTTTTTAATTGTAATACTTTTTGTAATACGGACGCTATTTCTTCAATTTCTATTTTAGAATTGCCCGATAATTCTTGTGCTGGCTGATATTCTAAAGCCCCCATTCCTCTGTTGGCTACATAAGTAAGCTGTTCCAATGGGCTGATTTTATTGATGTTTTTGTGTTTCAACCATTCTTGAAAAATAATGTTTCCGAACATATCTGGTAAGGAATCGGAAATCATAGGCGGTAAGCCTTTAAATGTTTCGTTGTGATATTCTGTAAATATTTGAACCGGTTTTATGCGCTTGAATATAAACGGAAAAAGATGTGTTAATTTTTCAGATTCTAAAAAAGAAGGATTGTATTGAAAAAAGCATTTTTTCTGGTCATTATCATATCCTAATTTTCCTATTTCGATGCCGAAAGCACAGACATCTATGTTTTTGTGCGCGCTCATGATTAATACAACGAAAGATTATCACCACTTTCTAACTGCTGCAATCCGTGGTATATTTTATCTAACAAATTGAAATGAACGGCAATTTTTAAAAGATTATCCAAAGTAGCATTTTTACCGCTTTCGATGTTTTGTATTGTAGCTCTGGAAATGCTAAGTTCTTCCGCTAATTGTTCTCGGGTCAATTGCAGTTCTTTTCGTTTGGCTTTACACAGTAAACCAATCTTTACTTTTACGTCTTTAATAGTGATTTCATCAAACATAAAATACTAATATTTTAGTCAAAAGTAATTAAATTGTGATAATTTTACTATTATAATGGTAAAAAATATCAGCTTTTCGCAATAAATTATAGGCAATAGCCATTAAGCAATAGTGATTAGTTTACTCAGATTTGAGATTTGAGACCACAAACTAATTACCCAACACCTAAAACCCAACACCCAACTAAAACTTATTCTCCACCTCGGCGGCTTGTAACATGAAGTAGTGCAAGTCGGTATTTCTGATAAACGGTTTTAAGAATTGACTTCCCGGCCCGTAGGCGGCAACTTCTACATGGTCTGCGGAGTGATCCATGCTAATCCAACCTACCGAAGTTTGTTTCTTTTGAATATCTGCCAAAGCTTTAAAGGGCAACTTTTTATAATTATAAACGCCGTTTTCGGATTCTGCCTTTTGATAATATGTCAACAATTGTTGTGCATCATCGGTATTCAATTGAATTTGTTGAGTCGTTTTAAAAACATCTTGACACTCCGCTACGCTGGTTTTTTCCGTTAACGACTGTAAAACAAAATCATTACTGTGTTTAAAATACTGTAAGGAGTCAAAATTTTTGTTGGCTTCTTTGCCATAAATCACCCCAGGATTAGCGTTTCCGTGATCGGTGGTAATAATCACTAAAGTTTCTTGGTCTTTTTGAGCAAAATCTATGGCTACTTTTACGGCATCATCAAACGCCAATTGGTCAAACAGCAAAGCCGAAATATCATTTCCATGAGCCGCCCAATCTACTTTTCCTGCCTCTACTTGCAATACAAATCCTTGAGTATGGTCTTTCATGGCATCAATGGCTTGCTGAGTCATTTCGGCCAATGTGGGAACTTTATTTTTCAGTTCAGGATTACTTTGATGGTCTACCGTATACGGCAATCCATCTTCGGCAAAAATACCCAACACGGGTTTTTCGGAACTGATTTGACTGAATTCACTTTTTTCGCGAATCACCGTAAATCCGTTCTTTTTAAAATCACTTAAAATATCTTTTTTGTCTTCGCGCAATTCCGCACCAAAATATTTATACCCTCCGCCCATCATCACATCAAAACGCAATTGTAAATATTGCTCGGCTATTTTTTCTTGGGAATTTCTACTTTTTTCAGATACGCAAAAACTCGCTGGCGTAGCATGGGTAATCGGCACCGTAGTTACACAACCTGCTTTTTTACCTTTCTTTTTAAATTTTTGCCAAATGGGTAAATATTCTTCTCCGTTCACACCTACATTTAAAGAACCATTATTTACCCTAAAACCACTGCCCCACGAGGAACCTGCTGCCGCAGAATCTGTTATGATAGAACTGGCAGAAGCCGTATCCATTAACGCACGGCTCACCAAATTATCTTGGTACAACTGTATCCAATGACTGCTTTTCCCCAACATACGTTCTTTAAAAATATTCGCCATACTTAGGGTTCCAGAACTCATCCCATCACTGACCAATAAAATAATGTTTTTGGCTTTTTTATTCTTAAAAATATTTTCAGAAGTAGGAGCACTAAAAACCTCTAATGGATTGAATAATAATCCACCTAAACCTAATAAGCTGGTGTTTTTAAAGAATTGACGTCTGTTAGTCATAAGAGGTAATTTTATGGTGAGGCTAAAATTAACAATCTAATTTATGGATTAGAAGAATTTAACGTTAAGATTTTATTGGATGTATTTTATAATATTGAATCATGAGCCCTACAAAAGCATGATAAGTTTTCATTCCTCCTTTTTGTTGATTAACTTCTAAATAATTCCCGTAGATATTTTTAGAAACCGATTCTATAGGGGATTCATATTTCAACCAAAGCGCTTCGGTTTGAGCAAAGTTTTTTAAAATCCCCGGATGAATTTTTTGCTCTAATTCCTGATATTTTTTTTCATTTACGTGCTGAATTTCGCTTAAACAATAACGTAACGCGTAAGTATAACCCGAATATTTAAAGTACTTATCTGAATGATGCACCGATGCTAAATGCCCAATTAAATTGGCTTCACTTTCGGGAGCTATTCCTAATTGGTGCGCCATTTCGTGACAAGTGGTCGTTGGAAAATTATACAACGGCAACAAACTATTTACCTGAGCTTCGTTGGTAAACGGATTCAAATAGCCACCAAACCCCATATAAGTTAAAGGCAAACTGTACAACGATTTTTTACTACTTAATTGCTGAAAAGCTAAATTAGGATGTAGTGTTTTTAAAGAATCGTAACCCACTATTGCCATGTTAAAAATCTGACGATTTGTATATGGATTTACCACCATAACTTGGGAATCTTGTGTAATTTGAAATTGCATCCGATTGGATTCCACAATCAATTTTTCGGTAAGATAAACTAACTCCTCAAAAGTATATTCGCCTTGTAATTGCCATTTTTCTTTGATAGGAACTCGGTAATAATTCAAACCCCAAAAACTATAAAACACAACATATAGTAAGCCTAAAAAAACACCAATTCTGAATAAAAATTCTTTGTAACGAACACGCGGAGATTTCGCAAAAACAAACAACTCAAACAACATCCAAAACCCAGCTAAAGTGTATAAAACGTCACCTATCGAAAAAGGAATCCAACCGAACAAAAATCTAAGGCTAACCGATAAAACAGGATACCAACCATTGCTGTAATAATCCTCTACCCCCTGTGGAAAAAAGGAGCAGATTTTAACTACAATAATCGCTAAAACTAACCCAATAATTGCTGTTGATTTTTTCATGAAGGAATTTCAAATCCGTACAAATATAACCTGCTTATTCTTTTTTTATGCCGAAAATTGAATTGTTTTTTTATCATAGAAAACCAGCACCTAGCGGTTGTACAATAAATCAAAAGCCCTTAAAATTTATTCATTTTAAGGGCTTTTTTAATAAAAAAAATTAATAATTACTTTTTAATGGTAATAAATATGATTTCGCTTTCTTTTGCCTTTTTGGTTATTTTGTTACCAAGCATTAATATGGAATTGTCATTATCCATTAAAATCGGATTTTTATAATTAACCGCCCACTCCTCGTTTTCTAAATTTTGGAATTTAGCAATATTGTTTGTCTCCAAATCATAAGTTAAAACAGATAAACTACTAACCACTTCTCTTGCCTTTTTTGGAGTTAAAGTGAAAATATTATTGATATCATTATATTCCTCTACATTTTCTAAAAGCCAAAAGAATTTTTTACCATCTTTTGAAAATGATAGATGTGAACGGGCAATTGTTTTTTCTTGTTTAGATAAAACAGCCTCAACTTTTCCATTTCCATCAAAAACAATTGTTTGTAATGCTCCTTTTAGTCCGCCATATTCTTGTTGACCTGAATATATTAACTTCCCATTTAATACATTTAAAGAAGCAAATGGCATACAAAAGTTAATACTTGAATTGCTTTTTAAACCATCTATTGTTTTCATCACTGGTTTTAAATCTTTATTCAAAGTACTTGTAGCATACACCAATTTACCATTTTCAATTTTTACTACTTGTGTATTTTCATATGACTCAGGCTTTGGAACAGAAAATATATCCGCATACACTGTATTTTTCACTCCACATGTTCCCACTAAATAAGTAGCTCCATTGTCGCGTACTACATGATTAACTAGCCATTCTGAATTAGGTGCTACTATGGTTGCCTTTTCTTTAATTTCATAGGTACTACCATCCACATAAAAATACTCGTAACTATTCGCAGGAGCTAGTGGCATTTTTGATTTTTTATAGTTTATTGGAGTTGCAATAAATATATAATCAAATTCACCTGGTGCTTTTTCTATTTCCTTACCATTCAAAATGCATTGGTAATCAAATGTAAATGTTTGTTCTTTGATAACATTAGCATCTTTATCATATTTTCTAAATACATAATGTTGCTTTTCTCCTTGTATAACCCCAACGGTATTAAACAAAACATTACCCCCATTTGGCACTGGATTGTTATACATAGGGATCCACCTTTGACCCTTTTCTTCTTTAGCATCTTCGCTTTTTACTTTGAATACCGCAGGATTTTCAGAACATACAACTCCTCTGGTTTTAGTATCCTGACCGTCAACTTTTAAACTGATGTATGATGTAGCCACCTTAAAGCCCGTCATTCCTGATGTGCCTGTAACAATATTAGTAAACATATATGAGTTATCAATGGCTCCTTTAGGCATTGCAATACCACTAAACGCTGAACCTGCAATTCCACTTCCAACAATTACATTATATTTTTTACCATAAACATTTTCACCGTTTAAAAGAGCTTCTTCGGTTGATTTGTATCTCATTGATTTAGCTTCAACAAAATTAAAACCATTGTCAAAAACCAACTTGTCAATATTCCAACCTAATCCTCTGAATGTAATTTCGTTATAAGATGTGGTTGCATCGCAATAAGGTTGCAGCATATTTACAAATACATTTCCTGTTTGGGAATCAATGCCAGCATCCCCAACTCTCCAATTTTTGTGTTTGTTTTGAGATTCCAAATCAAAACTTTTGGTTGATACTTCTACCTGGGCGTTTAATGTTAAAAACGACAACCCCAAAACTGTTGTAATAATTGTTTTTTTCATTTTAGTAATTAATTTTATTTTCTCTACTCGTTTGGCTTTTCGATGTCGCCCCGATTTTATAGTGCTTGCTGGTCTCCACTTTTTTACTATTGTTAAATGTAAAACTTATTAATAAAAACCAAGTTACTGAATTTTAATTTCCTAAAAAATATTGTACCGAACGATATTTTAGCGTATGAAAATAAAAAAACTAACGATTATCCCCTTAAAATCTTAAATGTAAATCTCATTTTAATTGATTTTTAAAACAACTAAACAAAAGTTAATTTTTTTATTTACATTTATTAAACAACTAAAAACTAACCCATTATGAATAAAAAATTACTCTTTGCTAGCTTATTCGTTATAGCAACTTATAACTTAACCGCACAAAATACCGAATCCGATATTGTTTATCATACCCCCGATGACCATTCTGCCTGTATTTCAGCCCTAGAATATGCCGAAATGCTGCAACAAAGTAATGAAAATGCCTCTCGGTTAAACCTCAACGGGAAAATCCAAAAAAAATCAACAGCCTTAGAACCTTTAGATTGGCCCGTTAAAAAAGCCGACGGATTTAACGATTGTGATTATTACATCATTACCAAACATGTAGATCACGACAAAACCACAGGAATAAAAGACTACAACTGCGGAGCCAGAACTTACGATGGACACCGAGGCACCGACATTACTTTATGGCCTTATCCTTTTTATAAAATAGACCACAACCAAGTAGAAGTGGTTGCCGCCAAAACAGGCGTTATTGTAAACAAAGCCGATGGTTTTTTTGATAAAAAATGTGTCGGCAGCGATAATAGCGGAGGCGGAAATTACGTCATGTTGCAACATTCCGACGGCAGCAGAACTTTATATTACCACATGAAAAAAAACTCGGTAACCACTAAAGCTATCGGAGCCACTATTTTAAAAGGAGAATATATTGGCGTAGTAGCCAGTTCTGGAAGTTCCAATATTCCTCATTTACATTTTGAAGTTTGGGCAGATAATAAAGCTACTTTAGTTGACCCTTTTTACGGAACGTGCAACACTTTAAACGCAACTTCACTTTGGACTACGCAAAAACCGTATTTAGACCCAACCATTTCTAAAGTATCTATACACAATGCTAAGCCCACCAGTCCTGCTTGCCCCGAAACCGAAGTTTTAAATGAAAAATACACCTTTGTTCCCGAAGATTACGAAGCCCTTTTTTACATTCATAAAAGAGACGAAGAAATCGATGTGCCTGTTTATCTAAGAATTAAAAATCCCAACGGAAGTGTTTTTAATAGCTGGGAATCTAAAGGAACTACTACTTGGAATGGAATTACCCGCTCTTGGTTAAAAACTTTACCCACCCAACCTGGAATATATACTTTTGAAGCAGAATTACACGGAAAAGTTTGTTCTACCCCTTTTGAAATCGTAGCCACCTTAGCCACCAACTCGTTTGAAAAAAACCAAAACAGGCTGTACCCCAACCCTGCCCAAAATATCCTAACGATTGATTGGAATTCAAATGAACCCGAACCGCTTTTTATAAAAAATCAATTGGGACAAATCGTGATTCAAAAAAGTAAAATCAATGAATCTAAAACTACTATAGACATTTCGGGTTTATCCCCAGGCTTGTACCTTGTTCAACTAGGCAACGAAACCCATAAGTTTATTAAAGAATAATTTTTATGCCGTTTCCACAAGCAGAAAAAGCTTGTGGGCGGGCTTTCGCCAGTCGCTCTTTAAACATAAAACCTGCTTTTCAAGCAGGTTTTATGTTTAAAGGAGCTCCAACAATGGCTCTATCCCTAACGGAAGAAAGTAATCCGAACAGATTTTAATCCGTGCTGTCGGATTTCTAAATTTATTAATAAAACTATTTTTTAAATTTCGATTTAAAAATATATTTTCGCACCACCAAACCCATAAAAATGTCTGCAGAAATACTTATTCCCGAAGAGGTTATTACCAGTAAAATATTTTATATCCGCAATCAAAAAGTGATGCTCGACCGTGATTTGGCTGAGTTATACGGTGTAGAAACAAAAGTGCTTAAACAAGCCGTAAGACGTAACTTAAAAAGATTTCCCGAAGATTTTATGTTTGAAATGTCTTCTGCTGAATTTCAAAATTGGAGGTCACAATTTGTGACCTCCAAAGAAGATAAACAAGGTTTGAGATATGCTCCATTTTGTTTTACAGAGCAAGGAGTTACCATGCTTTCGTGTATTTTAAATAGTGAAAGAGCTATTGATGTAAATATAAAAATCATAAGAGTTTTTGTAAAACTCCGTGAAATGCTTAACGACACACTCGGTTTAAAACTCGAAATAGAAGACATTAAAAAGAAAATCTCTAATCACTCCAAAAACATTGAATTGGTTTTTAATTACCTAGATGAATTGATGGAGAAGAAAGAAAATCCAAGTAGTAGAGATAAAATTGGGTATAAGAAGTAGGGCTGTTTAATAGTGGGGAAGTCGGATTGCACCCGAGCGCAGCGAACTGACGAAGTAAATCCGACTTATCGGGTTCCTTTGATTTTATTGAATTACAATTTTTAAAGTTCGTTTTTCATCTTTTTGCAAATCAGTAATGATTAAAAAATAAAATCCAGGTTGCTTATCACTGACATCTATTCTATTTTCAAGTTTATCCAAATTCCCTTGCATCACTATTTTCCCATTAAAATCATTTAATTGATAATTAGATTTTTGAGTGATTTGAATATTTATAAAATCACTTGTCGGATTTGGATAAACTTTGATATCATTTTCAATTTCATCTTTTTCAGGTTCAAAGATTGATTCTCTTTGAGCTATTTTTATTAAATCAGATTTTGAATTCAGAATTGTGTCTGGAACTACATTACTCATAATTAAAGTAAATAATTTTTTAAGTTCTCTTTTGTGAGGCTTAAGTCTGATGGCAGAGGTATCAGCATTTATAGATTTCACTAATTCTTTTCCATTGCCTTTTACTATAATCTTATCTAAATCATAATACTGACTCCAAGTATTTAGACCATAGATTAAATTGTCTTTTATTTTGAATGCACTAATGTAATATGAGGTATCATTCACTTTATGATTTAAATAATAGAATTCTCTGAATTTGCAGACTTTTCCAAAAAAGATAGTATCTCCAGTTTTACTATTAATTATTGAATTATCATTTTTGGTTGAGGTTATTTTTAAAAAAAGTGTGTCACCATCTTTTTTGACTAAAAGGGAAGTTCCAAGAATTTTCGAAAGTTGTTTATTGTTCTTTGGGAAAGGGGTGTCAAACGTACTGATAGGCATAACCAGTGTAGCTTCTGCTTCTGCCCTTTTACAAGAAAATACAACAATAAAAATTGAGATTATTAAAAGGAAATTAAAAATTTTCATGGATTTTATTGGCTATGGTTTGAATGGACAAATTTAGGTAATTATCAATATCTCCCGCCTTTCATTTTAAAAACGTGAGAATTTCAAAAAGGTTTTTGAGCGTGGAGTGAGGCGAAATCCGATAGTGCAACGGTAGTGATTGCGCATGAACAAAAAGCTTTTTAGAAATTATAGTTTTCAAAATGCAAGGCTAGACTTTTTTGTTTCTTTTTTTGGCAATGAAAAAAAGAGGGCTGAGCGTAAAGAAAATGTCCAGTGGACATTTTTAGCGAAAGAGCCAGCAGGTGCAAAGGAGAATGTGGGCACGGAAAACATTTCCGCGCTATAAAAACTATATAAATAATTTAAAATCGCATATCGCAATATGAAATATCAGCAGCATATTCATCCTTTTTTAAGAGAAGAACGATTTAAAATTTTAATGGAAAAAGTAAATCAATTAACCTAAAACCCAACACCCAATACCCAAAAACCCAATTCGTGTGAAGGATTGAAGCGGCATCCTTTTATGAAGTGCAACGGAATAAAAGATACAGCGAAAAGCCTGACCGGAGGGCACACCCAAATGAATAAAATTTGTTTCTTTGGAAAAATTTTCAAAAATATCTTTTCATGAGAAAATTAGAGAATGCCGAATTGGAACGTTTGAGTGTGGATGAGTTTAAACAGAGTGATAAAACGCCCATTATTATTGTGTTGGACGATATTAGAAGTTTAAACAATATTGGTTCGGTTTTTAGAACTGCGGATGCTTTTTTGATTGAAAAAATTTACTTGTGTGGCATTACGGCGACGCCTCCGAATAAAGAAATTAATAAAACGGCTTTGGGCGCTACGGATACTGTGGAGTGGGAATATGTGGCTGATGTGACGCAACTGATTATGCAACTTCAATCGGAAAATGTTCAGGTGATGGCCATTGAGCAAGTAGAAGGTGCTGTTTTTTTACAAGATTTCAGTTGGTCGGGAAACAAAAAATTGGCCATCATTTTTGGCAATGAAGTGAAAGGGGTTTCTGAAAATGCGGTTAATCTTTGTGACGGTTGTATTGAAATTCCGCAATTGGGCACTAAACATTCTTTGAATATTTCGGTAAGTGCTGGGGTTGTAATTTGGGATTTATTTAAAAAGTTTAGATACTAACGGCTACTTTTTTACAGTCGCTGGTATCGGTACATTCCTTTATAATTTGTTCTAAATTTTGTTGGGTTTGTGGGTGTTTCCACTGCCAAGATAAATCTTGCATGGGCAACAATACAAATTTTCGTTGAGTAAATCGAGGGTGCGGGATTTGTAACTCTTGTGTTTCTATAATCTGATTTTCGTACAAAATAATATCGACATCTATATTTCTGGAACTATAACCAATAGCGTTTTCGTTTCGAACTCTACCCATTTGGTTTTCTATGGTTCTGATGACGCTTAAAACTTCGGTTGGTGACAATGACGTTTGCAACAAAATCGCTGTATTGTAAAAGGGTTCGCCCTGAAATCCCCATGCGGGTGTTTCGTATATACCAGACCATTGTGGTATGCCTCCAAGCTGATTTTGCAGTAGGTTTTTTACTTGTAAAAGATTCTGAAAACGGTCGCCTAAATTGGTTCCAACCGATAAAATAACGTTTTTAAGGGCGCTCATATTAACGGCAAATTAACTAAATTCAACCGACTTTAAAACTTATATTTGCATTTTAAACTACTACCCATGCGATTTTTTACTCAAGTATTGGCCACTATTTTAGGCTTATTTGCATTCAGCTTTTTATTCATTCTTTTTT
This sequence comes from Flavobacteriaceae bacterium UBA7684, assembly GCA_002482885.1. GTDB lineage: Bacteria > Bacteroidota > Bacteroidia > Flavobacteriales > Flavobacteriaceae > Flavobacterium. The sequence goes on along the minus strand of DLGW01000024.1, from coordinate 91,188 downwards.
TTATTGTGATGATTGCCGCTGTTGGTGGAAGCGAATCGGACGTAAAACCACTTACCGACAACACGGTAATTACTTTAGACTTAAATGATTTAACGAACGACTACGGCGGAAAATTTTCTTTTAAAGATTTTGGATTTACCGACGAAGAAGCTACTGGTTTATCGGACGTGTTGGAAGGTTTAAAAAACGCCGCTACAGATTCCCAAATCAAAGGAATTTCTATTTTAAATTCTAATCTTAATTTGGGGATGGCTCAAAGCAAATCTTTGCGCGACCAACTGGTTGAATTTAAAAAATCGGGGAAATTCATCGTGGCTTACGCGGATTCTTACGCTCAAAAAGATTACTACTTAAACTCGGTTGCCGACACTATTTTTTTAAACCCTGTCGGGGAATTGGAATTGAAAGGTTTGGCTTCGGAAGTGATGTATTTTAAAGATTTTCAAGAAAAATCGGGAATTAAAATGGAAATCATTCGTCATGGAAAATACAAAAGCGCCGTAGAGCCGTTTTTAAATAACGAAATGAGTCCTGAAAACAGAGAACAAATCACTTCTATTTTACAATCGGTATGGCAAGTTATTGTGCAAGACATTGCTACTAGCCGAAAACTTTCCATTGAGCAAATCAATTCCATTGCCGAAAACTTATCGGGCAGAACTCCCGAAAAAGCTTTAGAATTAAAACTAATTGACAAAATCGCCTACGAAGACGAATACCATAACGGCATTAAAAAAGCGTTGAAACTACCCAAAGACGAAGATTACAAAACCATTAGCATAAGCGATTATGCTAAAAACAATGCGCTAAAAGTGCCCGTTAGCGAAGATGCCATTGCGGTGGTATATGCCCAAGGTATCATTTGGGGAGGCGAAGGCGATGAAACCTACGTTGGCGAACAATCTTTAAAAAGAGCATTGGGAAGCATCAGAAAAGATGACAACATCAAAGCCGTAGTTTTACGCATAGATTCCCCAGGTGGAAGTGCTTTAACCTCGGAACTCATTTGGAGAGAAGTTACTTTAACCAAACAAAAAAAGCCCGTAATTGTTTCTATGGGAAACACCGCTGCCTCGGGCGGATATTACATTGCTTGTGGCGCTAACCGAATTTTTGCAGAACCCACCACGATTACGGGTTCTATTGGTGTTTTTGGGCAACTACCTAACTTGGCGCAATTATCTAAAAACTTAGGGATAAAATCGCAATTGGTACAAACCCATAAAAATGCGGCCGATTATAGTGTTTTTGAACCCATTCAAGACAATTTTAAAGAAGTCATTACCCAAAGTATAGAAAGCGTGTATGGCACTTTTTTGAAAAGGGTTGCCGATGGCAGAAAAATGTCTATTGAACAAGTGGATGCCGTGGCGCAAGGAAGGGTTTGGTCTGGAGCCGACGCCCTTAAAGTAGGATTAATTGATGAAATGGGCGGTTTAGACAAAGCCATTGCTTATGCGGCAAAATTAAGTAAACTAAAAACTTACCAAACCGTAAACTACCCGGAATATGAAATCAACTTTAGGGATTATTTGGGCAGTCAATTGGATTTACCGATTTTTTATTCTCAGGAAAAATTATTACAAAAAACCTTGGGCACTGAAAATTACAACGTGATTCAACAACTCCGAAACAGCCAATCCCGAAAAGGAATTCAAGCCATCATGCCTTTTGAACTTAAATTCAAATAATTTTGACCCAACAAGACAAACTACTCGCCTATAAAATTTACATCATTTTAGGAGCAGTATTCATTGCTTCTATGGTGGTTTCTAATCTGATTTTTCAGAAATTCTTTTATTGGGACGCCTTTGGATTATACACCTTTAAACTTTCCGTTGGAATTTTGCCCTACCCGATTACTTTTTTAATCACCGATATGATTTCAGAAGTATATGGTCAAAAAAAAGCCAATCAAGTGGTTACCGCAGGCATATTTGCTTCGATTTTTTCCATGTGCATTATATATGTATCAGCTGCCTTACCCGCCGCCGCCGAATCCCCAGTAAGTAACGAATTGTTCAGAACCGTTTTCGGACAAACCGCTTTAGCCGTTTTAGCCTCGATGAGCGCTTACTTATTAGCACAATACATTGACATTTATATTTACCACTTTTGGAAAAAAGTCACCAAAGGCAAAATGCTTTGGGTACGCAACAATTTTTCCACCTTTACCTCGCAAACCGTGGATACGCTATCCGTAATTTTGTTGTTGTGTTCTTTTGAAATTCTTCCGTGGAGTTCTTTTCAGACTTTATTCATTAGCGGATTAATTTTCAAACTCATTATTGCCATTTTAGACACCCCATTTTTGTACTTGTTTGTTCATTTGTTCAATAAAAAATTTAACCTTAAAATGGGAGAAGAGATTGTTATTGATTAATTTTACCCACCTATTATCCATCATAAAAACAAAAAATACTTTTTAGATATGAAAAAGAAATTATTAATCGGTTCTGGCGTATTCTTCGGATTGATTTTCGCTACTTTATTAGCTGCTCCGTTTTTGTTTAAAGACAAAATTCAAGCGATGGTTTTGCAAACTATTAACGATAATTTAGACGCCACAGTCGCTTTTGAAGAGGTGGATTTAAGTTTAATTAAAGGATTTCCGTATGCTAATGTTTCCGTTAACAAATTGAGCATTATTAATAAAGCACCATTTGCTGGAGATACTTTAATGTACTTTGAAGAAATTCGTTTACAAATGTCGGTGAAAGAATTATTCAAAGAAAAAGAAGAAGGCATGAGCATCCGTTCCATTGCCACTAAAAACGGATTAATCAATATTATTTTTAACAAAGAAGGATTGGGCAACTTTGACATTGCCTTAAAAGACGAGGAAGAAAAAGAAGATAAAAAAGAACCATTTATTTTAAATCTTCAAAAATATACGGTTGACAATTTAAAATTCGCGTTTACCGACCAAGCTTCGGACATTCAATTTGTATTGGATGAAATCAACCATACGGGTAAAGGAGATATGGCAAACAACAAGTTAGACTTAGATACTGAATCTACAGCTAAGGTGTCTTTTACCATGGCTAAGAGCAACTTTATGAATAAAATGCCTGTGGAACTAAAAGCCATTATCGGCATGGATATGGAGCAAAGCAAATACACCTTTAAAAACAATAAAGCCATTGTGGGTAAATTACCTTTAGAGTTTAATGGTAGTATTCAAATGAAAGAAGCCAGCCAAGAATATGACTTAACCTTTAAAACGCCTAGTAGTGAATTCAGTAACTTTTTGGCTTTAATTCCTTCGGCTTATTCAGGCAGTTTAGACCAAATCAAAACCTCGGGTAATTTTAGCGTGGGTGGATTTGCGAAAGGCTCTTTAACCGAAACAACGATTCCTACTTTTGGGTTAGACATCGCTTCTAAAAATGCTTCATTTAAATTCCCAGACTTGCCTAAATCGGTTCAAAACATTGTGATTGATACCCACATTAAAAATGAAACAGGATTAATCAAGGATACGTATGTAAACATTGGCGAATTATCGTTTAGAATCGATCAAGATGTATTTAGTAGTAAAGCTTTAATTCAAAATATCACCGAAAATCCATTAGTAGATGCTCAATTAAAAGGAGTCATCAACTTAGGCAATTTAAATCAAGCGTATCCTGTTAAATTAGAGAAAAAACTTTCGGGTATTTTAAAAGCTGATGTAACTACTAAATTCGACATGAAATCGGTTGAAACGGCTCAATATCAAAACATACAAAATGCAGGGACTGTAAGTTTAACCGGATTCAATTACGCAGGTCCAGAATTGGCTAAACCGATGACCATTAAACAAGCGACTTTGATTTTTAATCCGAACCATGTGAACCTGCAACAATTTGATGCGATTTCTGGAAAAAGCGACATGAAAATCACGGGTACTTTAGACAACTTGTATGGCTTTATGTTTAAAAATCAAATCTTAAAAGGAAACTTCAATTTTGATTCTAATCAATTATTGGTATCCGATTTTATGGCTCCAGCACCTGCTACGGCTCCCAAAACTGAAGAAAAATCAGCTCCGAAAGAAGCAGTTAAAATCCCTGCTTTCTTAGACTGTACTTTTACCGCTAAGGCGGGCACTGTAGTTTACGATAACATTACCATGAAAAATGTTTCGGGTAAAATGATTATTAAAGACGAAAAAGTAAAATTAGAAAACTTAAAATCTGATTTATTCGGAGGGTTGTTAACCATGAACGGAGCCATTTCTACCAAAGAAGCGGTTCCTAATTTTGACATGAATTTAAACATCAAAGGATTTGATATTGTACAGTCTTTCACCCAAATGGAGTTCCTAAAAAAGATTGCTCCTATTGCCAATTCATTAGCGGGTAAATTCAATTCCAACATTACTTTATCGGGGAATTTAGATGCGAAAGAAATGACTCCTGATATGAATTCTTTAAACGGAGATTTATTAGGTCAATTGTTAGAAACTAAAGTAAAACCAGAAGGTTCTAAATTGTTAAGCACCTTAGATAACAACCTAAGCTTTTTTGATGTAAGTAAATTGAATTTAAAAGACGTTACCGCCAATATGACCTTTAAAGATGGCAAAGTGACTTTAAAACCGATGACTTTAAAATATCAAGATATTAATGTAGGTGTGGGCGGACAACATGGATTTGACCAAAACATGAAATACGACGTAACTTTTAATGTGCCTGCTAAATATTTAGGCGCAGAAGTAACCAAGCTATTAGCCTCGTTAAACAAAACGGACGCTTCTAAAATCAATGTACCTGTAACAGCTAATTTAACTGGAAACTTTAGCAACCCAAAAGTAAGTACGGATTTAAAACAATCCGTAAGTAATTTAACTACTCAATTGATTCAACAACAAAAAACCCAATTGGTTAATAAAGGAATTGATAAAGCAGCCAATATGGCTGGCATTAAAAACGCAGATAGTATTAAAAAAATGATTCCTATGAAAAAGGAAGAAATCAAAGCAGAAGTAAAAGAAAAAGTACAGGAAAAAGTACAAGAACAAGTGAAAGAAAAAGCAGGAAATGCACTTAAAGGACTGTTCGGAAAATAAAAATAGATTAACAAATGTTGATAGTTTTACGGTAATTTAACCCGACAACTAACTCGTAAGAAAAAAATTAACTTAAATTTGCAAAAAAATAATTAAAACTATGTCAGTAAAGAAACAATTCTCAAAAACAAAACCGGTTTGTAAAGTAACTTTCACTATTGCTGCTAAAGATGCTGCAGAAGTGGCTGTTGTTGGTGATTTCAATAATTGGAATAAAGAAGAAGGTGCTTTAGGAAAATTAAAAAATGGTTCTTTTAAAGGCGTTTTTGACATTCCAACCAACGCTTCTTACGAATTCAAATATTTAATTGATGGTGTTTACGAAAACGAAGAAGAAGCCGATCGTTACCAATTCAACGGATTTTCTGGAACTGAAAACAGTGTAATTGAATTATAATTCAATTACACTGATACTTGTCCTTTGATTAACGGATGAGGATCATAGCCTTCAATGGTAATATCCTCGTAAGTGAAGTCGAAAATATTTTTTATTTCGGGATTTAAAACTAATCTCGGTAGTTTTTTAGGCTCTCTACTCAACTGCAATTCCACTTGTTCAAAGTGATTGTTATACAGGTGCGCATCTCCAAAAGTATGTACAAAATCACCCACTTGTAAGCCTACGACTTGCGCGACCATGTGGGTAAACAAAGCGTATGATGCAATGTTAAAGGGAACTCCTAAAAACACATCTGCACTGCGTTGATATAATTGACAAGACAACTTTCCGTCAGCTACATAGAACTGAAAAAATGCATGACACGGGGGCAAAGCCGCTTTTCCGTTAGCCACGTTTTCTGCAAATGAAACCGAAGTATCGGGCAACACACTAGGATTCCAAGCAGAAACCAACATACGACGACTATTCGGATTTGTTTTTAAAGTATCTATCAATTCTTGTATTTGATCAATTTCTTTACTATCCCAATTGCGCCATTGATGTCCGTAAACAGGTCCTAAATTTCCATCAGCATCTGCCCACTCATCCCAAATACGCACTCCATTTTCTTTTAAGTAAGCAATATTGGTTTCTCCCTTTAAAAACCACAACAATTCGTGTACTACAGATTTAATGTGAATTTTTTTAGTGGTTACTAACGGAAAACCTTCGTTTAAGTCAAAACGTATTTGGTAACCAAAAACACTTTTAGTTCCTGTTCCTGTGCGATCGCCCTTTTGCTGACCGTGTTCTAAAATATGCTTAACTAAATCTAAATATTGTTTCATTTTTGAAGTCTATCTTTTAGAAATTTCGTCTCGGATGCGTGCTGCTTTTTCGTAATCTTCTTCAGCTACAGCACTTTTTAATAATTCTTGCAATTCAGGAACAGAATACTCTGCATAAGGATTTTTAGCCAATACCGATTCTTTGTCCGCTATATAAGACAAAGAGTCTGCTAAAGCCGCGGTAGGCTCATCGCTACTCGCCTCTGTTTTAGCACTATCCATACTTAAATAAATACCCGATTTATCTAAAATATTTTTATAAATAAAAATAGGCGCTTCAAATCTTAAAGCTAAAGCAATAGCATCAGATGTTCTGGCATCAAAAATTTCTTCAATACCGTCTCGTTCACAAATAATACTGGAATAAAAAACTCCATCTACCAATTTATGGATGATGATTTGTTTGACCACTATGTCAAATCTGTCTGCAAAATTCTTGAACAAATCATGCGTTAAAGGTCTGGGTGGCTTGATTTCTTTTTCCAAAGCAATCGCAATGGACTGGGCTTCGTACGCTCCAATAACTATGGGTAATTTTCGTTCCCCGCCTACTTCATCCAAAATAAGAGCATATGCCCCATTTTGGGTTTGGCTATACGATATACCTCTGATGGTTAATCTAACTAAACTCATATATTACATCATTACTTAGGAATCCTAAAACATTCCCTTATCAAAAGTTAGTGTTAACTATTTTGCGCTTTAAAAGCTTTTAATTTTTCTATGAATTGCGGCACTACCTCAAAAGCATCTCCAACAATTCCATAATCGGCTACTTTAAAAAACGGAGCTTCTGGATCGGTGTTAATCACCAATTTTACTTTGGAAGAGTTAATTCCTGCAATGTGTTGAATAGCCCCTGAAATTCCTATAGCAATATATAAATTACAAGCTACAGGTTTTCCGGTTTGTCCTACGTGTTCTCCGTGAGGTCTCCAACCCATATCCGAAACCGGTTTAGAACAAGCGGTTGCCGCCCCTAATACCTGAGCCAAATCTTCTATCATTCCCCAATTTTCTGGACCTTTTAAACCTCGGCCGCCAGACACTACAATCTCGGCATCAGCAATGGTTACTTTACCTGATGCGCTTTCCGAAGAAACTATTTTCACTCCTTGATTATCCGATGCAAAAGCAAAAGATTCCACAGTTGGACTAGATGGACTTTCGATAATTCCAAAAGAATTTTTAGATAAAGTTAAAACTTTAACTTCCGAAGAAACTTCTACTGTAGCAAATGCCTTATTTGAAAAAGAAGTTCTTTTAACCTGAAATGGATTTAAAGAAGCAGGTTGTTCTACTACGTTAGATACAAATCCACCCGAAACTCCCACAGCTACTAATCCTGCTAAATACTGTGCATCGGTAGTCGTTGGCAAAATAATTACTGATGCTGATTCTTTTTTAGCCACTTCAACCAAAGCTTGTGCGTAACTTTTAGCTTGAAAAACGCCTACACCTTCACCTTGTACTTGTACGACTTTATCTACTCCGTAAGTTCCTAGTTCAGTAGGATTTGCTTCTCCAAAAACTACAGCAACTACTTGTTCATTTAAACTGCTGGCTAATTTTTTAGCATAAGATGCCAATTCAAACGACGTTTTTTTAAATTTTCCTTTTGCAGATTCTGCATATATTAATACTGACATACTTTTTCTATTTGAAATTAAATCACTTTAGCCTCTTTGTGCAACAATTCAATCAACTCGTCTAAATGAGTTGCCGACACCATTTTTACCGCAGACTTAGGCGCTGGTTTATCGAATTTCACCACTTTAGATTGAACAGCCACTCCATTAGATTCCAACACCGTAAGTGCTTTTTGACGAGCAGTCATGATGCCACGCATGTTGGGAATTCTTAAATCTTTTTCTTCTACAACTCCTTTTTGTACCCCAACAATTAAAGGCAAAGAAGCTGATAACGTTTCTTTTCCTCCATCAATTTCGCGCACTACTGTAGCTTGTCCGTTTTCTATTTCTAAGCCAATACACCCGTTTACAAAGTTGATTCCTGTTAAAGCAGCTACCATCCCAGGCACTACACCTCCGTTATAATCCAAAGATTCTTTTCCTGCTAGGATTAAATCGTAACCTCCGTTTTTAACCACTTCAGCTAATTGACTCGCTACAAAAAAACTATCCAAAGGCTGCGCATTTACACGAATAGCCTCATCGGCTCCAATAGCCAATGCTTTTCGAAGTGTAGGTTCGGTATCTGCCTCGCCTACATTAACAACGGTTACTTGATCTCCATTTTTTTCTTTAAACCAAATCGCTCGTGTTAAACCAAATTCGTCATTAGGATTAATTACGAATTGAACGCCATTGGTATCAAAAGTAGTGTCGGAATTAGTGAAATTAATTTTTGAAGTCGTGTCAGGAACATGACTGATACAAACCAGTATTTTCATTCTTTTTTTGTTTAGTTATTGTTCAGAATACCCTTTATTTATTGAATTGTTTATGATAAAATATTCTTTTTCAAGATTTTAAAAATAAACAGTGTAGCTTTCGAAGGTAATATTTTTTTTAAAAGTATTACATTTTTTAAATAACAAAAATCAACAAGTAATTCACACTTTTAAACCATTGAATCATTATTCTAAAATTTACACTGATTTAGTTGCTATTATTTACGGATTCGCAGTGGTGTTCGTCAAAAATTTTTATTTTTGTGATTCATAAAAAATAATGACCTTTTAAAATCATACCATAATTCATGAAAACATTACAATTTAGACAAGCAGTCTGTGAGGCAATGAGCGAAGAAATGCGCAGAGACGAATCCATATACTTAATGGGAGAAGAAGTTGCTGAATATAATGGAGCCTACAAAGCTTCTAAAGGAATGCTAGATGAATTCGGTGAAAAACGTGTAATTGACACTCCAATTGCAGAGTTAGGTTTTTCGGGAATTGCTGTAGGTTCAGCCATGAACGGAAACAGACCTATTGTGGAATTCATGACTTTTAACTTTGCCTTAGTAGGTATTGACCAAATCATCAACAATGCCGCTAAAATGCGCCAAATGAGTGCGGGTCAATTCAATATTCCGATTGTTTTTAGAGGACCAACCGCTTCTGGTGGACAATTAGGAGCTACTCACTCACAAGCCTTTGAAAACTGGTACGCCAACTGCCCGGGTTTAAAAGTAGTGGTACCGTCTAACCCATACGATGCCAAAGGATTATTAAAATCTGCTATTCGCGATAACGACCCTGTAATTTTTATGGAGTCAGAACAAATGTATGGCGATAAAGGAGAAGTTCCTGAAGGAGAATACACTATTCCATTAGGATTGGCAGACATTAAAAGAGAAGGTACCGATGTAACCATTGTTTCTTTTGGTAAAATCATTAAAGAAGCTTACACCGCAGCAGACGAATTAGCTAAAGAAGGCATTAGCTGTGAAATCATTGATTTAAGAACCATTAGACCAATGGATCACGAAACGATTTTAAATTCAGTTAAAAAAACCAATCGTTTAGTAGTTGTTGAAGAAGCTTGGCCATTTGGAAGTGTTTCTTCGGAAATTACTTACATCGTACAAGAAAGAGCTTTTGACTACTTAGACGCTCCAATTATTAGAGTAACAACTGCAGATACTCCTGCTCCTTACTCTCCTAATTTATTGAAAGAGTGGTTACCAAGTGCTGAAACAGTTGTTAAAGCAGTAAAGAAGGTACTTAACAAATAATTAAAATAACCTTATATTTGAAACTTCATCGTAAAAAACACGATGAAGTTTTTTATTTTATGACTAAACAACTCGCACCTATATTTTTCTTCTTTATTTGCCTGAGCGCAACGCTTTTTGGACAAACCAAAGTGAGTGGGATAATATTAGACGATTTTAACCAACCCGTAGCTTTTGCTAATGTTTATTTTAAATCTTCTACCATTGGGGTGGTTACCGACGAAAATGGTAAATTTTATATTGAGTCCCCAAACAAACAAAATCTATTGGTAGTTTCTTTTGTAGGTTTTACCACCAAAGAAGTAAGACTTGAAAAATCAACCAACTACAACTTAAAAATCCAACTAGAAACTGGTGTTGCTTTAAAAGAGGTAGTTTTGTTCGCGGGTAATACTTCCAAAAAAAACAATCCTGCCATTGAAATTCTAAAAAAGATTTGGGCCAGAAAACGAAAAAACGGACTTAATCAGTTTAGACATTATCAATATAATAAATACGAAAAAGTTGAATTTGACTTAAACTCCATTGACAGTGCTTACATGAAAAGCAAAGTTTTTAATGGTATGGAATTTATTTTTAAATACGTAGACACCTCATCGGTTACCGGAAAAACCTACTTACCTATTTTTATTAACGAATCGATTGCCGAAGTATACGGAGACAATGTAAACGGACGCAAAAAAGAAATCTTAAAAGGAAATAAAAACTCAGGTTTCAACTCCAACCAAATGCTGATTGAATTAATCAAGGATTTATATGTTGATTACAATATTTATGACAACTACTTATACATCTTTGAAAAAGGTTTTGTAAGCCCCTTATCTAAAACAGGTGTAAGCGTTTACAACTATGTATTAAACGACAGTACTTTTATAGACAACAAGTGGTGCTACAATATTGTTTATTATCCTAGAAGAAAAAATGAACTGACTTTTAAAGGTGATTTTTGGGTAAACGACACCACCTTTGCTATTAAAAAAATCAATTTACAAGTAACGAAAAGTGCCAACATTAACTGGATTAAAGACATTTATTTAGAACAAGAATTTGAGGTAGTAAACGATTCCACTTTTATTTTAAAGCGGGATTATATGATGTCTGATTTTAGTGTTTCTAAAAAAGAAGCCTCTAAAGGGGTGTATGGAAAACGCACCACTTTGTATAAAAATCATGAATTCAATCAACCTAAAGAAACAGAATTCTATAAAAAAGAGGTCAATTTTTACGACAACCAAGTATATAGCCAAAGTGATGAGTTTTGGGAAAAAAATCGTTTTGAATCCTTAAACAATGACGAAGTAGGTGTTTACAAAATGTTGGATACCCTACAAAATGTAAAGAAATTCCAACGCATGTACGACATGGTCAGCATACTGGGCAGCGGTTACATTCAATTTAATAAAATCGACTACGGCCCTATACTTTCAAGCGTAGGCTACAACATTGTAGAAGGCATGCGATTATTTGCAGGAGGAAGAACTTATTTTGGTCCGAACGACACTTGGCGTTTACAAGGTTATACCGCCTATGGATTTAAAGACAACCAATTCAAATACGCCATTAACGGAAAAATCATGCTCGAGAAAAATAACCGATTAATTTTATCGGCTGGTAATCGAAGAGACATTGAACAATTAGGCGCTAGCTTAACGACGAGCAACGACGTGTTAGGACGCAGTTTTGCTACGTCCTCTTTATTTGCCGTAGGTATCGTAAACGAAAAATTATCTTCGGTAAACTTATCCACCTTAAATCTTGAAATAGAACCTATAAAAAATCTAACCTTTAATGCTGGGTTTGGCTTTAGAACGGTAAAATCTGCCTTTTATGGTTTTAAATTGGATTATTATACCGACAATACCCAAACCGAAATCAAACGAGAAGTAAGGCAATCCGAACTTAATTTTAGAATTGATTACACCCCCAAAAGAAAAACTGTAGGCTACGGTGTAGATCGAAAATTAGTAGACAAAACCGATTTCGCTCACTTTGCATTATTGTACACACAAGGAATCAAAGATGTTTTTGACAGTCATTTTCAATACCAAAAAGCACAATTATTTTTTAGAAAACCCACTCAAATAGGTTCTTCAGGAAAATTAAAAACCACCGTAGAAGTAGGTAAAATATTCGGAGAAGTTCCATTGGCATTAATGAGCGTAGTTCCCGGAAACCAATCCTATTTTAGTATTGAAAACAATTTTAACCTGTTAAGCTTTTACGAATTTGTAGCCGACACTTATGTATCGGGTCAATTAGAACACAATTTTAACGGAAAAATTTTAGGTAAATTTCCCATCATTCGCAAATGGAACTTACGAGAAATCGTAGGTATAAAAGCCGTATACGGAACCGTAAGCGACGCCAATAAAAGAATTAATGCTTCGGGATTAGATTACGTAGCTCCAGAAAATATTTATTGGGAATACCACGCAGGTATCGGCAACATTTTTAAAGTATTTAGGATTGATTTTTGTTGGAGAGGCAGTTACCACGACCACTTATATAATTCGCAAAATTTTGGAATCAAAGGCTCGTTTGGGTTCTACTTTTAAAAATCTATCATGTTAAAAAAAGTGGTTTTACTGTTTTTGATGATTACCAACACCCTTTGGAGTCAAACCAATATTACAGAACACAGCCACATCAAACTCCCCGCAGATTTTTATGTAGGACAAGATACTTTTAAGGACTTGTATTATTTACAGAACAACAACCTGTATAAACAAACCAAAGAGCAAACTTATAATTTTGCCCAACTGAATTTAGGCACAGTGCATTTAGTTGATATTAGCAATCCCCTTAGATTATTAATCTATTACAAAAATGCCAATCAATTGGTTTTACTAGACAATCAATTGAATCCCATCGCTCAAATCAATCTGAACCAACTAGAAAATCCCATCATGGCTAAACATGTTGGATTAGCTTCTTTAAATAAAATTTGGATTATAGACCCACAAACCAATCAAGTCAGTTTATTAGATCGAGATACCCAGCAAGTCAAAACGCTAACCCCTTCTATTCAGCCGACTCCCCTTGTTTTTAAAAGCACCTTAAACCAATTATTTTGGCTAGACGAACAAAATCAGCTGTATCAAACCGATTTGTTTGGTAAAATACAATTAATCAACACTTTAGAACCCAACATCACGCTTCATTTTACAGACAACCAACTGTGCATCTATCAAAAAAACGAAAGACTCTATTTAAAAAAACACCATCAATCTGAAGCCATTTTATTGTCAGAATCTGTAAAAAGCGAGGCTCAAATTTATTATATCAATCATTTTTTATCTATTTTTACCCAAGGACATTTACAAATAAAACATATAACATTTTAAGTTATGCATATTGCAGTTGCAGGAAACATTGGCGCAGGAAAAACCACATTAACAGCTATGCTGTCTAAACAATTCAAATGGCAACCCCATTTTGAAGACGTAGTTGTAAACCCCTATCTAGATGATTTTTATGAATCCATGGAAAGATGGTCGTTTAACCTACAAATCTATTTTATTAATAGTAGACTGAAACAGGTTATGCAAATTCGTTCTAGCGGTAAAGACGTGATTCAAGATCGAACCATTTACGAAGACGCTTACATTTTTGCTCCGAATTTACACGCCATGGGATTAATGACCAATCGTGATTTTAACAACTACTTGTCGTTATTTGATTTGATGCAATCTTTTGTAAATCCACCCGATTTATTAATTTATTTAAGAAGTTCTATTCCTAATTTGGTGCAACAAATCCACAAAAGAGGCAGAGACTACGAAAAATCAATCAGCACTGAATACCTAGAAAGATTAAACGAAAGATACGAGGCTTGGATTCAAAGTTACGATAAAGGCAAATTACTAATTATAGACGTAGACCAACACGACTTTGTAGAAAGCAAAGAAGATTACCAAAAAGTTATTCAAAAAATAACAGAAAGTTTAAATCAATAAAAAAAGGCTTCGTTTTTCAACGAAGCCTTTTTAATTTATTTGAAAACCAACCTATCTTAAAGGTCGATCCATAATCAAATCAAAATACTGATTAATTTTAGCTTTTAATTCTTTACGAGGTGTAATAAAATCCAAAAATCCGTGTTCTAATAAAAACTCCGAGGTTTGGAAACCATCTGGTAAATCTTTACCTGTGGTATCTTTTACTACTCTTGGTCCTGCAAATCCAATCAAAGCGCCTGGCTCTGCAATATTAACATCTCCTAACATCGAGAAAGAAGCCGAAGCACCCCCAGTGGTTGGATCTGTACATAAAGAGATATAAGGCAATTGTGCTTCGCCCAGCTGAACTAATTTAGCCGAAGTTTTAGCCAACTGCATTAATGAAAAGGCAGCTTCCATCATACGAGCACCACCTGATTTTGAAATAATCACTAAAGGCAAACGGTTCGCCACACAATAATCTACTGCACGAGCAATTTTTTCGCCCACCACTGCACCAATAGAACCACCAATAAAATCAAAATCCATACAAGCTACAACCATAGGCGCTCCTTTAGAATCACCTACTGCTACTCGTATTGCATCTTTTAAACCAGTTTTTTCTTGAGCAGCAACTAAACGTTCGTCATACTTTTTAGTATCCACAAAGTTTAAGGGGTCTTTAGACGAAATATTTGAAAAAAGTTCTTCAAATTCATTATCGTCAAAAAGAATTTCAAAATACTCTTTGCTACCTATCTTAACGTGATATCCATCTTCTGGACTCACGAAAAAATTTCTAGCTAATTCTTCCGAGTCTATGATTTTTCCAGTGGGTGTTTTATACCACAACCCTTTTGGAACATCCTTTTTGCCTTCGGTAGGCGTTTGAATTCCTTTTTCTGTTCTTTTAAACCAAGATGACATACTGTTCTATTGAAAATTAAAACTATTCAGTGATAATTAATGAATTATAATGTGTTAATGGCGTTTAAGTCTTTGAAAGCTTCTTCTAACCTTTTGATAAAAGTTAATTCACCTTCTCTTAACCATTTTCTTGGATCGTAGTGTTTTTTGTTCGGGCTATCTGCACCTTCTGGACTTCCGATTTGAGTTTTTAAATAATCAATTTTAGAAACCATATAATCACGAATACCTTCGGTATAAGCAAATTGCAAGTCGGTATCAATGTTCATTTTAACCACTCCGTATCCAATCGCTTCTCTGATTTCTTCGTTAGTTGAACCAGAACCTCCGTGGAAAACGAAATCAACTGGGTTATGACCTAAGCCAAATTTTTGTTGAACGTAGTCTTGAGAATTTTTAAGAATTTTTGGAGTCAATTTAACGTTACCTGGCTTGTAAACCCCATGTACGTTTCCAAAAGCAGCAGCAATGGTAAATTTATCACTTACTTTAGATAATTCTTCGTAAGCATAAGCTACTTCTTCTGGCTGAGTATATAATTTTGATGAATCTACGTCTGAGTTATCTACACCATCTTCTTCACCACCGGTGATTCCTAATTCAATTTCTAAAGTCATACCCATTTTACTCATTCTTTTTAGGTACTCTTTACAAATTTCTAAGTTCTCTTCGATAGGCTCTTCTGACAAGTCAATCATGTGAGAACTAAATAATGGTTTTCCGTTTTGTTTATAATAAGCTTCACTAGCATCTAATAAACCGTCAATCCATGGTAATAATTTTTTAGCACAGTGGTCGGTATGTAAAATAACCGTAGCTCCGTAAGCTTCTGCTAAAGTGTGCACGTGAATTGCACCTGCAATTGCACCTGCGATAGCTGCTTTTTCATTGGTGTTTTTAAGACCTTTTCCCGCATTGTATTGCGCACCACCATTAGAAAACTGTATAATAACAGGTGAATTTACTTTAGCAGCTGTTTCAATTACCGCATTTACGGTGCTTGAACCAATTACGTTTACTGCAGGTAAAGCAAAACCTTTTTCTTTAGCATATCTGAATATTTCTTGAACTTCATCGCCCGTAGCAACTCCTGGCTTAATTTTGTGTGACATAACTTGAATTTTAAATTTTAGCAAAAATAGTAAATTAATATATTTAGAAAGGATAATTTATTCCAATGTTAATAACTGAACTCGCAAAGTTATATTTGTTTTTCCATCTGTCTACTAACTCTTTAGCAGGATCGTAATTTTTAAAGCCGATATCTACCCTAAGCACAAAAAAACTTAAATCGTATCGCAAACCAAAACCAGAACCTACGGCTAAATCTTGTAAAGATTTAATTCCATTAAAAGTATAACGGGTATCTTTTACATAATCGTAAACATTCCAAATATTACCTGCGTCTACAAATAAAGCTCCTTTAAACTTATTGTATATCCCAAAACGATATTCAATATTCATGGCTATTTTAAAGTTAGCTTCGTTAAAATCATTTAAACTTCCACTTTTACCTGGCCCCAAACGATAAGGTTGCCATGCCCTGTTATCGTTTGCTCCTCCCCCAAAATAACTTCTAGAAAATGGAATGTTTATAGAATTTCCGTAAGGAATAGCTATACCCGAAAAGATTCTTGTTGCAATGGAACTTTTCGTTTTTAAGTCCCAATGTTTTATGTATTCTAGCTCCAATTTACCGTATTGGGAATAAGCTACATCATAAAAAGTTCTTCCTTGTGAAATGCCTTGATTAGCAGGGTTCAAATTAGACAAAACAGACATGAGCAAACCTGCCGATTCTATTTTAGTTTTAAAGATGTAAAAATTATTGTCGAATACATCTCTTTGGGTATTTTTAGTCAACTGAAAATTAGTAGCAGTAATTAGGTTGTTTTCACTTAATCTAAATTTTCGTTCATTTATTCGGCTCACTTCTAAAAATTCAGCATCCGCCGAAGTCAATATGGTTTGATTATTTAGCACTTCAGAAATAAACCCACTAGTACCACTGTCTACTATCAAATTATCCGAGTCATTTACCCAATCTGCATTGGTATTATAGGCTCTGGCAATATCGTTCAATCGATTGTAAGAGGAACGATACACATTAAAGTAATTAGCACTGTTCACATTGCGCACATATTGCACGTTTAACAAATCCAATTTGGCACTGATTTCTTTTTTAGGATCCCACTTATACCCAATATTTCCTAACAAATTTTGTTTATCCAATCCTATATTTTCTTGAATAGAAAAACCCAAACTAAATAAAGTACTAGGAATCATTCTTTTAGGAATCCATTTCTTAAGACCTATTGGTGATAAAAATCTAGGCACGCTTAATTTTAAATCGGCACCATATTCCGAAAGATTAAAAAATCGGGTATCGTAATTCGCCAAATCTTTGGAAGAACCTAAATTCCCCCTACCTGCCAATTCTAAAGTTTCTGCTCCGTGAAAAATATTTCGCACCCCAACAGAGGCATTGTAAGTAATCCCTATATCTTGAATATTGGAATGAATTACACTAAAACTAGTTTCAAAACTATATTTATCTCGAGGAGACAAATAAATATTAGCCGTTAACGATGGTATAGAATCTTTATTCTCTAGAAACTGAATATTCGGATAATGAAAAACCTTTAAATTACTTAAAGATCTTGTGGTTAACGTACGATTATTGTCGCTATACAGAGCGTCTTGACTGAAAAAAATGGCTTCAGCAATGGCTTTAGGACGATAACGCAATTTACCATAACTATAAAAACGAATGTCCTTGTAATTAGCACTATCAATTACTTTTGTAGACTTTTCGGCTAAAGGGTCTTCGGTAAAAACGTTAATTCTAGAAATCTTATAAATCTGAAAAGGTTGGGTTACCGAGGTATCTCCCGAGGTAATTAAACGATCTTTTATAATTAATTTTACGTTTGCCTTATGTCCAGTATTTAAAGTATCAACCGCGTAAGTAATATTATTGGTTTGAAAATGATATACGCCGTTATTTCTGAATCCTTGTGAAATTCTATCGCGCTCTTCTTCTAAATTTTCGGTTAAATAAGGCTCTCCTTTTTTAATTCGAGTTCTTTTTAATCTTTCCTTGTATAAGGAATCTAAAGAGGGAGATTCTATAACTGATTGCAAGGAATCTATAAAATATCTTTTTCCTGTATTTACTTTATAAGCAACCTGCGCAATTTTACTATTGGAATCTTGAATTACTTCGCTATTCACTTGCGCGTTAAAATATCCTTTTCTGAAATAATAAGATTTTAATCTTTTTTTAGAAGTTATAATTTTGGCAGAATCCAACAAGCTAGGTTTTTCTCCGATTTCTTTAAAAAAATCACTCCAACCCGAAACTATAAAACTTTTACCTAGTCGTTGAGTTTGTTTTTTAGACAATACGAATTCTAAAAACTTTTTTCTACCCTGTTTTTTATTCAACCAAATCTGATACGTTGAGTCTGGATTTTTTTTAGAAAGATTATGTACCGCTAACCAAAATCGAAAACCTAATACTTTAGCGTTGGGTTTGGGATTAGGAATTTCATTAACTTCCTCTATGGAATTTAACCTTTCGTCCACATAAACTTTGTTCGAACCTAACAAGGGTTTGTAGGGTTGAATTTCTTTGGTGCTGTTGCAAGAGTGAATAAAACTCACTAAAACAATTAATAATAGTATTTTTGTGCCGATGCGGTATAACAATGCCTTAAAATTTCTCAAAAATACATCATTTTATATGGTTACAAAAAACCAAATTAAATTAATCAACAGTCTGCACAGAAAAAAGTCCCGCGAAGAGAGCGGATTGTTTGTTGCCGAAGGCTATAAAGTGATTTCTGAATTCCTAAATGCGGGCTATACGGCTGAATATTTATTCAGCACCCAAGAAAATTTATTCCCTAAAAACTTAGGTACAACCCTAATTTCCGAAGCCGAACTCCATAAAATCAGTTTTTTAACCACCCCCAATGTTTGTTTAGCGGTCTTTAAATTAGTCGAAAGTCGAAAGTCGAAAGTCGAAAGTCCAATCATACTTGCTTTAGACCAAATCAACGACCCTGGCAATTTGGGAACCATAATTAGATTGTGTGATTGGTTTGGTATTGAGCAAATCATTTGTTCCGAAAATACGGTTGATGCTTATAATCCCAAAGTAATTCAATCTACCATGGGTTCTTTAGCCCGTGTAAACATACTATACACCGACCTAGCCTCTTATTTACAAAATGCTGATTACCCTATTTTAGGAACCTTTATGGAAGGGGAAAATATTTACACTACAGCATTACCTTCAAAAACTATTTTAATTATGGGTAACGAAGCTAATGGAATTTCAAAAACCATTGAAGATTTAGTGACTCAAAAAATAAGCATTCCTAGATTTGGTGATTTACAACAAACCGAAAGTTTAAATGTAGCCACCGCAACTTCGATTTGTTTAAGCGAAATGCAAAGACGAAATTTTTATTTGTAATGAATTCCGAATACAAACAAAAGCTAGAATATTTTTGCGGATATCAGGAACGCTGTCATTCGGAAGTCCTTCAAAAGATGATAGACCTAAACATTCCTTATGCCGAAAGGGATGAAATCATGGTTCATTTAATTGAACACAACTTTTTAAACGAAACCCGATTTGCCCAATCTTTTGCCCGTGGAAAACATGCCATAAAAAAATGGGGACGCAACCGGATTGTCAATGAATTAAAATTCAGAAAAATAAGTTCGCACAACATTCAACTCGCTCTTAAAGAGATTCCTGAGGATGCTTACGAAGCTACTTTTTTAGAACTCGCACAAAAACAATGGCAGAGCGTAACCGAAAAAAATATCCTTAAAAAAAAGAAAAAAGTAGCCGATTTTTTACTGCGTAAAGGTTACGAATCTGCATGGGTTTATGATTTTATCAATCAGCAAGAGTAGTTTTTACTTTTCTTTTGAAATATGTTAAAAACGCATAAATGATAAGCGCCAGAAAAGTTTATAAAATAATAATGTAGGGTATTGATATTTTTATAAATTTGAATACTTAAAAAAAACTTTATGAAAAAAATGTTATTAATGGCACTTATTTTTTGTGCCGCTTACGCAAATGCTCAATCAGATAAAATCTTCAAGCACAATGGAGAAACTGTAGAAGGAAAAGTAGTAAAATTAGAAGAATTTACCGTTATTTTTAAATATGACGGAGAAGATGCTGAAAACACTCTAAGTAAATACGCTATTGAAAAAATAATTTACGGAAAAAGTGGACGTATTGAGGAAGTCACTGAAAAAATTGTTGTTAAAGGAGAAGCAGACTGGGAAAAAGTAGTTATTCTAGAGGATAAAGCTTATATCGCAGGCCTTAAAAAAGGTGAAGAAGTTAGAGGAAAAACTGGTCTAGTTAATTATCATACTGGTAATACAGGCGATAAGAAAGCAGAAAAAAAATTAAAAATAGCAGCTGCAGAAATAGGCTGTCCATTTATACTTTTAACAGCAGATAAAGCAACAACTGGATACAACTCTAACTCTTTAGGGGGATCACAAGTTATTAAAAAAGGGGTTGGTTATAAATATTAATCACAAAAACTCAACTCTTAAACGAGGCTTTCTAGAACATAGAAAGCCTCGTTTTTTTTTTAACCACCCACCACAAACGAAGTCATAGAAATAGATCCCATAACGGTTTTATCGTTAAAAAATTGTAGGTTTTCATCTTTATTCTTTAAACCCAAAACATACATCATCGGATGATAATGATCTGGCGTTGGAATGGCTAATTGATACGACTTAGAAAGACTTTCTGCACGACACAATTGAGTAAACTCTTCGTTGATAATCATGTTTTTTAATCCTTCGTTAGCTTCGGTTGCCCAATCGTAAGCTCCATTAGGATTTTTCCAATCTAAAACACCTAAGTTGTGTACCATGTTTCCGCTTCCAATGATTAATACCCCTTTTTTTCGGAGAGATTGTAACTGTTTTGCCAATTGAAAATGATAATTTGCGTCTTTGGTATAATCTAAACTAAGCTGTAATACAGGAATATCCGCATTAGGATACATTACCGAAATTACCGACCAGCATCCATGATCCAATCCCCATTGATGGTCTAATTCCACAGCTGTGGGCAACATCAAATTTTTGACTTCTTCCGCCAATGCTGGATTTCCTAATGCAGGATACTGCACGTCGAACAAAGCTTTTGGGAAGCCTCCAAAATCATGTATGGTTTTTGGTTTTTCCATCGCAGTTACTTGTGTGCCTTTGGTTTCCCAGTGTGCAGAAACACATAAAATCGCATTAGGCTTTGGTAGTTGCTCTGCGATTTTTTTCCATTCTAAACTGAATTCGTTTTTCTCAATGGCATTCATTGGGCTACCATGCCCTACAAATAACAAAGGCATCAAAGGAGTATTAGGCAGATTCAAAGAAGTGCGATGTAAATCTTGTAAGGTCATTTGTACAAATAAAGGTGAAACCGCAAACAAACTAAGAAATTCTTTACGAGTCATCAGGTTTTAATTAAAAAAAAGTATTTAGAATATTTTATTTCAGAATTTTAATTTCAATCCGTCTGTTTTTTCGTTTATTTTCTTCAATATCATTCAGCGCCACAGGAACGGATTCGCCAAGTCCATTACATTCTATAAATTCTAAACTAAGTCCATTAGATATTAAATAATTTTTAACGGCATTTGCTCTGTTTAAAGATAATTTTAGATTGTACTTTTCATCCCCAACATTGTCGGTATGTCCGTTTATGATTATTTTTTTTACCGTAGTTTTATCTAAAATCACTCTTTTTATTTCGGATAAGGTGTATTTCGCATCCTTACTGAGTTCAAAACTATCGTGATTAAACAGAATATCATCGGCAACGCTAATGTCTATCACATTGGAGTTATTTGTAACTGTAATAGGAGAAAAATCTGAAAGTTTAAAAGCCTCAAATGTTTTTTCATCTACTTTTTTGCATTTTAACGTTAAAGCTACATCCATTCTAGGGCCTTGAAAATATTGAACCCTAATGGCATGCATGCCTTTTAACATTTTCACACATTCATTTTTATAGACTAACGGATGAGCACCATCATTATCAATGACCAGTTTATTGTCTATAAATAATTTTGAACCATCATCGGAACCTAACAAAAAACAATAGACTCCTGATTCTTTTACATAAAAATGGGCTTGATAATCAATTCCAAAATATTCAAAACGATTAGTAACACCTGGGAATCCTTTATTGAACGCTTGTCTTTTGATACTTAGTTCTTCGGTATAAATAAGTCCAACTGGTTTTATGGTATCAAAGTTTGGTAATTTTCGGGTATTTTTATTTAAATGATAAATACGCCCGGTAAAATTATTTATCTTTTCTTCTACCGAACCAAAATCGTTGTTTTTAGGTTCTTGTTTTATTTTGGTAAGCGTTTGTGATTGCATGCTTACAAAAAAAAGCAACAAGGTTATTACATTAAATTTTGTATAATTTGTCATTTTATTTATTTGCTTCTATTAATTCTTTAATGGTTAGATAAGAGCCATCGACAGATATAACTTTACCTGTTTTATCAATTACAATTTTTGTAGGCACATGAGTAATTTTATAATTTTCAGATACTTTTTTTTCAAAGTCTGTCAGTACTTGAAAATCATATCCTTTCTTTTTTATAAAGAAATTCAATTTTTCTTGGGCAGCTTTAACATCCTTAAATCTGTTGATGTTGATAAAAAAGAAAGCTACCTTTTCGTTTTTATAGTTATTGACCAATTCTTGCATTTTAGGAAAAGAAGCCAAACATGGTCCACAAGTAGTTGTCCAAAAATCCAAGACTACTACCTTACCTTGGTAATCCGAGAGTTTTATTTTTTTACCTTCTAAATCGGTCAATTCGAATTCAGGAGCTACCTCATTTGGAAAATTAATGGATACATTTTCTTTTGAAGTTGTTGCAACATCTTTTCTAATTTCTTTTTTGTACTTGATAAATTCAATATTAGGAATTCCAAGTTTTTGATATATGTTTTCTAATTGATTGAATAAGGGTTCTGATTCTATACCCTCATTTAATTTGGTTTCAATGTAATCTTTGGTGAATTCCACCCCTTTGGCTTTTTCGGCAATAATTGCCATTCTTTCAATGCTATCTTCATCTATATAACCCAACTCTTCTAATTCATTTTGAAGTTCGTATGCTTTTTCAAATGCACCTTTTTTGTACAACAGTAAAGTATAACTATTCTTTAATAGATTTTGATACCATTGAAAATCCATTACATCTTCATAATATTTTAAATTGTTTAATCTATCAGATAAAATCTGTTGTGCATGATGATATATTTTTTCGGCAAATTCTAAATCTTTAGGGATTGAGTTTATATTTTCATCGATATTATATAAAATAGCATTGTTGTACACCGAAATCAACCTTAATTTATCTTCAAATTCCTTTTCGTAAGTCAATACTAAATTCCATTTTTTTTCATTTAAAGCGGCTTGAACACATAATAAATCAAAAGTTTCTTTTTGGTGTTCTAACTCCACCCCAAATTTTTCAGAAAATTCTTTTCTCTTTTGTAAGATGTAATCTAAAGAAACGGTTTCATCGATTCTTGTTTTATCTTGTAATTCACTGATAAACGACCATTTAACTGTAAAACCTTTAGGGAATTTAACTTTTACATCTTCAATGGTTTCCATCATTTTTTTTGATTCGCCCAAAGTCATATACATGAGATATACATCATTTAAACTTTCCTCAGTATTTGTTTTGATTAACCCTTCAATCATCTGATTGATTTCTGCTTGGGCTTTTTCTTTATCAATTAATAGTTTATTACGCAGGTAAACATTAAAATAATTAAACTCTTTTTTTAAAGATGGATTTTTTTCATAGGCAACATCCATGATTTTTATTTTTTCTTCTAAAGAATAATCCAAATTAACATTCTGCGCATAGTGCGGTGGGAATTCTGCAATTATTAATTTGTTTTTTTGTTCTGTGTCGGGCAATAAATCGTAATAATATAATTTGCCGTTATTATTATCAACTGTATTATTTTTTTCGTCAATTACAGAAAACATCACCGCGGCGGTAGTATCTACTACTTTGAGCTGAAATTCAAACTGATTTTCATTTTTTAATAGAGGTGTTTTTTTTATAATTAACATAATAACTTTGCTTAAAATAAACTCCAACATATTCTGCTTCTGGAATTTCCATACCATAAGCAGGTTCATACACAAACACATTGGATTTTCCAGGTTCGTATTTTCCGTTTTTAGGATATATTTTTCCATTTTGGGCAAACCCTATTGTGCAACACAATAGAATAGTCAATAACCAAAAGTTCTTCATGCAGTTTTCAAATAAGAATTAATACAGTTTAATAGCCGAACTAAAAATAGAATTTAAATAATGTTTTGTATAATTTTTAAAGATAAAAATAACATTAAGGGATGTGATTCCCGCGTAAGGGGTTGCAGCGGCATCCTTTTATGAAGTGCAACGGAATAAAAGATATAGCGGAAAACCCGACCGAAGCTTTTGCGGAGGGTACGCCCAAATAAAAAAACTCCAACCATTGCTGATTGGAGTTTTTTGTGCGGATAATAGGACTCGAACCTACACGCCTCGCGGCACCAGATCCTAAGTCTGGCACGTCTACCAATTTCGCCATATCCGCGGTAATTTTGGTCGTGCAAATATATACATATATCTTTTTTAAAAAAATAAAATCATTAAAATCCCTATTTTTGTTCTTCATCAAAAAAATCAACATGGGAACCGTATCTAGCTATATTAAAAAAAATGAAGATCGTTTAATTTACGAATTGTGTGAATTGTTAAAAATACCGTCGGTAAGTGCCGATCCTGCTTTTCATAATGATGTGTTAGAAACTGCCGAAGCTGTAAAAATTGCGTTAATAGAAGCGGGTTGTGAAAACGTTGAACTTTGCGAAACACCTGGTTACCCTGTGGTGTATGGCGAAAAACTGATTGACCCCAAATTACCTACAATTTTAGTGTACGGACATTACGATGTACAACCCGCCGACCCCATTCATTTGTGGGACAATCCACCGTTTGAACCGATTATTAAAAAAACAGAAATCCACCCCGATGGAGCTATTTTTGCCCGTGGCGCTTGTGATGACAAAGGACAAATGTATATGCATGTGAAGGCAATTGAGTACATGGTTAAAAATGATTGTTTGCCTTGTAATGTTAAAATCATTGTAGAAGGCGAAGAAGAAATTGGTTCAGAAAATTTAGGTTGGTTTGTAGAAAATAACCGAGAAAAATTACAAAACGATGTGATTTTGATTTCGGACACAGGGATGATTTCTAACACGCAACCTTCGGTTACCACGGGTTTGCGTGGCTTAAGTTATGTAGAAGTAGAAGTTACGGGGCCTAACAGAGATTTACATTCCGGATTATACGGAGGTGCCGTTGCCAATCCGATTAATGTGTTGACCAAAATGATAGCTTCGTTGCACGATGAAAATAACCATGTAACCATACCTGGGTTTTACGATAAAGTAGAAGAACTTTCTGCAGAAGAACGCGCCGAAATGGCAAAAGCGCCGTTTTCGTTAGACGAATACAAAAAAGCTTTAGATATTGAAGATGTTTATGGAGAAAAAGGATACACTACCAATGAAAGAAATTCGATTCGTCCGACTTTAGATGTCAACGGAATTTGGGGTGGATACATGGGCGAAGGCGCTAAAACAGTGATTGCCAGTAAAGCTTACGCTAAAATTTCTATGCGATTGGTACCGAATCAGGATTGGCATGAAATCACCGATTTATTTACCAAACATTTTGAATCCCTTGCCCCTAAAGGCGTACGTGTAAAAGTAAGACCGCATCATGGTGGGCAAGCTTACGTAACCCCGATCGATAGCATAGGTTACCAAGCCGCTAAAAAAGCATATGGCGACACCTTTGAAACGCCAGCCATTCCAGTACGTTCAGGAGGAAGTATTCCAATTGTAGCCTTATTCGAAAAAGAACTGAAAAGCAAAACCATTTTAATGGGCTTTGGCTTAGACAGCGATGCCATACATTCGCCTAACGAACATTTTGGATTGTTCAATTACTTTAAAGGGATAGAAACCATTCCGTCGTTTTATAAATATTTTACGGAATTGTATTTGGGTCGTTAGGTATTGGGTTTTAGGTATTGGGTGTTGGGTGTTGGTTTTTTCGATTAAACGGTTAAACAAATTCACGATTAAACATCCACTACTTGTCCCAATAACGGAACGGTACAATGATAACCGTAGCGCTCGTTAATTTTTACTCTTAATTCATCGGCGGGTTCATTTTCTCCGTGAACTATAAAAATTTGTTCGGGTGCTTCTTCCAAATCTGATAACCAATTAAGTAAATCGTTTTGGTCGCCATGTGCCGATAAACTTTCTATTAAATGGATTTCTGCTTTTACTGGATGATACTTTCCAAAAAATTTAACCTCAGAAACACCTTCTAATAATTTGCGTCCGCGGGTACCTTCTGCCTGATAGCCCACCATAATTACGGAGTTTTCAGGTTGGTCTATATAATGTTCTAAATAAGCCAACACCCGTCCGCCAGTAACCATTCCACTAGCCGCAATCACCACTTTGGATTCGGGTTTAAAAATGGTTTCGTAAGTTTCTTCAATAGACGAAATCAATTTAAAATGTTTGGTCATGGCCTGTAAGTCGCCTACCGTTAGTTTATGCCATTGCGGATATTGCGAAAATACGGCCAATACTTTTACTCCCATGGGCGTATCTATAACGTAGGGAATTTTAGGAATTCTATTTTCCAATTGCAATTGCCACAACAAATACATTAAAGATTGAGCGCGTTCCACTGCAAAACTCGGAATCACCACTTGCCCGCCTCGATTAACGGTAGTATTAATAATACTTGCTAATTGCTCTTTTACATCAATTTCAGGATGTAATCGATTACCGTAAGTACTTTCTAAAAATATATAATCTGCTTTTTTTGGCTTTTGCGGAGCAAGCATTAAGTCGTCGGTATTTCTACCCACATCTCCTGAAAAAACTAAAATTTTACCATGTAAATTCAGTTGTATGGAGCAAGCGCCAATAATATGCCCCGAAGGGAAATATTGTACCGAAATGTTTTCAGACAAAAAAGTTTCTTCAGCCGTTATAGGTCTAAACAAAGGAAAAACTTTTTCGGCATCTTCAAGAGTGTACAGAGGTTCAGCGACCTCGTGTTTAGAGTTTTTTTCTTTATTGGCTCTTTCGGCTTCCTCTTCCTGAATTTTAGCACTATCTAACAAAATCAACTTGGTGATTTCTACGGTGGGTTGCGACATAAAAATCGGGCCTTTATATCCATCAGCTACTAACTTAGGCAACCAACCACAATGATCTAAATGCCCATGGGTAAGCAAAACAAAATCTATGGTTTCGGGGTCAACACTTAAATGTTGTCTATTTAACAATCGCAAAGGTTTAATTCCTTGAAACAATCCACAATCCACTAAAATCCGAATACCTTCGGATTCTATTAATGTTTTAGAACCCGTAACGGTTCCTGCTCCTCCTAAAAAATGTACGGTCATAAGCTTAAGTTTTTAATGAAATGGATATCCACACAATTCTGATGCTTCCTTAATAATATTTTTTATTCTGGCCTGATGAACCCCCGACTTATACAAAATATCTGTTTGCGCTAGTAAATCCCTAACCAGCACGACATCCTGAATGAGCAAACGCTCCTTTTCCATAGCGGTTAAAGTAGTTAAACAAGTTACAGGATACAGTTTGCATTGGTCAATTTTATTTTTGATTCCTTTGCCATACGGATAATCCCATCCCAACAGCAACAATCCATAATGTTGAGCGAATTTTACCGCATCGGTAGAAAAACGGGTATTGGTTACAATTCTAGTTTCAGAAATCGCATACTTACCGTTAAAAACATCGTAAACACCATCCTTTAAATCCAAAGAGCGGGCATAAATATACATGGGAATTTTAACGTCTGATTTAGTGTCTACATTGCTGTGAAATTTACATTCAACCGAACTAACTTCCTCGTTAAGCTTCAACATTACGTCAATTTCATGCGAAACACTTTTGCCTTGTAAAATCAGATTCAGTTGCGTTTGATATCCGTCATTTTCAAAAACTTTAGCCATGAATTTTTCAAAAAAGAAACCCGCAGGCCCCAACGCCTGAATGGCAGATTTTAAATTATATCGAGCGGCAATAGCTTTTGATTTTCGTTTTAACAACTTAAACGCTAAGCGATAAATTTTTTTGGTAGACATGCCTTCGTACAATTGTTTTTGTACTTCCGAAAGTACTTCTTGCACATGATATGCCTCTGCGCCCGACGCCTCTAAAGAAGACTTCAACTTGTTTTTGTCGAACGTAACAATATCCCCAGAATGTTTAACGATTTTCATGGTGCGACTAATTTACCTATATCATAAATATAGCTAATTATTGGCTACAAATCGTTTATTCAAAGGGTATTTTGAATTATAATTCCAACGTTAATTGTGTAGGCAACAACTGAAAACTTTTACGGTGGTGTGGAGTGATGCCGTATTGTCTAATGGCTTCGCGATGTGCTAGAGTAGGATATCCTTTATTTTGTTTCCAATTGTACATCGGATATTCTTGATGGATTTGATGCATATAATCGTCTCGATACGTTTTTGCCAAAACAGAGGCGGCGGCTATACTTAAATACTTAGCGTCTCCTTTTACAATGCACGAATAAGGAATATTGTTGTAAGGTTTAAAACGATTGCCATCTACAATAATGTATTCGGGAATAGCTTGCAATTTACCCACACTCAATTGCATGGCTTTAATGGATGCTTGTAAAATATTGATGTCGTCTATCACTTCGGGTGACAAATGGGTGTAAGCAAAACTGATGGCTTCTTTTTCGATGATGGGTCGTAAATATTCCCGTTGTTTTTCGGTCAATTTTTTAGAATCATTCAGTAATTCATGCTCAAAATCGGGTGGTAACAATACGGCTGCTGCGGTTACTGGTCCGGCTAAACAGCCTCTGCCCGCTTCATCGGTTCCGACTTCTAAGGCAAATCCTGAAAAGTTTTTTAACAGCATATTATTCCTGAATTTTTGCTTGAAAAACCGTTTGAAAATGGTGTCTGAATTTTTGCTCAACTTCGTGCATCGGCACTTCATAACCCAATTCAGCCTGCATTGAAGTGACTGCTTTTCCTTTAATTCCACAAGGAATAATATGGTCAAAATAACCCAAATTCACATTTACGTTTAACGCCAATCCGTGCATGGTAACCCAGCGAGATGCCCGTACGCCCATAGCACAAATTTTTCGAGCAAAAGGGGTTCCAACTTGTAACCAAACGCCTGTTTCGCCTTCACTTCGGGTTGACGAAATGCCATAATCTGCTAAAGTTAGAATCACACATTCTTCCAATAAACGCAAGTATTTATGAATGTCGGTAAAAAAATTATCTAAATCTAAAATGGGATACATCACCATTTGTCCTGGTCCGTGATAGGTAATATCGCCTCCGCGGTTGATTTTATAATAAGTAGCATTTATTTTTTGCAACGATTCTTCATTCAATAAAAAATGAGAAATATCGCCACTTTTACCCAAGGTATATACATGCGGATGTTCCACCGAAAGCAAATAATTAGACGTTGGATTTTGGGTGTTTTCATTCCGATTTTTGATTTTTTGATCAACTATCGATTGAAACAATTGTTCTTGATAATCCCAAGTTTCCTTGTAATCTTTTAAACCTAAATATTGATATGTAACTTGTGTGTTTTTCACGGGAATTCACTAAGAATTTCAAAAGTAACAAATTAGGTTTACAGAATGGTACAAAAGTCGAAAATACCTATCTTTGCGATCTTAAAATAAATTGATTATCATCATGGCATTATCTGAACAAGAACTGTTACGTAGAGAAGCATTGCAACAACTCCGAAACTTAGGCATTGAACCTTATCCGGCACAAGAATTTAAAGTTACCCACCATTCTAAAGACATCATTGAAAACTTTGAAGCCTTAGAGGGTAAAGAAGTGGTTTTGGCAGGAAGAATGATGAGCCGTCGTATTATGGGTAAAGCATCTTTTGCAGAAATTAAGGATGCCGAAGGACGCATACAAGTTTACGTAAGCCGTGACGATATTTCAAACGACGAAGAAAAAACCATGTACAACGTAGTATTTAAAAAACTACTTGATTTTGGTGATTTTATTGGCGTTCGAGGAACTGTTTTTAAAACGCAAGTAGGCGAAATTTCAGTTCACATTCACGAATTAACCGTTTTAGCCAAAGCTTTAAAACCACTACCCGTAGTAAAAATTGATGCGGATGGAAAAGTACACGATGCTTTTGCCGATGCCGAACAAAGATACCGCAGACGTTATGTGGATTTAACGGTAAACGACCACGTAAAAGAAACCTTTATTAAACGCACCAAGTTATTTAATGCGATGCGTTCTTTTTTTAATGATAAAGGATATTTAGAAGTAGAAACCCCTATTTTACAACCTATTCCTGGGGGAGCGGCGGCACGTCCGTTTGTAACCCACCACAATGCATTAGATATTCCGTTGTACATGAGAATCGCTAATGAATTGTATTTAAAACGATTGATTGTGGGTGGATTTGATGGGGTGTATGAGTTTTCTAAAAACTTCCGTAACGAAGGAATGGACAGAACCCACAACCCAGAGTTTACGGCCATGGAAATATACATTGCCTACAAAGATTACCACTGGATGATGAACTTTACCGAGCAATTATTAGAGCATTGCGCTTTAGCGGTAAACGGAACCACCAAAGTAAAATTTGGAGAACATGAGGTAGATTTTAAAGCCCCTTACGCTCGTGTAACTATGGCTGAATCTATCAAACATTTTACAGGATTTGACATCATCGGTAAAACCGAAGCTGAATTATACGAAGCTGCTAAATCTATGGGCATTGAAGTAGATGCCACTATGGGTAAAGGCAAATTGATTGATGAAATTTTTGGCGAAAAATGTGAAGGAAACTACATTCAGCCGACTTTTATTACGGATTACCCGAAAGAAATGTCGCCTTTATGTAAACAACACCGCGATAATCCAGAATTAACCGAACGTTTTGAGTTAATGATTTGCGGTAAAGAAGTCGCCAATGCGTATTCAGAATTAAACGACCCCATTGACCAACGTGAGCGTTTTGAAGCACAATTAGAATTAGCTGAACGAGGGGATGATGAAGCCACTCAATTTATTGATAACGACTTTTTAAGAGCCTTAGAATACGGAATGCCTCCAACCTCTGGATTAGGTATTGGAATGGACAGATTGGTGATGTATTTAACCAACAACACCTCTATTCAAGAAGTATTGTTTTTCCCACAAATGCGTGCCGAGAAAAAACAAATTCAAATTGAATTAACCGATGAAGAAAAATTAATTGTAGGTTATTTACAAGGCAACAACAACACCATGAACTTAGCTGATTTAAAAACCAACACTGCCCTAAGCGGTAAAAAATGGGATGCAGCTATGAAAAGTTTGGCTACCCATAAATTAGTAAAAGTAGTAGTTAATGGCGACAGTAAGATTGTAGAATATGCGGGGTAAAATCCGTAATCCCATATATTAAAAAAGAGCTTCATAATGAGGCTCTTTTTTTATGGCGTTTCCGTTCGCACGGGCTCACGGTCGCGTGTTCCGCCGTACATGGTACGGAGCTTCACCCGCTAACGCGAAGATTACCTAAAAACCAGATCCGTAATTATTTCTTGATTTAAATCTTCGTTCAGCATTTTGATGATTTTTTCTTTTCCGTAAGATAGTTCTTGCCGAACCACAGAGGAAGTTAAAGAAATATAAAGCGTATGTTTTTTTAATTTAATATCCGAAGTATAATTCTGAATTCCACTACCCATTATTTTTTTCCAACTTTCTTGTACCAAAACTTCTTGAATACCCTGTTCTAACTTACTTTCTTGAATAATATTCTGTAAGATGGAACCCACGTTTCTGGATTCATTAAATTTTCTAGACATGATGATTTTGGGTAATTAGTTTTATATTTGGTTCTTGATGACTAAATTAATGAAATTATGAATAGAAATATTTTTACTTTACTTTTTGTATTGATTTTAGGCTCAGCGTCTATGCAAGCCCAATCTGCCGCTTTTGGAATTAAAGGTGGTGCCAACTTTTCAAACTTAACAGGCTCACAAACAGATATGCAATTTATAACCGCTTACCATTTAGGCGGTTTAGTAGAAGTGAACTTATTAGACTTCATTTCTATTCAACCCGAACTTTTATATTCCTTACAAGGCGCTAATAGTAAAGCTATAAACGAAAAAATCAATCTACACTACGCCTCTTTACCTTTAATTTTTAAAGTTTATTTTTTAGAAGAATTAAGCATTGAAGCTGGGCCTCAGTTTTCTGTTTTAATTAGCGACAACGTAGAAAACAGCAAAGTAAATCGTACCGACAGTAGTTTTGCGGCTGGTTTAGGATTCAAATTAACTGAACACTTATTTCTACAAGGCAGATATTTATTTGGTTTAACGGAGATTTCTAAAAATAGTGAAACAAAAAATCAATTGATTCAATTATCGGCTGGTTATAAATTTTAAGATACATGAAAAAGATTTTAATCCTTAACGGACCCAACTTGAATTTATTGGGAAAAAGAGAACCTGAAATTTATGGTTCACAAACTTTTGAAGACTATTTTACACAATTAAAAGCTCAATTTCCAAGCCTAGACTTGCACTATTATCAAAGCAATGTGGAAGGTGAACTCATTAACAAAATCCACGAAGTTGGTTTTTCTTTTGACGGAATTATCTTAAATGCTGGGGCTTATACCCATACTTCGGTGGCTTTAGGTGATGCTATAAAAGGAATTACAACACCTGTAATCGAAGTTCATATCTCTAACACATTTGGCAGAGAAGCATTCAGACATCAATCGTATATTTCACCCAACGCTAAAGGAGTGATTTTAGGATTCGGGATGAAAAGTTATGAATTAGCATTGAAGGCGTTGGAGTAGTTATATTTTCCCCTTACTTTTAGTGCCCCAAATAAAAAACATGTCACTTTTACGATTATTACTGATTTGCTTCTGCCTATCAGTTACCGCACAAAATACCACTAAAAACTTCGGGGAATTCGCTACTGCGGTTTTTTTAAATGTGAATGGAAATAAAGATTATTACGCTTGTTCTGGAACGGGAATAGACCGAATCAGCGGATTAAACTTTTATATTCATTTAGGCACCTTTAAAAGATATTCCAAAGATTTAAGAATTGCTGGTGCCGAAATCAAATCATTCGTAAAACCTAATGCCAATGTGTGTTTAGGCAAATTAAACTACAGGGTTTATAAGCAAAGTAATCCTCCTAAAAACAATATTTACCAAACATTTGATTTGCCATGGGAATCCGATTGTAATTGGATGGGATTTTACCAAAATTCACCTGGCGTTTGTAACGATAGGGATCAAAAATGGCAATCTGAAAATAGAAATTTAGACTTAACCAATTTCTGTGCAGGCGATTATACCTTAGAGGTGTTTTTTGAAC
This sequence comes from Flavobacteriaceae bacterium UBA7684, assembly GCA_002482885.1. GTDB lineage: Bacteria > Bacteroidota > Bacteroidia > Flavobacteriales > Flavobacteriaceae > Flavobacterium. Next base: position 57,732 of record DLGW01000024.1, on the reverse strand, counting down.
TCATTGGCTCAAATAAAAGTACTACCCAATGTAACGAAAGCGAACGTTTTTATAAAGACGAAAATGGAATGCCTTTTAAAATGAATTTTACCATTCACGAAGATGTTTATTTAACCGCCTATACTCCACAAAAAATCATAAACGAAGGAGAAGATGTTTCGTTGTTTTGCGAATCTAAAAACCAAGCCGATATTGTTAAATACCTATGGAAACACAAACAATTTAAATCCAATGAACAAAACCCCATCATAAAAAAAATCAAACCCAGTCAATCGGGAATTTATACGGTATGGGTAAATACAAAATGCGATAAATGGTATAAAAAAGAGTTAGAAATTCAAGTAATTCCTAAACCCAAAACCGTTATAACTCCATCCAAAAACACTAAACAAAACCAACCTATTGCTGCTAAAACAACGGAAACAAAACCTAAAGAAGAAGTTGTTAGAACTATAGAAACAAGCATAACTGAACTTGAGGCAGAACAAAATACTATTCAAGAAAAACCTATGGTAATTGTTCCCAAAAAAGAAATCATTAAATCAGATATTGAAATTAAACGAGATAGTAGATATTCCAAACAGATTAAAGAATTCACATTCCGTAATCCAAACATTAAAATATTCATTAGTGATTATGATATTGAAGATGGTGATGTATTATCGGTTTTTTACAACAACGAATTAATTGCCCAAAAAATAGAAGTAAAAAAGGCAGGACAAAATATAGAACTTCATCTAAATGAAAACGCGGATGTTCATGAACTTATTTTTGTAGCAGAAAGTTTCGGAAAGATATCCCCGAATACTTCTGAAATTCAAATCATAGTTGATGAAAAACCCATCAAATACCGTGTGACTACTTCTAAAACCATGAATGCAAAATTTGTATTTAAAAAAGAATAATTTTAAAATATGATAAAACAACAAAGGCGATCATTTGACCGCCTTTATTATTTAGCCTTAAAAAAAATCTTACTTTTTAACCCAAGTCATTTTAGCATTCCCCATAGCTGGCACTACAAAAATCATTTGTTCTGCATTTTTGTTAATAGGATTTATCCATAACAAGATTTCGTCGTTGCCTTCTCCTAAAATTTGAACTTTAGTACATTTTTTAGTATTGATTACTTCTTCACCTAACACTTTTAAATTCACTTTTTTAGCTTTTGCTGTCATTACATCGGGCATTTCAAAAGCTAGTGTGTAATTTTCTTTCAACGGTAAACCTGCGATGATTAAATCCAAACCTGCTCCATCGGAAACATAAGCTCCTGTAAACGGAATTTCTATACTTCTGCCAGGAACATTTATGGTTAATTTTTCGGCAGTATAAACGCCTGTAATATTTTGACCCATTTGCGATATCAAACGACTTACGGGTTTATAATCTGCTGTAAATTCCATTTCTTCTACTTGTTCGCCCATCATACTTTTGGAAACATCTTTAACCACCCAATTCGATCCTTTTGGAGCAATGGTACGCGTAGTTTGAATTGGAATTTTTTGTCCTTGAATTTCAATAGTTACCTCATAATTTGAAGTTTGCGCTTTAAATTGATTCTCAATTTTTGGCATTGACTTTTCGGTAGTTACTTCCTTTTTGGGTGCATAAACTACTTTACTGATATCCACTCGTAATTCATTTAATCTTTTAGCTACATCCTCTGGCATTTCTGCTTGATAAACTCCGCCTAAATGTGTGGCCAAAAACTTTTCTGCTTCGGCATAAGTTGCCATATTATTCACTGGTTTTCTAAAACCATGTCCTTCATCATCAGCCAATAAATAGGTAACCGGTTTGCCTTTGTCGCGCAATGCAATAACAATTTGGTCGGCTTCGGCTTGTTTTACTCTTGGATCATTCGCACCTTGAATAATCAATAATGGTTTTTCGATTTTATCTACACTAAACAACGGACTGGCTTCTTGCATTAATTTTTTGCCTTCTGGGGTATTGGGATCACCCACCATAGCGTGTAAAAAAGCTCTGGCTACTTCCCAATACGGAGGAACCGATTCTAATAAAGTAAACAAATTACTTGGCCCTACGATATCTACACCACATGCGTATAAATCTGGTGTAAAAGCCAACCCTGCTAAAGTGGCATATCCACCGTAACTACCGCCCATAATGGCAATTTTAGATTTGTCGGCAACCCCTGTTTCTATTAAATGTTTTACGCCCCAAGTAATATCATCTTGCATCAGTTTGCCCCATTGTTTATCGCCTGCATTTAAAAAGGCTTTTCCATATCCGCCACTGGCTCTAAAATTGGGTTGTAAAACCGCATAACCACGGTTGGTTAAAAATTGCACAAATCCATCATATCCCCAAGCATCTCTAGGGCCTTTTGGTCCACCGTGTACTAAAACCACCAACGGTAAATTTTTAGCTTTTTTACCATGAGGCAAAGACAAATAGGCTGGTATTTCTAAGTCATCACTACTTTTGTAGGTAATTGGTGTCATTTCCGACAAATATTTTTCTACTTTTTTAAGTGCGGGTCTTGGCGTGTATTGATAAATTAAATCTTTAGTGGTAGAATCATAAAAATAAGTTTCTGACACATATTTATCTCCCCAAACAGTGATTAAAAACTTTTTTCTATCGATGGTGATGCTCTGAAAATCAACTTCTTTACCTTTAAATTTCTTTTTTAAATCGGCGTGAATCTTTTCCCATTCTTTATCGTGCCAAACGATTTCTTTTTTGTCGTATTGATAATCGATCGAGGTTAATTTTCTATTTAATTCATTTAAATAAACTCCTGAAATATCTACTTTGTTTTTAGGATCAGAGGCTATTTTTTCTAATTCTAAAGTTTGAACATCCATTAAATACAAAACCGATAAATTCAAATCGCCTTTGTTCGTTAGCAAATAAATTTTAGAATTGTCTTCATTCCAACCCATGGCTCCTGCTCCTTCGGTTACGTTGGTTTCGTAAATTTGAGTAATGGAATTATCTGCATTTACCCGATACATTACGGTTGTTCCCTTATCATCGGTTTTATAAACCAAACGTAGTTTTTCGTCCCAATCAAAATCATACCCAGTTGTGCGGTCGGTATTTTCTCTGATTTTAGTAAGTTTGCCCGAAGCTATTTCTAATTCGTATAAGTCATGCCAGGCTTTGTCACGGTCGTTAATTTCCACCATTAACTTATTGGGATTTAACTTGCTTACCATAGTGATTCGTGCCTGAACATCTTTCATGGGCGTCAGATTTCTGGATTCTGGAGCTTTACCTTCTGCCCCAACATCCGTAGGATTAACGGCATAAATATTTATATTTTCATCTCCGTCTTTATCTTTTCCGTAAACAATATATTTAGAATCGCGCGTCCAAAAGAAACCGCCAAACGGACGTTTGCTATCTGTTAACAAACGTGCTTTTTCAAAAGGCTCATCAAATTTTTTAACCCAAATATTCATAATGCCTTCGTATTCTTTCATAAAAGCAATGTACTTTCCGTCTGGAGAAAGCGTACCCGATGCTATTTCTGGATTGCCAAAAAACAACTGCCTATCTATTACAGGTGCTTTTTGAGCCGTTACTTGCTGAGTAAAAACGGTTGTTAACAACAAACAACCTAAAATCAGTTTCTTCATAAATATTTTATTGTAGGATTATTATTTTGAGTACAAATGTATTTTTAAATATGATGGCAGGTCTTAAAGATTTATTAATTGTTTGGAGATTGCAGTTTCCACAAGCAGAAATAGCTTGTGGGTAGAAATCAAATCAAAAATATAGAGTATATCCCGCGAATTGGGATTGGCTAGCGCCCTTTCATTTCTCAAAGAAGCATTTTAGAATGAAAGGAGATTTCCACGAATGGGATTGGCTGCGCCCATCCCTCAGCGCTACGCGCTGAAAATACAAAACCCGTAATTTTAAAATTTAAAGCAAGCTTTATTTTAAAATTACGGGTTTTGTATTTATTCGTGGGCGATGAGGGATTCGAACCCCCGACCCTCTGGGTGTAAACCAGATGCTCTGAACCAACTGAGCTAATCGCCCGATTTTGTGAGTGCAAATATATAGATATTTTTATTCTTTGCAAGAAAGAAATGACAAAATTTCTGCCACCACAAAGGTACTTCCACCTACATATATAAAATCATTTTCGGTAGCTTGTTTTAAAACTGCTTGATAGGCTTCTTCAACAGACTGAAAAACAATAGTTTGTAAACCAAATGCTTGCATATCAGCATCCAGCTCTTGCGCATCTAAACCTCGGGGAATATTGGGTTTGGCAATATAATAAATGGCGTTTTTAGGAAATAAAGGCAATATTTCGGTTAAATCTTTGTCGTTAACTACCCCAAAAACAAAATACAATTGTTTAAACGTTTGCTTTTGAATTTGATTCAAAACAATTTCCAATCCTTGTTTATTGTGTGCGGTATCACAAATCACTAATGGTTTTTCCTGCAAAATTTGCCAGCGCCCCATTAATCCTGTGTTTTTAATCACTTGTAAAAGTCCTTGTTGCAAATGATTTTCCTTTACCGCAAAAAAACCTTGTTCTTGCAACACCCGAATGGTTTGTACTACTGTTTTTTTATTCTCTTTTTGATAATCCCCTATCAAAGCACAATCATAATCTGGCACTTGAACATCTGATGCCCAATAAATATCCGATTTCGTTGCTTTGGCTTTGGCTTCAAAAACGGGTTTGGTTTCCGCATGATAACTTCCTACAACCACCGGAACTTTAGGTTTGGTGATTCCTGCTTTTTCAAAGGCTATTTCAGCCAATGTGTTGCCCAAAAATTGGGTATGATCTAACCCAATGGTAGTAATTACAGAAATTAATGGATGAACAATATTCGTAGAATCTAACCTTCCGCCCATTCCTACTTCAATAATAGCAATATCCACAGATTTTTGATTAAAATAATCTAGGGCTAAACCTACGGTCATTTCAAAAAAACTCAAATGATGGGCTTCAAAAAAGGGACGATGTTGCTTAAAAAAATCAACGATATAAGATTTTGAAATTTCTTCTCCGTTAATTTTGATTCGCTCTCTAAAATCTATTAAATGAGGTGAAGTATATAATCCTACTGTATATCCTGCTTCTTGCAAAACAGAAGCTAACATATGAGACACGGAGCCTTTTCCGTTGGTTCCTGCCACATGTATACACTTTAAATTTTGATGAGGATTCTGTAAATATTCCGTAAGTAACCAAGTATTGGTTAAATCTTTTTTATAGGCACTAGCCCCTACCCTTTGATACATGGGTAATTGCACGTATAACCAATCTAATGTTTGCTGATATTCAGACAACCTAAAAAGAAGTTTTATCCTAATTTAAAATTCACGACAATAAATCCTACCTGAACTTCAGGCGCATTATCTTCGGGATTCCAATTAAAAGTTTTAGCCGTTTGTATAGCGGCATCTATTAAACATTGGGCTGCATTTTCTGTTCCCTTAGCTCGCTGTGCTTTAACAACTTTTCCACTGCGATTTACCCAAACTTGAACGACTACTTTACCTTGTTCATCACATTTCTGTTCAACTACGCTGTGTCCTGCTAGTTTTCTGCCTTTTAACCCCCAACTGTTCCCATTGCCTAATCCTGTTCCTGAACCACTTCCGAAATAAATCGCAGAATAAGCATTTCCATCTAAACTACCTTTATTTCCTGATTGTTTGTCATTTCCTTGCCCTGCTTGCGCGGTTCCTTCTGTTTTAGGTCCATTAATCAAACTAGACAACGCGTCCGAAGTGTTTTTAGAGGGCGTTGGTGTGGGTACTTTTTTGGCTTCTTCTTTCTTTACTTCCTCTTTTTTAACCTCTTCTTTTTTAATGACTTCTTTAACAACAGGGGTTTCTATCACATCTTGCGTCAAGACTTGCTCATCAGCAGGCGCTTCATCAAAAGCTGTTTCCGAAGGCTGAGGTTCCGAAGCTGGTGTTTCTAAAGACTCTAAGTCTCCTGAGCCCATTTCTGAATTGCCAAAATTAACGGCAATCCCATTTTCCACAGGTGGGTCCAAATACTTCAATCCGATAAAAAAGAACAATATAAACATCAACACAAAAAGTGTAACACTTATTGCGAAAGATTTACGTTCGTGTTCTGTTTCAAAGAATTTCATATTATTTAGGTCTTACAGCTAATACTACTTTAAAATTGTTTCTGTTGGCAATATCTAATACATATACTACCTTTTCAACCGGAACTCCTTCTTCTGCTCTAATGATTAAAGCTTTATTTTCTTGATTCAGTAAGGTTAATAGTTGACTTTCTAAAGCCATTTCATTAACTGGTTCTTTATCAATATAAAACTGTAATTCTTTAGTGATATTTACTGCTATATTTTTATTACTATCTGTTTTTCCCTTTGCTTTCGGTAAAACTAAATCCAAAGCATTGGTAGTTACCATAGTAGAAGTCAACATGAAAAATATCAGTAATAAAAATACGATATCTGTCATGGACGACATGTTAAATTCCGGAGAAACTTTATTTCTGCCTCTTAAGTTCATACTAAGATATTAAGAAGGTTCGTTTAACAAATCTAAGAATTCAACAGCATTGGCTTCCATTTGATGAACCACCTTATCAGTTTTCACTACCAAGTGATTGTATCCAATATACGAAATAATACCTACTACTAATCCAACAACGGTGGTGGTCATCGCTACATAAATCCCCTCTGAAAGAGCACCTACTTCAATTTGTCCGCCGGCAGTAGCCATTTTATGGAAAGCTAAAATCATCCCTACAACGGTTCCTAAGAATCCAATCATAGGTCCTGCTCCAGAAATAGTAGCCAACATACTTACATTTTTTTCAAGCTTGTAAATCTCTAATTTACCTGCATTTTCAATAGCGGTATTAATGTCTTCTAAAGGTTTCCCAATTCTTGAAATTCCCTTTTCGGTCATTCTTGAGATAGGAGAATCGATTTGTTGACAAAGTTTTCTAGCGGCATCTATACGACCTTCTACAATATTATCACGAATTTGATTCATGAAATTTTTATCAATTTTAGAAGCTGCTTGAATCGCAAACAATCTTTCAAAATACAAGTAGATGGCAAAAAAGAACAATATAAATAGCACGGCCATTATGATCTGTCCTCCTAACCCCCCGCTAAATAATAAATCTATAATCGATAAAGTTTTTTCTACATGTTCCGGTTCCGAAATAATCGGTTCAACCACTTGTTGAGCAACCATAGTAGAATCTGTAACCAAACTGTCTGTTAATACTTGCATAGTTTATATATTTATACTGCTAAAATACTTTTTGTTACGATAAAAACAATAGCTCCTGCAGCAAATCCTGCAAAAGCCAACCAGGTAATTTTTTTAAGATACCAAATAAAATCTATTTTTTCCATACCCATAGCGGCTACACCTGCTGCAGAGCCAATAATTAACAAACTTCCTCCGTTACCTGCTGAATAGGCTATAAAGTGCCAAATCCAATGATCTATTTCGTAAGTATACATTCCTAAAGAAGCTGCTACCAATGGCACATTATCTATAACTGCCGATAACAATCCTAAAAGAAATACCACTATTTCCATACTTGGAATGGCATTTGACAAACTTTCAGCCCCGTAACGTAAAGTTCCAACTAATTGACCATTAATATCTCCAAACACTAATGTTTCTAGCGCTCCCACAGCTAGTAAAATCCCTAAGAAAAACAAAATACTAGAGAATTCTATTCTTGATAAGGCTTTATGAGCAGAATACAAATGTTTTCTGGATTCGTCAAAATTTTCTTCGGGGTGAATGTATTCCGAAACTAACCATACCACTGCCAAACTCAACATCATTCCTAAATACGGAGGCAAATGAGTTGCTACTTTAAAAATAGGCACAAATACAATGGCTCCCAAACCAAGATACAACATGGTTTTGCTACTCAATAATTTTTCTTGTTTTTCCTCGTCTTTAGAAATTTCTTGAAATTCTACATTTCCTTTAAAAACTTTCATTTTTGAAGCAATTAAAAAAGGAACCAAAAAACAAGCTATGGCTGGAAATATCACCCATTCTATTAAACCCGCAGCGGTTACCTTATTGGCAATCCACAACATAGTAGTGGTAACATCCCCTATTGGAGACCAAGCTCCACCTGTATTGGTTGCTATAATAATTAAAGAGGCATACCAAATCCTTTCTTCTCTTTTTTGAACTAATTTTCTTAAAAGCGTAATTAAAACAATAGTAGCCGTAAGATTATCAATAATAGCCGATAATACAAAACCGATAATACCCACCACCCAAAGTAATTTGACTTTGCTGTGTGTAGTTACCATGCCTTTTAAAACTTCAAAACCACGATGTAAGTCTATTAACTCGACAATCGTCATGGCGCCAATTAAGAAAATTAAAATCTCGGCAGTTTTTGATAAATGATGTACTAAAATCCCATGAAATCCATGTAATTGTTCTTCAGGATTTCCTGAATTAATATTAAAGGTTTGTCCTAAATCATTAACTACCGTAAACCATCCATTTTGAAATCCTACAGATAGTAATGCCCACATTAGCACAGCCATTAACAAGGCTGGAACCGTTTTATCTAATTTTATTGGGTGTTCTAATGTAATTGCTAAATAACCTACCACAAAAAGTAGGATTAATATTATTGCCATAAAATCATTAAGTGTTAGTTTAACAGTCCTTGCAAATATAATTAATTAGGATTCATATTATTTAAGATTCATTTATATTTTGTGCAAGCTTTAGCAATATTTCTTAATAAATTTGCGATTCTAATTTTAATTCTATTCTAAAAAATGGACAATTTAATTAATCACCCTTTTATTATCATCTCTTTTATTGTTGTAGTATGCCTTATGTTGCTATTAGACCTAGGTTTATTCAATAAAAATAGTCATGTAGTAAGTAATAAAGAAGCTATTTTTTGGTCTGCAACATGGATTGCTTTATCGATGATTTTTAGTTTGGTTATTTACTATTTTGCAGGGGTAGAAAAATTCTCTCAATTTCAATCGGCTTATTGGATTGAAAAAACACTTTCAGTGGACAATCTTTTTGTGTTTATATTAGTTTTTGGATTTTTTAATGTCCCTAAAGAAGTACACCACAAAGTGCTGTTTTGGGGAATTATTGGAGCCATCATTTTAAGAGCTTTCTTCATTTTTACAGGGGTAGAATTAATCAAAATGACTTATTTACCAGAATACAACTATTTTGGAGTTCCTGCCAAAATCAATTTAATCTTAAGTATTTTTGGATTCTTTTTAATTTATGCTGGAATCAAATCTTGGTTTAGTGAAGATGATGATGACGAAAACAAAGATTTTAGAAAAAGCCCAGGCGCTAAGCTTGTTCATCGCTTTTTTACAGTAAGCGAAAACTATGATAAGGACAAATTCTTTACCATAGAAAATGGAAAAAAATTAGCCACCCCATTATTGGTAGTTATTGCGGTTATTGAATTTACTGACCTACTTTTTGCTGTGGACTCTATTCCAGCTATTTTTGCGATTGCTCCAGACGACCCTTTTATTCTTTACACCTCAAATATTTTTGCCATTTTAGGATTAAGAGCCTTGTACTTTTTATTAGCAAATTTTATTCACTTGTTTAGTAAATTAAAATATGGATTAGCAATCATTTTATCATTTATAGGTATAAAAATGATCATATCTCCTTTTTTTCATATTGAATCTACGCATTCCTTGATTGTTATTGTAAGCGTTCTAATGCTTTCTGTATTTGCTTCATTAATTTGGAAAGTACCTACACAAGAAGTAGAATCTTAAAAAATGAATGTAAGACAGAATCGTTAACCAAGATCTCGATTTACAAAAAAGAGTTATTGAAAACCATCAAAAAATAAAAAAGGACAAACTAATTAAGTTTGTCCTTTTTGTTTTGGAGCCGATAGAGGGACTCGAACCCACGACCTGCTGATTACAAATCAGCTGCTCTAGCCAGCTGAGCTACATCGGCGTTAAAAACAGCGCAAATATAAACGTGTTTTTTAATATTCCAAAAAAATTATAGTGCGTTTATAGATTTTACTAATTCTTCCGCAGATACTTTAAATTCTTTAGCCACAGATTTAAAATGGGCTTTCTTGTTTTCAACGTTCTTTTGGTTTAATTTTTCAATTAACGAATCAAAAGAAGTAATTACTTGATTCACAATTTCTTCGGTGTTATCTTTAGATCCTTTTGGCTTTAAAAGTTCTCTTAAATAAACAGCTTCTATTAATTCTCCGTACACAGAATTAATATCTTTTTTAAGGTTTTTTACGCTTGACATATTTTTATTTTTTACGTGTGCAAAAGTAGTCTATTATCCTTTATAAGTCACAAAATTTCGTGGAGTTTCGTACAAAATAACTTCTAGAGTTAAATTTTGAGGCAATCTTTTTACAATTTTATTCCAAATCACTACTACAATATTTTCGGCAGTAGGGTTTAATTCTTTAAATTCAGGAACATCTAAATTTAAATTTCTATGATCGAAAGGTATTTCAACTTCTTCTACAATGATATCTTTTAACACTTTAACATCCATTACATAACCTGTTTCGGAATCAATGTCGCCTGTAACACTCACAATCAATTCGTAATTATGCCCATGAAAATTAGGATTATTACACTTACCAAAAATCTGATTGTTTTTTTCATCAGACCAATCAGGTCTATACAACCGATGTGCTGCGTTAAAATGCGCTTTTCTACTTACGGTTACTTTCATATAGATTGTTTTTCTATGTAGGAATAAAATTCTTGAAATATAATTTTAAACCAAGCGGTGTAAAATTCTGGATGTTCTTCGATATCTTGTTTAACTTCTTTTAAAGACATCCATTTCCAGTCCTCAACTTCTTCTTTATTAATAGCTGGTTCTTCATTAAAATAACCCACCATTACAAAATCTAATTCATGTTCGGTTAAACCATTGTCAAAAGGCGCATGATATACAAAAGAAAAAACCTCCTTGAGTTCTACACTAAATCCCATTTCTTCGAACAGCCTTCTTTTTCCTGCCTCTAAATTGGTTTCTCCTTCTCTTTGATGACTACAACACGTATTTGTCCAAAGTAAAGGGGAATGGTATTTATGTGCAGCTCTTTGTTGCAACATCAATTCTTTCTTATCATTAAAAATAAAAACAGAAAAAGCCCTGTGTAAGATTCCCTTTTGGTGAGCCTCCAATTTAGGCATTAACCCCAAGGCATTATTTTTTTCATCAACTAACACAACCTGTTCTTCTTTCATCATTTGATTTATTGAGGTTTTCAAAAGTACAAAAAGGCATTATATATTAAGAAAATCACTTAATCATTATTTCTGATAATTGAATCCAATCAAACTATTACTTTTGCAGGGCAAAAATTTATCCTAATTATCATTATTATGTCGTTTATCGAAGAAATCAAACGCAGAAGAACTTTTGGAATTATATCGCATCCCGATGCAGGTAAAACTACACTTACCGAAAAATTATTATTATTCGGAGGGGCCATTCAAGAAGCGGGAGCCGTAAAAAGCAACAAAATTAAAAAAGGAGCTACCAGTGACTTTATGGAGATCGAAAGACAAAGAGGAATTTCGGTGGCTACTTCGGTACTGGCATTTAATTATAAAGACTTTAAAATAAATATCTTAGACACTCCTGGCCACAAAGATTTTGCCGAAGACACTTTTAGAACTTTAACAGCCGTAGACAGCGTAATCGTAGTAGTCGATGTAGCTAAAGGGGTAGAGGAACAAACTGAAAAACTAGTGGCAGTTTGCAGAATGAGAAACATTCCAATTATTGTATTTATCAATAAATTAGACAGAGAAGGTAAGGATGCTTTTGATTTATTAGATGAAATAGAAAAAAAATTAGGATTGCATGTAACTCCTTTAAGTTTCCCTATTGGAATGGGTTACGATTTTAAAGGAATCTATAATATTTGGGAAAAGAATGTAAATCTATTCAGTGGTGATAGCAAAAAAAATATTGAAGATGTAATTTCCATAACCGACGTAAACAGTAGCGAATTAGACGGATTAGTCGGAGAAAAACACGCGCATAAACTACGTGAAGAATTAGAATTAGTTAGCGAAGTGTATCCTAACTTTAATCAGGAAGATTATTTAAACTGCAAAATTCAACCCGTATTTTTTGGATCTGCCTTAAATAACTTTGGAGTTCGAGAACTTTTAGACTGCTTTGTAGATATTGCTCCTTCACCTAAGGCAAAAGACTCCGATAATAGAACCGTTAACCCTACAGAAGAAAAACTAACTGGGTTTGTATTTAAGATTCATGCTAATATGGATCCTAAACACCGAGATCGTTTAGCCTTTTTAAAAATCGTTTCGGGTACTTTTGAAAGAAATAAAGCCTACACCCATGTACGATTAGGCAAATCTTTTAAATTTTCGAGTCCAAATGCATTTTTTGCCGAGAAAAAAGAAATTATTGACATTTCGTATCCAGGGGATATCGTAGGATTACACGATACTGGAAACTTTAAAATCGGAGACACCTTAACTGAAGGTGAAATGCTGCAATTTAAAGGAGTCCCTAGCTTTTCCCCAGAACACTTTAGATACATCAACAATGCTGACCCTATGAAAGCCAAACAGCTTGAAAAAGGGGTAGACCAATTAATGGACGAAGGAGTAGCTCAATTATTTACTTTAGAGATGAACGGAAGAAAAGTAATTGGTACCGTAGGTGCTTTACAATACGAAGTGATTCAATACCGTTTAGAACACGAATACGGAGCTAAATGCTCTTACGAGAACTTTCCTGCCTATAAAGCTTGTTGGGTAAAACCAGAAGACACTAAAAGTGAAGAATTTAAAGAGTTTGCCAGAATCAAACAAAAATTCATGGCGAAAGACAAATATGGTCAAATGGTATTTTTAGCAGATTCTGAATTTAGCATTCAAATGACACAGCAAAAATTTCCGAGTGTTAAACTACATTTCACTTCTGAGCTAGATTAACAATCTAAATCCAAAAGTTTTTACATAAAAAAAGCCCGTTCGCTAAAACGAACGGGCTTTTTATTGATTATAATCTTAAGATTATTTTACAATGAATTGTTTAGAAACACCGCTATCAGTTTTAACTAAATAGATTCCTTTAACTAAACCTGAAACATCTACTGAAGTAGCGTTTGCAGCTTGAGCCACTAAGCGACCTGATAAATCGTAAACACTTACGTTTTGAGCAGATGAAAAGTTTAATGTCTCACTTGTTGGGTTAGGGTAAATTGAAAAATCAGAAGCTCCGGTAAAATCAGCAGTGCTCATACCTGGCTCTGTGAAAGAGTATACACCTGTAAATCTATTTAACATGATATCATAAGTACCTGCAACAGCTAGAATATCATCACCTGAAGGCTCGCCACCTACAAAAGCAGTACCACCCCAATTAATTGTCCAAGAATTATCTTGTCTGAACTTAATAGCACCATCAAGTAAAGTAAAGTTCAATAATTTGTAGTTGATACCATCTTCAGTCATCATATCAGTATCCTCTGCCCAACCTAAAGGAGTTGCAGTACCAATAATACCTACGCTTGGAAAAGTGGCAGTTGCTGGTGTAAACACATAAGCACCTGTTACGATGTTTATTGAAAACTCATATTGGCCAGCAGTTACTGCAATACCTGTTTCTCCTACTTGAGCAGTTCCTGAAGGGAATTCAGATCCAGCCCAAAGAGTAGTAACATCATCTTTTAAAGAAGATATTGTAAGTACTCCATTGTCAAAAATATTTGCTGTTGTAGCATAGTTTTCACCATCAGCAGAAGTTAAAATAATTGAAGATTTACCCAATGCAGAACCATAAATAGTTACAATTGCTGGAGAACCTGCTGGAGCTGTAAAAGCATAAATACCAGTAGAAATATCAATGGTTACATTCCAAATACCTGCAGGAACATTAATGTCTGGACCTCCTCCTGAAACAGATCCTCCAGTAGGAAAGGAACCACCCCAATTAATTGCCCAAGCTTTATCTTGACGAAACTTAACAGGCCCTCCTTTAAATTCATACTCAGTCAATGTATAAACGACTCCGTCATCTGTAGCCATTTCAACATCTGTATTCCAATCAGAAATACCATCACCAATCAATCCGACAAAAGCATCTTGTGCGTTTGTTATAGCTACATTACCTAGTAAAACAGCTAATAAAAGTAAAATTCTTTTCATGTTTAGATTTTAAAATATTTAGGTTATTAAAAATAATTCAACAAATATATTAAAAATTGGTTGCTACAACAATTTTAACTTAGAAATTATGACAAGAAAAGGCCGTTCAAATGAACGGCCTTTTCTTATTTCATAAACTAAATAATTATTTAACAAGTACTCTTGTAGTTTGTCCGTTTGCAGCTTTAACAACATAAACACCTGTTGATAAAGAAGAAACATTAATAGACGAAGCATTAGAAGCCTGAGCTACTAAACGTCCTGACAAATCATACACAGTAACATCTGTAGCCACTGAAAAATATAATACTCCTTCAGTAACAGGGTTAGGATATACAGTAAAAGAAGAAGATTCAAAAGACCCTACTCCCAAAGAAGGCTCGTTAAATGAATACGCTCCTGTTTCTTTATTAAAAGTAATATCATAAGTTCCTGCTAAAACAACGATATCAACTCCATTTTGAACTCCTGTTCCTGCAGGAAAAGCTGCAGCTCCCCAGTTAATAGTCCAAGCATTGTCTTGACGGAATTTTGCAACTCCATCAATTACTGTTTGATTAGCTAAAGTATATGTAATACCATCTGTTGTAGTTAAATCAATATCAGCATCCCATCCACCAACAGCGGTTCCAATAATACCTATTGATGCAAATGTTGGATCTACTGGATCTACTGGGTCTACAGGGTCTGGATCACCTACTAATTCAAATGAGTAAGCTAAGGTTTCTTTGTTGAAAGTAATGTTATATGTTCCTCCTGCGGCAATTGCAATGTTACCTGGAACTCCTAATGCAGCTACGCCTGCTGTAGCTGATGGACCCCAGTTGATGGTCCATGCATCGTCTTGACGGAATTTCGCATCTCCTGCTACTAATACTTGATTTGCTAAGGTGTAAGTAATACCATCTGTAGTTACCATATCTACGTCTGCTGCCCATCCTCCGATTGCTGTTCCAATTACTCCGATTGATGCAAATGTTGGATCTACTGGATCTACTGGGTCTACAGGAGGAGTTCCCTCACCAATTACGCTATAAGCCCCACTAATTCTATTAAAACTAATATCATAAACACCCGCTACTTCTATAAATATAGCATCACTACTATTCTTTACTGCTGTTCCAGATGGAAAAGCCATAGCTCCCCAATTGATTGAGTTGTTTTCACGGAACCATAATGTTCCACGTTTTAATTGATATCCCGGAGAAATATAATTTTCCGAATCTGCGGGAAACATTTTAACATCAGTCACAGAACCATCAACTGCAGAACCTATAATTCCGATTTGAGTCTGTGCCGACATGACAACGATATTTGATAACAATACCGTCATAAAAAGTAATAACTTTTTCATGTTTTTTGGTTTAATTAATAAATTGTTTAGGCGCAAATATAGGTAAACTGTTAATAATTTTAACTAAAAAAGGTGTTAAAAATAAGGATTCCTCATTTTCAACACCTTTAATTGCAATTATTTAGATAAATAAAAATTTATTGACTTTTAGCTTGATTCCAAAAAAAATTCATTTCTTCTAAACTTAAATCATGGATGGAACGATTAGATTCTTGGGCTTTGTTTTCTATAAATTGAAATCTTGAAATAAACTTTTTGTTTGTTCTTTCTAAAGCCTCATCTGGATTAACATCTAAAAAACGAGCATAATTAATCAAGGAAAATAACACATCGCCAAACTCTGCAGTAATTTCAGATGGCTCACTGTTATTTTTAATTTCATTTTGAAGTTCCGCTAATTCTTCTTGAACTTTTTCCCAAACTTGATCAATATTTTCCCAATCAAACCCTACTGCTTTGGCTTTGTCCTGAATTCGAGAAGCCTTAACTAAAGAGGGTAAACTTTTAGGAACTCCTTGTAAAACAGACTGATTTCCTTCTTTTATTTTTAGTTTTTCCCAGTTAGCCTTAACAGCTTCTTCGTCATTGGCTATCGTATCACCATAAATATGCGGATGTCTATGAATTAATTTTTCGCAAAGACTATCTATAACATCCTTAACATCAAAAGATTGTGTTTCACTCCCTATTTTTGCGTAAAAAACGATATGTAACAGAACGTCTCCTAATTCTTTTTTAATTTCAACAGAATCATTTTCTAGAATAGCATCCGCTAATTCGTAAGTCTCTTCTATGGTTAAATGTCTTAAACTCTGAAATGTCTGTTTTTTATCCCACGGACATTTTTCACGTAAATCATCCATGATGTCCAACAACTTTCCAAAAGCTTCTAATTTTTCTTGTCGAGAACTCACTTTTTTAAAATTTATTCTGCCACCTCTTCAGCAACTACTAATCCTTTAGATTGTAATAAATTATACCATTGAATGATTTTTTTAATATCTGAATGGTAAACCCTTTCTTCATCGTACTCTGGCAAAACCTTTCTAAAATAATCTTCTAAAACGACTTTATCTTCTTTATGAGAAATCGCTTGACCATTATTAGTATAATCTTGTATTTTTTTGAGTACTTCTAACAACTTAACTTCTTCATCATAAGTATAAACAGAAATCTCTGACAATAAACTCACATTACTTCTTAAGTTTAAAGACAACTTTTTTCCATCTAATAAAGATTCCACTAAAAACCCTGTTCTGGTTTGTGTAATAATTTGAAACAATCCTGGTTTACCTGAAATAGAAATAATTTTTTCTAGACTCATAAAAATTTAAATTAATGATGTTTAACTGTTTTATTTTTTAATGTTTGGGAATTTCATTTTGTAGTCGGGATTGATTTTTCCCATCATGATATTATTTAATCGCTTCGACAATAAACGCTTTTTTAAAGAAGACAATCTATCGGTAAACAAAACGCCTTCGATGTGATCGTATTCATGCTGAATCACACGAGCAATTAATCCATTATAAGTTTCGGTGTGTTTTTGAAATTTCTCATCAAAATATTCAACCGTAATGATGCGTTTTCTATAAACATCTTCGCGCACATCTGGAATACTTAAACAACCTTCATTAAAAGCCCATTCGTCTCCTTCTTCCTTTATAATATTAGGATTAATAAATACCTTTTTAAAATTTCTTAATTCTTCTTGTGCTTGTTTTGGCAAATCTTCATCATCGGCAAACGGAGAAACATCTACAATAAACAAACGAATATCTAAGCCAACCTGCGGAGCTGCCAATCCTACCCCATGAGCTTTGTACATGGTATCGAACATATTTTGTATCAAGTTATTATCTTTAAAATATTCGGCAGTAACTTCATGAGCTACTTTTCTTAGCACCGAATCTCCATAGGCCACAATGGGTAATATCATTGTAAAATTTTTAGATTTTTAAAAACGAACTTCAAAAGTAAACTTTATTTTTAAATCCACACCGATGAATTTTGCAGAGATTTATGCACAATGCAAGAATTTATTTATTTCAATCCCTATATTTGTAACCCAAGTATAATTTATGGAACAATTCATCGTTTCGGCTCGTAAATATCGCCCCCAAACCTTTAGTGATGTGGTGGGGCAGGAAGTTATTACCGCAACTTTACTTAATGCCATAAACAACAATCACTTAGCTCAAGCGCTTTTATTTACAGGACCTAGAGGGGTTGGAAAAACTACTTGTGCCAGAATTTTAGCCCGAAAAATTAATCAAGAAGGGTATGACGACCCTTATGAAGATTTTTCTTTTAATGTTTTTGAATTAGATGCAGCTTCCAATAATGGAGTAGATGATATACGAAGTATTATAGACCAAGTCAGAATTCCCCCACAAAAAGGAAAATACAAGGTGTACATTATTGACGAGGTACATATGTTATCTAGTTCTGCTTTTAACGCATTTTTAAAAACTTTAGAAGAACCGCCTAAGCACGCCATTTTTATACTCGCCACTACCGAAAAACACAAAATCTTACCTACGATTCTATCGCGTTGTCAAATATTTGATTTCAAACGAATTACCGTAAAAGATGCCAAAGAATATTTAATCAAAATAGCGACTGATCAAGGCGTTAGTTTTGAGGATGATGCCTTACATATTATTGCTCAAAAAGCAGATGGCGCCATGCGTGATGCTTTATCTATTTTTGACCGAGTGGTCAGTTATTGTGGTGACCACTTAACCAGACAGGCAGTTTCGGAAAATTTAAACGTTTTAGATTTTGATTATTATTTAAAAGTCACTGATTTAATTTTAGCCAATAACATTCCAGAATTATTATTAGCATACAATGATATTTTAAACAAAGGTTTTGACGGACATCATTTTATTGCAGGATTGGCTACGCACTTTAGAAATTTATTAGTGTGTAAAACTCCCAATACTATTGAATTGTTAGAAGCAGGAGAACAAGCCAAATCCTCTTTTTTGGAACAAGCTCAAAAAGCGCCTGAAAGTTTTTACATAGAAGCCATTCAATTAGCTAATGAATGTGACTACAAATATAAAACCAGTCAAAATCAACGATTATCGGTTGAATTATGTTTAATGCAACTGGCCTCCATTTTATATAATGGAGAAAAAAAAAAGTAGCTAAATTTATTATTCCAGCACAAGCCTATAATAAACTAGCAGTAGATGTTGTAAAAAAAGAAGTTTCCACGACATCAAAAACAGAAAAATTACCAGAAGCAGCTCACAATCCAAGCCCTGAACCTGTTTTAAGCCAAGAAAAAAATACTCTTAAACCTTCAGCATTATCTATTGCGAGTATAAAAACCAAAAAAGATTTACTAGAGGTACAACAAAGCCATCACATTACCCCCGAAAATTTACCCGAGAATACATTTAGCGAAAGTGAAATGCATTTAGCGTGGAATCAATACGCCACCAAACTTGACGAAAAAGGACAAAAGATTAACGCTTCCATTTTATTAATGGCAGAACCTAAACTAGAAGGCAAATCCAACATTATTATAGAGTTACCCAATCAAACAACTTTATCTCATTTTGAACAAGAAAAACCCAAATTAATGGGGTATTTAAAAAGTAAACTTCACAATTATAGTATTGAAATCATGGTGGTCATCAACGAAGAAGTCGCTGAAAAAAATGCCTACACAGACAACGACAAATACGAACGCTTAAAAAATATCAACCCTAATTTAGAATTATTAAGAAAATATTTTGATTTGTATTATTAAATTCCTCTAATTTTGACTGCTCTATTTTAAGCCAACACTAAACTAACTCAATATGTTTTTCTTTAAAAAATCTAAGCCCGCGCTTAGAGACTTGTTTACGGATCATTTTACAGACATCCATAACCACTTATTACCTGGAATTGATGATGGAAGTAAAAACATAGACAACACCAAAGAGTTGATTTCACAATTAGTAGAGATTGGATTTTCGGAATTCATTACTACTCCGCACGTGATTGATGGATTGTGGAACAACACAACCCCACATATTAAAGAAACTTTTTCAAACACGGTTGTAGAATTACAGAAAAGTAACTTAATTGCCCCTAAAAGAACTGCGGCGGAATACATGATGGATTATAAATTCCACGAAACTGTAAAAACAGCTGATTTACTGACTTTAAAAGATAATTATTTATTGGTGGAAATGTCTTATTACAATCCGCCTGTTCAATTATATGAAATACTATTTGACATCCAATTGGCTGGCTACATTCCTGTTTTAGCACATCCTGAGCGTTATACTTTTTATGAAAAGAATTATTCAGAATACGCTAAACTGAAAAAAGCTGGTTGTAAATTTCAAATGAATCTTTTGTCGTCGGTAGGTTATTACGGTAAAGATGTAGCTCTAATTGCAGACAAACTTTTAGCAGATGGGATGTATGATTTTGTAGGTTCTGACGTACACCACAAACACCATATAGAAGGTTTTTCTAAAAAAATAGTCCTTAAAAACCAAGATGCTTTAAAAGAAATCATCAAACACAATGCTTTTTTTAAAGAAACTTCTAAAAGTCATTCTGTATAGATTTTAAGCATTTTATTAGAAATAAAAAAACCGCACTTAATTTTCAAAAACTAAGTGCGGTTTTTTTATGCAGAAGAATCCCTAAAAATCAAATTTATAAGAGGCGCCTACCATTACCTGAAATTGTTGTACAGGATAATTCAACCACTTTTGATACGCTTGATTGGCAATATTGTTAGCACGTAAAAAACCTGTTAATCTAGTATTGTATTTATAAGATACCTGCAAATTCGCATCTATAAAATCTTTCATTCTTATGGTTGAATGCGTAACAACAGGACTGGCTTCAGTTACGCCAATATCTTTTCTTTCACCTACATAAAACAAAGTAGAAGCCGCTGTCCATTTAGTATCAATGTAATATTCTAAATGTAAACTAGAGGTTAATTTTGGCAAATTCCAAGCGGAAGCACTATAAGTAGTTTCGTAACTCGCATAAGTGGTGCTTAAGGTAGCTGAAAGTGTTTTTTCTAAGGTTAATTTCAGCTCCATGAATGCTCCTGTACTTTTTACATTATCGTAAATAACTCCAAAAGAGTTTCCGAATTCGTAGGCCTTACGTGTGGTTAGGTCTCCATCTTGAAACAAATGATTCACAAATAAATATTTTCCTTTTTCAAACGAGTGAAATCCTTTTACGTTGTATGAAAAATTCGGGCTTAATTTTCCTCTTAATCCTAAAGACAAATCATACACTTTATCAGTTGGAGCTACAAAAAGTGTTGGAGACACAAATGGATTTTGCGCTACCATTTGTTGATAGGTGTTTTGAGACAATCCTCCTTCGGCTGCCGCATATAAAGTCAGTCTTTCCTGATCAATTTTATAAGAAGCGGTTATTTGCGGGTAAACCAACAGTTTATTTTTAGCCTGAGAATCTTCATGATTTAAGGCCATAAAAACGCCTGCTCCTATATTGAAACTAAAATAGTTTTTTCTAAAAACAATGCTCGGTTGAAAACCTAAAATGGTATAACCGTAGTTACTTTTTACGGGATTCAAATAACCTTGCTGAAATCCACCCCCTAAATAATCCACCATAAAATCGGCTTTAATTTTTTGATTTTCGGCTTTAAATTCAAAAGAAGGCAATAGATTTACTCTGTTTTCCACAGAACCAAATGCATCCCAAAAACGATTATATTTAACTTCCGCTTGACGGAAACTTTTAATTTTTGAATACACCTTACCCGATGCATAAAAATTTTGATAAGTTTGTTGCGGATTAATTGCGTCTAAGGTTGTTTGCGAAAAGGCAAATACATTTTCATTGTTTGGTACCCCGTACCAATTAAAAATTTGATGTTGATATCCGATTCCTGTATTCCAACCCAAAGTTTTTTTATTCTCACCTAAAACCACATCTGCTTTGGTGTGGTAATAAGAATTATCTAATGGCACATTTTTGATTTCTCCTTGCGAAGACAAATGCTGTAAAGAACCTGCAATGTACATTTCTTTAGTTAACTGATGCGCAGAATAAAAATCCAACAAAGGGGTGCCGTAATTACCAAATCCTAAGGTTAGGTAATTACTAAATAATTTTTCAGCTTTTTCTTTAGCCAAATCATCGGGTTTACCTTTGGTTGGCGAATAAGTCGAAGCTACCGGGTAAGAAAATATTTTATAACTCACTTTTTCTTTGTCGGCTTCTTGCTCTACTTCGACTGGGGGAACTTCTTTGATTTTAAACGCATCAGAAATCGTAGGCGCATACGCTTTTACCACATTTACCTCTTCAGTACCAATGGTTTCTTTTTTTTGCGCATAACTTACACTGGTTAAGGATATTGCGACTAATACTATACAGGAATTTAATTTCATCATCTTCATAATTATTTAGAATTAGGCTCTTGAGCACTTTCTTCTTTAATTTTTAACAAGGCGGTTTGGGCTTCGGAAATCACATCAGGATAACTGGTGAAGTTTTTAATAACCGTTTCCAACACATAAGTTGCTTGAAAAGTATCGTTCAATTGATAAAAATTGTTTGCCATAACTACCAATCCTTTGGCTCCGTAGTATTTGTATCCCGAAAAATCTTTAGCCAATTTTTGTATTGCCTTATTAGATTCTTCCCATTTGCCTTCTTTATTTTTAAAATAAGCATCATAATACAACACCTCGGCGCCTAGCTCTCCTTTAGCTCCGCTCATTTTTGCATAAGCAGCCTGAGCTTTGGCTTCGTCTCCTGTTTTAATAGCGGCACGCGCTACAATAATTTGTCCTTCTTTTTGGGCTTCGGCAGTAGATTTGTCTTTTAACAACACCTTTTCGGCGTAAACTACCGCTTCGGCAAAATTCTTTTCTTCAAAATAAGCCTTCATTAAATTAGATTCGGCATAAGCAATATGTTGTAGTTGTCCTGCTTCTTTTTCTAATCTTAACAATACTGGAATTGCTTTGGCGTATTCTTTATTTTTAAGATAAATTTCAGACAAACGAACCAAGGATTGTTCGGTATATTCACAAACTGGTTTTTCTATTACATACTGATAATGTGGCACAGAAGCTTTTTCTTGACCATCAGAATAATAGGCTTGAGCTAAATAAAAATGAGCTTGTAAACTATGAATTCCTTTAGGAAACTTAGCCAAATAATTTTCAAAAGCAATTATGGTTTGTTTAGTATTACTTTGTAAATACTGACGTTCTGCAGTTTCGTAAGTTAAATTATCTAATTCTTTTTCACTTACGTTTACAAAATCCAGCGTTTTAACCCACTTAGCATACTCGTCTACTTGGTTGGTATCTAAGTAGATTACTTTGGCGGTAGCTACGGCTTCTAAAGATTCTGGTGTGCCCGGAAAATCAGCCACTACTTTTTTAATTTTAGTTAAGGCTTCTTGATTTTTTTCTTGATTAAAATAAATCAAGGCCTGTCTGAGCATGGCTTTAGACACATGAATGCTTTTTGGATTTTCGGCAATTAACTTTTCGTAAGTAGCTAAGGCTTCTTGGTTTTTGTTTAAAATAGAATAGGTATTCGCCAATTCAAAAACCGCATCATCTACATATTTAGACTTTGGATATTTAGTTTGAAATTGAACTAATTCCTCTACCTTTTTATCTTTCCGATCTACGTAACCATAACACTTTGCTTTTTGATAAAAAGCGTAATCAGCTTCGGAACCATTCATTTCAATGGCTTTATTATAAGCTTCTAAAGCTGGCCAATATTTTAAGGTTACATAATAACTATCTGCCATACGTAAATAGGCATCGTTTAATCTGAATTTATCGTTAGGTTTGGCATTTATATATTTTTCAAACGAAGTTATTGCTTGAGGATAATCTTTAGTTTTAAAGTACACATAAGCCATATTGTAATGAACCGTGTTAAACTCAACGGTGTTTTTAGAATCTGGTGAAGCTAAAAATTGTTTGTATGAATTTAAAGATTCATTAAACTGGTCTTGTAAAAATTCGGTTTCAGCTTTCCAAAAAGTAGCACGAACACCATAAATTCCACCGCCTTGTGTCGCGATTGATTTTTTATACAATTCTGCACTTTCTTTATACTTAGCATTCGTAAATTGTTCCATTCCGTATAAGAATGTAACTTTTTGATAGATCTTAGCGTTGGCTCCTGATTTATCTTTTTCTAACAATCGCATAGCCTCTTTATAATTTTTAGAAGCCACATAAGAACTAATCATTAAAGCATCTAATTCTTTTTTATGAGCTGTTTTAGGATATTTAGTTAAGAAAGATTGAATCACTTCGGGCACGCTTACATAAGGATTCCCTATTTCGTAGCTCAGTTTAACATAATTATAAAAGGCATCTTCTTGAATTTTAGTTTCAAAATCCATTTCGGAAGCCGTTTTGAAAGCATTAAAGGCTTCTTGTTTTTTATCTAACTTTAAATAACTTTCTCCTAAATGATAATAAGCATTTTGGGTAACCGCATTTTTTTCGTCAATGATTTTATTGAATTGCGAAATAGCCTTCTCGTAATCTTTAGTTTTGTAATATGCGTAACCTAACTGATAATAATCGGTATTGGACCATTTATCGAATTTAGCGCTATAACCTTCTAAATAAGGAATCGATTTTTCGTATTGTTCTAAATTAAAATAACTTTCTCCAATAATTTTAGAAACCTCTGATTTTTCGTTCGGTTTAGATTTATCTAACTGTTTTAAACCTACTTCGATGGCTTTATCAAATTCTTTCAAATTAAAGTAAATATCAGCCAATAAATAATCTACTTTGTCTTTGTATTCTTGATCTGCAGAGGCGTACTCTAAATATTTTTTAGCAGTGGTATAATCGTCTTTTTTATAAGCCATATACCCTAAATAATACTTAGATTTTCCTCCATATTTTTTAGATGTTAGTGAGCGATTAAAATATTTTTCGGCTTGTAATTCATTCTTAGCCACAAAATAACAATAGCCTTTTTCAAAATAAAATTGGTCTCGATTAACTTGAATTGCCGCAGCTTCATCGGTTTTTTCGAACCATTTTAACGCATTAGCGTATTGCCCTTGTGCAAAATAATAAGTAGCCGCATCGGCAAACATTTGATTACTATTGGCGTTTTCGGGATACGCATTTAAAAAATCCTCCATTAGCATTTCGGCATTGGAATGATTCAATCGAATCGCGCAACTGGTCATGTAATAAGCACATTCGGCTTTAACTTCTTTGTTGGGGTGTTCGGATTTCAATTTACCAAACAACACCTGCGCAGACTGATATTGACTGTTTTTGTATAAATTCAAAGCCTTGTTAAAATCAACCAATTCATGAGTATAAACCGCTGTTTGTTGCGCACCAACCCAAGTGGTTCCCATTAACCCTAATAAAAGTAAATGCAAAAATCTAATCTTCATCCTGTACATTTTTATAAGAAACAAATATATAGGATTGAACCGACCCTCCCCAACGCTTTAACAAATGATGTAAACAAGTTCTTCAACAAAAAGAAGTTCATAGAAGTGATTTAAATAATAAATACCCTTAGTTTTTTGTGTGCGACATTTTCTTTTTTACTTTTACCGTTCAAAGCTTTTACCATTATGTCGAATACCATTATTGAACTAAAGAACATCAGCATTTATCAAGGTCAGAATTTAATTCTATCAGATATCAACTTAACCGTAACTCCTGGAGAATTTGTATACTTAATTGGTAAAACAGGTTCTGGAAAAAGTAGTTTCATAAAAACTATTTATGCAGACTTACCTTTGGTAGAAGGAGAAGGTACTGTGGTAGATTTTGATTTGAAAAACCTAAAAGAAAATCAGATTCCTTTTTTAAGAAGAAAAATTGGAATTGTATTTCAAGACTTTCAATTATTACCCGACCGTAGTATTCACGACAATTTACTTTTTGTTTTAAAAGCCACTGGCTGGAAAAACAAAGTGGATATTGAAAGTAAAATCAACGAAGTTTTAGACAAAACAGGCATGAAAACTAAAGCTTTTAAAATGCCACATCAGTTATCGGGTGGTGAGCAACAAAGAGTTGCTATTGCTCGTGCGCTATTAAACAATCCTGATTTGATTATTGCCGACGAGCCTACAGGAAATTTAGACCCTCAAACCAGTTTGGAAATCATGGATTTATTAAAGGACATCAACACTAAAGGAACCAGTATTTTAATGGCTACCCACGATTACCAATTGATTCAACGTTTTCCGTCTAGAACCATTAAATGCGAGAACAGTAGTATCTTTGAAGTAATCCAAAAAAGGGAGTAATGCTGTCGGTTTTAATACCCACCTATCATTACAATTGCGTTAAACTGGCTACCGAAATACACGAGCAAGCCTTAGCCTTAGAAATTCCTTTTGAAATCATTTGTTTAGATGATGCTTCGGCAGATTTTGATTTTATTCATCAGAACTCCCCTATCAATTTTTTAAAATTTGGCACTTTTCAAACCAATCCAAAAAATATTGGAAGAGCTGCTAATCGTAACCGATTGGCACAAATTGCCCAATACGATTGGTTATTATTTATAGATTGCGACACCCAGCCTGTTTCCAAAAACTTCATAAAAAACTATTTAAATGCTGTAAAACAATCTAAAAACAAAGTGTTTTTTGGAGGCATTGCTTATAAAAACAAACCGTATTTATTGCAAGAGCGTTTGCGTTATACCTATGGAATAGAACGCGAAGCTATATCATTTAACAAACGGAAAAGAAATTCTTACAATCATACGCTAACCTCTAATTTACTAATTCATCGTTCTATATTTCAAATCAATCCTTTCAATGAAAATTTAAAAAAATATGGCTACGAAGATTTGATTTTTGTGTACGGGCTAAAGCAGAAACATATTAAAGTTCAACAATTAGACAATGCTGTTTATCATCTAAACTTAGAAAACACCGACACCTTTATAAAAAAATGCGAGGAAGCCATTGAACACCTCATTGATATTGAAAAACTATACCTATTACCCAAGGGATATACCAAAATTCAATTGATCTATCGGATATTAAGGCCCTTTAGATTAGACCGATTTTTGAGCAAATATTACTTAAAGAACAAATTTAACCTCATCAAAAAACTACACTCCACCGAGCCTGACATTCAAGATTTGGATTGCTACAAACTCACTTATTATTGTTACTTAAAAAATCAATAAAATGCCTTTATTCTCGGTAGTTATTCCCTTATACAACAAACAAGATTACATCGCGGCTTGTATTCAAAGCGTGATGAATCAAAGTTTTCGAGATTTTGAAATTATTATAGTTAATGATTGCTCTACAGACAACAGTTTACAGGTTGTAAATAAGCTAAATATTCCGAATCTTAAGTTGATTCAACACGAACAAAACAAAGGACTATCGTGTAGCAGGAATACTGGAATCCAAAACAGCTCCGCTGAATACATCGCTTTTTTAGACGCTGATGATTGTTGGACACCGCTATTTTTGGAAACTATTTTTGAACTGATTAAGTGCAATCCACAAGCATCACTTTTTGGCACAAACTACGTAGAAGTTTACCCTAACGGAAATCGCTTAGCGGTAAAAAAGAATCTAAAAAACTTTCCAGAAAACGATGGACTGATTACTGATTTTTTTATTACTGGTTTACAACAACCCATTTATTGTCCATCGAGTTTTTGTGTAAAAAAAACAGTTTTTGACGCCATTGGACTTTACAATGAAACCATCACTTTTGGGGAAGATATTGATTTTAACATCCGAGCTAATTTAAATTTCCAATTAGCTTACAGTAAAACTATTGGTTGTGAATACACCATGTATTCTCAAAACCAAATTACACAAACCAGTTTAAAAGGGAAAAAAATCACTGATTTTAATTTTTACGAAAAGCAATATCCTAACCACAAAAGCTTAAAACTATATTTGGATTTTCAGCGTTATGTAATGGCAAAACATTATAAACTGGAACAGGATTTTTCTAGTTTTAATCAGCTCACCCAAGAAATCAACTTAAAGAACCTTACTTTAAAACAACAGTTTTTGTTATTTGCACCTTTACAGCTGGTGACCTATTTAAAAAAAATCAAGGTTTATTTATTAGAAAAAGGAATTAAAGTAACCAGTTATAATTAACGAATATACTTTAAAAAATCTGCATAGTTTCGGATATAATCTTCTTCATCATATGCTTCGGAAGCCATAACCAAACACACCGCACCCGAAGAAAAATTTTCCAATTCTCGCCAAATATTATTTTTAAGGTATAATCCTTTGTCGGGTTTATTTAAAGTGATTTTTTGTTTGGATTTCCCATCTTTTAAAATCACGTCAAAACTCCCTGAAATAGCCACCAATACTTGTTGTAAATTTTTGTGCGCATGTCCTCCTCGTTTAGAAGTACTGGGCACATCATATAAATAATACACTCTTTGAATAGAAAAAGGAATCACTTCATTTTCTATTACTGCAATATTTCCTTTTCGGTTGTGTATTTTAGGAAATTCTATGATTTCGATATTCATATCTTTTTTTTGATTTTCAATAAATCTAACCATTGTTGCCCAACGGGTTCAATAGAAAAACGAGCCACACTACTCACCGCATTTTCGCTACATTTTTCATGCAATGATTTATCGGTAATCATGCGTTCCATAGCTTGTTGTAAGGCCTCAAAATTTTGATTTTCTACCAACAACCCATTATGTTCATGCTGAATAATTTCTGAAGGACCTGATTCACAGGCGAAAGAAATCACTGGCGTACCACAAGCTAAAGATTCCGCCAATACATTGCCAAAACCTTCAAATTTACTGCACAACACTAAAAATTTAGCTTTTTTCATGTACACAAAAGGATTATTCTGAAAACCTTCCAACATTACCATATCATCTAATCCTATGGATTTTTTGTATTCTTTTAATTTTCTTTTGAGTTTTCCATCCCCTAAAATTATCAGTTTGATTTGTTTTTTAGGCAAATCAGATTGTGCATAAACATCTATCAATTGATCAAATTGTTTCACCTCATCATCCATTCTACCGATTGCCAAGATGAACTCAAATTCATGATTATTCAAACCTTTAACATACAAATCTACTATTTGGGTATTGATGGGATTGTATATGGTTTTGATATGCTGCCAACGATAAACTCTTTCAATTTTATCCGATATTCCTTTAGAAACACCTATGACCTTTTTGCCTTTATTATACAATAAGCAGGCTTTCCATTTAGCATTCGGAAAATAGTATTCCAAATTGGAACTATGAATCAAATAATATGTCTTTCTAGGATAAATCAATCGACTGATTAAAAAATCTTGCCAGAAACTATATTTAACCCTAAAGTCAATCACCACATCAAAACGATTTCTTTTAATGTAATTTCGTAAAGCGACAAAACGTTTGATTTTTCTCCAAAATGGATTTTCGCTTTTTACATCCCCCAAATTAAAAAGCCTTCCCGAAAAAGGATAATTAATTTCATCCATGAAGATGACATGGTGTACGCTTAAATCTTTCTTAACAAAAAAATCAGACAAAGCTGCTTGAACCCTTTCGGCTCCACCTCCTGCTAAACACTCCCCAACCAAACAGATTTTATATTTTTTTCTTTGTCGCATGAAGCAAAAAAAGTTACTTTGTTAACAAATATATAAATTCAGATGAGAATATTACTTGTTGGCGAATACAGTAATTTCCACAATTCCTTAAAAGAAGGGTTAATAACTTTGGGACACCAAGTAGTTATTTGCAGTGACAATGATTTTAAAAATTATCCTGCGGACTATAGCACCTTTGCACGCTGGTTTAAAACCTACTTTTTTTTAAATCTCATTCGACAATTCATTTTTAAAATCACCAAAGTAGACCTTGCGCAATGGGAAGCTGCTCTTAGATTTTTTTTGCTTAAAAAACATTTTAAAAACTTTGATGTGGTGCAATTGGTTAATGAATATCCGTTACAAACCACTCCTTATTTAGAAATAAAAATACTTTCTTTTTTATTTAAAAATAATAAAAATGTGTTTTTAGCTTCTTGCGGAGATGACTACCCCAGCGTAACTTACATGCTTAACGGAGATTTTAAATATTCGGTATTGACTCCTTGTTTACAAGACCCTAACAAAACCCATTGTCAATACACTCTACGTTACGTTGCCCCTGCTTTTAAAAAATTACACGATTTTATTTACCAGAACATTAAAGGCGTGATTGCAGGTGATTTAGATTATTACATTCCTTTAAAAAATCATCCTAAATGTTTAGGGTTGATTCCTTACCCGATTAATGTAGATAAAATAAAACCTTTAGTCTTACCCCCTTTGGAACCGGTGGTTATTTTTCATGGCATCAACCGTGTAAATTATTATAAAAAAGGAAATAATTATTTTGAAAAAGCTTTACTAATTCTTGAAGAACGTTTGCCTAATCGCTTTAAAATAATCACTACGGAAAGTTTGCCTTACCAAGAATACATTCATCAGTTTAACCAAGCTCATATTGTGTTAGACCAAGTACTATCTTACGACCAAGGTTATAATGCTTTAGAAGCCATGGCTAAAGGTAAGGTCGTTTTTACAGGGGCAGAAACCGAATTTTTAACCCATTACCACTTAACCGAAATAGTGTGTATTAACGCCTTACCCGACCCCGAATCCATTGCAAACGAATTAGCTTTTTTAATTAAAAATCCCCAAGAAATCATAAAAATCAGCCAAAATGCCCGCGCTTTTGTAGAAAAGGAACATCATTATGTAAAGATTGCGGAGCGGTATTTAAGGGTGTGGAGGAATCAAACTTAGGTTTGATAATTATTAATTTACTTCAAGATTTTTTAGGTTTTATAATATCACGAAAAAGAAAAAAACTTATCAACAGCTTTTAAAGTCGATTTTAAGCGTTTCGCCCACTTATGACTAAAATCGCCCACTTATTTCTGGTTATTAACAATTTGAATTTTTAAGACAAAAGTCTCCTTCTTAACAGATTGTACATTATAAACAGACAAATTACTTTAGCAAAAAATTGGTCCCAAAAACAATCATTAAAAAACTAGTTATGAAAAATTTAAAATGGTCAATAATGTCATTCTTTGCTATTATTGGAATTAATAATGCTCAAGTAAAAATCACTTCTACAGGAACAAATACAGTTACTTCCACCGCTACTATCAATTTAAACAATGGTATTGGGAACACTTTAAACAAAATCACTACAGGGTCGGACAACAATGCCTTCGGAGCCAATGCTTTGTTAAACACCACAACAGGGAAAAACAATACCGCCATTGGTCGCTCCTGCTTAATTAATAACTCCACGGGAAGTCAAAATAATTCTATCGGCTATACCGCCTTATACAACAATATTTCAGGAAATTTTAATTCTGCCTTAGGAACTGCTTCTTTATACAACAATAAAACAGGAGATTTTAACACCGCCTACGGAGGATATTCAGGATATAATTTAGGATTATCAGGAATAAAAAATAGCAATAACACATTTGTCGGATATAAAGCAGGATATGATGTTGACGGAAATAACAACACCATTATTGGGGCAAATATTCTAGGTGCCTCTAATCTAAATAATCATGTAATCATTGGTGATGGTTCAGGTAATCAAAGAATTTTCATCAATAACTCTGGAAACATGGGTATTGGCACAACTACCCCAACAGCTAAAGTTGAAATAGCAGGTGGAGATTTGAAAGTTTCAACAAATAGAATTTTAGCAGGAAATAGTTTTTCAAATTGGATATTATCAGACAACAATTTCTCAATAATAGCGAATAAAAGCGTCATTATTGAAGGCAATGGAGATGGCAGCGTACAACACTTAGAAATTGCAAATAAAACTATAAATGCAGCAGGACAATTTGGTTTAGCAGGGGGGGATGGATATCATTCCAACATTGCAAAAAAAGGAGATGTAACTCTAAGAGCAAGCACATCTGGAAGTTTAATTTTAACTAATGAAGGAAGAACCGGCGGAGCAAACGACATCAAGTTTGTAACGCAAGACAACGAACCCACTTCACAAGTCCGTATGTTAATTGATAAAAAAGGTAAAATTTTAATAGGTACTGAAACTGCTCCAATCGCTGTTGGCTCAGACAATGTTTCCGCTTATAAACTATTTGTTAAAGGTGGCATTTTAACCGAAGAAGTACGAGTTAGACTATCTAGCGATTGGGCTGATTATGTTTTTAACAAAAACTACCAATTAAAACCTTTGAAAGAAGTCGAAAAATTCATCAATAGAAATGGTCATTTACCTAATGTACCTAGCGCAAAAGAGATTAAAGAAAATGGTCTGGAATTAGGAAATATCGTTACCATTCAACAAGAAAAAATTGAAGAATTAACGTTGTACGCCATTCAACAACAAAAAGAAATTGAGGAGTTAAAAGCTTTGGTTAAAAAACTACTAGATAAGCAATAATATCTTTTTAGTACCTAAATAAATATTCACCCAGTTTATCAATAAAAAAATGACTTCAAAAAAACTACTTATAGTTTTGCTGTTAGCATCAGTAGTTCAACTATATTCTCAAGATAAAACCATTGAGTTTTCCTATGACAATTCGGGTAATCAAACCGAAAGAAAACTCATCTGTATAAATTGCTCAACTACAACTGCCAGTAAAACACTTACGGAG
Source organism: Flavobacteriaceae bacterium UBA7684 (assembly GCA_002482885.1). Lineage (GTDB taxonomy): Bacteria > Bacteroidota > Bacteroidia > Flavobacteriales > Flavobacteriaceae > Flavobacterium. Next base: position 25,535 of record DLGW01000024.1, on the reverse strand, counting down.
ACTACAGAAGAAGATTTTATCCCGCTTGAAACAACCCAATCAGACCAAATAACCTATTATCCCAACCCAGTACAAGAGGAGCTTTATCTAAAATGGGAATTAATCGATAATAAAAAGGTAACCTCTATTACAGTTTTTACCTCCACTGGAACATTTATAAGATCTTATCCTAACACAGATGAATTAAAACTACAAACTATCCATTTTGGCAGTTTACCATCTGGAGTATATTTAGTGATGATGCAATTTAATGACGGGAATGAAAAAACATTCAAAATTATAAAAGAATAGAGGTATGAAAAACATATACATACTCGTTGTTTTAATTCTTGCTATTCTTAGAACCGAAGCACAAACTTTTACACCTGACACCAAGGGCGAATTACAAATTTCGAATTCAGGTACGGCAACTTACAAAGTCCCCATAGCATTACCCCCAGGCATTAAAGAGGTAGCCCCACAATTAGCTATAACCTATAACGGCGCCAGCGTACAAGGCTTAGCAGGTATGGGTTGGAACCTTGTAGGAATTTCATCTATAAGCCGTGTATCTTCAAGAATAGATATTGATGGCGTATTAGACCCCGTTGATTTTGATAATTTAGATCGTTTTGCCCTAGATGGTCAACGACTAATAGAAAAAAATGGGATTTATGGCGCATCAGGAACCACCTATCAAACCGAAAATTATACCAATCTTAAAATTGAATCTTCTGGGACTTTTTGGCATAAATCTTTAGAAGATTGTATATATTCCAATTGTACCGTACCTAATTCTGTTAAAAACTCTGCTCCAGAAAGCTTTACGGTTACTTTTGTTGATGGCTCCAAAGCATATTATGGCAATACAATAGACTCAAAGGGTCTAATGAACTGGATGATTAACCGTTGGATTGACCCACAAGGCAATTATATAGATTACACCTACGAAATCGAAAACAATACCCAACGTATTAAAACAATCAGTTGGGGCAATAATACCAACGTGGCATCTGGTTATGAAAACAAAATAGTCTTTGAATACAAAAATAAGTTAAGATCCGAATATTCTTATCTGAATTATAACAACACAAAAATAGAAGTCAACAAAATACTAAGTGAGGTAAATGTATTTACTGGTGGGGAGTTATTTAGAAAATATACCTTAAAGCACGAAACAGTTTCTGGCAATTACGAACGCGTAATAAGCATAACTGAAGAAAATGGTGCAACCGAGAAAGCCAACCCAATAGTTTTTGAATATGATAATACTGATGACGGTTTTGCACAAATAAATAGATATGACGGTGTAACCAATAGTGATTTGGTAAACGTAAAACTAAGTGGCGATTTTGACGGCAATGGCGAACAAGATTTTATTACAGATGATAATCTGTACTTAAACCCTATCGATAATGGAAGTAATTGGACAGGAATACCTTTTAGTTTAGGAGCAAAATATTTTACGGCAAATACATTATTAAATAATAAATTAAATCAGTTTCAATCTATTGTAACAGTTAAAGAAAGATTGGATGAAATTGAATTCAGAATAGGTAATTATAACAACAGAACTGGTTTAATAAATTACCAATCTAAAACGCTTCCATTTGACAATACTATTTATAATGATGTAAACTTGAATTCTCATATAACCATTCCTCAATCTAAACTATTTCAATCATGGGTAGAAGAATGTGTTATACCAAAAATTAAAAATACAAATGAATATCTTGAAGGTGATTTTAATGGAGATGGTATTAGCGAGGTATTAATATCTCGAACAATAAATGAACGCTATTATACTGAAAAAATTACTAAGCAAGATGGGAATGCGAACTCTACCACAGAATGTGAAACAAAAATCATAAATGATGGTACAGAATATTATTTATTAGACTTAAACCCCAATACTTCGCAAACCCTAGGAGAAAATGGTTTTGTAAAACTCAACATGGTAGGTTCTACTACCGCTAAAGATTATATTATTGATTTCAACGGTGATGGAAAATCAGATTTATTAACAATAAACGAGAACAAAACCTACGTTGTTATTGGCTTTGAACAACTATCCTTAGACTCTGGAACAACTGTAGATTTTTTAGGGGGAGGTGAAAGTTTTCCTGAATACGAACCAAATAAACAAATTGTTTTTGGTGATTTTAACGGAGATAGCAAAACTGATATTATGATTCCGGAAGCCGATAGTTCTTCTAACTGGACTCTTTATCAATCGACGGGCAAAAGTTTTGAAAAAATTTCTTATCCTGATTTTGAGCTATATCAACCCAACTGGTCTGGTGCTGCAACCACAAATAGAACACGAAACAAAAGCTACCGAGCAGCAGATTTAGATAAAGATGGTAAAAGTGATTTTATTATTCAAGAATATGAAACTTTATGTATTAAACCATCAGGGGATGGATGTGATAGAGATGGAAGAGGACATTTTAGAGTAAAAATAAATATAGGAAGTTTAAATGCTAAACCTATTTTCTCTGATAAAATTGAAATAACTGTTCATTCAAAATACGGTTATTCACAACCCATTGATTTATTAATTGGTAATTATAAAAACCACAGCGCTTACAACAATTTTGTATTTATACAAGGAACGCAAGTTTGGAAAGGCAATTTCAACAAAGACTTATCTAGAGAAGCTACGTTAGTTAAAGTTACCGAAGCAGGGGGTGAAATCGAACAAGAAATTTCTTATAAAAAGCTACTACCTAGTACCGATTTAGGCGATGTAAACGACATTTATTACTCCTCTAATTCCGAAACTTATCCTTACGCAGAATTAATAAAAGTACCTACCATGAATGTGGTAGACAGATTAACAGCTACTGCAAAAAACCTAAATAATCAAGTCAAGATTCAAGATTTTAAATACTTTGGTTTAGTAACCCATTCCCAAGGATTAGGCGTATTAGGTTTTAAAAAAGTAGCGCGTAGCAGTTGGCACAGTGACCCAAATACTGACAAAATTTGGTCAATAAGCGTTACCAATCCACAATTAAATGGTGCAGTGGTACGAGAATTCACCTCTAAAACCCATAGTATTTCCAATTCAAATATTGAAGGCACAGATAATCCACAACCCAAAGAATTAACTTTAAACGCACCAGTTAACGGAGTCTATAGCGCTAAAGCAGCAAACTCCATAGTGTTAAAACCAGGCTTTACAGCCACTGATAATAATGGACATTTTAACACATTATTCTTACAAAGTGTGGCCAAAACCGATAAAGCCACCACAAATGATTATTTAGTTCGGAAAGATTACCATTATGCAAAGGTTGACAAAGCCAATAAAGTAAGTGCTTTGCGTATTACCAAAACATCTACTAAAGACCTAATAACAGGAACATACTCCGAAAACTCTTTTGAATACGATGATTTTGAAAACATCACCAAAAACATTTCAAATGATGGAGTTACAACTACAACGGTACAAAACACCTATCTAAATAATGCCACTGCAACAGATAAAAATTATTGCATAGGAAAATTGATTCAGAAAAATGAATCCGTAAGTGCTTATAATGATACTTTTACCTCCGAAGAAAAATATATTTACGACACTACATCCCCTAATTTAGTTAAACAAACACAAAAGAAGGGACATAATACCGATTATGTCAATACCGATTATGTGTATGATGCCTTTGGAAATGTAACTCAAAAAACCATTTCAGCATCGGGGGTTACCAGCCGAAAAGTAACGGACACATACGATGCAAACGGGCGTTTTGTAATCAAAAAAACAGATAACGAAGGTTATGAAACTACTTTTGAATACAACAAGCTAGGTCAACAGACGTACAGCAAAAACTATTTAGGCGTAGAAACCAAATCGGTATTTGACAATTGGGGTAAATTAATCACTAATACCATTACAGGAGCTTCCGCAACTGCGCAGATTCAAAATTTTGAATACATCCGTTTTTCAGGAGGTTATTATGTTACTACTACAAGTAATACGCCCGGAGATTTTAGTCGGGTATTTTATGATGTTTATGGACAAGTGTTTAAAACCACCAACCGCGGACTAGCGGAAGGTTCTTTTATTTCAAAATATGTTGTATATGATTTTCTTGGAAGAAAATTTTTAGAAACAGAGCCTTATCTTGATGTCAATCCAACTTCCTCCGAATATGATTCTTCCGCGAAAATGAGCAGCGTGATTTTCTACGATTACCTTAATCGTCCATTTGAGCAGTGGTTAAATACAAACAAAGTAATTAAAATTACCTACAACGGACTTTCCTCTACAACTGTAGATGTTAATAAAACCATCAAAACCACTACCGATGCTAGTGGTAACAAAATAGAGCAGGTTACCAATGGGGAAACCTTAAAATACACTTATTACGCCAATGGAAACCTTAAAGAAACCATTTACGGAAATCATAAAATAACCTTAAAATACGATGGTTGGGGCAGACAAATATATATGCAAGACCCCTCTGTAAGTAATACGGCTTACACCAAAACTTATAATAATTTTGGAGAATTGCTCACAGAAGTTACCCCTACTGGAAAAATAACTTATGAGTATTCACCAACTGGAAAATTAATCAAAAAAACAGGAACGGGTCAAAACACTAGTCAGACCAGTGATTATAAATATGATTCAAAAGGATTTATAACTAGTGAAACAGGTACGATAAACGGTAAAACATTCGTGTATAACTATACCTACTATCCGAATTATAAAATTAATAGCGTTACCGAGCAAACACCCAATAACCTTACGCATAAAAAAACGTTTTCTTATGATACCTTCGGAAGAACTTTAAAAGAAAACACCTATTCTTATCTAACCAATAACAGTAGTGTAAATAACGGCAACAACACCATTGAATATGGCTATAATAGCTATAATGGTATGATTGACCAATTTAAAGATGCTAGCACCAATGCCGTATTATGGAAACTGAACACCGTTAACGAAAAAATGCAAGCACTTACCGCAACCTTTGGTAATGGCATGCAAATAACCAATACATACGACACTTATGGTTATTTTGATACAGTAAAACATGCTACCGCTTCCACAACAGCCCTAAACGCAGAATACAAGTTTAATGCTATAAAAGGAACACTTGAATATCGCAAAAACAATATTGCAGGTGTTTTAAGCTGGAACGAAAGCTTCACTTACGATACTCAAGATAGGCTAAGATCTTGGACAGATCCAACAGGTACCACTAGCACTACCTACGAAAACGACGGTAGAATAAAAGCTAACGATTTAGTAGGTACTTACAATTACGAAACCAGTAATCGTTATCGAAAAAAGTCGGCAACCCTTAATAGTACTGGGAATACATTCTATACCAACCGCACACCACAAACGGTTGTTTATGATATGCTTAAAAACCCTATAACTATTACAGAAGCAAACCGTGGTAAGGTAAATTTTGAATATAACCTAAGCAACAGTCGCAGCAAGTCTGATATTATGACGGAAGCGGGTGCAGTTACCAAAACCAAATATTACTCTGGTATTACCGCAGTAGAAGTTATAGAACGTCCTAACCAAAGTTTAGAATTTATTACTTACATAGCTGGTTCTCCTTATGATGCAGGTGTAGCCCTGCAAAAAACATATACAATTACTGGCGGTAGCTACACCCCAAGCACCCAAGAATATTTATATTTACACAGGGATTATCAGGGTACTATTTTAGCCATTTCGGGTAATGGAGGGGTTATTAAAGAAAGAAGACAATATGACCCGTGGGGGTTACTAAAAAAATGTTTCAAAAACAATGTTGAAGTAAATCCAGCCACGTTCAACAATGTTGATTTTGAATTACTGACAGACCGAGGATATACTGGTCACGAGCATTTTTTCTCGGTAGGTATTATTCACATGAATGCCCGAATTTATGACCCTATTTTACACACGTTCTTATCTCCAGATGCGCTTATTGCTGATCCTAGCGATCCTCAACATTACAACCGCTACGCCTATGCATTAAATAATCCGTTAATGTATGTGGATTATACTGGAAATGTAGTTGAGCCTGTTTCAGCAACAATCGTCACTGCTATGGTTGTTGGGGCTATAATTGGCGGGGTTACTTATGTAGGTTTATCGCTTTACAATGGTACTGCCATTACTTGGGGCGGTTTAACCAAAAGTATTTTGGTGGGGGCTGTAAGTGGTGCGGCAAGTGCGGGTATTGGCGGGGTTATCGGCAGTGCCAATACGGCTATTTGTACAGCAACACAAACGCTGTCGCAAACCCAAATTACGCTTATGCTTAGTATACCACAAGCAGTAATGCACGGTATAGCTCAGGGTATAATACAAGGCGTAAGTGGGGGTAATTTTGAGCAATCGTTTGTAACGGCTGCTTTAACCAGTATTGCATCAGGTGGTTTTGCCATGACGGGTGATTTTGGAAGCAGTATTGGTGGGCAAGCTTTATTTGGTTCCGTTGCGGGTGGTGTTACCAGCCGTTTACAAGGAGGTAATTTTTGGGAAGGTGCTGCTATTGGACTTACAGTTAGTTTGCTGAATCATGCGGGGAAGAAGGTATATTCTGCGATTGATAGGATGATGCAGAAAGATCCTTTGCAACAACACAGAAAAGAAGCAATAACTTTAGAAAAATGGGTGAAGAAATATGGAAATTGGCCTCAAGAGAAAATTGCTTTAGAAAACGGAGTTGACGATTTTGGATTACCTAAAGGTCCAGTTGATGGTTATCGATATGTTATAAATCCTTATGATAATAAAGTAATGGATATGAGACACGTTGTTGTAGTTGGTTATGGTATGGGTCAGGTAAATGGACTTGGAGCCGAAATAGTACAAAAAATAGCTGGTTGGTTTGGTAAAGACCCAACTCATAGTGCATTTAATCCTCAAGATAAGTATTCAAATAGTATTGGGTCATATTTTTTTAATTATGATTTTAACCAAAATGGACTTGGAATGTCATACAACTTTGGTAATAGATTTAATAATTTTTTAAAGTTAGTTTACAAAAAATGAAAATTAAACATTTAATAACAATTGTAATTATTACTCTTTTCTCTTGTCAAGGAAAGCCTGAAAAAGGATATATAGAGGAGAATTTTGCACTAAAAAACATCCAAAAAGGAATGACCCGAAAGGAAGTTATCGAAAAAATTGGAATGCCAAAAGATTCAGTTGATATGTATAATTCAGAGAGTGCATTCAGAAAAATATATTCTTATGAGACAAACAATTTTTCTGGATATTCACTTAAGATAATTTTTAATGATAAAGATATTGTAGATGATATTAGTATAGATTAAATTGAGTGTACTACAAAATGCCGCCACTTATAGTGAGACAATCTTTATTATTTAGGATAATGTCATTATTTATTAAAGATTATACACCGTAACCTCTTCTAAACTGAAATAGAATGAGAAACAGAAAATTTATATTTAAAATTATTGCTTATACAATTTTGTATTTAATAAGTATAGTTACTTACAATTATTTCACCATCAATAATTTACTTTTTCAAAACGGAGCCAAAGTCTCACTTATTTATTTTTACAATTATATTTTAAGCAAAGAGGCATTTATTTTTAGTGATTTTACGTTGAAATTAATAATCCTATGTTTTAATTGGAGTGTTGTTTTGGCTATTTTACTATTGTTACTCAATAAGATTTTAGATACTTATAATAAAAAAATTATTGAAATTATTATTTACATCCATTTGTTTATCCTTATTTATGTGTTTATATGGTTTATTAGATAACCTTAAGCGTGAAGGATTGAAAAGAAACCTTTTATTCAATTTGAAAATGCATTAAATAATGGTTGGAGACCAACTAGATAAATAAATTTATTATGAAATATATAACACAGATAACTTTTAAAAACCATTTAATTTCTTTAGCATGGCTATTTGTATACCTATTTTTAACTATAATGGTTGTAATATACTTAAATACTAATTTTGGTAGTGATGGTTTATTTATAATGTGGATTTCGTTATTACCTCAGCTTTTACCAACTATTTATTTGCATTTAAAATATTATTACATAAATAAATCCGAAACATGCTTAATTTATGAAGACCGGTTAGAAATTGTTAAATCAACTATTAAAAACACTTATCTCGCAGACGATATTTCAAAAATTGTAATTTGTAAATCAGCAAATAAAGACGGAATACCTATACTAACTTCTGAAGGTTATTATTATGCAAAAGTAATTCTTAAAATGGGAGATAGCATAATATTAACTAGCTTATTAGATAATAGAATTGAAGAAAAACTTAAAATCATTAAGGGTGTCGATTTTAGTACAGTAAACGGTTTTTCATATTTTTCAACGACGTAGAAAGCTGTATGTTGAACAAATAGATTTTAATATATTAAATTGATTATCAAAACCTTAAAACATTCAAGAGAACACTATAAAAACATGAATAACAAAATAAAATCAATTTTTTTATTAATCGGATTAAGCTTAGTAGTTAGTTGTACATCAACAAAAAAGATTCAAAAAAATATGAATTCTGAAAGTCATGCTATGTCTTATTTTATGGATTCAAAAATTGCTGAATCGAAAGATAGTACAACCATAAGTGTAGATACTATTTTTTTCAATCCTAACATTATGGGCGAAAAAACAGAGGTAAAAAAAGAGAAAGGTTGGTTTTTGCCTCTTATTTTTGTGTATATCTGGAATTCAAAAAATAAATGCACTCAAGGAAAATCAATCATAAAAGATGATATTCCTTCATTTTTAAAAACCTCATTGATAAATGAAGTTAATAGATCCGGAAATTTTAATATTGATACAATAAATAAATCTAAATACTCCATTGAACTTTCAATAGATGAGATTAAAACAGAAGGGCTTTATATTAGCTCTGGTTTTTTTTATTACGCCTTATATGTATGGGGTTATTCATATTCTGACAAAGCGGGCCCTGCTGTTTCAAATCTTCAAGTTTCGTATAAATTAAAAAAAGACAACCAGATTATTCATAGTAATTCATTTAAATTAGAAAGATATACGGATTTGATACAATACAAATCATCTGGTAAAAAAGATCTACAAAAAAAGTATGCGGCAAGTATGGTTGAAGCCAACTCTTACAACTTTAAGAATGCTAATGAGCTCATTGTAAATGATTTGAATACCTATTTTAGTAAACCTACTTCTTTTTAAAATAAATAAACCAACTAAAAGTGTACCTTTTTTATTAATATTGGCTTTAATAACACCCCCTTAAACATGGAAAACATCTTCGTTTCGCAAGCAGTACAGGACTTATTTATTTGTCCTTGCTGTCAAAACAATTTGGTTAAAACCAATAATCAGCTAATTTGTACTAATGAAGAATGCGCAACAATTTTTCCTATTTATAACGGAATACCAATAATAATAAACGAAGAATTAAGTGTTTTTTCAATAAAAGATTATTTATATGAAGACTTATCAAACAATGATTTATCTTACAAAAAACACTTAAAAAATATAATCAATAGCCTTATTCCCACTATAAGTAAGAACATAACAGGTGCTAGAAATTATACTCACTTTGAAAAACTTCTATTAAAAAAGAACAATAAGCCACGTGTTTTGGTTCTTGGAGGCAGAATTTTGGGGCAAGGCATGGAAACTTTAGTAAATAACCCAAATATAGAAGTTGTAGAAACGGACGTCTCTTATGGGGTTAGAACGCAACTAATTTGTGATGCGCATAATATCCCATTTAAAGACGAATCTTTTGATGGCATTATTATACAAGCTGTTTTAGAACATGTTGTAGATCCATACCAATGTTGTAAAGAAATACATAGGGTATTAAACAAACAAGGGATAGTGTATGCAGAAACTCCATTTATCCAACAAGTTCACGGCGGAAGATATGACTTTACACGATTTACTCATTTAGGTCATCGCCGATTATTCAGAAATTTTAAAGAAATTGAAAGTGGGGCTGTGTGTGGACCAGGTATGTCATTAGCTTGGTCTTATCAATATTTCTTAACCAGTTTTTCTAAAACAAAATTAATTAGAAAACTACTAGAGATATTTGCCCGTTTTACTTCTTTTTACTTGGTATATTTTGATTACTATTTAATTAATAAACCAGGAACACTTGATGCTGCTTCGGGATATTATTTTTTAGGAACTAAATCAAGTCAAACTTTAAATGACAAAGATTTAATCAAGGAGTTTAAAGGATTTGAATAACTTTTTGGTTAATATATCTTATGAAATAAACTTATTAACAAATATTAAAGTCATTATTTAGAGTTTCGCCCACTTACTCGAAAAAATCACCCGTCTTTCTTACTTATTAACAATCATAAAAATCAGCCAGAATGCCTGCGCTTTTGTAGAAAAGGAACATCATTATGTGAAGATTGCAGAGAGGTATTTAGGGGTTTGGAAGTGCTAAATTCCTCCCAAACAACACCTTCCTAAACACCACCACCAGTATCGTAAAATAAATTACATAAGTTAAGGCATAAGCCATAACCACTCCTTCAGTTTGGAATTCCTTCATGAAATACAAACTTGAAAAATACATGACCAATATAGAAATGGTTTCAGTAATCAAAAAGTGTGCGGTCATTTTTTTAGCCAAAAACTGATAGCCTAAAATCAAAGAAGCCGCCTTAAAAGCATCGCCAAATAACTGCCAAAAAAACAATTCGTTTACAGGCTCAAAGGCTGGAGTAAACAACAAGGCAACAATCCATTCCCGAAAAAAATAAATCACAAACAAACCCGCGGTAAACAAAGACCAAATCCAACGGTAATAACTCCAAAAAACATGTTGGGTTTCTTTAATCGACTTGGTTAAAGACAATCGGGGAAAGAAATATACTCCCGCCAAAGTAGAGACAAACATAAGATAATAGGTAGAAACACGATTTACGGCTTCCCAATATCCGGCGGAATCATGCCCCAAAGTAACTATCATTTCGTTTCTGATTTCCAAATACACAAAAGGGCTAATAACTGCCGAAATAAAGAACATCAACGAATAACCCGATAAAGATTTTAAAATGCTTAAATTAAAAAATCGAAGCGAAAGGTATTCCGTAATTAATAATTGTTTTCGCAAATAAATTAGACTAACAACAAACAAGAATGCAGGTGTAAGGATTACTGCGGTTAATGCCCCCACCGTTTGGTAATAGGTTATTAAATACACCGAAAAAACCAATCCGATAACATTACCAATCATATTAATTTTAACTACTTGCTGATACTGCTCTAACCCGTTTAACACGGCTACAAAAACCAACGAAAAAACATACCAAGGTAAAGCCAAAGCCAATACCTGAATAATATGTACATAATTGAAACTACCGAACAACCATTGGTTCACCGATTCGGCAAAAACAAACAGAAATAAACAAGTAAGTATCAGTACTGTGGTGATAGTCCAAAAAGCAGTAGAAAAAACTGTAGCAACCTTTTCTTTATCATCTTTGTGTTCTGCCACATATTTTACAATCCCATGCTGAAAACCTAAAGTCCCCCAAGATTCCGCAGCCGATAAAAAATTACGTAAATTACCCACCAATCCCATACCTAAAGGCCCTACAAATACAGCAATCACTTTAGAAGTAACCAAACCAATAGCGATTTTAAGCACAATACTTAAAGCATTCAACGAAGTAATTTTGAATAATTCTGCCTTAAGAATTCTAGATAAAAGTGCCAATGCAATACAAGGTTTAAATGGAATAATCTGTTAAAAATCGATGATTAGCCACCGGTAATTCGTAAAAGTCCTGCACCACCGTTCCCGCGCCAAAACTTTCTTTCCAATAAGAAAGCCCTGTATTTAATTTTTTACCCTGATCTTCGTTAGAACAACCAAAATCAAAAAATCTTTTACTTGGGAAGACATTAGTCATCAAATGATGAAATAAAAAATCTAAATTTCCTTGATTACTTTCGCCATTTTTAGCCGCAATATATTGTACATGAATAACATTAGGAGTTGCAAAAATAGTTGTTCCCCCTACTAACTCTTCACCATCGTATACGTTAAACTGACGTACATTCATAGGAAAATACGATTTTAAAAGCGCCATTTCGGCTACGGTGTGTACAGGTGTTAACTCGTGTTTGTCACGTAAATTCGGAATCAAAATCAAGTCCCAAAAATCATCAAAAGACATTTTTTCTTGAACTGTCAATTGATTTTGAATTCCTTTTTTAATCCCTCTTTTTCGAATTTCAGAAATTTTAATCGGTTTAGACAAATCGATTACTGCCAAGGCATCTCTCCTAATCAATTGAGCCTGAGACAAAAACAATGCATACGACAGTTCCTCGGCTGGAGCAACATGGTAAATATCTGGAATCGGTTTTACTTGAATTTTTGACACCCCATTTGCTTCTAAAAAAATCAAGACATTCCTGAATATTTCGATTACTGTTTCTAATCGGGTTTTATCATCGTAAACCAAACCTCCGTACGTTAAACCCTGATGTGAAAAAACTTCATCATTTACCCGATTGGCTGGTAAAACAGCCACCCATTTATCTTCATCTAAAACAATCAAAGAATAATCTTGAAATCGGTGTTGATGATATTCCATAAAATCTCTATGAAACAAAAAAGAAGCCTGTTTGGCCTGTGATACAAAAGCATTCCACGCCAAAGCATCTTCCGAAGTATATCGTCTAATTTGAAAAGATTTCACTGAAAAATTTTTAAGACTGAAAAGTAATAAAATTTACGCCAACATCAACTATCTTAATCATCTACCCACAAAAAAAGGCGACCGATGGTCGCCTTTTTTGATATCAAAAACCTAAAACTAAAGCTCTAACGCTTTTTTAGGATTATTATCTAACAATAATTCTACAGGATTTTCTAAGGCTTCTTTAACTGCTACTAAAAATCCAACTGATTCACGACCATCAATAATTCGGTGATCATAAGACAAAGCCACATACATCATCGGATGAATTTCTACTTTACCATTCACAGCAATCGGACGTTCAATAATATTGTGCATTCCTAAGATACCTGATTGTGGTGGATTTATAATCGGTGTAGATAACATACTTCCGAAAACTCCTCCGTTTGAAATGGTAAAAGTACCACCTGTCATATCATCCACTGTGATTTGTCCGTCACGGGCTCTGATGGCTAATCGTTTAATTTCAGCCTCGATACCTCTGAAACTTAAAGTTTCTGCATTACGAACTACAGGTACCATTAAACCTTTTGGGCCAGATACCGCAACCGAAATATCACAAAAATCATAGGCAATTTTGTAGTCTCCATCTATCATGGAATTTACATCTGGATACAATTGTAAAGCACGAGTAACTGCTTTAGTGAAAAAAGACATATACCCTAATCCTAATCCGCCATGTTTAGCTTTGAAAGCATCTTTATATTCATTACGAATCAAATTAACAGGTGTCATATTTACCTCGTTAAAAGTAGTTAACATCGCGGTTTCATTTTTAGCAGACACTAAGCGTTCGGCTACTTTTCTTCGCAACATCGATAATTTAACACGTTCAGAACCACGGCTACCTCCTGTTGGAGTTCCCATGGAATGATTAGCATTAACAGCATCTTCTTTAGTGACTCTTCCTTTTACGCCTGTACCTACTACATCTGCTGGCTTAATTCCTTTTTCGTCTAATATTTTTTTAGCCGCAGGAGATGGAGTTCCCGTAGCAAACGATGCTACTGGTGCCGATGCTACTGGAGCAGGTGTTGGCACTACCACAGGCGCAGCTTCTTTTTTAACGACTTCTTTAGGTGCCTCTGATTTTACTTCGCCACTTGGCTTTGCTGCGCTAGTATCAATTAAACACACTATTGCTCCAACGGCTACTGTATCACCTTCTTCGGCTTTTAAAGTAATAATTCCAGATGCTTCAGCAGGTAATTCTAAAGTAGCTTTATCGGAATCTACTTCGGCTAAAGCTTGGTCTTTTTCAACATAATCGCCTGTTTTTACTAACCATGTGGCGATTTCAACTTCTTTAATCGATTCCCCCGGAGAAGGAACTTTCATTTCTAATACCATATTTTCTTTCTTTTAGTTAACAGTTTTTCAGTTAACAGTTTACAGTTTTAATCTATATATATTTTCGGTTAAACGATTTAACGGTCAAACGAATAAATTTTATTGATAAAGGTTCTTGTCAAAAACCATCGCCAATGCATCAGCATGACGACGTTTAGCTCGGGTATAACTTCCAGAAGCTGGCGCACTGTAACGTCTTAAAGAAGCCAATCTCCATTTTACCCAGTTGAAATTCATCAACATAAAACCATAAGCTCCCATATTTTTAGGTTCTTCTTGTGCCCAAACAATATCATCTGCATTGGAATATTGTGCAATTACTTCTTTCATTTGGTCTACTGGTAACGGAAATAATTGTTCGATTCTTACGACCGCTACATCGTTTCTACCTAATTTTTCGCGTAGTTCAATTATATCGTAATAAAATTTACCCGTACAGAATACCAATGTTTTAATTTTTGAAGCATCGGTTACTGCTGGGTCATTGATTAATTCTTGAAATTGTCCGTTAGCCAATTCTTCTGCGGTAGAAACTACTGCCGGATGTCTTAATAAACTTTTCGGGGTAAATACTACTAATGGTTTACGGAACTTAGTTTTCATTTGTCTTCTTAGCAAGTGAAAGAAGTTGGCTGGAGTGGTACAATCAGCCACATACATATTATGACGAGCACACAATTGTAAATATCTTTCCATACGAGCCGAAGAATGTTCTGCTCCTTGCCCTTCATAACCATGAGGCAATAACATGATTAACCCATTTTGGTTATTCCATTTATCTTCACCACAAGAAATGTATTGGTCAATCATAATTTGAGCACCATTACTAAAGTCCCCAAATTGAGCTTCCCAAATAGTTAAGGCATTTGGATTGGTTAAGGCATAACCATATTCAAATCCTAAAACACCGTACTCTGATAATAAGGAATTGTAAATGTAGAAGTTCCCTTTTTTATCATTGATTGCATCCATTAATACCACCTCATCCTCCGAATCTTCTACTTTAATTACTGCATGACGGTGAGAAAATGTTCCTCTTTCCACGTCTTGCCCAGAAATTCTTACATCAAATCCTTCGGTTAGTAAAGAGCCATAAGCTAATAATTCAGCCATAGCCCAATCTAACTTATTGGTATCAAAATACATAGTTCTTCGGTCTTCGATGAGTTTTTCAATTTTCTTGATAAACTTTTTATCAGAAGGCAAGGTCGTGATTACTTGCGCAATAGCATCTAATTTTTCTTTCGGAAAACTAGTGTCAAACTTTTGCAACATCACATCTGAACTTACTTGTTCAAATCCATTCCAATAATTTTGTAAAAACGGGGTAATAATGGTTAAGTTTTTTTGACGAGAAGCATTTAAATTTTCCTCTAATTTAGCCTTATATTCTTCTTCTATTTTAGAAACAAAACTATTATCTATAATACCTTGTGCCATTAATCTTTCCGCATAAATATCTCTTGGATTTTTATGCTTGGCTATAATTTTATACAACTTAGGTTGCGTAAATCTAGGCTCATCTCCTTCGTTGTGTCCGTATTTTCTGTATCCTAATAAGTCTATAAATACATCGCGTCCGAATTCCATTCTATAATCCAAAGCAAATTGAACCGCATGCACCACCGCTTCTACATCGTCTGAATTCACGTGAAGTACTGGCGATAAAGTAACTTTAGCCACATCAGTACAATAAGTTGAAGAACGCGCGTCTAAATAATTGGTCGTAAATCCGACTTGGTTATTAATCACTAAGTGGATGGTTCCTCCGGTTTTATAACCATCTAATTGAGCCATTTGGATTAACTCATAAACTAAACCTTGTCCTGCTACGGCAGCATCTCCGTGCACTGCAATGGGTAATACTTTAGATATATCGTTAGAATAATATTTATCTTGTTTTGCACGAGCAATTCCTTCTACCACAGCTCCTACGGTTTCTAAGTGGGAAGGGTTGGGCGCTAAATTAATATTGATATTTTTTCCTGAACTGGTTTTTTTATCTGAGGTTAATCCCAAGTGGTATTTAACGTCTCCATCAAAATATTCTTGATCGTAATCTTTTCCATCAAATTCCCCAAAAATATCTTGGGTTGCTTTTCCGAAAATATTGGCCAATACATTTAAACGACCACGGTGCGCCATTCCCATTACAAATTGCTCAACACCTTTTTCGGCAGCACGTTCAATTAAAGCATCTAAAGCAGGTATGATAGATTCTCCTCCTTCTAATGAAAAACGTTTTTGCCCTACATATTTAGTATGTAAAAAGTTCTCAAAAGTAACCGCCTCGTTAAGCTTAACTAATATTTTTTCTTTTTGCTCTTTAGTAAAAGTCGGGGTGTTTTCATTAATATTTAAACGGTTCTGAATCCATTGTACTACTTCTGGATTACGAATATACATGTACTCTACACCAATAGATTGGCAGTACATTTTATTTAAATGATTGATGATTTCTTGTAAAGTTGTTGGACGTAATCCCAACATTTTAGCCGCATCAAAAATGGTATTTAAATCCGCTTTGGTTAAACCGTAATTTTCAACATCTAAACTTGGGCTGTACGTTCTTCTATCACGAACAGGATTGGTTTTAGTAAACAAATGCCCACGAACACGGTAAGCATCTACCAATTTAAGTACGTTAAATTCTTTTTGTAATTTTTCAGACAACTGAGCCATATCTGCACCCGAAGCACCTGAACCACTAGTTGCAGACGCAATTGTTTCTACCACATCGTCTCCGTAAGTTGCAGTAGCAAAGTCGTATCCTTGAAAAAAACTTCTCCAACTAGGCTCTACACTATCTGGACTTTCAAGATATTGTTCGTATAAATCAGCAAAAAAAGAAGCGTGCGCAGCATTTAAAAAAGAAAACCTATCCATTACTTGTATCTAAAAAAATTAATGCCAAAAATAAGCAAATTACCCTATAGAATATTTAATTTTACAAGCTAAATATGTTACACCTTTCACAAAATGTTAGTAAAATATAGCTTTTTAAAAAATCCTTTGGTATTCGCCTTGTTTTTTGTGATATCGTTAAAAATGCAGGCTCAAGAGAGCGCAAATTTTTGGAGTAATGTTAAATGGGGTGGTTATGCTGGTTTAGATTTTGGAACTGGTTATTCTAGCTTTACCCTTGCGCCTAGTGGTATTTACGAATTCAACAAATACGTGTCTGCAGGAACAGGAATCAGTTACAGCCACATCAATCTAAAGCAGATTTACACGACTAACATGTATGGGGTAAGTTTAATTGGATTATTTAATCCTATAGAGAACATTCAATTTTCTACAGAGTTAGAACAAACTTTAGTAGAAACTACTTTAAAAAATCCCGTATACAACGATTCGTTTTGGGTAACTGGACTATTCTTAGGCGTGGGTTACCATAGCAACGGCGTTACCATGGGGGTTCGTTACAATCTTTTATTTAACGAAGAGAAAAGCATTTACAGAACCGCGTTGATGCCATTTGTAAGAGTCTATTTTTAGATTTTTGTTAATATTTTTAACATTTCAATAATATTTTTTTTATTTTTAGATAAATTTCTAGTTATGAAAAAAAATATCTTCCTTCTGATTTTATTACTGATTAGTTTTTCAATTTTTGCTAACCCAGTAAATGAAATAACTGCAAAAAAAACAGCTATTTATTTTTTATCTTCAAGAGTATCACCTTTAATTGATTTAAAACTTTCTGATTTAAGTTTAATTTCATCAAAAAAGAATTCAGACTCTTCCGTATATTATTATGTTTTTGCGATCAAATCTGGAGGATTTATCCTGATTGCTGGAGATGATGATATAGACCCAGTTTTAGGTTACAGCTTAAGTGGGGAATTCAAGCAAAAAGAATTACCACAAAGCGTAGTAGCTTGGTTGGGAGAATATGAAAGTAAAATTAATTATGTAGTAAAAAATAAAATAAAAGCAAGTAAAAAAACAAAAGCAAAATGGTCAACTATTTCTGGCAAAGGAGCCGACATTCAAAATGCTTATGAAACCTCTGCAGCGGTTGCGCCTTTAATGACCACAAAATGGAATCAATCACCTTATTATAATGATTTGTGTCCGTATGATTACAATGTTGGAGAAAGAACTGTTACGGGTTGTGTAGCAACAGCAATGGCACAAGTGATGAAGTTTTGGAATTTTCCGCCATCAGGAACTGGTTTTTACTCATACGACCATCCAAAGTATGGAGCGATATCCACTAATTTTTCAAACAATCAGTATTTATGGGATCAAATGCCTGATGAGGTAAATCAACAAAATGAAGCAGTAGCAAGGTTGATGTATGATATTGGAGTAAGTGTTGAAATGTCTTATGATGTTGCAGCAAATGGAGGAAGTGGAGCTTACGTTGTGGAAAGCAATACGCCTGTACCACATTGCTCTGAATACGCATTAAAAACTTATTTTGGGTATAATCCTGAAACCATTAAAGGTTTAGAAAGAGAAAATTACACCGATACACAGTGGGTAAATCTGCTAAAAACAGAGTTGAGTGCAGGACGCCCAATATTATACGCTGGTTTTGGTGGCGGGGGTGGTCATGCTTTTGTATGTGATGGCGTTGATAAAAATAATTTCTTTCATATCAATTGGGGCTGGGGAGGTCAATCAGATGGATATTTCAACATTAATTCGTTTGATCCAGAGAGTTTAGGAACAGGTGGAGGAGATGGAGGTTTTACCAGCGGACACCAAGCCGTTGTTGGGGTACAACCACTTATCGGCTCTCAAAAAGTCAATTTAGCCATTAATGGAGCTTTGTCAACCTCTGACGAAGTGATTGAATTTGAAGCTCCTTTTTCAGTCTCAGGAAATATCACCAATTACGGAACCGAAAATTTCGTAGGAGATTTATCGGTTGGGGTATTTGATGCTGAAGGTAATTTTGTAACTCATGTGACGATTATACAAGGCATAGAACTACCTGCCGACTCTACTTTTGAAGACCCGTATTTATTTCAAACAGAATTTTTAGAGATGGTTTTTCCAGGAGATTATACGTTGTCTTTATTATACAGACCATTAGGAGGTATTTGGGACAGGGTAGATTCAACTGATCAAACAGAAAATACGGCTAACTTACAAGTAATCAATTCTAGCCCAATCGTATTAAGCTCTGAATTAGTGGTAGAACCAAGTCCTTATTTAATTAAAAATCAACCAGCAACCGTAACCGTAACCGTTAAAAATACCGGAACCACAACATTTACTGGACAATACGCAGTAATTATTTATAACAAAGCCGGAGACTTTGTAGATTCTTTTGACAACATCATTGAATCGGCAGGCTTAAGAGCCGGCAGAAGTAAAGTGTTAAATTTCACAACACAAGCAATCGTTGCCGAACCCGGAAGTTATGAATTTGCACTCGCCTATATAGATTCTAATGACGATGTGTATTTAGCAGGAGCTGCTAGTTTTTCAAATCCTTCAAAAGTAATTGTAAGTTTAGACGGATTAGCTCCAGACGAATACGAGCCTAATAACGATATTGAAAATGCCACAACAGGCGAACCAGAAATACAAGGAGATACTTTTATTTACAACGCTGCGAATGCCAACTGCCATACTGGTGTGGACTATGATTATTACAAGATAGATTTAGATAAGAATAAAAAGTACAGTGTTTCAATAAATCTTAAAGACTTATACACCGACTCTGCTAATTATACACTTGACGCCATGTTTACGTACTCGTTTGACGGACAAGAATGGTCTGAAGTTTATGATGATACGTTATCAGAATTAGCTGTAGAAAATGCAGATTTAATTTACATAAAAGTATCTCCATATTTTACAGGTAGTACAGGAACATATTCCATAGAATCATCATTAACAGACATTACTCCTTTAGGTGTTTCTGATCACGAATTTTTAAACGGGATAAGTATTTATCCAAATCCTGTAGTAAACGAACTTAAAATACAATCTTCAAATGCAGATATCAATGAAATTATTGTGCATAATGCTTTAGGCAATCAACTATTAAAAGAAAATGTTTCGAATAGTTCATTTACCATTAATACCACAAATTGGTCTACCGGAATATATTTAGTAAGCCTTAAATCGGCAAAAGGAATTGTAACTAAAAAGATTATTAAATAATGCGCTTTCTTGCATTGTTATTAATTGTTTTTTCTTGTGGTGTAAAACAAGAAAAAAGCACACATAAAATGAAACAAACTATTATCTATAAAACAAATGGGGACTATACTTACTTAGTCCCCGTTTTATTAAACAATACTAAAACTGAAATTGTTTCATACCCTCACATGTCAGATTTAAAAATAAACGGAAAATTCACCTATCCTGAAAAATTAACAAACGGATATCTATTAGATAAAAGAGGAATAAATAGAAATGTAGCGTTCTTAAAATACACCTACGATGAATATGCCAGTTTTAAAGAGGTTCCAGATATAGAAGTTTTATATAAATCCATTATTGATAAAAATCCCATTATAGAAATATATACCTGTGGTCTACTAAATAAATCAGAAATAATCAAACTGATAGAGAGAAATGAATTAAAATCTATCTGTAAATAGAAATTCAATCTGAACTAGAATCCTTTTATTAAGAATTTATTTTTAATCCGCTTTAGGGTTTTCGGAATCTGAAAAATCCGAGATTTGAAAAGCATTTTCTACCTTAAAATCACCAATCTTAGTACGTCGGAGTGCGGTTAAGTGCGCCCCTGATTGTAAGGCAATTCCAAAATCATAAGCTATAGAACGGATGTAAGTTCCTTTACTACACACGATTCTAAAATCTATTTCGGGCAAAGCTATTCGGGTAATTTCGAATTCGTAAATCGTAGTTTTTCGCGAGGCAATTTCTACTTCTTCTCCGTTTCGGGCATGCTCATACAAACGCTTGCCTTCTTTTTTAATGGCTGAAAAAATAGGCGGTTTTTGATCGATTTCTCCTAAAAATTGTTCTACAGTTTTTTGAATTAATTCAGTCGAGATATGTGCTGTTGGAAAAGTCTGATTGATTTGAGTTTCTAAATCATACGAAGGCGTAGTGGCTCCTACAAAAAAAGTACCTGTATATTCTTTAGGCATGCCTTGTAAAGACTCTATTTGTTTGGTGGCTTTTCCAGTGCAAATCACTAAAAGCCCACTAGCTAAGGGATCTAAGGTGCCTGCGTGTCCGATTTTAAATTTCTTAGGAAGATCGTACGTCTTTTTTAAAGAATATTTTAATTTATTAACCGCCTGAAAAGAAGACCAAGTTAAAGGCTTGTCTAAAAGTATAATTTGACCTTCTAAATAATCCTGAGCCGTTAACATTAAATAAGGGTAAGTGGTCTAATAAAAAAGTGTATGATTAATAAGGCTACTCCTACTACAATTCTATAATAACCAAAAACCTTAAATCCATTTTTACTTAAAAACCCAATAAAAGAACGGATAGCAATTACAGCTACCACAAAACCAACCACGTTACCAATAATCAATAAATTGATTTGTTCAGAGCTTAACACTAATCCTGCCTCATAATAATCCCAAGCTTTTTTAGCTGTAGCTCCTAACATGGTAGGAATGGCTAAAAAGAATGAAAATTCTGCGGCAGTAGTTCTGGATAATTTTTGAGACATCCCTCCTACAATGCTAGCTCCACTACGAGAAACTCCAGGAATCATGGCCAAACACTGAAACAATCCTATTTTTAAGGCCGTAACATAAGTAATTTGAGTATCAGCACTTCCTTTAAACCACTCGTCTACTTTTAATAAAATGACCCCTCCAATAACCAATGAAACCGCAACGGTTACCGGACTTTCTAACAAACCATCAATAAAATCATTCAACAACACACCAAAAACCGCGGCAGGAATAAATGCCACTCCTAGCTTTAAATAGAAATCAACCGATTGAAAAAATCTTTTAAAATACAACACCAAAACCGATAGTATGGTTCCAAGCTGTATGGCAATGGTAAATAACTTGGTAAAATCTTCTTGAGCAATTCCAAAAAAGGAAGAGGCTATAATCATATGACCTGTAGAAGAAACGGGTAAGAACTCCGTAATTCCTTCAATAATAGCCAATACAACAGCTTCAATTATATTCATAAGGATTTTTTGTTTGTTATAAAAAGGGATTATTTTCTTTTAAGAATCGCATAAATACAAATACCAAAACCAGATAAAACTACCGTTGGCGCTAAACGAATTCTTCGGAAATTAAACACATCAGGATTAAAAACATTAGGATTGTCACTACCCCCGCCACTCATTAAAATAAAACCAAAAACAATGACTAATAATCCTATGATTAGGATTTTATATTTCTTTTTATCGAATAAGAATTCACGACTTGGTTGATTGTTCATAGTTGAAATATTATTTTTTAAATTTTGGGTGTTGGGTGTTGGGTGTTGGGTAAAAACCTTTAACCTAAAAACCAAAAACTAACACCTAATACAAATCTCCCGTTCTTAAATTCAAGAAACGCTGGGTAGCAAAAAAGGTACTGAACCAAGTAATTAAAACACTCGAGATAACCACTCCCAACATTACAACACCAACAATTTGCATATCTGCTAATAGTTCTAAACCTGGCAAAATAGAATCTAAATAATAAAGAAGACCCAATAAAGTTAAGCAAGCCAAAACCGCACCTATCAATCCCAACTTAATACTTTGCCAAATAAACGGTCTACGAATAAAAGACTTTGTAGCCCCAACCAATTGCATGGTTTTTATAATAAATCTTTTGGCATAAATAGACAATCGCATAGAACTGTTAATCAACAAAACCGCAATTATAGCCAACATGCTACTAACTAACAAAATCCAAAAACTGACTTTCTTAACATTTTGATTCACTAGTTCCACCAATTCTTTATCATAAACCACATCCGAAACCAACTCATCTGCCTTTAATTGTTTAGCCAATTCAGCTATTTTATTACCTGCCACATAATTACTTTTAAAATACACATCCATAGAATTCTGCAACGGATTATATCCTAAAAACGCCATAAAATCTTCTCCTATAATATCCTTGTGTTCTTTAGCGGCTTGCTCTTTAGAAAGAAAAACAATGTCCTTAACGTAATCCTTTTGCTTTAGCAATTCCTGAAAAATCTCAATCTTTTCTTTACTTACGTTATTATGAAAATATACCGAAACCGCAATTTCTTCTTTAAATCTTTCCGACAAACGATTGGAATGAATCACAAAAAAACCCAGTGATCCCAATAAAAAAAGTACTAAAAAGATACTTAAAACTACCGAAAAATAAGAAGATATCAAGCGTCTGCGTTGATATTGATCAATATTAGGACTCATAATAATTTGTTGATTTGTACGCCAAAAATAAAAAAAGAAATTCGGTTTGTTCACTAAAGTTTTCAGTTTATAACAATAAGCCCCTTTTTATAGGTATTCACAGAACATATTTAACTGTAAATCCCTTAATCAATCTATGATTAATGTCAAATGTGTAAAACAAAATCATTTAAATGATGGTCTTTTAAGAATAATTTTAAATTTGTCCACAATAACACCTGTTTAAAAATGATATTTAACATATTCAAGACTGTAAAAAAACACATCCTGTATATCATCATTGCGTTTATTGTACCCACAAAAAGCTTTTGGGCACAATCTACAGACAGCCTTTATTTAGTTCAAAACCAAATCATTCCAACTAAACCAACACAAGAATATTTATTTCCAAACGGGAGTTCACGCACCTATTCCAAACCCAGTTGGAAAGAAATGTTTACCAGAATTCCTAAAGATTTTATAGCTACCAATAAAAATTTTGTAGCCAAAGACCACGCTTGGTATTTAGCCGGTTCATTAGTTTCTACAGTAGCCCTAATTCCCATAGACCAACAGGTTACCGACGAATCCAGAGCTTTGGCACAACAAAACGGTATGAGTGCCGCCAATCATTACGGAAAATTTGGACCTTTAGAAAACATTCCGAAAAACCTAGGCGCAGGCTTATATTTAATTGGTAACGGAACCACCGTAATTGTATTGAGTGCAGGTTTTATTACCTACGGTTTAATTAAAGACGATTACAGAGCGCAAGCTACCGCCAGCGGACTAATGGAAAGTATAGCCGTTTCGGGGCTTTTTGTACAACCCATCAAAAGAATGACCGGAAGAGAAAGTCCTTTCATAGCTGTCAAAAACGGACACCCTGCTGGTGAATGGAGTCCTTTTCCTAGCTTTGCTGCTTACGCTAAAAACACACCGTATTACGACGCCATGCCTTCGGGGCATTTAACTACTATTATGGCGGCATTAACGGTAATCACCACCAATTACCCCGAATACAAGTGGATAAAACCTGTAGGATATGCTGCTTTAACAGGCATGAGTCTTCAAATGATACAAAGTCAAGTGCATTGGGTATCCGACTATCCGTTAGCCATTTTTATGGGATATTTTATAGGAAAATCAATTGCAAATAATAGATTTACAGAAACCAAAAAACAGGGAGCCCTAAAATCAAACTATAAAATAAATTATACCGCATCCAAATATTATGATTTTAATATGCTTGGCGTAGCGGTTAAATTTTAATACATGAAAAAGTACCTTTTATTTTTGTTAGTACTTGTTACCTGCTGTGCAAAAGCACAAGACAGTTTAACCATTCCAGCCAAAGATAAATTCAGCTACAAAAAAATGATTTTACCCCTAAGTTTAATCACTACGGGACTCATTTTAAAAAACCCATCCATTCAAAAAAGCATTCATACCGAAGTACAAAACATATTCGGAGAACATCACGAATTTAAAGCCGATGACTATTGTCAATACATTCCTGTAGCCCAACTATTTTTAGGCAATGCCTTAGGATTTGAATCCAAAAATGGCTACAAACAAATGTTTGCCAATGGATTTATTTCCAACGCCATAGTAACCGCAACAGTTCTATTTACCAAAAATCAATTTGATGATTTTAGACCCGATGGTACTGCTAATAATTCCTTTCCTTCGGGGCATACCACAGCCGCCTTTAACAACGCTACCTTATTGTTTTTAGAATACAAAAACAACAATATTTGGTACGCCACATCGGGCTATCTTTTTGCTACAACCACTGGTGTTTTACGCATGGCAAACAACCGTCATTGGGCTGGAGACGTAGTCACAGGTGCAGGATTAGGAATTGGAATAGCCACCGCAGTATACTATTGGAATCCGTTTAACTTTGGTAAAAAACAGTCCAAACAAACCTCATTTTTAAGTTATCCAGTCATCAATCAAAATACGTATGGTTTGGGAATGATTTATCAGATGAAATAAACCTTTACGCATTTTTGGGCATTCCCCCAATTTACTTAGGCAAATTGGGGTCGCGTTTTCGCCAGTCGTTTTTTTTATTCCATTATCATTTCATAAAAAAGAACTCCAACAATGGCTCTACCGCTAATGCGAATCGCGTGAGGTACTGTGTTAATAAACAACCAACAAAATTAACAATTCAATTACATTATGCAAGTTTGTTGATTACTATTAA
>DLGW01000007.1 GCA_002482885.1 Flavobacteriaceae bacterium UBA7684 | reverse complement strand
AAAAAACCTAAGACCTAAAACCTATAAATAAATCGTTTCCTTGTTCAAATATTCGATTCCTTCGTATGTCCAATCTATAGAAATATCCCATCGGCCGCCTGCCAGTTCACTTTTAGGTATGAGCAAATTTGAAGTAGAAATTGAGATAGATTTATCAAAATCCAACTTTTGGCTCGACGGCCTGTATAGGGATATTTTTCCTTTTATATTTTCAGGTGTAAAAGAACTCGGGAATTGTATTTCTACACCTTGTTCAGTTACTGTTACACTTACTTTTTCTGCAAGATTTTCTGCATTTTGTTTTTTGTCGATTTCTTTTTGGAAACCTATTTCTTGTTTGTAATAATCCTCAACCACCATTTCGTGATCGTAAGTACTATCTGATTGTACCTTAAACACATAGGTAAGTATGAATACCATAAACAATCCCATGGCAATGGCTAAGCTCCAACCCCAATTAATTTTCATAGTAGTTTTGATTTGTAGTTATTGTTTTCATTTTTTAAGGGAACTATCGATTAAACATCTAAAAAGTTCTTGGTCCTAAAAAATTTGTTTTGTTCACTTCTAATAACTCGTTGCCGTTATAAACCCCGATTTTAATTTTTGTTTTATCGCCATCTAACAAGGCTTCGTTAATTTCTATAAAGAAAGTACCTTGCGACATGCCCTGACTTTTTAGTTGAATGGCTGATTTACCGACCATTTTTACCTCGCCTTTGGAATCAATTAATCTAAAATGTAAATCGTTATAATCTACCGATGTTTTGTTCACAATTTTATAAGTATATACATTACTGATGTTTTCGCCTTTGTGTTCAAAAAGTTGCCCCGGTAATCTTAAAATAGTGGCTTCTACATCACTTCTTAAAAATAGCATACCCACTAAAATTCCTGACAAAATTGCCAAAACAGCAGCGTAACCTTTCATGCGAAGGGTAAAAACAAACTTCTCCTTTTTGGTGATTTCATCTTCTGATGCATATCGAATCAATCCTTTCGGATAGCCGATGCCTTCCATGATGGTGTTACATTCATCAATACAAGCGGTACAATTGATACATTCTAATTGAGTTCCGTTACGAATGTCAATTTTTGTCGGACACACATGTACGCATTGCATACAATCGATACAATCTCCTTTTCCTGAATTTGCTCTATCTTCCCTTTTATCGAATTTAGCACGTCCTTTTTCTTTTTCTCCACGAACGTGATCGTAAGCCACTACAATGGATTTGTTATCTAATAAAGCGCCTTGTAATCTGCCGTAAGGGCAAGCAATAATACATACTTGTTCTCTGAACCAGGCAAACACAAAATAGAAAACCCCTGTGAAAATCGCTAATGAAATTAAGGTACTGCCATGATTTTCAGGGCCTTCTTCAATCATTTGTATCAGATGGTCACTACCTACTAAATAGGCTAAAAATATATTGGCGATTAAAAAAGATATTCCTAAAAAAACAAAGAATTTCGAGCCTCTTTTTACAATTTTTTCGGTATTCCAAGGTTGTTTGGCCAATCGCATTTGAGCTCCTCTGTCACCATCAATCCAATATTCAACACGTCTGAAAACCATTTCCATGAATATGGTTTGTGGGCATATCCAACCGCAAAATATTCTTCCGAATGCCACGGTAAATAAAGCCAACCCGACCACTCCAATTATCATGGATACCACAAACAAATAAAAGTCTTGTGGCCAAAATGGGAATCCAAAAATGTTAAAACGACGTTCCAACACATTGAACAATAAAAACTGATTGCCATTTACTTTGATGAACGGAGCCGAAAACAAAAATGCCAACAAAAAATAACTCACATATTTGCGATAGTTATACCATTTACCGCTAGGCTTTTTAGGAAAAACATAAGCTCTTTCTCCTTTTTCGTCTAAGGTACCAATGGTATCGCGAAATGAATCATTTAATTTTGGGGACATTTTATTAAAGATTTGAGATTTGAGATTTGAGACTCCAACTGAGGAATTTCAAACTTCAAATCTCAATTATTAATTTATTGCTCTACCCAAACATCACCTTCTGGTGCTTTGGCATCTTTTGGATTACTGCCTTTTAAAGAAAGTACATAACTGGCTACTTGTTGAATTTCAGATGGTTTTAAAGTACCTTTCCAAGCAACCATTCCTTTTCCATCACGCCCACCTTCGGTTATGGTAGTAAATACATTTTTAATTCCGCCACCTAAAATCCAATTTTCATCGGTTAAATTCGGACCAATAGCTCCTCCTCCATCGGGTTTATGACAGGCAACACAATTGCTTTCAAATACTTTTTTACCTGCGGCTAAATCCCCTGCGTCTGTCAATAAAGTTACCGTGTTGGCATCAATTAAATCTTTAGCGGTTTTTTTGTATTCTTCCACGGCTAATTGCGCTTCTTTCATTTCTTTATCAAACTCCATTTTTTGATTGTCATGACCTAACACATGAAAACGCACTAAATAAATGCCTGCAAAAATGATGGTAGCATAAAACATATACACCCACCATGGCGGTAACTTATTGTCTAATTCTTTAATACCGTCATAATCATGATGTAAAAGCAAATCTGCCTCATTTTCTATGGGCTCAACTTTGGTTAACTTTTGCATGATGTTTTTGAAGAAAGTGCTTTCGGTAAACGATTTACTTTCTTCAGCCAATTTTTGTGCTTTTTGCTCTTCGGTAAGTAACAAATAGGTTACTTTATCAATCGCTTTGATGACTACTTCAATGGCAATCAATAGAAATAAAAAGACTAATAAAAACACCGAAACCATCGGATATTCTATAAAGGCTGGTTTATCGCCTGAATCTATAAAATATTCCATAGCACCAAATACAGCAAAAAACAGTAAAGGTACTCTTACGTAAGATGGACATATATTTTTCATAGAATTAATTGTTTTCGTTAAAAGGAATATTACTCAACTCGTTTATCTTTTCTTTTTTATAGGTAAATACCCATAATCCCAATAACATGAAAAAAGAAAAGAAAATAATCAAAGAGATTACGGGATAGATTTCTATACCCGCAATCGAATCCATATGGTGTTTTACAAACTTTAACATAACTACTACCTGTTTAGTTGTACAACTTCTTTCACTTTAATATCGGTACCTAAACGTTGTAAGTAAGCAATCATCGCGATGATTTCTCTTTCGTTCATGGGTACAAACTCCTCCCCTTTAGCTAAAGCTGCTTTTTTGCTGTTCTCGTAACTTTTTACAAAATCAGGGTCAGTGTATAAATTTTTCTCGATTTTAAGTGACTGTTCTTGAATACTTTTTAAAGCATTAGCAATATCTGTATCTGTATAAGGCACTCCTAAAGTTTTCATCGCACTCATTTTACCTTGAATGTCAGAAATCTCTAATTTATTTTTAGTCAACCATTGATACGCTGGCATAATGGAACCAGGTGAAGTACTTTGTGGATTATACATGTGGTTGAAATGCCAGTTGTCTGAATATTTACCTCCTACACGTAATAAATCTGGTCCTGTACGTTTTGAACCCCATAAAAATGGATGATCATATACAAATTCTCCTGCTTTAGCATATTCGCCATAACGTTCAACTTCAGAACGGAACGGACGTACCATTTGTGAGTGACACCCCACACAACCTTCGCGGATGTATAAATCACGTCCTTCTAATTCTAAAGGTGTATATGGTTTAACACTAGTAATTGTTGGAATATTAGATTTTACTAACAAGGTTGGTACAATCTGAATGATACCTCCTATCAAAATAGCCACGGTAGCTAAAATGGTTAACTGAATTGGTTTTCTTTCTAACCATGGGTGGAAATCTTCGCCTTTTAATCTGCCTTCAGAAATTTTTTGTAAAGCAGGTGCTTCGGCTAACTCATCGGTTACAGGCTGTCCTGCTTTTACAGTTTTAATAATGTTATAAACCAACACCAACATTCCCGCAACATATAAAGTACCTCCTATGGCTCTCATCCAATACATTGGCATGATTTGAGTTACGGTTTCTAAAAAGTTACCGTAAACTAAGGAACCATCTGGATTGAATTGTTTCCACATAGAGGCTTGTGTAAATCCTGCTACATATAAAGGAAGTGCATATAAAACAATTCCTAAAGTGGCAATCCAAAAATGGAAATTGGCTAATTTTTCTGAATACAATTTTGATTTGGTCATGCGCGGAATCAACCAATAAATCATACCAAACGCCATAAATCCGTTCCAAGCTAATGCGCCAACGTGTACGTGTGCAATAATCCAATCGGTAAAGTGCGCAATAGCATTTACATTTTTAAGAGATAACATTGGTCCTTCAAAAGTGGCCATCCCGTAACCGGTTATCGCAACTACAAAAAACTTCAATACAGCATCTTCACGTACTTTATCCCAAACGCCACGTAAGGTTAGCAATCCGTTGATCATACCTCCCCAAGATGGAGCAATTAACATAATGGAAAATACAACCCCTAAATTTTGAGCCCAATCTGGTAATGCGGTGTATAATAAGTGATGAGGCCCTGCCCAGATGTATAAAAAGATTAAAGACCAAAAGTGAATAATCGATAACTTATAAGAATATACCGGACGATTCGTAGCTTTAGGAATAAAGTAATACATCAATCCTAAAAATGGTGTGGTTAAAAAGAATGCCACCGCATTGTGCCCGTACCACCATTGTACTAAAGCATCTTGCACCCCTGCATACACTGAATAACTTTTCAAGAATCCGACAGGCAATGCCAAACTATTAAATATATGAAGCACAGCTACGGTTACAAAAGTGGCAATGTAAAACCAAATGGCTACGTATAAATGACGTTCTCTACGCTTGATAATAGTACCAATCATGTTTACCCCAAAAGCTACCCAAACCAACGCAATAGCAATATCTATTGGCCATTCTAATTCGGCATATTCTTTTGAAGAAGTATATCCTAAAGGTAAAGTAACTGCGGCGGCTACAATAATTAATTGCCAACCCCAAAAATTAAAATTACTTAAAAAGTCACTAAACATACGTGCTTTAAGTAAACGTTGTAAAGAATAATAGATTCCCGCAAACAAAGCATTACCCACAAAGGCAAAAATAACGGCATTGGTATGTAAAGGTCTTAATCGTCCGAAACTTAACCACGAAATACCGTCGGTTAAATTCGGGAATAAAAACATAAAGGCTAATAAAAGCCCCACGACCATACCCACGACCCCAAAAACAATAGTTGCGTAAAGGAATTTCTTTACAATTTGATTGTCATAGTAGAATTGCTGTTTCTCCATAATTTATAGTTGTTTATCATCAGTTATTTGTTCTGTTTCTTTTTTGAGTTCGTCGTCAAACAACATACGAACAGATGGTGTATAACTATCGTCATACTGACCCGACTTTACCGCGCGCACAAAAGCTATAAAGAAGCCTATCGCAACCACGATGCTTATTGAAATTAAAAGATAAATTACACTCATACCCTAAATGTTAAAACAAAAGTAGATTGATGGGTCTTGTTAAAATATGATATTTATCATATTTAAAAACTTACGGCAAAAAATATTTAGAGAAAAAACCATACAAAAACAAATCGGGCTGCCTAAGTTTAGGCAGCCCGATTATAATGGTTTTTGTAAATTTCAGATTAGTATCTGAATTTTTCTAAAGATTCACTACGAATAATTTTTCCCGTTGGTGTTTCTGCAAAGTGCCTGATGAAGAAAATTTCTTTTGGTTTTTCGTATTTTTCCAAACCTTTAAATACTTCTTCTTTATCAAAATCAAAAGGTTCTCCTTCGATAGCTAATACTACTTTGTCGCCTAATAAAGAATCTGGCAATCCTGCAATAATGTATCTGCGATTAATTTTTGAAGCTAATTTTTCTTCGATTAATTCTGGAATCATTTTTATTCCACCACTATTAATAATGTTGTCGAATCTTCCTAACCAAACAAATTTGTTTCCATCAACAATTTTTACAATATCATTAGTGATGATTTTTTCGCTAGAAATGCTTGGCGCATCAATAACTAAACAGTCTCTGTCATCTTGGGCTATTTTAATATTAGGCAATAAAGTAAAAGCCTCCTCGCCTATTTTTTTAGCCGCCACATGCGTAATGGTTTCAGACATTCCGTAGGTTTCATAGATTTCAGTGGTAATTCCTGAATTCTTAATTAAATCCTCTAATGTTTTATGAACCTTAACTCCGCCTGTAATTATTTTTTTTACACGGTGTAATTGATCTATGGAATATTTAACCTGCATAGGTACCATCGCGCAAAAATCATAATTTCCTTCAACAGCATCTAACGGTTTTAAACTAGGTGCTACAAAATCCATTTCTAATCCTAAAATAAATGCTCTAACGAACATCATTTTTCCTGCTACATATTTAGTAGGTAAACAGTGTAATACTTTATCCCCTGATTTTAAATCAAAAAAATCACCCGTGGCTAAAGCAGAATTAACCATTGCTTGTTTTTCAACTTGAATGGTTTTAGGTTCTCCTGTGGTTCCAGAAGTAGTGATTTCTATATATGATTTTTCGTCAAACCAGTTTAAAATAAAATCCCCTACTGATTTTTCAAAATCTTCACCTTCTTTAATAAAGCTGTAGGCTACTCTACATAAATCATCTTTTTTAAACTCAAACCCGTTTAATTTAAACTTGTTGTGAACGTTATGATACGTTGGTGTGTTCATTACTTCCATTATTATAATTGATTACAATATTTCCTGTTAATTTTTCTTTCCAATGAGTCCATTGGTACCTATTAGCAAAAATAACCAAAAGTATGGGATATACCACAAATACGGGAAATAAAATCTGAAATCCAGCATTAGGTTCGGATACATCTTTTAATATAGAATGGGTTTGCAGAGCAGACCAATCCGAAGTAACAATAAGCGAAGACAATAAATTATTAGCTACATGAAAGCCTAATGCCAATTCCATTCCATCATCCATTAAAGTAATTATACCCAACATTAATCCTGTCCCAATGTAATAAACCAAGCTAATATTGCCTAATTTTTCTACTTCGGGATTAGCTCCATGCAATAATCCAAATAGTACAGAGGTAATAATTAATGGTGCCCATTTGCTTTTAAAAGCAACGGCTATTCCTTGCATTAAATACCCTCTAAAAATAAATTCTTCGGTTGCCGCTTGAATAGGAATAAAAAAAACAGCTATTAAAAATAATATTAAAAAAGGGTACCAATTAAACTGCCAAACAAAATCTTCAGGACTAATTAGATACTCAATAACTGTTGATAGAATAACCACTCCTGCCCAAAGCAGAAATGAAAAAGTAAAACGCTTGAAATCAAACTTGTTTTTAGCCGTTATTAAGGTTTTTATTTTTTGATGATGCAATTTTTTAAGTAAGAAAGGAAAAATTAAAAATACCGCCACAAAAGATTGTAACATTAAAAATACTGCCCAATTAGAATCCATCATAGCGAAAATTTCTGTTTGAGTAGTCGGAGGATGAAAACCTTTGGCGTAAACCAAATAATAAATATATCCCAGCAAAGGAATTTGCCCCAAAAAATAAAAAATGATAATAAAAATTAACCCCAACAAATAATTAGGATAATCATTTTTGGGATGAAAAGCTTGTTCTAAAAACATATTTATGATTTAGGCATTAAATGAAAAAACTTGTTTTTTTTGATAAAGTATTGATAAACCACTGAATTCGTGTAATAATAATCTTGTTTGTAAGTAGATTTTCTTTTTTTGATTAAAGTAGGCAGATGCGTGTAAAAAGCTACGTGAGCTGTTAGTATTGCTCCAATATTTCTGAACTGTCCTTTAAATAAAAACTGTATTGCTGCCATCCCGTCCAAAGAAAGTCTACAAAACATTACAGGAAACAAAAGTTTTGTAGGTAAATTCTTAAATAATAAATACAAATTATTTCTGAAATTTAATTCTATCTTTTTTGGATTTTGATAAGAAAGTGTGGCTCCCCCGACATGGTAAACGCTTGATAATCCATTATATTTGATGGAACAACCTGCATTTTGTGCACGCCAACACAAATCAATTTCTTCTTGATGGGCAAAAAAATCATCGTCAAAACCACCTAATTCATCAAACACCTTTTTTCGAATCGCAAAACAAGCTCCCGAAGCCCAAAAAATTTCCGTAATGTCGTTGTATTGTTGTTGGTCTTTTTCTAAAGTATCAAAAATTCTTCCTCTACAAAAAGGAAAACCAAAACGGTCTATAAATCCTCCGGCTGCTCCTGCATATTCAAAGTATTCTTTATGGTGATAACTTAAAATCTTAGGTTGAATGATGGCTGTATTTAATTCGTTTTTAAATTGATGTAATAAAGGATTTAACCAACCTGAAGTTACTTCAACATCTGAATTCAACAACACTAAAATTTCAGCATCAATCTTTTTTAACCCTTCATTATATCCTTTAGCAAATCCGTAGTTACCCTCATTTAAAATTACTTTAACCTTAGGATAATGAACTCTAAGAAACGCAATAGAGGAATCTGTAGAAGCATTATCTACAACGTAAATTTCGGCTTCTTTAGAATATTCTATAACCGAAGGTAAAAATTGCCTTAGTAATTCTTTTCCGTTCCAATTCAATATAACTACTGCGGTTTTTAACATGTAATTTTCAGCTTAAATAATCAGGAATTTCTTTTAAAAAATGATATTGTTTTTTTTCGTAATCCATAGTGCAATAATAATGATTGAAACCATTCGTAAGCATTAAAAAACTGGATTTTAGCATTAAATTATAACGGGCTATTTGATCAAAAGTATGTTGAGTGATTTCAATTTGTGGAGCTTTGCATTCCACCAACAACAGAATAGAACCATCGGTATTATAAACCACTAAATCATATCTTTTTATAGTTCCATTTAAAGATATTTTTTTTTCTACATTGATTAATGACAAAGGAAATTTTTTAATTTGATGTAAAAACAAGAGTGTATGTTGCCTAACCCATTCTTCGGGCGTGAGCAGCACAAACTTTTTGCGAACAACATCAAAGATGAAGGTTTTATTTTCGCTATTTTTGAAACGGAACTTAAATTCCGGAAAATTTAACTTTTGCATCAAACAAAAATAATTAAAAATACCTCCTTTGGAAGAAGTTGTAAAAATTGTTCAAGAATTAAAATCGGGTAAAACCAAGCCTATTTATTTTTTACAAGGCGAAGAACCTTATTATATTGATAGACTCGCCGATTTTATTCAACACGATATTTTAAATGACCTAGAAAAAGAATTCAATTTAACTGTTTTATACGGCAAAGATGTTTCAGCAGAAGATATTGTATCACAAGCCAAACGCTTTCCTATGATGGCAGACAAACAAGTGGTTATTGTTAAAGAAGCTCAAGACTTAGCCAAACAAATGGATAAATTAGAAAACTATTTTACCAACCCACAACCCACAACCCTTTTAGTTTTTTGTTACAAATACGGCACTTTAGACAAACGTAAAAAAGTAGCCAAATTGATTACGCAAAACGGAGTGCTGTTTGAAAGTAAAAAAATAAGAGATTATCAACTGTCTGCTTGGATTAAAAAAACGGTTGCTGAAAAATCTTTTACTATTGATACCAAAGCCGCCGATATGTTGGCGGAATTTTTAGGAAATGATTTAAATAAAATCAATAATGAGTTAGAAAAACTCATGTTGGTGGTTCCAAAAGGGGTGACTATTACCCCTATTGATATTGAAAAAAATATTGGGTTCAGTAAAGATTTTAATGTATTTGAATTAAGAAAAGCCATTGCCCAACGCAACGAAACTAAATCTTTTCAGATTGTAGATTACTTTGCCAATAATCCTAAAGAAAATCCTGTACAAAAAATTCTTCCGCAAGTAATTAGCTTTTTTATCCAAACCTTACAATACCATGGATTAGCTAATAAATCTTCCGCTAGCGTAGCCCAAACGCTTAAGATCAATGAATACTTTGTAAAAGATTATTCCGAAGCGGCTAGCTATTTTCCTATGAAAAAAATCAGTGCTATTATATCAGGCCTTAGAGAAATTGATTTAAAAAGTAAAGGTGTGGAATCTAACAACATTCCCTCGGGTGAGTTGTATAAGGAAATGTTAATTAAAATCTTTAGATGATATTTTATGACTTTTGTTAAGTGAATGTTATAAAAATATTTATAATTTCACCTCCCCAAAATTAATAGTTTATAAAATGACCTCGAAAAACAGAGAAATACACAAACCAACACCCAGCAAAAAGCAGAAACCTGATAATGATAAACTAGGTATGGTTTTTTTATCTCTTTTAGTTTTAGGTATAGTTATTCTATATATAGGAGCTACTACTCAAGAATTAGAACAATTTGAAATGATTCTGAACAAAATGCTAAGACCTATAATTTCAGTTTAAAAATTTATATCCTTTAAAGTTATGTCTGACGATAAAAAAGTCATTTTTTCAATGTCTAAGTTGAGTAAAACCTACTCTTCTACCAACAAACAAGTTTTAAAAGACATTTACCTAAGTTTTTTTTACGGTGCTAAAATTGGAATCTTAGGTTTAAATGGTTCTGGTAAATCATCATTATTAAAAATCATTGCAGGTGTAGATAAAAACTATCAAGGCGATGTAGTTTTTGCCCCAGGCTACACTGTAGGATATTTAGAGCAAGAACCCCAATTAGACGAAAATAAAACCGTTATTGAAATTGTTCGTGAAGGAGTTGCCGAAACCGTAGCCATACTTGATGAATTCAACAAAATCAACGATATGTTTGGTTTGCCAGAAGTATATGAAGATGCAGATAAGATGCAAAAACTCATGGACAGACAGGCCGAACTGCAAGATAAAATAGATGCTTTAGGTGCTTGGGAATTAGACACCAAGTTAGAAATTGCCATGGATGCTTTAAGAACTCCCGATGCAGACACGCTTATCAAAGTATTATCTGGTGGAGAAAAACGTAGAGTAGCTTTATGCCGATTGTTACTACAACAACCCGATGTATTGTTATTAGATGAGCCTACCAACCACTTAGATGCGGAATCGGTATTGTGGTTAGAACAACACTTACAACAATACGCAGGAACCGTTATCGCGGTAACTCACGACCGTTACTTTTTAGATAATGTAGCAGGCTGGATTTTAGAATTAGACCGCGGACAAGGTATTCCTTGGAAAGGAAATTACTCTTCTTGGTTAGACCAAAAATCAAAACGAATGGAGTTGGAAGAAAAAACAGCTTCTAAACACCGTAAAACATTAGAACGAGAATTAGAATGGGTACGTCAAGGAGCTAAAGGCCGACAAACCAAACAAAAAGCACGTTTACAGAACTACGATAAACTCTTAAATGAAGACCAAAAAGAACTAGACGAAAAATTAGAAATATACATTCCTAATGGCCCTCGTTTAGGAACTAACGTAATTAACGCCAACCATGTAGCCAAAGCTTTTGGAGATAAATTATTGTATGATGATTTAAATTTCACTTTACCACAGGCGGGAATTGTAGGAATTATTGGCCCTAACGGAGCGGGTAAAACCACCATTTTTAAAATGGTTATGAAAGAACTACAACCCGATAGCGGAGAATTTACTACCGGAGACACCGTAAAAATTGCTTATGTAGATCAAGCGCATTCTAATATTGATCCCGAAAAATCCATTTGGGAAAACTTTTGCGATGGTCAGGAATTAATCATGATGGGCGGAAGACAAGTCAATTCAAGAGCTTATCTTTCCCGATTTAACTTTGGCGGAAGCGATCAAAACAAAAAAGTATCCATGCTTTCTGGTGGAGAAAGAAACCGCTTACACTTGGCCATGACGCTTAAAGAAGAAGGTAATGTTTTACTTTTAGATGAGCCAACCAATGATTTAGATATCAACACTTTAAGAGCCTTGGAAGAAGGTTTAGAAAACTTTGCAGGATGTGCCGTAGTGATTTCGCACGACCGTTGGTTTTTAGATAGAATTTGTACACACATATTGGCTTTTGAGGGCGATTCTCAGGTGTACTTTTTTGAAGGAAGTTTTTCTGATTACGAAGAAAACAAACGAAAACGTTTAGGTGCCGATGTAACTCCAAAACGAATCAAGTATAAAAAATTAGTACGTAATTAATCGTAGACAAAAAAAACCTTTAAAGCCTTTCAATTATTAAGATTGAAAGGCTTTACTTTTTATGCAGTTTCTCTAAAATAAATGTTAATAATTTATATATTTGAGGAAAGCTATAACTAAAACCCTTACAGTCATGAAACGAATTCTGGCCCTTTCCGTGGGCATTTTATCTACTTTTTTTGCACAAGGACAAGAGCAACATATCGGATTATCTACAGCGCCTCGTGGTGGTATTATTGCGGCAGATTTAAACCCTGCAGAACTTTCTAATATGAGAAATAAATACGAGGTGGGAATTTTTGGTTTACAATTAGGTGCATTTAATAACAGTGTAACCCTAAAAGACTTAACCTCACAATCAACAGATAACGATAGATTTGATAAAGTTTTTGCTAGTAATAATGAAACTGATGTTAGAATTAACATAATGGCTATGCATCCCGCATTTGCCATGAAAATCAAAAACAAATGGGGTGTTGGTTTAAATGTTCAAACTCATGGTTCAATAAATACACTTAATTTAAATACCGATGTAGGAAAAGCAATCTCTTTGGGTTTCGATGAAAATAGTGATAATGTAGATATTAGCACCAAAAGTAAAATGAGATTAAATGCAGCCACTTGGAGTGAAATGAATTTAAGTGGTTCTAGAATTATTTTTGAAAACTGGGCACATCGTTTTAATGGTGGTTTAACCATTAAATTTCTATTTCCTGGAATGTATGCCAATGTATCTGTTGATCAAATCAAAGGTCAAATTGGATATGATTTAGCACAACAAACAACAGTATTGTCCGGAGTTGATAATAGCCGCATTAATATTGCTTATTCAGGTTCAATCACCAATAACGGACCTTACGCTATGGGACAATTTGGAGGTATTGGAGCCGACATAGGATTTAGTTATCAATTAAAAGACACCATTGGTGCTTATAAATTAAACGCAGGTATGTCCCTTAAAAACATGGGGAGTATGTTGTATAAATCTCAATCAGGAGAAGAAACTTTTAGAACATATGAATTAACTACCCAAGGAGTTACTCCCTTAGATTTAGAATCCTTAAGTGGTGGTATAGATGAAATTCAACAACAATTAGAAGATGGAGGATATATTACCCCTATTCAAAAATCGTCTAGTCAAAAAGTAAAATTACCAACAGTGTTTGTAGTGTACGCTGACTTTCAAGTAGTTCCAAAATTCAACATATCTGTTTTTACCCAGCAACGCACAGGTGATTCAGACGACAATTATATCATTCCTGCACAAAATGTATACGCCGTTACACCGAGATTTACCACTAAATTTTTTGATGCCTATTCCACTTGGGGTAGCTACGAGATTTCGGGCTTAACTGGAGGATTTGGTTTAAGATTGGGTGGTTTTTATTTGGGATCCAATTCTGTTATTACAGGTTTATTAGCTAACGGAAAAAATATTGATTTACATATGGGTGCCCGTTGGGCGTTTGGACAATAATCAAGATATTTGCGCCAAATTAATTCCATTTTGAGATATTTTATTGAATTTTCGTACAACGGCACAAATTATCATGGTTGGCAAATACAACCCAACGCCATTACTGTACAAGAAATTTTGAATAAAAATCTTTCCCTTTTATTAAAAGAAGAAATCTATACCATAGGTGCTGGAAGAACCGATACAGGAGTACATGCTAAACAAATGTATGCCCATTTTGATTCTTCCAGCACTTTTGATTTACAACTATTGGCTCATAAACTCAATGCTCTTTTGCCTAAAGATGTGGCTATTCATAAAATCATAGCGGTTTCTACCGATGCTCATGCCCGATTTGATGCAACTTCCAGAACTTATCAATATCATATTCATACCCAAAAAAATGTATTTAATAAAGATTTAAGTTGGCAATATTTATATCCACTAGATATCTTTAAAATGAATCAAGCGGCTCAATTATTATTAAATTTTACTGATTTTCAGTGTT
This sequence comes from Flavobacteriaceae bacterium UBA7684, assembly GCA_002482885.1. Taxonomy (GTDB): domain Bacteria; phylum Bacteroidota; class Bacteroidia; order Flavobacteriales; family Flavobacteriaceae; genus Flavobacterium. The sequence continues at coordinate 15,784 of DLGW01000007.1, read as the reverse complement.
TTTCAAAAGTACATACCGACGTAAATACTTTTAATTGTAAAATTACCCATGCCCAATGGACAGTAAAAAATCAAGAATTAACCTTTACCATTACTGCCGACCGCTTTTTAAGAAACATGGTTCGAGCCATTGTGGGAACATTGGTTAATGTTGGGTTAAATAAAGTATCTATTCCAGAATTTGTAAGTATTATTGAAAGCAAAAACAGAAATAAAGCGGGATTTTCTGTACCAGCTCACGGACTATTTTTAACCGAAATCACCTACCCGTATTTATAAAATGAAAGCATTCGACTCCCAATTATTCAAAAGGATTACCCAATATGCCAAACCTTACCAATGGCGATTTAATTCGGTAATTATTTGGGCTGTTTTGCTGTCTATTTTTGCTGCCCTACGCCCCTACTTACTCAAAGAAACCGTAGACGAATATATTCAACACAAAGACCATTTAGGCCTATTATTTTATATTTCTTTAATGATTGGTTTATTGCTTTTAGAAGTCGTTTCGCAGTACTTTTTTGTGTATTGGGCCAACTGGTTAGGGCAAGATATTATTAAAGATTTACGTAAAAAACTTTTTGAGCACATCATTCATTTTAAAATGAAATATTTTGATGGTGCCCCAGTAGGAAAATTAGTTACCCGAACCGTTTCCGACACCGAATCCATTGCCAGTATTTTTAGTCAAGGTTTATTTATGATTGTGAGTGACGTTTTAAAAATGTTAGTCATCATTGTAATTATGTTTTATATGAATTGGAAACTATCTCTAATTGTATTGGTTGCCATGCCATTATTAGTTTATGCCACACGGGTTTTCCAAATTAAAATGAAACATGCTTTTGAAGATGTTAGAACCCACATTGCCTCTATTAACACCTTTATACAAGAGAACGTAACCGGAATGAAAATCGTTCAGTTATTTTCTCGCGAAGACCTAGAATTTGAAAAGTTTAAAGAAATCAATAAACAACACCAAAACGCTTGGATAAAAACGGTTTGGTACAACTCTATATTTTTTCCGATTGCAGATATTATTTCTTCGTTAACCTTAGGTAGTATTGTATGGTACGGAGGTATTACCATTTTAAATGGCGAAAACCTAACTACTTTTGGGGATTTATTTGCCTACATCATGATGATTAATATGTTGTTTAATCCTTTAAGACAAATCGCAGATAAATTCAATGTGTTACAAATGGGAATGATTGCTGCCCAACGTGTTTTTGAAATCTTAGATTCTAATCAACATATCGAGGACTCTGGAAAAATCACTGATATTCAATTTAAAGGAAATATTCTATTTAAAGACGTTGTTTTTGGTTACTTACCCGAAGAACCAGTTTTAAAAGAATTTAATTTAGAAGTCAAAATAGGCGAAACCATAGCCATTGTAGGAGCAACTGGTGCAGGAAAATCAACCATTATAAACTTACTTAGCCGTTTTTACGAAATCAACAGCGGAAGCATCACTATTGACAATATCGATATTAAAGACATTCAGCTAGCTACTTTAAGAAGTCAAATTGGAGTAGTATTACAAGATGTGTTTTTGTTTTCTGATACTATTTTTAATAACATCACCCTAAATAATCCAAATATTACCGAACAAGAAGTAATTAATGCAGCTAAAAAAATTGGCATTCACGACTTTATAGAAAGTTTGCCCGAAGGCTACCAATACAATGTTAAGGAAAGAGGCGTCATGCTGTCATCGGGACAAAGGCAACTCATTGCTTTTTTAAGGGCATATGTTACCAATCCAAGTATTTTAGTATTAGACGAAGCGACATCTTCGGTAGACAGTTATTCAGAAGAATTAATTCAAAAGGCAACCGAAACCATCACCCAAGGAAGAACCTCAATTATTATAGCCCATCGATTAGCTACGATTATTAATGCTACTAAAATCATTGTATTAGATCAAGGTAAAGTAGCCGAAATCGGCTCGCATAGCGAATTGTTAAATCTAGATAATGGGCATTATAAAAACCTATACGAATCTCAGTTTTTAGCTACAAACAAAGAAAATTAATATAAACAATCACACTCTTTGTCTAATTTAATCGCATCGTAAATAAACTCATTCGGAGCTAATAAAATACTGTCATTTAAAATAGACAGCATCCCTAATTTAAACTTTATATAATCGTTAAAAAGTAAACGATCATCAAAATTTAAATAAACCAACACCGTTTTATTTTCCGACAAAAAAGACAAATAATCTTTAATAAATTCTAACGGATGAGCATCGGTCACCAATACCCCATCCACCAATACCTGATTACCTTTTAAAACATCTATCGAAACATTTTCAAAACCCATGTGAAAATCCGGATATTTTTTTACGTAAGCTGAAGAATGATATTTTTTCTGAGCATATTCCACAGATTTAAAAGGTAAAAAAGCCAAATTTTCACCCAACGAATCTGAATAAGAAAAATACATTTCAGTTTGTTCTTTGCCTCCGTGTGCATTCTTTTTTTGCTTTTTAATTTGCAACTTTACCACTTCGGGAATCACCTTATGTAAAGGCAATCTTTTATCAATACTTAACACCCAATTGGTAGTACTAATCATGTTATTAAAATTGGTATCAACCAAAGTATCCTTATCCTCTGTTTTAAAAAAGAAATACAATTGAGAATAATCTACCATATCTTTTTTAACCGAATATGTGCCTTGCGGTAATAAAATTTCGTCTCCGAATCGGCACGAAGTCAAACCCAAAAACAATCCTAAAACAACTATAATTTTTTTCATATTTTATTTAATCATTTGAAACAATTGTACACACTCCACAGCTTCCTTAACATCATGTACCCTTAAAATATTAGCTCCATTCTGTAGAGTCACCATGTGTAAAGCGGTGGTTCCATTCAAGGCATATTCTGGATCAGTTTGTAAAGTTTTATAAATCATCGATTTTCTGGAAACTCCAATTAATATGGATAAATTCATGATTTTTAAAGCTTCTAAACTGCGTAATAATTCAAAATTCTGTGTGATGCTTTTGGCAAAACCAAAACCGGGGTCCACAATAATATCGTTAATTCCGTACTGTCTGGCTAAGTTGATACGCTCCGAAAAATAAAACAAAATATCTTTTAGTAAATTCTGATACTGATTTAAATCCTTCATGGTTTCGGGAGTTCCTTTCATATGCATCATACAATATGGAACATTTAATTTCCCGATGGTGGGCAACATATTTTCATCTAAAAATCCTGCTGAGATATCGTTAATCAATGCTACTCCCCTATGCACCGATTCTTCTGCCACGCGACTTCTAAAAGTATCCACAGAAAAAAGAGCCTCTGGAAAATGTAAAACCAACTGTTCCAAAATAGGTAATAAACGATTCAATTCTTCGGATTCGCTAATCAATTCTGCATTCGGACGGCTAGAACAAGCGCCTAAATCAATAAAATCAGCACCATCCAACAACATTTTTTCTACCTGTTGTAAACAAGCTTTTTCATCCAAAAATTTACCTCCATCAAAAAAAGAATCAGGCGTTAAATTCAATATTCCCATTACTTTTGGGGAACTCAAATCCATTAATTTTCCATTGAAGTTTATCATAGTTTATGTATTATGTCGTTTAGCCCTTCCGCTAACGAAAACAAAAAACTCCCAAGTTTCCTTGAGAGTTTTTATAATAATTTATTAAAAATTAAGCTTTACCAGCTGCAATTAAATTTAAAGCAGAACCCGCTACAAACCATCCAATTTGACTAGCATTGTAGGTGTGATTCGCTAAAATCACATCTTTAGAACCATCTGCATGTACAAATTCTAAGGTTAATGGTTTACCTGGTGTAAATTCAGTTAAATCTAAAAAGTTGATTACATCATCTTCTTGAATTTTATCATAATCCGCTTCGTTAGCAAAAGTTAACGCTAACATTCCTTGTTTTTTAAGGTTAGTTTCGTGAATACGAGCAAATGATTTTACCAATACTGCTTGAACACCTAAAAAACGAGGCTCCATGGCTGCATGTTCACGAGATGAACCTTCTCCATAATTGTGGTCACCCACAACTATAGAAGAAACACCTGCTGCTTTGTAAGCTCTTTGTACCACAGGTACGCCATCGTAAGCGCCTGTTAATTGATTTTTAACTTTATTAGTTTCTTGATTAAATGCGTTCACGGCACCAATCAACATATTGTTAGAAATATTATCTAAGTGACCACGGAATTTTAACCAAGGCCCAGCCATTGAAATGTGGTCGGTAGTACATTTTCCGAAAGCCTTAATCAATAATTTAGCGCCTGTAATATTTTTACCATTCCAAGGTGTAAAAGGATCTAATAATTGTAAACGTTCAGAAGTTGGAGAAACCGCAACTTGAACACTTGAACCGTCTTCTGCAGGAGCTTGAAAGCCAGCATCTTCTACATCAAAACCTCTTTTTGGTAATTCATCGCCACTCGGAGGTAATAATTTTACAGCCTCGCCTTTATCATTCAATAAAGTATCAGTAATTGGATTAAAATCTAAACGACCCGAAATCGCTAAAGCCGCTACCATTTCTGGTGAAGTTACAAAAGCGTGTGTATTTGGGTTTCCGTCTGCTCTTTTAGAGAAGTTACGGTTGAATGAATGAACAATCGTATTTTTTTCTCCTTTTTCAGAACCTGTTCTATCCCATTGTCCGATACATGGTCCGCAAGCATTGGTAAATACTTTAGTTCCCATTTTTTCGAAAGTAGCAATGATTCCATCTCTTTCAATAGTATAACGAATTTGCTCAGAACCTGGGTTGATACCGAATTCAGCCTTTGGAGCTATTCCATGAGCTACCGCTTGTTCCACAATAGAAGCTGCTCTAGACATATCTTCGTAAGAAGAGTTGGTACATGAACCAATTAATCCCCACTCTACTTTTAATGGCCATCCGTTAGCTTCTGCTTCCGCTTTCATTTTAGATACCGGTGTACCTCTGTCTGGCGTGAAAGGACCATTAATGTGTGGTTCTAATTCTGATAAATTGATTTCGATTAATTGATCAAAATATTGTGCTGGATTGGCATAAACTTCTGCATCAGCTGTTAAATAATCAGCTACTTTATCTGCCGCTTCTACAACATCCTGACGACCTGTTGCTGCTAAATATCTTCTCATAGAATCATCGTAACCAAAAGTTGAAGTGGTTGCTCCAATTTCAGCTCCCATGTTACAAATGGTTCCTTTTCCTGTACAAGACATTGATACCGCTCCTTCTCCAAAGTATTCTACAATAGCTCCTGTTCCACCTTTTACAGTTAATATATCAGCTACTTTTAAAATAACGTCTTTAGGTGCAGTCCAACCGTTTAATTTTCCAGTCAATTTTACACCAATCAGTTTTGGAAATTTTAATTCCCAAGACATTCCAGACATTACATCTACTGCATCTGCCCCACCAACTCCAATGGCTAACATACCCAAACCACCTGCATTAACAGTGTGTGAATCGGTACCAATCATCATTCCTCCTGGGAAAGCATAATTTTCCAATACAATTTGGTGTATAATACCCGAACCTGGTTTCCAGAATCCGATACCATATTTATTAGATACTGACGATAAAAAGTCAAATACTTCTTTAGATTGTGTATTGGCAACCGCTAAATCAGATTTTGCACCTACTTTAGCTTGTATTAAGTGATCACAGTGTACTGTAGTTGGTACTGCCACTTTACTTTTACCAGCATGCATAAATTGTAATAGTGCCATTTGTGCGGTAGCATCTTGACAAGCTACTCTATCTGGAGCAAAATCTACATAATCCACTCCTCTTTTAAATGCTTGCGAAGGTTTTCCTTCCCATAAATGCGAATAAAGAATCTTTTCTGAAAGCGTAAGTGGACGTCCAACTAATTCACGAGCTTTATCTACTCGTTCAGCCATACTGGCGTACACTTTTTGAATCATTTCTATATCAAATGCCATAACTAAATAAATTATATTTTTTGTTGAATTGCGAAAATACGAATTTGTATAAATTATGAAAAAATAATCGGATTAATATGTTCTAATAAAGCCACAATTATCAAATAACCAAAAAAATAAGGATTCTTTCTCATTTTTTAAAACCAATCAAATTAAAAACAATTATTTTCTTAATCTTAAAAATGGTTTTTCAATGTATTGGTAAGAAAAATAAGACACTAAAAAGGTTACCCCTAAATACAGCGCTACCTGAATGGGATTATTTAAGAACGGAAAGTTAAAATTAGAATAAACATCATATTTCCAAATCATTAGAATAATGGAATAATGCCAAAGGTATAAGGAATAAGATATTTTACTTACAAAAACAATCGCGTGGTTAATCCATTCCAAAGAAAATGGTTTTAGCTGATAAAAAAAAGGGATTAGTAAAGCGATAGAGATACTTACTAAAGGTAAATAAAAAACAACCTGAAAAACTTCAAAACCAAATCCACGATAAATGATTAATTTACCTATTTGATAAAATAGAAAGGCGAATACAACTAATAAAATTTTGTAGTTGGACAAATAATGGGTAAAATGTTTATATAGGTACATGATTAAAAAGCCATATAGAATAGCATCTAATCGGTAGATAACGACTGCTTTAACATCTAAGTTCCAAACATAGTTTATCTGATGGGCTACGTTGTTTAAAGCATGAAATCTATTAGCAAAAGCAAGGAGTATGATTCCCAGAATTACATAAATAAATACTTGTTTAAACGGTATTTTGGGAAAGGCCTTTTTGATCATCAGTAACAAAAAAGGAATGATTACATAAATACTTTCTTCTACCGATAAACTCCAAGACTCGTTAAAAAAATTAGGCATTCGACTCAATGCATTCTGAAAAAAGAATACATATTGATGGGTATTATCTGGTAAAATATTTCCAAAATAAAACGCCAATAAAACATTAATTACCAATATGATGTAATACAATGGCAAAGTGCGGAGCCATCTTCTGGCATAAAAATGAAACAACCTTTTATAACTAGTATCGGTATCAAACCAATCGTATAAAATGTTTCCGATTAAAAACCCGCTAAGTATAAAAAAAAGTTCTACCCCGAAAAACCCCAAGGATTGTATAAATCCCCTTCCAAAAAAAGTTACTCCGTCTAAAAGCCACAAAGTATGGCAGAACAAAACCATTAATATGGCTATACATCGTATTACATCTAAGCCAAATACGCGTTCCTTCAAGGGATTTGGTTTTACAGTAGTTTATTTATAATATATTCTTCGGTAATACCTTCGGCTTCGGCTTTATAATTTTTTACAATTCTATGTCTTAAAATTCCTGTAGCAACGGCTTGTACATCTTCTATATCCGGAGAATATTTCCCGTTAAATGCGGCATGAGTTTTAGCGGCCAATATTAGATTTTGAGAGGCTCTTGGACCAGCTCCCCATTCTACATAATTATTCACAACCTCTGGAGCGTCTGCGGTATTGGTTCTGGTTTTAGACACTAATCTAACTGCATAATCAATTACATTATCCGCAACAGGTATTCTACGAATCAATTGTTGAAAATCAACAATTTGCTGAGCATTTATTAATGCATTTAATTCGGGTTTTAAATTAGAGGTGGTTTGCTTTACCACCATAACTTCTTCGTCAAACGAAGGATAATTCAATTGAATGGCGAACATAAAACGATCTAATTGTGCTTCGGGTAAAGGATAAGTTCCTTCTTGTTCTATTGGATTTTGGGTAGCTAATACAAAATACGGGTTTTGTAACTGGTAGCGATGTCCGGCTACGGTTACGGATTTTTCCTGCATGGCTTCTAAAAGTGCAGCTTGCGTTTTGGGCGGTGTTCTATTGATTTCATCTGCCAAAATAATATTAGAAAAAACAGGACCTTTAATGAATTTGAATTGTCTGTTTTCATCTAATATTTCGCTACCTAAAATATCCGAAGGCATTAAATCAGGTGTGAATTGTATGCGCTTAAATTCCAATCCTAATACTTGTGCAATAGTATTTACCATTAATGTTTTTGCCAAACCCGGTACACCAACTAATAAGGCATGTCCGCCCGAAAAAATACTAATCAGAATTTGATTAACAACTTCGTTTTGACCTACAATAACTTTGGCAATCTCTTTTTTAATTAACTTTTGTTGTTCAACTAATTGTTGAATAGCTTGCACATCAGACATTATTTATTTTTTTAACCAGTTGTTCGTAAAAGTACAATTTCTGTATTCTCCGTTGATTTTAATATAAGTGTCGTTTATTTTGGTTGAAGACCATTTGGTAATGGCTTTCAGTTGCTTTTCTTTTAAAGCTAATTCTTTAATTTTTGTGTAGTCTTTGGCGTAATTAGCGGTGTGTTCAGGAACACTTTTAGTTACCATAATTATTTTGTATGATTTTCTTCCTGATCGGTCTTCATCCATCATAGGTAAAGTAACCTCTCCGGCTTTTAAGTTAGAAACCATACTATATAAAGACGGATCCATTTTAGTTAATTCAAATCGAGTATCAAAAGTTTTAGGATTGATGAGCACTCCCCCATTATTTTTGGTTTCTTTTTCGTGAGAAAAATTTCTAGCCGCTTCTTCAAAACTGATTTCTTTATCTAAGATTCTTTTTCTGATCAAATCAATTTCTTGTTTGGCTTCTTTTAAGGATTCGTTAGGCGTGCTTGGTATTAGCAAAATGTGTCTTAAATCTAATTCTTGACCTCTGATTTTTTCTACATATATAATATGATATCCAAAATCCGTTTCAAAAGGTTCTGATATTTCTCCTTCGTTTAAACTAAAAGCTACATCTTTAAATTCTTTTACAAATGGCGTTTTTTTATCCATTTTATAATATCCTCCACTGGAACGGGAACCTGGATCTTGGGAATATAAAACGGCTTTACTGTAAAAACTAGAACCGTTTTCTTGAACGTCTTTTTTGATTTCCTTTAATCGAGTAATTACTTTTTGTTTTTCAGCTTCTGGAACTTTAGGTTTAATTACGATTTGTGCCAATTCTAACTCTGCTCCAAAAGTGGGTAAATCTTCGGTAGGTATGCTTTTAAAGAACGTTCTTACTTCTTCGGGTGTGATTTCTACACTGCTTACAATTTTTTCTTGCATTTTACCTGCTAACTTATTGATTTTTATGATGTCATATAAATCCGTTTTAAGTTCTTCTTCGGTAGATTTTTTAAAGTATTTTACTACTTTTTCCATAGAACCTAGTTGTTCTACCATATAATTAATTTGGTTGTCCATTACTCCTTTAATCTCGGTATCGGGCAACGGAATACTGTCTTGAATGGCTTGGTGAGCATACAATTTATCTTCTAATAATTTTCCTAATAATTCACATCTATTAATATCTTTTATAGAGGTTCCTTGACTTTGCAATTCAATATAGGTTTTATCTATATCTGAATCTAATATTAAAAAATCCCCAACAACAGCTACTACTCCATCAATTCTTTTTGGAGCTGTTGTGGTTTCTTGTGCATGTATGGATTCACCAAATAGTAACACAGCGAACAGGAATAGGTAATTACTTATATATTTCAAACTTTTCATTTTTAATAGCATTGTCGGTGATTTCTTTTTCAAATTGTTTAACAAGTTCTAATTTTCTTTTGTTTAGAATAATATCCTTTATGGTGTTTTTTTGGTATTCAAAAGGACTAATTTCTCCTTTATCTAACACCTGATTTACTTTAATTAAATAGGTGTATAAAGAATCTTTGCTTTGAGTTGTTTTCCCTGAAATCAAATATTCAGCAGCATTTTCTGGAGTTAAGAAAGGGAATTTTTTATATAGCGTATTGGCCTCTACCCAAACATCGTCATTTAAAGCGAATTGTTTAAGTTGTATTCCAATAGATTCTAAATAAACTTTGTCCTTTTTAGAAAAACTTAAAAACTTACTTCGAATTAATTCATATTTGGGGTGATCTTGTTGTAAAACTAAAAATCTAAGTTTTACCAATTTAGAATTTAATCTAAAATAATCTTTAGTGTCGTTATATAAATTTTTAATTTCCTCTTCGGCAACGGTGGTATCTAATGATTTGGCAACTAATTTTTCTAAATACAAATTAGTATATAAATCCATTTTATATTGTTCTACTAATTTATCCAATTCTACTTTGGAATCTCCTCCGATGTTTTTATCGGCAGCCTCCATTAAAATGTATTTTGAAGCCCAACGGTTAACATAATTTGTAACTATCTGAATACTGTCTTCGGGAGAGGTTTCTTCATCAATTAAATCTTGAATATCCTTTACGTATAAATAATTATCGCCTACCCTTGCAATAGCTCCATCCTTTTTTTCGGGAGACTCACCACAAGACCACAAAATCAAAACAATAAAAAATAAACTAAGGCATTTTACCATTTATAGTTGTTTTTTTATGCGTTCAAATTCAGATTGATTTACTTCTACTTTAAATTCTTCTTTTAATTTTTGAATCCAATTAGACTCTAAATATTGCTGATAATCACTAATTACTTTTCCTTTTACTTCTGAAAAAGCTTTAGGTTCAGCTGGTAAAAAATTCTTTCCGTTAATTACATAAAAATAATTCTCATTCGAAATTACTTCGGATAATCCCTTAGTAAAAGTATAATTTAAAGGTAATTTAGGACTTTCTTTTTCAAAAACACCATTTTCGAACATTACATTAATTTTGTTATTCTTATTGATTTTTTCTTTGATGAAAGCTTCGTCTTTATTAGACTTTAGATATTTTTTTACACTTTCGATTACTTTTTTATCGGTAGAAGAAGCAATTTGCACTTCGTATCTATCGTTCCATTTATAGTTTTCTTTATTTAAATCGTAAAATGACTTTAAACCAATGGTGTCTGTTTTGGCTTTATTCCAAATTTCTTTTTCCATTAAATCAAACAACAAAATGCCTTCTTTGTATTCATTCATCACTATGTCAAATTCAGGATTTTCTTTTTCTAAATTTTGATTATGATATAAAGTTAAACGCTCGTCTTTAAATTTGCTTAAATGGAATTTAACCAATTCCGAAACAGGTTTAATTTGATTGGCATTTTTTGATTTTTGTTGAGCATTTAAATACTCTAAAAACTCTTTAGTGCTCACTTTATTTTTATCTAACGAAAATAATTCTGCTTCTAATTCTTTTTCTTTTTTAGGCAATTCCCATTTGTTATCATATAAACGGTCATCTACTAATGTGCTTAATTTTTTAACGTTTTTCTGATTTTCTACTATTTTGTATTTACTTCTTAATCCTTCTGTAAAAGATTTTCTGATAAAAATAGAACGGTCATCAGAACCAATTTTACGTTCAATTTCTTTTCTTAATTCTTCTAAAGATTTTAAAGGATGTTTTTTTATCAATTTTACAATATGAAAACCAAACTCTGATTCAAATGGTGTAGAATAATCGCCCGGATTTTCTAATTTAAATGACTTTTCTTCGAAAATTTCTGAACCAATATCACCAGAACCAAAAATCTCTAATTTGCCTCCTTTTTCAGAACTTCCCTTGTCTTCTGAATAGGTTTTTGCTAAAGTTTCAAAGTTTTCTCCTTGTTTAAACTTCTTAAAAATTTCAAAAATCTTTATGCCGTTAATATCTTTTATAGAATCATTAGGCTTAAAAAGCATGATATGAGCTACTTCAATTTCTCCACGAGTTGGTCTTAAATCGTGTACTTTAATGATGTGATATCCAAAACGAGTTCTGATTATTTTAGAAACTTGATGAATTGGCGTATTGTAGGCAGCACTTTCAAACGGGTAAACCATTTTAAATGCAGAAAAATACCCTAAGTTTCCACTATTTGTTTTTGCTGATGGATCTTCTGAATGCTGTTGAGCGACAATAGCAAAATCTTCTCCTTTTTCAATTCTTTTTTTAATATCTAACAGCTTGTTATAAGCTTTTAAAGTATCTGCTGGGGAATCATTTAAGTCACTTCTAATTAATATATGCGAAGCTTTAATTTCGAATTTCATTCTATTATAAGCTTCTTGAACCAATTCTTCGGTTACTTTTTTATCCGTTTGATATCCTTTAGCTAATTGATTTCTATAAGATTGTAATTCTGATTTATATTTAGCAGTTTCATGTAAACCCAATTGATGTGCTTTAGTTACTTTTAGCTTGTAATTAATAAACAAATCTAAGTATTGGTTTACGTTTCTTTGAGATTCGTCTTTAACTAAATCTAGATTTTTTTTGTAAACGCGTACAAATTCTTCTGAAGAATAGGGTTTGCCATCAATCGTAAACAATGCTTGTTGATTGTTATTTTGCGACCAACTTAAAATACTAACCAATAAAAAGATACATGTACTTATTATTCTCATAGTTGTAAAATTTAATTTAAATATGAATTACCAGTCTATTGTTGTTAAATGATTTTCTTTTAAATATATATTAGTTTTACTAAAATGTTGATTTCCAAACCAAAGTCCTCTGTTAGCGCTTAATGGTGACGGATGTCCAGCTTCTAATACCAAATGTCGTTTTCTGTCTATTTTTTTTCCTTTTTGATGAGCATAGTTTCCCCATAATAAAAATACAACTGACGATTTTTGTTGAGCAATTAAATCAATCACGGCATCGGTAAATTGTTCCCACCCTTGATTTTGATGTCCTCCTGCATTTCCTTCTTCAACCGTTAAAATCGAATTCAATAACAGTACCCCTTGTTTAGCCCAACGTTCTAAATTTCCAGAAATGGCTATGGGTATTTTTAAATCTTTTTCTAATTCTTTAAAAATATTAACTAATGATGGTGGCATTTTTACTCCATCATTAACTGAAAAACACAATCCGTGAGCTTGTCCAAATCCATGATAAGGATCTTGACCTATAATAACCACTTTTACCTCTTCAAAAGAACATTGGTTAAATGCTTCAAAAATCAAATCTTTTGGAGGATAGCATTTTTTGGTTTTGTATTCTTGATTAACAAAAGTCATCAAATTCAAAAAATACGATTCTTGAAATTCTTTTTCTAATATCCTCTTCCAATCGTTTTTTAAATTCATTATTAGAATGTTCAGAGAAGATAAATTCTATTCTGTTGTTTCTTCTTTATTGTATTCTTTGATGTCTTCTTTATCTAAATAATTTGGAACTCCATTTTTATTATCATCAATTTTAAAATCTATAATCGTTTTTTCTTCAACAATAGTTATTGCGACTTCGTTCTTAGTTGGAATTCCATCTCCATCATCATCTGCATCTAAATAATTTGGTTTGCCATCTACGTCGGTATCATCATCGGTATAATCATTATTAGAATTCAAATCTTCTTCTTGAGTTAAAACTAAGTCCAAATCATGATCTCGGAATTTAACTGCATATAAATTAAAGGTGACAATTATGGGTGTGTATGCAGAAATGCCCTGAATACTATTTTGGAAATAGGCTAAACCAGAAGGCAAAAACATAACTCCTACTCCAAAATTATTATAAGTTAGAGTACCGTCTGAATTTTCGATAAAATCACCTGATTTAAATTCTGGTAAAATATATCTTGGCCCTTTGGTAGAAAATATATTAGTATTAATAGATCCAGATATTAAAGCAGAAGTCCAAAAAGGATTTGGGCGCCAATCAAATCGAGTTTTATCCAATAAATTTCCTTTGTAAGAAACTAATACAGAATCTAATGGTGTTGGATTGATTTTGGATCCTTCTCTAATTTTTAAAAAATATATTTTATAATTTACCCCATCAACAGTTGCCATATGATGTTGTAAAGGATATGTTTTTTGTTTTCTAACAGACTCTTTTCCGTCTCCGTCCGTTAATTTTTCAAAAGTGACATTAAGCTCGGTATCTACTTCAACATAATGTGAATCTAAAAAATTAGCAATTGAGATACTATCGGTAACAAATTGTTCATTTCTGTCTCTTAATTGTATTACATTGTCGTCGTCATCTTTTTTACAAGAAACAACAAATCCAAACAAAACTATAAAAACTATAAGCTTTTTAAACATGGTAATCTTTTAAAAATTTGCTCCGCAAGATACAAATTTGATTTATTTTTGAACTATAATTAACCTTTAGTTATGACCTATGAGAATTGATAAATATTTGTGGTGTGTTCGGTATTTTAAAACCCGAAATATGGCTACTGAAGCTTGTAATAAAGGACAAATATCCGTAGGAGATCAAAAAGTAAAACCTTCTAAATCATTAGTTAATGGAGATGTAATTACCGTTCGTAAAGACCAGATTAATTATAAGTTAAAAGTATTAGAAATTCCCCCTAGTCGCGTAGGTGCTCAACTAGTGGATTTATACAGAATAGACCAAACTACACCCGAAGAGTTGCTTAAATTAGCCAACTTAAAAAGTGCTTCCGCTCATTACCGAGAAAGAGGTACTGGTAGACCCACCAAAAAAGACCGCAGAGATTTAGAAGATTACGAAGTGGAAAATTGGGATTTTGACGAAGATTAAAGGATTATAGACGTTAGATCTTAGAAACTTTCGACTTTTGACTTTCGACCTTTGACTTAATTAAATTAATATATTTGAAAAAAATTAAAGCCGTGGATAAAAAAATCATACTTTCTCATCAACAAATAGAACATAAAATTCGTAGAATCGCTTATCAGATATACGAAACTTTTATAGATGACACGGATATAGTAATTGCAGGTATTTCGTCTGGCGGTTATGTTTTTGCGAACAAAATTGCCGATGAATTAGAAAAAATATCCGACATTAAAATTAGCCGTTGCGAAGTTTTTATGGATAAAGACAATCCTTTAGGAACCGTTACCACTTCCATACCCGCAACTGCCTACAGTAACAAAGGTTTGGTTTTAGTAGATGATGTTTTAAATTCAGGCAGGGCTTTAATTTATGGCGTAAAACACTTTTTGGACGTGCCCACTACTAAGTTTAAAACAGCTGTTTTAGTAGACCGAAATCACAAAAGATATCCTATAAAAACAGACTTTAAAGGTATTTCTTTATCTACTTCTTTATTAGAAAAAGTAACTGTAGTGTTTGATGAAAAAGAAAGTCTGGCTTATTTAAACTAAATGTTTTTTAATTTCTGACACAATTTCTTTTGGAGACTTACCATCTACATTAATAATGTATTTGGCCTGCTTATAAAATACATTTCTTTCAAAAAGATGTTTCGCAATAAACTCTTTTAATTCCTCGTCGTTTAAATTGGCAATTAAGGGTCTGTTGATTTTTTCGGAATTTAATCTTTTAAACAATTCATTTACCGAAGCATTCAAATAAAAAAATTGAATATTGGGTTGTTTGATGATTTCTAAATTATTGCCATAACACGGTGTTCCACCACCTAGACTTAAAATAAAATCTGTGTATTCGTTTAAAAAACTTTTTAAAGTATCTGATTCTAGTTTTCTAAAATGTATCTCCCCTTTATTAGCAAAGATTTCTTTAATGGTCTGCTTTTGTTCTTTTTCTATGATTGCATCCAAATCATACGCTTGATTATGAGTCTCCTGAGCTAATAATTTAGCAATTGTAGACTTTCCCGACCCCATGTAACCCAATAAAACTACTTTACTCATAACAATAAAAGCCTATAAATAAGCGGATTATATTTTTGAAAAATAAAAAAGCAAATTTATAATAAAAATGGTTTGAAATATAAAAGATAAGATTATATATTTGCACCCGCGTTCAGCGAATAAATAAAAGACTCGATAGCTCAGTTGGTAGAGCACAACACTTTTAATGTTGGGGTCCTGGGTTCGAGCCCCAGTCGGGTCACTTTTTTTTATTTATATCGTTTGATTTGCAAGACTCGATAGCTCAGTTGGT
>DLGW01000016.1:11110-436562 GCA_002482885.1 Flavobacteriaceae bacterium UBA7684 | reverse complement strand
CCGCAGAACAGGAACACCAGATCGCGGGTGACGCCTTCGGCATGGAACAGGTCGGCAATCGGGCCGCGCAGGGCGAACAGCACCAGCGTAACAAGGCTGATCACCACGGCGGTAAAGATCACCGCATCCCAGATCGCGCGGCGCACCCGGTCAATCCGGCCTGCGCCCGCATTCTGCCCGACGATGGGGCCGATGGCCCCCGCCAGCGCAAAGATCACCCCCAGCGCCACAGGCGTCAGCCGCCCGGTGATTGCCATGCCCGCCACCGCCGCCTCACCATATGGCGCGATCAGCCGGGTTACAAAGGCTTGCCCCACCGGGGTGGCCACCTGCGTCAGCACCGCTGGTCCGGCAATGCCCGCCATGCCGCGCGCGTCGATGGCAACCTCGGCCCCGGTCACCGGGGTAAAGCCGCCGTAATGCCGCCACAGCGGCCAGATCGCCATGCCCGCCACCACAAGCCGCGACAGGTTGGCGGCCCAGGCCGCGCCGCTCAGGCCCCAGCCAAAGCCGAAGATCAGGATCGGGTCGGCAAGCGCCAGCGCCACCGCGCCCCAGACCGTCACCATCATCGACCGCCGTGCATCGCCATGGCTGCGCAGCACGCCCGCCCCGGTGATGCCCAGCATCAACAAGGGCTGGCCCAGCATGGAAATGCTCAGGTAATGCACCGTCGCCGCTGCCGTGGGCCCTTGCGCGCCCAACAGATCCACAATCGGCCCCAGAAGCGCCCAGACCACAGCGGTGAACGCCACCCCCAGCCCCAGCGCGAGCAACAGCCCATTGGTCGCCCGCCGCCGCGCCAGAAACGCTTCACGCTGGCCCAGCGCCCGCGCCACCACGGCCGACACCGCAATCGACAGGCCGATGCCGAAACTGGTGGTGAAGAACAGCACCGCCCCGGCATAGCCCACCGCGGCGGTGGACACCGGGTCTTGCAGCCACGAGATATACAGGATGTTGATCAGATCGACGCTGAAGATCGCCATCAACCCGACGGATGATGTCAGCGACATCACCACCACATGGCGCATCAGACTGCCGGTCACAAAGCGCGGTGCCGGGCCGCTTTTCCCCTCTGTCACGGACACACCATCTGGCTTTGCACCTTTTGCAAATACTCTTGGGGGGTCCGGGGGGCAGACAGTCCCCCGGCGCTTTCAACAGGCAGACCGCAGGGGCGAACTGTCCAAGCGTGTCAGCCCGTCCTTCAGTGCCTTCCCATAGTGTTTTTTTGATTTCAGATAAAGCTTCTGCTGAATAGCTAGCCAATTGATGGGTGTATAAATCCACTTCTTTTTCTAACTCTTTTTGGGTTTCAAAAACTTTGGCGTACAACCCATTTTTTTCTGCCCAATAGGCATTTTTCCACTCTTGTGGCGACAAACACAAATAACTAAAAGCAGCTTTTCCCGCCTTTCTTTCAATAGCGGGTTGAATTACAAATGGACCAATTCCAATAGCAATTTCAGACAATTTAATGGATGCTTGTTCGGTTGCCATTACATAATCGCAAGCCGCAATTAATCCCACTCCACCGCCAACGGCTTTTCCTTGCACACTGCCTACGATGATTTTACTACACTTACGCATGGCATTAATGACATGAGCAAATCCCGAAAAAAAGTCCAGTCCTTGTTGTTCGTTGGTTATGTTTAACAATTCGTCGAAAGAAGCGCCCGAGCAAAATATTTTATCACCTTCGCTTTTTAACACGATTACTTTTACTTGATTATTTACCGATAACGCATTCAATTCTTGAACTAATCTTTTTAACAATTCGGCAGGAAAAGAATTTCCCGCAGGATGACCAAAAGTTAAGCTAGCCACTCCTTGATTAATTTGCGTAAAAAGTGATCCGTTGTTTGTCATGGTTACTTATTTAAGTCAAAATTTTGGTCGATATCCCAATTCATTCTTACGTCTAAAGGTTTAGGGAAATATACGATTTCTTCGGGTTGAACCTTT
Source organism: Flavobacteriaceae bacterium UBA7684 (assembly GCA_002482885.1). Lineage (GTDB taxonomy): Bacteria > Bacteroidota > Bacteroidia > Flavobacteriales > Flavobacteriaceae > Flavobacterium. Next base: position 434,594 of record DLGW01000016.1, on the reverse strand, counting down.
TTTAAGTAATTTCCGGTATCCCAAATTTGATTGGCATTTTCGTCGTAAACGGCACGCATTTGATACATACTGGGCAACAAACCTTCAAATAAAACCGACTGATTTTTTAAAACGGATTGTTCCGCTAAAATTTCTCCTTTTTCGTTAGTCAATTGAACCAATACCGGAAAACGTTTCGCATTTTGAATATTCACTTTTAGATTGCCGTATTCGGTAAGTTCTTTAGTTTCTAGATTATATTTTAAGTCCTTGGTGTTATACTTTCCAAAAAAATCTTGTATGGCATTAGGCTGAACCTTTAAAGTATATTTAGTTGCTGGTTCTTTTTTAAATATAATCTCTATTTTTCGCTCTAACGGAATATAACTCGCTTTAAAAGAAACTAAAGTACTGTCGGCGTTTAAAAGCTTGATTTTATTAACATCCAAGACTTCCAAAGGGGTGTTTAATTTTAAAGCAAAAGTTTCTCTAAAATGTAAGGTGCCCGAATTAACCGCAGTTATGGCCAAGGAATCGCTTTTCTTTTCTTTAATCTTAACGTAAAATTCTTTAGAAAATAGGTCTTTTTCCACTTTCACTGCCAAGGAGTCTGCTTTTAGGGGTTTATACCAAATTTGTAAAGAATCTTTTTTAGGAAAATAAGTGGTTACCGAAGGAATAACTTCTGTGCCATTTTTTACAGACACTTTTACATTTTTAGGATTTCCTTTATACCCCATGAGTAATTGATTCCCCAATGACTGCGATGGTTTATTGGGTTTAAAATCAGGTATTTCTTTAAAAATATCCAAACGGTAAATGGTATCGTTGGGCACCGAAATGGGCTGGGTATAAAATCCTATTTTTTCTTTAGCAATATCGAATCTATAATTTTCGTTTTTATCTTTTATGGCCACCATTCGGTACTTGCCTTGTTTAATATTTTCAAAAGAAAAAGTTCCTAAACTGTCTTGGGTAATAGCAACGTATCTTGGATTTTTATTATAAACTACCGAATCGTTATAATCGGCATCAGCTTCATATAAAAAAACAGATACTGGAAATTCGGTCTTTTGTAATTCGGCATCGCGTACAAATCCTGTTAATTTTAAAGAATCTAAATATTTACCTGTAGAAAATATATATTTAAAATCGGGCAATGGATTGGCTTCGGTTGCATCTACAATGCTTTTTCCAAAATTAAAACTATAAGTTGTATTGGGCTGTAAAGTATCGTTTATGGTAATAACTGCCATTTTTTTAGACATACCCGCCATAGGCATTACCGATAATTTATTGCGCAAAGGAGGTGAAACAATCAATTGTTTTTCTAAATCTTTAAATGCAATGTTTTCGTTAAAAAACAATTTGAATTGATTACCTGTAAATTCCACCGAAGCGTTGGCTGGCTGTACCAATAGAATTTTAGGAGCCGTTTCGTCTTTTGGACCACCGGTAGGCATTCCTTTTTTAGCACAACTAAAAACGACTAATGCGAATACTACAATAAAATAGCTTAACCTTTTAAACATGAATCATATTTTGGGTAAAAATAAGGGTATTATTTAAATAATTTCAGCTTTACGAACTTGCTTTATGGTATAGGTTAATTTTTACAAGAAAGAACTAAGCTTTTCATAAAAAAATATATATTTGTGCCCTACACGGGGATGTAGCTCAGATGGCTAGAGCGCTTGGCTGGCAGCCAAGAGGTCGTGGGTTCGAGCCCCATCTTCTCCACCATTACAATTAAAAAGTCCTAATAAATCAAACGATTTTATAGGACTTTTTTCGATTTAAACAGTTACATCTAAACCAGATCATAAAGCAATAGGATTTTGCGAACGCTACAAGTCTGAACCGATTTATTGAAAAATCAACAATTGTTAAAAATTGATAGTATTTTTTTACTATATTCGAGGTTAACTAACAATTAAATTTTTAATCAAAATGAAAAAATTATTAACTATGATGTTCATGGGATTGGTATTATTCTCATGTTCAAAAGATGATTCTCCATCAACCAACAACACAACCACCACTCCACTGGCTACGACACCTACTGCTAAAGCAGAAAATGACGCCAGCAATACGGGGGTTTATAAAGGAGTTTTTGTAGGTTCTACAGGAATTCTATCTATTTCTATTAAAAACGGAGATGACAAAGTTACTGCAACGCTTAAAGTAGATGGTAAAACATTTGTGTTTACAGCGGCTGGTGAAGTAATTAAAGGTCAAGCCATCGATGCTTTAAAATTTATGTGTCCAGAAGGGCATTCATTTAAACTAACAGTTTCTGCGGATGGTTCTGCGTATTCCATTTCTGAAATTTTAGTAGCGGGGCATCCTAACGCAGTAATTGATTTATTCAAAGAAAAATCAAACGTATTAATTAAATGTTACGAAGGAACTTACGCTTCTAAAACTGACGCCAACAACAAAGGAACTTTTAATTTAGTTATTGCAGACAATAAATTTAGAGGATTAGCCAGAGCCACAGGAGATGATGACACTTCTTACATCTACGGACAAGTAAACAACGGTACAGTTACTGGGTCTGCAAGTGGAAACGCTTCTATAAGCGGAAAAATAGACGGAGATAACATCTCTGGAACTTGGGTTAATTCAGATCAAACTGAAAACGGAACTTGGTCTGGTAAAAGATCTCTTTAGGTCACACAAAAAGTTTCATCAATAAAAAAAGAGTCCGTATCGCTAATGTGATACGGACTCTTTTATTTTGCGTTACTGAGCAAACCTAATCATTCAACTTCAACACCGCCATAAAGGCTTCTTGTGGAATTTCTACGTTACCCACTTGGCGCATACGTTTTTTACCCTTTTTCTGTTTTTCTAACAATTTACGTTTACGAGAAATATCACCACCGTAACATTTAGCGGTAACGTCTTTACGCAACGCTTTGATGGTTTCACGAGCAATAATTTTGGCTCCGATAGCTGCTTGAATGGGGATATCAAATTGTTGACGCGGTATTAACTCCCGCAATTTTTCACACATTTTTTTACCAATATTGTAGGCATTGTCTTCGTGAATTAATGCAGATAAAGCATCCACCGATTGGGCATTTAACAACACATCCAACCTCACTAATTTTGAAGTACGCATTCCAATGGGCGAATAATCAAACGAGGCGTAACCTTTAGAAACTGTTTTTAAACGATCATAAAAATCAAAAACAATCTCTGCCAAAGGCATATCAAAAGTCAATTCTACGCGGTCGGTGGTTAAATAGGTTTGATTGGTGATTTGTCCGCGTTTTTCGATACACAAACTCATTACGTTACCCACAAAATCAGACTTGGTAATAATGGTGGCTTTAATAAACGGTTCTTCCACACGATCTAATCTTGAAGGCTCTGGTAAATCCGAAGGGTTGTTCACCACAAAGGGTACTTCAGGTTCTTTTTTGGTGTAAGCCAAATACGACACGTTAGGCACCGTAGTAATTACCGTCATATCAAACTCACGTTCTAAACGCTCTTGAATGATTTCCATGTGCAACATACCCAAAAATCCGCAACGGAAACCAAATCCTAAAGCGGCAGAACTTTCAGCCACAAACACCAACGACGCATCGTTTAGTTGTAGCTTTTCCATAGAGGCGCGCAAGTCTTCGTAATCTTCGGTATCTACAGGATAAATCCCCGCAAAAACCATCGGTTTTACATCCTCAAAACCATGAATCATGTTGGTGGTCGGTGTTTTAGCATCGGTAATGGTATCACCCACTTTTACCTCTTTGGCTTCTTTAATTCCTGAAATTAAATAACCTACATCACCCGTAGACACTTTATCTTTCGGCACCTGATTCAATTTTAAAGTACCCACCTCATCGGCAAAATACTCATGATCGGTAGCCATAAATTTTATTTTTTGACCTTTTTTAATCTCTCCATTTTTCACTCGGAAAATAACCTCAATCCCACGGAACGGATTATAGTGCGAATCAAAAATCAAAGCCTGTAAAGGTTCTTCCACATTGCCTTTAGGCGCAGGAATTTTTTCTATGATAGCAGCTAAAATATTTTCTACCCCAAAACCAGTTTTACCCGACGCATGAATAATATCTTCTAGTTTACAGCCTAATAAATCAATAATATCGTCGCTTACTTCTTCGGGATTCGCACTCGGTAAATCTACTTTGTTTAACACGGGTATAATCTCCAAATCATTTTCCAACGCCAAATACAGGTTAGAAATGGTTTGTGCCTGAATACTTTGTGCCGCATCTACAATCAACAACGCGCCTTCGCAAGCTGCAATAGAACGGGAAACCTCGTACGAGAAATCCACGTGGCCCGGAGTATCAATCAAATTCAAAATATACTTTTCGCCTTTGTACATGTACTCCATTTGAATGGCGTGACTTTTAATGGTAATGCCACGTTCGCGCTCCAAATCCATATTGTCCAACAACTGCGCTTTTTCTTCACGAGCCGTAACCGTTTGCGTAGCGCCCAATAAACGATCCGCTAACGTACTTTTACCGTGGTCAATGTGTGCAATGATGCAAAAATTTCTAATATTCTTCATTTGAGTAATTTGCTTGTTTTATTTTATGCTGAGCTTTTTAGGGCGTTACCACAAGGGTCGGGCTTTACGCTATATCTTTTTTTCCGTTGCACTTCAAAAAAGGATGCCGCTTCAATCCCTAACGCAACACCTTAAAGATAAAAATTAAACGGCAAATATAGGGGAATTCTTCATATACCTGTGTACTTAAAAAATCACATATGTTCAAATTATATTTCCGAACTAAAACGATAAATTTGCACAAAAATCTTTTTACTTGTAAATCATCAATATGTATAATCTAAAATTTTTAATACTAACTGCGATATTTTTCGGATTATTTAATTCTAAACCCATTATTGCTCAAAATTCTAATCCTGAATGGATTAAACAAGCTGGAGGAAATCGGAATGAATCCGTATATTCAATAACTGTAGATAAATGGGGTAACGTATATACATTGGGTGGATTTCAAGGAACAACAGACCTTGATCCCGGAGCAGGAGTATATAATTTAGTTTCCGCAGGTTCTTTTGATATATTTATTCAGAAACTAGATGCTAATGGCAACTTTTTATGGGCAAAAAAAATGGGAGGAACACAAGAAGATACAGGATATTCAATTGCCACAGATATTAATGGATATGTATATACAACAGGTGAGTTTTATGGAACTGTTGATTTTAACCCAGGAAAAGAATCATTCATGCTAACATCCATGGGGGATACTGATATCTTTATACAAAAATTAGACTCTAATGGAAATTTTGTATGGGCAAAAAAAATGGGAGGCACAGGGGAAGATACAAATAATTCAATAGCTGTTGATTCCGATGGTAATACTTATATTACTGGAAGGTTTACAGGAACAGTAGATTTTGATCCAGGAGAAAATGAGCATAATCTTACTACTACTGTATTTCAGAATGCTTTCATTCAAAAATTAGATACTAATGGGAATTTTGCGTGGGCAATAAAATTAAACGGTAATGACTGGGGGAACGGTCGCCAAGTTATACTAGATACATCTGGCAATATTTATGTTACAGGGGAGTTTTTTGGAACCATTGATTTTAACCTAGGATCGGAGATTTATAATTTAAATTCCGCAGGTTCTAACGATGCTTTTATTCTAAAACTTGATGCCAATGGAAATTTTGTTTGGGCAAAAAAAATAGGAGGAACCTCCAATGATGTTGGTATTTCTATAAATGTAGACAATATCGGAAACGTGTATGTATCAGGTAATTTTTTAAATACTGTTGATTTTGATCCCAATGAAAGTTTTTTTAATTTAACCTCGGATGGAAATTCTGATGTCTTCATTTTAAAACTAGATTTGAATGGAAATTTTGTGTGGGCAAAAAAAATAGGAGGCACAGGGGAAGAGCGCGTTAGATCTACCGCAGTTGATTCCTTTGGGAACATCTATACGTCTGGATATTTTATAAACACTGTAGATTTCAATCCTGGCACAGAAATTTATAATTTAACCCCTTCTGATAATAGAGATTTATTTATTCAAAAACTAGACACCGATGGAAATTTTGTTTGGGCAAAAAAAACAGGAGGCTTAGGAGATGAATTAGGAATCAGTATAACTATAGATACTTTGGATAACTTATATATTGTAGGCACCTTATCTGACATGACTGAAGTGAACTCTAACAATGAAACCATAAGTTTTACAAGTGTTGGTGGACTTGACTTTTTTGTTTCAAAAGTAAATCAATCTCCTTATCTAAACATTATGAAAAATCAAACAACAAACCATTTCAATTTCTTTCCCAATCCTTGCAATGGAATTCTAAACATTCAGTTTAACAGCCCAATAAATAAATGTAACATTAAATTGTATACACAAGATGGTCGTTTAGTCCAAGAACAAGATTTTAGCAACACTTTAATACCTTTTGAAATAACTGGTCCGCAAGGCTTGTATATTTTAAAAATCACGAAGAATGATTCTGAACAATCGATTATAAAAGTAATTAAACAATAAAGTATATTCTTTAATTCCGTTTTGCTAATTTCTTTATTGAATAAGCATTATCATAAGATAATATAAAAACAACCCCCGTTTAAATTGGATTTAAACAGGGGTTTTAAATTTAATATTTTAAAAAAATCACTCCTTAACCACTTTAGCTGTAAATGTTTTTTGATTCTGACTCACTTGCATCATATAAACCCCATTTTGTAAATTCGATAAATCAACTTCGGTTGAATTTATAGACTTTGATTTTACCAATCTGCCTGATAAATCAAATACTTTAACCTCATCAACTTTTTCGGTAAAAGTGATTATACTTTGGGTTGGGTTGGGAGAAAAACTGGTGGATTGTTTTTCAAATTCGGAACTTCCTAACGTTTCTGGCAATATTTCAAATTGATGATATGAGGTGCAGTAATTTTTATCATCATTGTTCAAATAGTAATCATTAGACACCATTTCTATGGTGTATTTTCCTGACGATGCAATAAATAGATAATCAGATTGATTGTTTACATAAGGAGTAATAGTATAATTATAATTTGAATCTGGATTGGTAATTTCTACAACATATATATCTAAATCCTCTTTTCTGATATCTAAAATTGGCTCTGGAGCGGGATTTATTTCAGTAAATGTATAAGAATCTCTTTTTGAAAAACAAAATATACCGTTATAATCACCCGTATTAATCTCTTTCAATTCTCCTAGCCAAAGGGTTTGCCCATTATATGGTTTATAATCTTCAAAAGTATCATAACCGGTTTCTGATAAAAACCATTTAGTTTCACCATATCCACCGCCGAATGTATTTTTTAAATCGGGAGAATTATTACTACAAAAAGACAATTGTCCGTTATACATAGGCGTATTCAAATATATGAAACTAACCCATGAACCATAATTTCCATATGTACAACCCGTGATTTGATCAACAAAATAACAAGAATAAAATTTTCCGTTCTCTAATAAATCATATTCTTTAACTTCAATAAAATTTTCGTATGGTCCGTCTGATTTAAACCATTTAGGAACTAATCTTTCATCGCCTAAGCTTGAAAAAAATCGATTAGATAACTCATAAACAGAGGCAACTCCGTTTTCTTCAGAACAAAATTCTTGTTCATTATTAAGATTGTAACGAGAAATCGGCTTTGAAACTATACTTAAATCCCAATTCGGAATATTTATCGCATCATTTTCATTTATCGTTGATAAACAATCCGCAGATTCTTGAATAAAACTAAAAAATTCAGAATTAAAACCATTATAAGCCATTAATTGCCCAACTATAGCAACATTATTACTAACAGTTACTGGACCATCAACTAAAATCAGGCTTGAGTAACCTAAAGTTTGATATCCAAATTGATTGGTGTAAACACCATCTGGAATATTTTTGGTATGTAGTTTTATCCTAAGAATCCCGTCCTCATTATTACATTCGAAAAAAGTTTCAGCTTTAATTACAGATGGATATTCATAATCTTGTGAGCAATTTTTAGAAAACTTCATGTTTCTATCAAAATTAGCTCCCCAATTTTTTACGGCAAAGTAAGGATCTTTTACCTCTACACAACTAAACAAATTTCCTCGTCCATAAACTTGACTATTTAAATTTTCATTACTTATTAATGACAGACTCGTTAATTTATTATATGTTACGTTAAGTTCTTTTAAATTAATGTTTTTTGATAAATCAATATTTGAAAGTTGATTATTACTACATGTTAATGATTCTAGTTTGGTGTTTTTAGAAATATCTATTGAAGTTAATTTATTATACGAACAGGATAATCGGGTTAAATTTATAAAAGCTTCTAATCCTGATAAATCCGAAATATTTCTTTCGATACAGTTAATCGTTAATGTCGCTAAAGCTTCAGAAACTTGAATCTCTTGATCATAATTGGTATTGATAGATTTATTGTCAATCAAATATTTTTTAAAATTAGTATCGGGTATATTTACTACTTGAGCATTGATTTTTACTACAAGTAAAATCAACAGAATTAGAGAGAATTTTTTCATAGTGAGTTGGTTTGTTGTTTCACTTTTAAAAATAAATTTTTCTTTTGTATTAACAATGTGTTAACAGTTATTTTTTATTAAAAATAACCCCCGTTTAAATCCAGTTTAAACGGGGGTTGAAAATTAATATTTTAAGAAAATCACTCCTTAACCAGTTTAGCTGTAAACAATTTGTTGTTTTGACTCACTTGCAACATATAAACCCCGTTTTGTAAATCTGACAAATCAACTTCGGTTGAATTTATAGACTTTAATTTTACCAATCTGCCTGATAAATCAAATACTTTAACCTCATCAACTTTTTCAGTAAATGTGATTGCTCCTTGGGTTGGGTTGGGAGAAAAACTGATAAATTGTTTTTCAAATTCGGAATTGCTTAAGGTTTTTCTCACAAACTCATATGAACCATTTTCGGCGCCATTAAAATGTAAAATAATATCGTATGTTCCCGCTTCAGCTTTCACGGGAGCTTCATACATAATGGCATCTCCGTTAGGAAATGAACTTCCACCCATTTGAAAAGTAACATCACCTTCCATGATACCGCCAAAATACACATCGCCATCGCCTAATTCTACATCTTTTACCATATAAACACCATCCATAAATGCTAATTTCAAAGGATTTCCTACAGCGCCTCCAAAAACCTCAATTATCGTTACGGGTTCTATCTTGTAGGTTAGTGTTTCTAAGTTTAAAGTCACATTATATAATGCTTGATTTTCAATTATAATATTTGAACCTAAAGGCACTGCATCACCATTTAGTGAGGTTCCTCCCCAATTGTTGACCCAATTACTATCTTGTCTAAATTTTAATTCTCCTTGTTTTAATTCAATTGAAGTTAGCCTATAAATTACACCATCGGTGGTTTGCATCGGCACATCAATATCCCAATTTTTTAAAGAAGAACCTATCATGTTTATAATCTTAAACGGAATTACTGAAAGCTCAAATTTATATTCTCGTGTAAAGGTGTTATAATAAATGTTATAAACTCCAGCAGGAACTTTAACTGGATTTTCGCTGTAATTGGTTAACGTACCTTGTGGAAAGCCATCTCCTACAAGCATTTCTAAGGCATCGTTTCCGTATTCATTATCCGTAACAACCAGATTGGTTTCATTTAAACTAACATTGTTAATTTGGTAATTACCTTTACTATCCACTTGTGATAAATTAACGCCTGCAATATTTACATAAGGTGTAGCATAAAAATGATATTCTTTAGTCGCTATGTTAATCCAAACCGCATATCTGCCTTCTTTCACTGGTATTTGCACATCGATATCTGAAGCTTTTCCGTCAGGAAAACCAGTACCCGACAAAATATAGGTTTGATCAACTTCTTTAACTTCAAATTGTAAATCACCTGTGTTTAACGTAAATATTCCTGCAAAAACATATTCATCGTAAAGAACAAAACCAATTCCACCTCTGTATAATTTTTGTGTTTCGCCAACTGCAGAGCCTTTTATATAAACGGATACTTCTTTGGGTTCGCAAACGCCATTTACCCATGTTGTTTCACCATTACAAGCCGCTTCGCATTCATTGCCGTACGTTTTTCCATTGACACAAACTGGAGCGTATATTGCAGGACAAATACATGATGTGGATTTTGAAATGTTATACGCTAGGGTTTGTAAATTGAACGATAAGTTGTATTTTGAATCTTGTTCAATTAAAAAATTAGATCCCTTATATTCTGCCTCGCCTTCTAAGGATGTTCCTCCCCAATTATTTGTCCAACTATTTCCCTCTCTGAACTTAAATTCTCCTGATTTTAATTGAAATTCTGTTAAACTATAATTAACCCCATCGGTAGTTTGCATGGGCACATCATTATCCCATCCGCTTACCGATGTTCCTATCACGTTTATAATTCTAAATGGCTCTGATGGATTTTCAGGCTCCAGAATTACTTGAGCGTTTACTTGGCATTGAAATAATATCAATATTCCAAAAAGTAGTTTTTTTATCATGGCTACGTATTTTATTGATTTTTAGAAAATTACATATAAATCTACAAAATACTTACACCTTAAAGACCTCAACAACTATTAAACTTTGATGAATAAATTTAAACATTAAACAAAAAAACCCCGATTAAATTGGATTTAAACGGGGGTTTTTTTGTTTAATTTCAAAATTATTTACTCCTTAACTACTTTAGCTGTAAACATTTTTTGATTTTGACTCACTTGTAAGATATACACTCCGTTTGTTAAATCAGTTAAATCAACTTCAGAAGTATTAACGATTATGCTTTTTACCAATCTGCCTGATAAATCAAATACTTTAACCTCATCAACTTTTTCGGTAAAAGTGATTTTTCCTTGGGTTGGATTTGGAGAGAAGGCGGTATTTAATACGTCAAATTCATTTTCTGACACGGAAAGATTAGTGCAATCTGTAGTAATGGTTGGTTTGTATCCGTATTTGTCTGCCAAACCTTTTACAAATTCATATTCGCCTTCGTCAACGCAGATTGATTTTAGATCATAAGCAAATTCTAGCCCCAAACCTGCAGAATAATTATTTTCACTAATTGGCTCTGCTGTAAATAAACTCCCGTTTTTAATATTTAAATTATTAATTCCATAACCAATGTAAGCAGTCTTTAAATTTGACATGTTGGATAAGTCTAAATTATCCAATTTTTCAGCACTTACTACTAACTCTTCAAGGTTATTTACATTAATCAAATTCAATTCTATTAATTTCCCTGATTCACCAATAAACAATGATTTAAGATTAATACAGTCTGAAAAATCTAAACTTGTGATGTTAGAATCAGCTTCTAATTCAACCGATTCTAAAGAAGTGCATCCTTTTATTTTTAAGCTATTTATAGAAACATACGAACGTATTAATTTTAGGTTTGAATAATTCGTAAAATCTAAATCCAAATTGGAATATCGAGCCCTAAAAGTTTCTAAATTATAACAGCCTTTAAAACTATTTGATGCATGTTGAACATCAACATGTTTTAAAGATAAATTATTATCTAAATTTACATAACTACAACCACCTTCAGCACATTCAAAATGGGTTAAAAATTTTAAACCTGATAAATCTACAGGAATTGAAGTACTACATGGATACATTTCAGAAGCTACGGCTCTTAAATCTGTTAGATTTTCAAAATATTGTAGTCCCTCTAAGCTTTTTAAACATTTGTACGAATCAGACATATCAACTACAGAATAGGCAAATGAAATATATAACGATGTTACTTTCAATGCCTCTGAAACCTGAATTTCTTTATCGCCATTTGTATTAATAGATTCATTATTAACTAACTGATTCTTAAATTCTACATCAGGAATATATACAATAAGCTCTATCGAATCACAATAAAAATTAATCACATCTGATTGCGCTGTACAGTCATTCTCTGATCTTGCTGTAACATAATGCACACCATTAGATACATCCATAAATTCCGTCATGCTTTGAAAAATACCACCATCTAATGAGTAAGTATAACCTTGAATAGGATTTGTAATGGAAATTTTAGCTTTCCCAGCACCTAAAGTACAATCTGCCGAAAAGATTGGTTTTTCAACCCTGTCAACCTCAACGGTATAAGGCACTAATAAACATCCTGATTTAAAAGAATATTTATCGCCTTCTACTAAAGGAATATTTAAATCTATTATTGGATTTATTAAGTCGCTTTCTTTATACCAAACGACTTCTGACCCTAATACAACTATATCTTTTAACGTCTTATTTTCTAAAGAACAAAACTTCGGAATATCAAACAAAAGAGGCTGTGGAACACCTTGAATAGTTACATCACCAATATTGCCACAAACATTATCCTCGGCAAACCTGATATTACGATATACACCAGGTAATACAGATAATTTTAATACGCCAGAAACAACAGTAGCATTTCCAAAGGCAACGGCTTTGTTATCAGGAGTATCGTAATAAAAATTGTGGTTGTAAACGCCATCGTCTAAACCTTCAACTTTAATTATAATTTCGCCATACGGATTACAGTCATGTCCATTTTGAATGGTCTCTTGAAGGATTAATCTCGGACAAATTTCTAATGCTGATGCTTTCGTAAATATCATTAATGATAAAGACAGGAATAATAGTTTTTTCATAATTTGGGTTTTTATTTTTCGCAAAATAATATTAAGTATTGAAACCAACCCCCGTTTAAACTCGCTTTAAACGGGGGTTTTATACTTTAATAACTAATAATCTCAAATTCGCTGCGTCGATTCAACTGATGTTGTTCTTCGGTGCAGTTTTCTAATCTATAAGTATAAAAAAATAGACTGTAAACAGTAAAACGATTCAGATATTATTAATTAAAAAAAATTAATTTTTACTCCTGTAGGTTATTATTCTTTTAAAACCTTCAAAATAAGTTTACTGCCATCTTTACTAATAAACTTAGCAATGTACAGGCCAGATTCAATGTTATCTATACAAAAACTATTGCCTGTAATTTTTTTGGACAAAATTTTATTACCCGTAACCGAATACACTTCGAGTGTATCATATTTTTTATCACTTATGTTAAAACAATCTTTAAAAGGATTGGGAAACATAAAAGGATAGTTTGTAGAAATGAATTCATTAACAGTTAAATTATCTTCAGAATTATTTAGCATTGCAATTCCAACTCTTCTATATCCATTTAAATAATCAAAACAACCAGTTATAATGATTTTATTCTGCAATAAGACTATACTTTTAATTATATCGTATGATGTATAATCACAACTGAAATTTTCAAGCTCATGGGTAAACGTTAGACTTTCAAAAGAATCATCAATAGACCCATCTATATTTAATCTATGTAATTTTTGAGTCCCACCAATATTAATTGATATTAGGATTTTTCCATTTGATTGTAGCGCAATATTATTTGAGTCCGAATACATTCCTGTATCAGCGAATGGTGAGTTAAAGGTTTTATCAACAGAACCGTCCAAATTCAGTCTTACAATGTAAGGGGTAATGTTGCCGTCATATTGTGTAAACATACCTATAACAATCAATTTATTGTCGTGAGTTAGTAATGCTCTTCGAACGGTATTATTAAATCCTTTACCAGAATAGAATGTATTATCAATTGTTCCATCAGAGTTTAATCTTACAATTTTGTTTAAATTTAAAACATCATTGTATTGATTAAAATCGCCGACTGCGATTATCTTGTTGTCTTTTTGAATAACGACACTATTAACCTGGTTGTCTCTATACCTAAACCCAAGTCCAACATTAAAACTAGGGTCTAAAGTACCGTCTTCATTCAATCTTGCAATATTTTGATAATAATTATCTTTAATTCTAAAATAACCCGCAATTATAATTTTTTCGTCTGATTGCTCTGCAATATCTAATACATTAACATTAAATATCGGGCGTTCAGTATATAAATTGGAGGTATTACTAAAAGAATCATCTAGTTTTCCATTTTCAAAAATTCTGTACACAAGTCCGTTAGTAACATACAGCTTGTTGTTTTTAGATATAACAGCTTTAGAATGAACCATATCTAAATCAATAAAATTTTTAAAATCTTGAGTATATATACTTCCATCCTGATTTATACTAAGCAATTTACATGATTCTTCATTGTATCTGGAAGTTCCAACTAATATTCTTCCATTATTCATAAGGACTGCATTTAAACTCCCATTTCCATAAACATACGCACCTAGATTTGGATTAAATGTAATATCAGAGGAACCATTAGCAAAAATTTTAAAAATATTTCCCTTATAATTTTTATAATCAATCTCTTCAAAATATCCAGAAACATATATGTCATCATTTTTATCAACTGAAACTGTATTTACTCTGGGTAAATAATTCTTAAATCTAAAATTAAGATCTTCTGAACCATCTTCATTAAAAACAAACAGATGTTTATTTTTACCCATTTCAAAATTTCCACAAATAATTATCTTTCTATTACTAAAAATATCAAAATCGAGAATTGAACCTGAAGAGTATTCAGAAAATCCAATTTTTGGATTAAAACTTTCGTTGATGGTTCCATCTATATTTAAAGAAACTATGTTTTTAGCCGACTTACCATTAAAAAAATTAATTTTTCCCGCAACTAGAATTTTTTCGGTTTGATTATCATAATATATCTTATGAATAAAATCGTCTTTATTAACACCTGTTCCAATTTTAAAACTATTATCATTTGTACCATCATCTAATAATCTAACTAAACCATTGCAAATCAACCCATTAAACTCATCAAACATCCCTCCAACTAAAATCTTCCCATCCGATTGGCATTCGATTGCATTGATTCTAAATTGTTTAAACTCTATTAAAGGATCTTGATCAATCTGAAAAGAAGTATCAATACTTCCGTTAGGATTTAATCTAATTAAATTATTTACTTCTAAATTGTTATAACTAGTAATATTACCTCCGCAAAGTATTTTACCATCACTTTGTAACTTTATAGCCCTAACAACTCCTTTAAATCCAGTACCTATGTTGAATGTTTCATCAATGCTTCCATTTGGATTTAAACGTATAATTCCATTTGATAAAACTCCATTAAAAGAATCAAACGCTCCTCCTAAAATAATTTTACCATCACTTTGTTCTGAAATTAAATTACAATAAGAATCATAGAAACTTGAGAAACCTGTTAAAACAGGACCGGTTCCAACATTAAAACTAGTATCCAGCAAGCCATCTGGATATAATAGTGCAACATTGTTAACCGGTATATCCATGTACTTTTTAAAATCTCCAAACACTAGGATTTTACCACTGCTTAGTATTTTTGAATAGTACACTTCACCTACAAAGCCATTATAGACAGGTGATTTTGGATAAATTTTACTATTAAATGTTAAATCAACTGAACCATCTTGAGAAAAAACTAAAAAGATATTAATTGTTATTAAACATGCTGCTAAAAATAATTTTTTCATATTTATATTTGATTAATTGAAATTTGGGATATAATTCTTTCATGCTACATCACAACATTAAGTTGCATTTGTAGTGACTTGGTATCGTATTTACTTAATACTTCACAATCTCAAACTCGCTGCGTCGATTCAACTGATGTTGTTCTTCGGTGCAATTTTCTTTGCAATCGACTTTGGGTTGTTGTTCACCCATTCCGGAAAATTGTAAACGGCGGGCATGTACATATCCTTCCAAAGCCAAATAACTTCGAGTTGATTGCGCACGTTTTTCAGATAAAATTTGGTTATACACCTCTGTACCGCGATTATCGGTATGCGAGGTAATTTTTAAATGAATACTTGGGTATTTCTCTAATTTTTCTGCTAAAGCATCCAATATTTTTTTAGAATCGGCACGAATGTTCCACTTATCGTAGTCAAAATAAATAGGTTCTAATTCAAAATACATTTTACCGTTTTTCTCTACAATCGGCGGCCCATTTTTGTCGGTTAACATTTCAGATCTAACGGCTTTTTTCTTTTCTGCAAACGCCACTGGATCTTTCTTCATTTCTACCTCATCTTCGGTAGGCAATTCCTGTTCCACCGCTTTTTTAGTTAACAACAATACCCATTTTTGATTGTGTTCTTTCTTTAAAACCACGACCATTTCATTAGACAAATAATGCTCTTGTTCTGCTCTGAACTGATAACGCCCTGTACCTAAAGTAAGATTAAAAGTTCCATTTTGATCTAATGTATTTTGATAGATGTCTTCTCCTTTACGGTTTTTAAGGGTTGCCTTAGCATTAGGAATCAATTCGTTAGTTTCTTTATCTCTAACCTCAAAAGAAACTATGTATTCTTTTTCAAAAATATCTCCGATTTGTACAAACTGGTAAACATCGTCGTTTACATTTTTGCGATTGGTAGTAAAGAATCCTTCGGTTTTACTATAATACGCCAAACTGAAATCATCAAAAGCAGAGTTGATCGGAGCGCCAACATTTATAGGCTCGCTAAAGTCATTATTTTTAAATTCACATGCAAAAACATCTAACATGCCTAAGCCTAAATGTCCGTCTGAAGCAAAAAATAAATTCCCTAAAGCATCAATATACGGAAACTGATCACGGTTAGGTGTGTTGATTTTATCACCCAAATTTATTGGATCGGCAGTCGGATTTTCAACGTCTACAACATACAAATCAAATCCGCCTAAACCGCCTTCTTGATTGGAGGAGAAATATAATTTTTTTCCATCGGGGCTTAACGCCGGATGTTGGTAAGAATACCCAATTTTATTGAATGGCATTTTTACCGGTTCGCTCCACTTTCCGTTTTTAAAGCTGGTAGTATATAAATGCACATTATTAGTTTTTTTTCGGTCGAATTGTTTTTTGCCTTTGGTAATATTACTTCTAGAAAAATATAGGGTATTACCATCTTTACTGAAACAGAAATTTCCTTCGTGAAGTTTAGTATTGATAGGCGCTTCTAGTTTTTTGATTTGATAAGAAGTATCTTGAGGAATCGCTGCATAGATGTCTAAGAACGAGCGGTGTGTCCATTTATATTTTGTGGAAGACGAGCCTCTGTCGGAAGTAAAATAAACCGTATCATTTTTCTTAAGCGCTCCAAAATCAGAAGCTTCCGAATTAATTTTAGCTTTTTTGATGCCAAAAACTTCTGAACGCAATCTGAATTCTTCGATTTTTTCTATAGTAGCATTTTTATCAAAAGGTTTCTCTAATCCGTCATGATATAACTTTAAGTACTTGATGGCATTTTCAAAATCATTTAAAGCCGATAATACCTGATAATACATAAAATTGTATTTGTTATCGTAAGATTTATCGGGCTCTTTAAAATTACCGTTAACAATCTTTTTTAAATACATGCCAGCTTCTTTGTATTGAAAGGTATTGTAATAACAAATGGCCGTTTGCTGAATCCAGCGTTGTTTATCTTCTTTTTGAAGGTCTTTTTCGTATAAAGAAGCAGCCATTAAGAAATCACCTTTTTCAAAGTATTTATCAGCCCGTGTTTTTTTCTGAGCAAAAGCTTGCAGAGCTAAAACAAAAATGAATAGTAGATATATTTGTTTTTTCATGGTTAGTAGAATCTGGGTGAAGAATAATTTTTACTGAATTTTAATAAATCCAATCGATAAATCAAGAAAATCTCGTGGCTGCCTTTTGTAAAATATTCTAAATCACTTAGCGTATAGTCATAAGCATATCCGATGCGTAAAGAAGGGCTGATGTAAAATCCTGCCAAAGCATTTACTGCATCTTGGTAACGGTAAGAAGCTCCGATTTCGAATCTGTCAAAGAACAAAAAGTTACCCGCTACATCAAAAGTAATGGGTGCATTTTGTACATATTTGGTTACAAAAGAAGGTTTGAATTTGATGCTGTTTGAAAAATTAAACACATAACCTCCGATAAGATAAGCGTGAATTTTATCTTCAAATAGATTTTTATCGTTTGAAATGACTTTGTTGGGAATTAAGTTGGGGGAAGAAAGTCCGACATAAGATTTTTCACCAAACAAAAACAAACCAGAACCAATATTTAAGTTGGATTGATTCATGTTTTGAACCATTTGTCCGGGTTGTAATTCCGCATTTGAATAATCTATACCCAATTGATTGACTCCAGCTTTTAAACCCAAGGATAAATTGGTTTTTTCGGTCAGTTGAATTTTATAAGCAAAATCTAAGTTAAACACATTTTGATTAACCATTGTTTTGCTTCCGATTCTGTCGTTGATATAATTTGCCGACAACTGAATTTTTTCACCTAGTGGAATGTGTGCAAAAACATTGGCGGTTTTAGGCGCGCCTTCTATGCCAACCCATTGGGTACGGTATAAACTTCCTAGTTGTATAATGCCGGGTTCATTAATCATATAAGCGGGATTTACCACACTCATATTATACATATATTGGGTGTATTGTGGCGTTTGTTGGGCAAACAAACGGGTACAAAGTCCGAAGACTAATACCATTATAAAATTGATTTTTTTCATTTTTTGGGAAGGGTATTATTTACTTAAATAAATCTCTCCGTTAACCGGATCAGAAGAATTGTCGTTCGGGTTAAACACATAAAAATATACTCCGGAAGGTAAATCTTGTCCGGAACTCGAACCCGTATTGGCTTTCCCTTTGAAAGGTTCTGTACCTTTAACTCCTTTATATACAATGGTTCCGTAACGATTAAACACGCTGAACTCAAAATTCGGGTAGTATTGTTCTAGGATACTTAAGTCAATAGGAATATCTATGGTAATAACATCTGGAATTCCCGTAGGACAATCGGTTCCTTTTTGTAAGGGTCTTAACTCTACCGTAACTGGCACTCGGCTTGAAAAACATCCCAAACTATTGGTAGCTTGTGCATAATATACTTGCTTGTTTTTGAGTAATGTATTCGAAGGATAAGATACCGAAGTGGTTTCATCTTCAAACCAACTTACAGTATTGGGATTTTCATAAACTAAATCATTAACAGTGGCTCCTTTTGAAATACAAAAAGATTGATTGCTAACCACCGGAGGATTTACCACGTTTACGGTTAAAGTAATGGTTGATTTAGATAACATACAAAAATCTGTAGCTGGTATTTGATATTCAAACGAATAATCGCCCGAAAGATTGGAAACATCCACTAAACCACCATTCAATACCCCGTAGTTATTGACATCTACATAACTTCCGCCCGCTTCGGCTTTAGAATCTAAATGATTTTTTAAATCAATGATTTTATCGGATTGACAAACGGTCGCCGGCACATCATCACCAGCAAAGGCTTTTTTATGAATTTTAACCGATACGGTAGCTTTTTGCGCGTTACATTTTCCGTTGGCAGGTACTTCATAAATATAATCTCCGTCTTTAGCAGTAGCAGGATCTATAAGAGCTTCTTTTGTAGTAGTTGCATATCCGTCAGGGCCTTTCCAAGTTCCGTTGATATCCGGACTATCGGTTAATCTATCAAATAAATTGAATGAAGCGTCGTTATTACAAGCATTTACGGCAGCTCCTTTACCTGATTGGTATTGTTCAAAAACAGTAAAAGTTAATTGAGATTCATCGGTACACCCATCAGCAGTTATCGTACTGTATGTAAAATTGAAAGTTTGTTTTTCAGAAATTTGGGGCAAGACATACGGATTGGTGATTATTGCCCCTGTGTCTGTGTTTTTCCAAGTTCCTGCACTACCTGAATATATGGTTCCTTTTTCGGATTCAGTTTTTAATAATGAAATTAAGTCTTTCGGAACTCGGTTGCCGTCTGCATCTGAAAACTCTGTTTCGCAAATGTCTTCGATAGTTGTGTCTTCGCCAGCATAATAATTCGGGTTAATAATAATGGTAATTAAAGCACTTTTTGAACCGCACGGATGTGTTAAATTTTCTGAAGAAGTACAGCCATCTGGTTTATCATAAATGACTTCCGCTCCCTCTTTTTCGATTTCACAATTATAAGTGGGATAAACTGTGTATTCAAACACATAAGTTCCTGCTTTTTGATTGGTTAAATCCTTTAAATTAATGGTACCCATCGAAGTGTAATCTGATGAAGCAGGACATACCCCGTTGTTTGATTTTAGACCCAAATTAGCCGGCCCAGAAACCATTCTCCAATCCGTGCAATCCGATTTAGGATAATCGTATAACACGCCATTTTCGGTAGTAAAATCTATATATTGATATAAATTAACAAATCCTAGTGATGCATCGCCAACACAAAATTCTGGAACTGATGGTTTTTGTTTGAAGGGTCTGATGTATTCAAAAAAGGTAAACTTAACCGTGCTGGTTTTGTCTTCGCAAACGGTAGAACGGGTTCGTACTTGGTAATTAAATTCATAAGTTCTACAACCGAATCTAGGAGTTTGAGTATATAAATTGTTGTATATAGTTTTCAAATTGATTTTTGAATCCCCTGGATTGGATAATTGACCCGTTGGATCTTGTCTAAATAACCAAACGCCTTCTATATCTTCATTTACTAAATAATCGTCGTCTCTTAAATTGACTTCATTATCATATTTTCCAGCTATTAATTCTGTTTCGCAAATGTTATATTTATTAGGCGAACCCGAAAAAACTTGTCTTACTACCGATACTTTTACATTGGTTTTCATTTCTACCTGACAAGGTAAAGCCCCTGGAACAGTGTACACCAATTCAAAAGTTTCTTTATCTTCTAGCACATTACCTGGGTCGTAAGGAATATCCACAGACAAATATCTATTGTCTATAATTCCTTTAAAATTAGGACTATTGCCTACATAAGACCATATCCCGTTTTTATGAGCCGTTGGAATGGGTCTTAACGTTTGATTTAAATCGTAAGTCGTTTTGGTGGTACACAAAGTTTCTTCCACATTACAAATTTGAACATTGACTTCTTCGTCAATTAACGGAACCACGTATCCCGAAAAAGCACCTATTTGTAATTGTATGGTAACCGCTGGTACAGAACCACATGCATTTGTGTATAATTCAAAAGCATAATAAGCAGGTTGATTCCCCATAGGGGTTGGCATAACCGTAGTGGATTCTCTTAAATCCCAAGTATATACCTCGCCAGAGACTTCATTTAATACAAAATGATATTCGGGATCAAACCAAAAACCTTGAGGAGCAGTTTTACCGGTTAATTTGGCGTATTCCTGATTAAGATTGATGATTCCGTCGAATCTGCCATTGTTGTCAAAATCAATTTGGGTAATGTCGCAAATAACTAATGTTTCTTTTTGATTACATTGGGCAGAAACATAAATGCTGAGTAAGCCAATAATGGCTAGGAATAGTTTTTTTATTTTCATTGGGTGAATTTTTTGCAAAAGTAGGGATTTAAAATAAAAAACAACCCCCGTTTAAACTAGCTTTAAACGGGGGTTGAAAATTTAATGTTTGATAAAGATTACTCCTTAACAAATTTAATAGTCGAAACACCATTTGAGGTATTTGCTTTTAAAATATAGGTTCCGTTTGGCAAAAAGGAAACATCTATTTTTTGCATGTTTTGAGCATTTGGTATGGCTAATAAAATCTGACCTATTGTGTTGTAAATCTCTATTGAAGTAATTGTGCTTTTTGTTTTGGCAGAAATATTCAATTCGTTATTTGTAGGATTTGGATACAGATTAAATTGATCTGAAAATTCAAAATCCTTCACACTTAAGCCAATGTTTTCTTTAACTGTTGTGGTTGCCAAATTAGTTTCGATAGGGAAGTTAAAATCAAAGTATATTTTGGCACTGTTGCTAAAACTATCATTTAATTTTAGTGATGGTAAAGTTTTTATTTTGAATAAAACATGACCGTCATTAGTGGCATCATCAAATGGTAAATTGATTTTTTCGAAAATGAATTTCACTTTATTTCCTTCTATTTTAGTGACAAACGGATGACTTCCTTCTAAAACTACCAAACTTGAAAGATCAAATTTGGTTGTATCAATATCGTCTTCTATCACTACATTTTCTGCGGCGAATGTTCCGGTATTTTCGAATCTGATTTTATAGTGCAGATAATTTCCAATCATATCTGGAGTGATTACTTCGCCTTCTAAACAGGTTTTGTCGTTCGGGTCAAATGAACCTACTACGGTTTGATGTAAGTCAAACTGATTGTCTTTTGGAGTGGTATCTTCTACTTCGGTATTAATTCTTGCGGTAAATTTTAAGATATCATCATTATTAACCGCAGGAATTTCCATAGGTGAATTCAAATTGAACTTTACATATAATTTACGAGTTTCAAATGGTTTTAATCCTTCGTAATTCCAAGACACTTTTCCTTCGGTTACTAAAGCACCCGCTGTGGCACCTAAATAATCTAAAATACTGTCTTCAAAACCGAATTCTATCGTGCCTTTAGAAGTAGTCGTTCCCTTGTTGGTATATAGAATTTCATAATCCGCATCAAACCCTGGTCTGGCAACTTCGATAGGAGAAATCACAATTTCTACATCATTAATTTCCTTGATATTTTTGATACAGAAATCTTGTTCAATGACTTTTTGTTCGTCTGAAAATTCAATATTGGCGAAAGCAGGGGCAATCTCAAAATATTCGGAATATTCAGATTTTGGGGTGATTAAATGGGTTTTATCGGTAACAGTAATAGAATAATTCCCCGTTGCATCGGCAATAAAATAGCCTGAGTTTGTTCCGTTGCTAATTGCATATTTTACATTAGGCAAGAATAACTCTTCTGAATCACATCTGGTTAATTTTCCTTTAAGGGTATAAAATTCTCCGCCAGGCGTGAAGGTACAGTAGGAGTTTACTTCGCAGTTAGGTAAACCAATCTGATTAAGATGATATTTTAAAGGTATTATTTCAGATTCATCCGCACAGATATATTTTAAATTTGGATTGTTATTGAATCCTGCATTTGACTCATAAAATGTTTCAACTCCAAACCAGTGTTCTTTTCCGTTTTTTATATTTACATAAGTTAGTTTGTTGTTTTTAGCATCTAAAACGTTTAACTGATTATTCTCGTTAATATCTAATTCTTCTAATAAGTTTGAATTTAAATCTAAAATTCTCAGTTCTTTAAATTCGTTTAATTTTATGGAAGTTAATTGATTATTTCTGGCTGATAATTCCCAAAGTTTAGTCAATCCTGTTAAATCAAGGGTTTGAATTTTATTGTATGAACAATCGATGGTTTCTATGTTTGTTAATCCACTTAAATTTAAGTCAGTTAAATTGTTTCTGGTACAATTTAGTTTTTTCAATTTATTAAATCCTGTCAAATCAATGCTTGAAATATTATTGTAATTACAATTTAATTCCGTAATGTTTTTAAAGTATTCCAAACCGGTTAAATCTGAAATATTGGCGTCACCAATAATTAACCATGAAGAATAATTCTCCGCTTCCGAAACTTGAATTTCGTTATCTAAGTTTTTATTAATTTCTTGAATGCTTAACAATCTTGATTTAAAATTTGCATCCGGAATATTCACCACAGGCTCAGGAATACAATCTAAACTAAACTGCGTGCCTTGTGGGAAAAAGTTTAACCAGTTTGCTTTTGACCAAATCGGGTCATCAACAATGACACATTTTAACTGTGATATGCCTGAAAAACTTAAATCAATTAAAATTTGTTGGAAGTTTATATTGTTTCCGTTTTTTAAATTCAAATAGGTTAAATTATCTCCCGACAACATCAAATAATTTAATTGACTGTTTTTGGATAAATCTACTTCTGAAACCTCAAATAACCTTTCAGCGATTAATGTTTTAAGGTTTGGATTTTGGGTTATATCTAAAGTTGGGATAGTGGTATCTGAAACATCTAAATATTCTAATAAAGGATTTTGACTTACATCTAGAGAATTAATTCCCGACATATTTAAATTAAGACTCTTAAGTTTTTTACAATTTGTAACATTTAAACCTCCTATTCCCGACATAATTACATCAACACTTTCTAATTCGGTGTTTCCAGATAAATCTATAAAACCACTAACGCCTGTATTGCTTAAAAACAGAACTTTTAAAAGCTTATTTTGGCTTACATCTAAATTGATAATCCCGTTGGTGTCTTCAAGAAATAATTTTTCTAAATTCGCATTTTTGGTAATATCAATTGCAGGTAACTCCGAGCAATATCTTACCTGTAGTTCTTTCAACCCAATAAAAGCTTCTAAACCAACAAGGCTCATAATCGGAGTTATATCATTTTCATTAATTACTAATTTTCCAGAAAAAACCTCCGCTTCCGAAACCTGAATTTCTTCATCGATATTGGTGTTAATTAATGTGTTTAATAACAATTGTGCTTTAAAACCAGAGTCGGGAATATTCACCACAGGTTCTGGAATACAATCTAAACTAAACTGTGTGCCTTGTGGAAACTTAGTCGACCAGTTTGCTTTTGACCATCTTACATCATCAACTATGACACATTTTAATATTGGCGAACTAACCGATAACGATAAATTGATGTTATTTCCGTTTTTAACGTTTAAGCTTGATAAATTTTCTTCTGAAATAATTAATTGGGTAAGTTTAGAATTATTAGAGAAATCTAATTGCTCAATAGAATATGAATCGGATATAGAAACGGTTTTTAAATTAGCTGCCCCACTTAAATCAATCGTTTTTAAACCCCCAGACATAGCCAAGCTAAGTGTCTGTAACATGGGGTTATTTGATATATTTAAAGAACTAATAGGGCTTTCAGAAACAGACAATCGCTCTAAATTTGAATTTTTAGACAAGTCTAAGATAGAAGGACTACCCATTGCAATTTCCAAATCTTTAAGTAATAGAACCTTTGAAAAATCTAAACTTGAAATACCATAAGTATTATTAATTTGTATAAAATTTAAAATTGAGTTTTCTGGAAGAGTAACATTTTTAATGAACTCTAAACTCCCCAATGTTAATCGCTCTAATTTATTATTAGCTGTTAGATATAAATCCGTCATACTGTGACCTTCCAACCCTAATTCGCTTAAATTTAGAAAAGCTTCTAAGCCTGTAAAATCAACAATTACACCTTTACTACGGTCTATATTTAAGCTACCACTATAACTTTCGGCTTCCGAAACCTGAATTTCTTCATCAGCATTAGTGTTAATTGCAGTGTTTGCTAATAAGGTGCTTTTAAAATTGGCATCGGGGATGTTAACCACTTGTGAAATCGCTGATACAGAAAACAAAAAGGCAATGGTTAAAAAAAGAAGTTTTTTCATAATGGGTATTATTAAAATAAAAAATATTCGCAAAGGTATTGATATCTATTTACTTAAAAAACTTAATGTTATAAAAAGACCAATCCCCGTTTAAAATGTGTTTAAACGGGGGTGTGTTTTAATAACTAAATAATCTCAAACTCGCTGCGTCGGTTCAACAGATGTTGTTCTTCGGAACTGCTTTCTGTGCAATTTGAATTTTAAATTGATTTTTTTAACGCTTGTCCCCTATAACTTTCATTAAAAATTCCATGATCAAAAATCAAATTTCCGTTCACAAACGTTTGTAATACTTTGGTCTGAAAAGTTGTTCCCTCTAACGGAGACCATCCGCATTTGTATAATATATTTTCTTTGTTAACTATCCAGCTTGAATTTAAATCAACTAGGGTTAAATCCGCAAAATAGCCTTCACGAATAAAACCTCTTTTTTGAATTTGATAGAGAATCGCTGGGTTGTGGCACATTTTTTCTGCTATTTTCTCTAAAGAAATTAGTCCTTGTTTGTAAAATTCCAACATGATATTTAAAGAGTGTTGAACAATTGGCGCCCCTGACATGGCTTGAAAATAAGGTTTTTGTTTTTCCTGTAATGTATGTGGCGCGTGGTCTGTAGTTACTAGATCTATTCGATCATCCAACAATGCTTTTAAAAGTCCTGTTTGGTCTTTTTTAGTTTTTATGGCTGGATTCCATTTGATAAGTGTGCCCAACTTTTGATAATCCTCATCATTAAACCACAAATGATGAACTGATACTTCTGTCGTGATATTCTTCTCTTGTAAGGGAATATCGTTTCTAAACAAATGTGTTTCAGCTTCCGTTGTTAAGTGTAAAATATGAAGTCTTGCTTGGTGTTTATTGGCCAGTTCAATAGCTCTTTTGGTGGCTTCATAACAAGCCTTTTCACTTCTGATTATAGGATGGAATTCTACAGGCACATTATCCCCATATTGCTCCCGATAAAGGGTTTCATTTTCCTCAATTATTTGTTCTTTTTCGGAATGAATGGCAATAATTGATTTGCAATTGGCAAACAGTTTTTCCATAGTTTCAGGATTATCAGCCAACAGATTCCCTTTTTTTGTAAAATATAATCCATCATCAGAAACGCCTAATAATTTAGAGGTATCCAGTTTAATTACTTCATCAAGATTATCGCCATTTACACCTAAAAAGAATCCAAAATTTGCCAACGATTGATTTGAAGCAATTCGATATTTTTCATCTAAAATACCCATTGTCAATACATTAGGATTTGTATTGGGCATATCAATAAAAGAAGTTACACCGCCTGCAATTGCAGCTTTGCTTTCGGTATATAAATCGCCTTTATGCGTAAACCCTGGTTCACGAAAATGCACTTGTCCGTCAATGATTCCCGGAAATAAATATTTACCGGTCCCATCTATTATTTGTTCATGATTTGAATCTATTTGACCTATTTTTTTAATCAAACCATCTTCAATTAACAAATCAGCAATGGTTATTTTCCCCTCGTTTACGATAGAAATATTCTTAATTAATACTTTCATTTTAACTTTATTCTTAATTAAAACAAATGCTCCCACTTTGGCGGGAGCACTGTATACACAAAATTATTTTTACTCAAAAAATGTAACCAATCCGGTTTCTAAGTCGTAAACACCGCCAACAATCAGTAAACTTCCTTCACGAACACGTTTAGCTAAAACTGGTTCTAGGTTTTTTAGTTGTTCAACTTGCATCAAAACATTTTCTTTAATGGCGGCATCTAAAAATTCATCATCTGAATGGTTGTGGTTATGGTGTTTTTCTTTACACTTTTCTACAGCGGGTTTTATGGCGTTAATAAGTGTTACGATATGCCCTGGAACTTCGGGTACTTTAACAGCAGCATTTACCGCACCACATTTTGAATGTCCAAGAACCACAATCAACTTGGTTCCTAAAACTTCTTCGGCAAATTCAATACTTCCCCAAGAAGCGTATGAAGAAACTTGTCCGGCAGTTCTTACAATAAACAAATCACCTAAACCTTGATCGAAAATTATTTCATTGGGTACCCTAGAATCCGAACAACCAATAATGGTGGCAAACGGATTTTGACCTTTTGAAACCTCCTTAATTCTGTTAAAATCCTGACGAGGTTTTAACGATTTACCACTTATGAATCGTTGATTTCCTTCTTTTAATTTAACAAGTGCTTGTTGTGGGGAAATTTTGTCTTGTGAAAAACCAAAACAACTTACCAATAAGGCTAAAACCAGATAAAGATTTCTTTTCATTTTTAGAAGAATTAAGGGTTAAAACAATTGAATAATCGTTAAATAAATCGGCATTCCAAAAGTGATGTTAAACGGAAAGGTTACCGCTAATGACATGGGTATAAATAAACCCGGATTAGCTTTAGGAACCGCTATTTTCATAGCTGCCGGAACCGCAATATATGAGGCGCTTGCTGCTAAAACAGCTAGAATGAATCTGTTACCCATGTCTTCTATAAACATGCCCGAAAGTATGGCTGTAATGCTTCCGTTAATTAAAGGAATGAATACTGCAAATAGCGTAACGAACCAACCTGATTGAAAAAAATCTTTTAATTTTCTGCCGCTGGTAATACCCATATCTAATAAAAAGATAGCTAAGAATCCTTTAAACAAATCTGTGGTAAAGGGTTTTATACCTTGTGCATGTTGTTCACTAGCTACATATCCGATAATTAAACTACCTGTAATTAACCAAACACTTCCGTTGGTAATTGAGTGCATAACAATGTGTTTTAAACTTTGTTGTTCGTTGCCCTCGTTTCCTACAAAAGCCCTGATCAAAATTACACCTACAATAATTGCAGGAGCCTCCATTAGAGCCATAACCGCAACCATGTGTCCGCTGAAAGGGATATTTTGTACTTCTAAAAAGGTTACGGCAGTTACAAAAGTTACGGCACTAACTGAACCATAAGCTGCTGCAATAGCTCCTGAATCGTAAACATTGAGTTTTCTTTTCAGGATAAAGAAAGTGTATAAAGGAACTAGGCTCGATAACGCTAAGCCAAACAGTACCGACCACACGATTTGGGAATCAAAAGTGCTATGTGCCAATTCTTGCCCTCCTTTGAATCCTATGGAAAACAACAAATACAAGGATATGAATTTGGAACTCCCTGGTGGAATTTCCAAATCACTTTTTACCATCACAGCCAGTACGCCCAATACAAAAAACAGTAAGGCAGGGTTAGTCAGGTTCTCAATCAATAGATTTAAGTTCATTTTTATGGTTTTTAAGATTAGTATTTTATTTTTGAGAAGCTCTATACAAACGATCATTTATGCTTAAACCCAAACCAACCGGCGAACACTTTTCGGCAATAATAACCTCTGCATTTTCAGTATCTAACTTTCGTAAAGCGGCATATAAATTTTTGGCAGCCGTTTCGTAGTCTTCATTATTGCATATTTTTTCTATAACGATATGATTTGAATTGGCTTTGATATCGGTTTTAGTGAGTAATACTGCTATTTTTTTTCCTTGAAATTCAGCCATTGTTTCTGTTACATTGTCACTCAAAACCATATTACTTTTAGGAGCATAATGTTTTAGTAGCATGCCTGGAGCTGTTGGATTTTCTGAATCATGATTTTTTATCGTAACCTTCCCAACAATTTTTTCTATTTCTTCTATTTTGATGGCTCCTAAACGATAAATAATCGGTTGCTCGTTTTCAAATCCTACAATAGTTGATTCTATCCCATTTTCGCAGGCACCTCCGTCAAGAACAAATTCTAAGGTATCACCAAAATAATCTACCACATGTTGCGCGCATGTTGGGCTAATGGTGCCAAACGGATTAGCACTAGGTGCCGCTAATGGGAAATTTAATTGCCCTAACAATCGGAGTGCTTTGGGATGATTGGGAACACGAACCGCTACGGTGTTTTTTCCTCCTGTAACTAAGTCAGATATTATTGGTTTTTTGGGCAAAATAAGGGTTAACGGACCTGGCCAAAAGGCTTGAGCCAGGTCTTTAGCCACTTGCGGAACTTTCTGTGTGACTTTACTTAAGTCTTTCACAGATTTCAAATGAATAATTAGGGGGTTAAAAAAAGGTCGTTTTTTAATTTCAAAAATTTTGGTAACCGCTTGTTCATTAAAAGCATTTGCAGCTAAACCATAAACGGTTTCGGTGGGTATGGCTACAACTTCTCCTTTACGGAGTAGGTATTCAGCGTAGTCTACATTTTGAATGATCATATTTTCTATGGATTACAATAATTACAATACATGGGGTCTTCAAATTTTCTGTCGGGCTTGTATTTTTCTTTTTCGGTGTATTCACATTTTTTGCATTTTTTAACCAAATATTGTGTGCTTTCTGTAGGTTGTAAACATTGTTTACAGGGTACACCTTTAATAAATTCAACTATATCAAATCCGGGGGTTTGACAGTTGGGACATAAACATTTTATTTTTTGAATTAATTTTTTGGTTAATTCTTTTATCACAGTCATTCGGGTCGGATTGTACATAGCCCGCATATCGGTTTCTACATAAATAGAATCTTGTTCTTTTAAAAATTGCTCAGCCAATGCTTTTAAATGTTCCGGATGTACAATGCCTTTATATATCGAATTAAAATCCGTTGGATTTTTTCTGAGTATGAGCCCGTGCGAAGGAAATTTTACTTGTTCAGCAAATTCGAATACTTCATCAACGCTAAAACAAGTTTTTTGATCAAAATTGGTATCTAAACTTATTTCTCTGGCTACAATTTCAAGATTATTTTTTTTATCTATAAAAACCAGTAACTCATCATCTGCGGGAGCTATAAAAATTGTCGGATGGTTACCAAAAGAGCCCTCGCTGGCTATTCCTAAATCACAATTGGAAAGCTCCATGGCTTGTAAACATTTATTTTTCACAGTAGATAAAGCATCTTGTTCCCTTGAAACCTCTCCTGTAAACGTACCTAGTTTATCGGTGTCAAAATCGGTTAATAAAAACGAATCCAAGTTTAGATGTTCTTTTAACAAAGGAGCGATAACGGTTTCTTTGTTGTGTTTAGTAGCCACAACTATTTTTCTGTTATTAAACATCTGTATTCGCTTTAATATCATATTCTTTAAATATTAATAAAGCAGATATGATGGTGAAACCAACAAATAATCTACTGACTATAATATCTTTAATAAAAAATGCTGCCGTAACAAATACGATAACTAAAATAAACATGAACAGAATTTTTACGTTGTTTGGCTTTTTCATGGATATATTTTTTACACCACAAATCTGAAAACAATAAATCATTAATAAAAATTTATATTTTTGATGTTTATTATAAAAATATTTTATGAATTTTACTTTACACCAGTTACAGATTTTTTTGAAAGTTTGTGAAAAACAAAGCATTACAAAAGCCTCGCAAGATTTGTTTTTAACTCAGCCTGCGGTTTCCATACAATTAAAAAACTTTCAAGATCAATTTGAGTGGCCCATTATGGAAGTGATTGGCAAAAAAGTATACATAACCGATTTTGGAAAAGAGATTGCAAGTGCTGCCGAAAGAATTCTAGAAGAAGTAGATGGCATTAATCATAAAATACTTTCGCATCAAGGAAAATTATTTGGTAGATTAAAAATATCGGTGGTTTCTACGGCAAAATATGTGATGCCTTATTTTTTAAGTGATTTTTTAACCGAAAATGACGGGGTTGAGTTAAGCATGGACGTAACTAACAAACAAAAAATTATAGAAGCCTTGGTAGAAAATCAAGTAGATTTTGCCATGGTATCGGTTTTACCCAAAGGCTTACCTTTAGAACAAGAAATTTTTATGGAAAATAAATTATTCTTAATCGGAAGCGGTTTACAAGCTTCTAATCAAAAAATATTTGACCAAACGGATTTTAAAAACTTGCCTTTAATTTATCGCGAACAAGGTTCTGCAACCCGACAAGCGATGGAAAAATTCATTGAAAAAAATAAAATTTCTGTACAAAAAAAGATTGAACTTACTTCAAACGAAGCTGTTAAACAGGCTGTAATTGCAGGGCTAGGTTATTCCATAATGCCTTTAATAGGTATTAAAAACGAACTTAAAAACAAAGAGCTTATGATTATTCCAATCGAAGGGTTACCTATAATTACCAATTGGTATTTAGTTTGGAATAAAAACAAACAGCTCTCGGTAATTGCACAAGCCTATTTGGATTTTATTCGATTACATAAGGAACAAATTATTCAAGAAAAATTTCCTTCTTACATTCTGCCTAATTAATATTCTGCCTTTTAATGATTAAGGTAGAAGAAGCAAATCGCAACCATTCTTCACCAGTATCTATCAATTTTTTCCAAGTGTTTAAATTGATAATCATTAGGTTTTGATGTTCCATAAATCTTTTTTCTGGGCTAGCACTTTCTACAATCACTAAATGATCAGGATAAGATTCTTCAATTGATTTAATGGTTTCAGATATTTCTGCGTTATTTTTTATAAATCCTGTAAAATCATAAATAGTTACGTATGACCCCGCATTTTTAATCAGTTTTTGAGCATAATTGATTAAAAATTTGTCTTTTTTATCGTAAATAGGAATAAACACATGATTGGGTTCTGTAAAATCTCTGTTCACTAAAATCCCTACATTAACTTCGCTTTTGGCTAGAATTTGACGCGTTCTTTCATCGAATAAAGAATCTTCAAATAAACTTTCTTTACCTGTGAAGGTATTTATTAAACGATCTGGAGTAATGATTCGGGTAGTGAATCCTAATATTTTACCTAACAAAGTTCCTTCGAATATGGATTGCCCCAAACCGATAAGTAATAAATCAAATTCCCCTTGATTGGCTACCTTGGCAATGTCAGTATCAATATCGTTAGAAGCTTTAAATAAGGTGGTAATTTTTTGATTTAAAGATTTTGACTCTTCTAATAAAGGCCTAAAGCTTTTTTGCTCGTATTCTGCAATATTAAATTGATTCAACTCGTTAGTTAAGGACAAATGCATGGCGGTTACCAAGGCGTTGTTTTCTTGTTTTCGAGTAAAAAAATGAGCCAATCTTAACAAAGCTTTTCCGTTTTGGGAATCTCCAAAAGAAATCAAAATTCGATATTTGGTATTGTCTGTTACTTCGTTAGGTATAATTGGAGTGTCTGATTTAAAAATACGATCGATTAAATCTAAAGCAGGCCCTGTCATAAAAGTAGTCACTAAGGCCATAATTACCATCATGGCAAATATTTCTGGGGTTAGTACTCCTAAATCAAATCCAATATTTAAAACTACTAATTCCATTAATCCGCGGGTATTCATTAAGGCTCCAATAGTTAAACTGTCTTTCCAGTTTTGTCCTACAAATCGCGCAGCCAAAGCACTTCCGACAAATTTTCCTATTACCGCCACCAAAATAATCAAACCCGTTACTTGCCATAAATACGGGTCGTTCAATAATCCAATTTGGGTTCTTAATCCTGTAAAAACAAAAAATAAAGGCAATAATAAAACTACAGATACGTCTTCTACTTTTTCAATAAAAATGGTTCTGAATCGCATATTGTTTGGCATAATGGCTCCTGCCATAAAAGCTCCAAATAGGGCGTGAATTCCAATAACTTCGGTGGCATACGAAGACATCAATAAGGATATAAAAAATATAGCCACAACAGGTTTGCTTAATTTTTCTTGAGTTGGATACAAATCCCCTACTCTTTTTAAGAATGGCCCCACCATTTTTAACATCACCACCACATAAACCACAGACAAAGCAATTACATATAAAGAGCTTACAAATGAGCCTGCTTTTACTATGGCAATTACTGCCGCTAATAAACACCAAGCGGTAATATCATCAGCAGCGGCACAGGTAATAACCATGGTGCCTAATTTGGTTTTGTGCAAACCTCTTTCTTGTACAATTCTAGCCAAAACCGGAAAAGCTGTAATACTCATGGCTATTCCTAAAAACAAAGCAAAGGATATGAATTGGACACTTTCGGGTGCAAACTGTTCGTATATTAAATACGCCAAACCCATACCCAAGGTAAAAGGTATAATTATACTGGCATGACTTACCACTACAGCATCATTAGCTTTGTTTTTTAAAACCTTTAAATCCAACTCCATGCCTATTACAAACATGAATAGGATTAAACCAATTTGACTTAAGAATTGTAAGTTTCCTAAAGATTCTGTAGGAAATAAATTGGCAGAAAATTCTGGGAAATAATATCCCACTAATGATGGTCCTAAAACAATACCCGCTATAATTTCGCCAATTACAGTAGGTTGTCCTATTTTTCGGAAAATCCATCCAAACATTCTGGCCGCTAAAATAATGGTAACAATTTGTGCTAATAAAATAGCCAATGGATGGGTAATGTTATGAAGCATGGCTTCTAAAAAATCTTCCCATTGGGAATTTTGCGAAGTGTTTATTACAATGCTGCGATTGATTTCTAAATCCTTACCACGAATTACAATCAAATACATTAAAGCAGAAAATATTCCTATAGTGGCTATATAAAAAATGGAATTTCTATAATTCTTCATTAGATGCAAGCTGTTTGATAATGTTGTGCACCAAAATAAACGAATTTTATGATATGTTTTAAGCTTGACAGATTAAAAAAAAGTTATTAATTATGTTTTAAATAAAAGATTAAAATAAAAAACAAATTCAATAAACCTGTTGACTTTAATTATCTAAAGTTAAAAATTATTTTAGGTACCTTAGCCCCAAGAAAATAATCCTTATGGAACTAGAAACACTAGTTGAAAAATTTAAAGAAAAAGATTTAAAGTCTTTTGAAAAACTGTATAAAATGTACAGTAAAAGCGTGCTTGGTGTAATCAACAACATTGTTAGAGACCATTACATTGCACAAGAAATAATGCAAGATGTTTTTATTAAAATATGGGAAAACTCAGATGCTTATTCCGACGAAAAAGGACGTTTTTTTACGTGGATTTTAAATATTGCCCGAAATGCAGCCATTGATAAGGTGCGTTCAAAATCTTATAAAAACGCACAAAAAAACCAAAATGTAGATTTTTTCGTAGATATAATAGAGAATAACGAAAGTTTAGATAAGCAAACCGATACCATTGGTATTAGACAATTTGTAGCTAAGTTATCAGAAAAATGTAAAACAGTAATTGACATGCTGTATTTTAAAGGACATACCCAACAGGAAGCCTCAGAAATATTAGAAATTCCAATTGGCACCATAAAAACCAGAAATAGAATGTGCATTAGTGAACTCAGAACTATACTTGACTTATAATTATGGATACTAAAAAATACATAGAATCGGGTATTTTAGAATTATACGTTGCAGGTGCGCTTTCTGCTGAAGAAAACAAAGCGGTTACTGAATTAATAAATACACATCCCGAACTTAAAGAAGAGGTTATTAAAATTGAAAAAGCTATTATGGCTTTAACAAGTGCTACCGCTCCTATGAATGCTCGTTTTTCATTTGAAACTATTAAAGTTAAAATTGAAAATAACACGAACAATTCAAACATTAAACCGCTAGAAACCAAAAACAATATACAAGAAGAAGAGGTTAAGATAATTCCGATTAGCACCGAACAAAATCGTTCGAATTGGTTGATGTACTCTGGCTGGGCAGCTTCGTTGGTACTAACAGGAGGATTAATATGGGCATTAAATAATAATGCCGATTTAAATCATCAATTAGAACAAACTAGTACCGAAAAGACTTTTCTACAACAGCAAATTTCAGACATTGGAACACGTTTAGAAAGAGTGTCTAAAATTGTAAACCTTTTACGAGACAAGAATGTAATCAGCATTCCTTTAAATGGACAAACAGTTTCTCCAGAATCGTATGCTAAAGTATATTGGAACAAACAACAATCCGAAGTATACGTAGACGTTCAAGGATTACCAACACCTCCTAAAGGAAAAGCATATCAGGTTTGGTCATTAAAAATGAGTCCGTTAACACCAACTAGTTTGGGTGTAATAGATGATTTAGTATTAAACAACGATAAAATAATTATCTTAAAAAATATGAATTCTTCCGAAGCTTTTGGGATTACTTTAGAGCCCGAAGGAGGTAGTTTAACCCCAAGTTTAGACCAACTATATGCGCTGGGTACTTTAGCTTCTGTTCAGTAAACAAAACCAATATATAAGTAAAAAGCCAGTTTATGAACTGGCTTTTTTTGTTAGGGGTTATAATGAGTATTTTTAAAAAGTATAGGTAATGCTAGTTTTAATAAATAAAGGAGTACCTGGAGTAAAGTGGATTTCTTCCACGGCATTAATTTCGTTTTTTAAACGTGATTCTGTAGCAAATTGAGTTTCGTTCCAAGCCACATTAAATAAATTTTCTGCGCTGATGCCTAAAGTTGTTTTTTTTAGGGTATAACTCAGATTTAAGTCTGTAACTATATAACCTTTAGCGGTTATGGAATAATCTTCATTAGCTGGTCGGTCGCCTAAATAACGTGTTCTAATTCCTCCTGAAAATCCTTTGTAATTACTTACCGAAATCCCTCCTGTCACAGTTAATATTGGTGCCAAAGGAATGTAATTATTACCTTCGGACTCAGTCACGCTTCTGGCATACGCATAAGTAGCATCGCTATTAAAATAAAACCATTGATTCAACTGATAACGCAAACCAACATCTAAACCATAACGACGGGTTGATCCGCTAGGCTCTACCACACCCGCATCCCCAACGTACACAAATTCCTGATCTAAAAACAACCACCAAGCGGCTGTATTTATTATTAATTTAGAAAAAGGCTTCCAAATTATGCCTAAATCACTACCAAAAGCTTGGGGTAAACTATTTTTTGTTTCTCGATTTAAAATCACCCGAGTGTCATTTGAATGAAAACCAATTCCTGTTTTTAAAAACCATTGTATGTTTTGATTTTGATTATACGAAAAACTTAATTTAGGACTTACTCTGCTTTTAGATTGTGCTTGTGTTTTATAATTCATCGACAAGGCATCGTTGTATAAAAATTGAAAATGATCTATTCTAACCGCAGGTGCTATTGTAAACTTGTGGATTTTAAATTCGCTATTAAAAAACCCGTACATATTGGTTTGATTAATATTGCCCAATTGAATGTTTTGTAACACCATTTTTCTGTTTAAAGTGTTCGACAATTCAATATCATTAATAATATCATGTCGTAAACCCGTTCCAGAGGTTATAAGCACTTTTACATTACCCCAAGTTTTATGATTCTGTAGTTGGGTATTGAATCCAAAAATAGATCGATTTTCTTGTTGTTTGATTTGATCGCCATGAATAGGATCGTTTAAAAAAAAAGTGAAATTAGAAAACAATTTAAAATCGTATTTAGAATAAAACACATTGCTTTTTAAACTGGTTTGATCGTTTATAAACAAAGTATTTTCAATATTTAAATTGGTTCGACTAGTGTGTCCTCCTTCGGTATCGTCAATACTTCCAAATCTAGAAATACTTCCATTGTTAACGGAGCGCTCAGGGATTTGTCCCGAGGCATCCCAACGGCTAGTAAAGTGCGAAAAAGTCAGTGAAATTTGACTATTTTCCTTAATTAAAGTAGAGTATTTACTAAAAATATTTAATCGATTAAAATTTTGAGGCGACACAAAAGGCCCATCGGTGGCAGTGTATTCCACAGCTGCGTAAGCATTTTGAGTATTATTTTGGTCTATTAAATTAAATAATCCCAATGTGCGTAACGAATTAAATTGCCCGTAAGAAAAATTTAAAGAACTGTTTTGAATTTGATTTTTAGTTTTGAATTTAACGTAAGCCGCTGTATTAAAATCACCCGATTCAGCATAATAGGGCCCTTTTCCAAAATCTATTTTTTCAATAGTTTCTGGAATTAAAAAATGTAAATCGCTATATCCTTGACCATGGGCGTGTGACACCATGTTTACAGCCATACCATCTACTGATAAATTAATATCTGTACCGTGATCTATATCAAAACCTCGTAAAAATAATTGCTCTGCTTTACCACCCCCAGCATGTTGACCAATAAATAAACCGGGGACTTTTCTTAAAATTTCCTGAGAAGAGTTTACTGGATTTACTTTCAAATCCATTTGGGCAATTGTTTTAAGTGGATTTAATTGTTCAGATACTACAATTTCTTGTAACTCAAAAATAGCAGCGCTTAAAACTATATTTACTTCGTCTTTAAAATCGGAAGGAATTAAAACATATGTAGCGGTTTTATACCCTAAAATACCTACCTGTAAACTATCTCCTACTTGATTGTTTTCTAATAAAAACTTTCCGTTTTCTAGGGTATGTGCATGTTTTTTACTTTGTTTATTAAACACATAAGCTCCCTCGATTGGTTGTTTTTCGGTATTGATTATTTTACCTGTAATATTTTGTGCTTTTAAAGAACCGCATCCAAATACTAAAATCATAAATAAAAAATAATACTTCATAAATTCTTAATTTATAATTGTTGAATTTTTTGTACCATAACAGGTCCCATTTCGAAAGCAGCTCCTTCTAATTCTTTTTTTAATTCTTTAGTTTTGTTTAATAAATTATTGGCTTTATAGATTTCAGCTAAGTGGTATAAAATTTCGGGCTCGTGACTTTTATTTACTACGTGTTTTTCAACTATTTGCAAAGCCTTTAGGTGATTACCGTTATTGTGATAACTCCAAGCCAGTAAATCGTAGGACTGAGGCGTAGGTCTGTGAGCAATTTCTTCTAAAGCAATTTGTATGGCAGCATCTACATTCTTTAATTCCTCAGCAAACAATAACACCTTGTATTTGTTGTACATAGCACCATATTTATTGTTTTTTAATACTGTTAAATACGACTGAATACTGTTATTTTTAAAAGCTTCGTTGTTTAAATAATCTGCCATTTCAGCTTTTAGTAAATAATAATCCGGAGATTGATTTTTTTTAGAAATCAGGTTTATGATTCGTAAGGATTCTTGAGGATTTTTTTCATAAGAATAAATTATCCAAGCAATTCCTTTTAAAGAGTAAGTATCATTTGGATTAATTTGTAAGGCCTTTAAATAACAGTCATATGATTTTTTTATTTGGTTGTTATGTCCGTAATAATCTGCTAAATTGGAGTATACCCATTGCAGTAAATCTTTTTCTTTATTGGCTTGAGCAATTTCTTTTGCTTTTTCTAAAAAGTGAATAGCACTTTCTAAATTTCCGTTGTAATCATTCCATTTGGAAAGTCGAATTAAATAATCAAAATCAGTAAAGTTTTTATACGACGATAAATAACTTAAGGCTTCTTTGGTATTTCCCAGTTCCAAATGCACATCAAACAACATTTTTTGTGTCCCAATTAAGTTTTCTCCATTCTTTTCTGCTTTTATCAATAATTCTAAAGCTTCCTTAAATTGGTGTTGTGATATATAATTTCTAGCTAAAGCGCGTAAATATCCCGCGTTATTATAGTTGGTAATTTCGTTGGCTTTTTTTAAATGTTCTGTTGACGAGATTAAATAATCAATAACACCTGTACTTTTAAAAAGTTCTGACTCTGTTAAAGCTATTTTTAATAAATAAGGAAACTGATTAGGCGTTTGTGTAAGTTTATTAGACCAAAATTCAAGTTCTTTTACCAATGCTATTGTGTTACTATTGTCAGAAAAGTTTAAATACAAAGAGTAGTCTTCTGTATTTGATATTCTTTTAGGATTATCCTGACAGCTTAACAGGATTATAGAAATAAAAAGTAGGATTTTGATTTTCATGAGATGAATTTTTTAGTTTAAAGAAAAAAGAGCACGGAGAAACAGCGTGCTCTTTTTTTAATAAATTCTACCAAGGCGAAGCCAGGTAAGGAAATGATTTTAAAAAAGTTTTATCGTTCTTACTTACATGATCATCGGTTAACGACGGATTTTCAGAAAAATCCTCGCCGCCAAAAATCAATAATAACTCTACCGTAATTACATCATCAGCCAAATCGCGCCCAGTTAACACGTTGGTTCCGTCATAAAAAGTAGTTTTACCGTCTAAAGAAACCGTCAATACATCTGTAGCAAGTACTCCGGTGAAAGCTTTAGCATCTAGGCCTAAGGCATTTTTATCGCCTGCATTAGCAAAAGCAGGGCTTAATGCTTTTAAATTAGTTTCAAACATATTTTGAAACATTGCGCCTTGCTTAGAAGGCACAGTGGTATTAAACATATCCTTGCTCCCCGAAGAAACAAATACCGTATTTACTGCGGGTCTTCCCATTTGATCAGCCAAAACATACGTTCCAGAAAAATCATCAGAAGCCATCGGAGTAGTTGCGTTGTCGTCGTTAGAACAACTGAATGAAATAATTGTTATTATAGCAAGTGCTAACGTGTTTTTTATGTTTTTCATTGTAATAAAATATTAAGTGTTGTTATTGTTTTCTTTTTGATTCAACCCAAGTATTAATGCTGCCTGAACCTCCAATCATAGATTTGGGTACTTCAATTACAACCGATAGTACGTTAGTCCCTGCAAAAGTGTCGTTACCAGGATTATTAAAAGCGGTAGCTTTTCCACCAATGATATTGCTGTATTGCGCAAAATCAAAAAAGAAAGGGTCGTCTCGGGGTCCAGCAAAAAACTTCATGCCTTTATTGTTTCCTACAATAGCCTCGGTTCCATAAGAAGTAATGGCTACTTCAGATTTTTCGGCAGTAGTCATTATTGTGCTGTTGTTTTCAGTTGAACTTGGCGCCACAGGTCCAAAAAAGTACATTTTTCCATTTTTAGGAATGGCCTGTATTACCAAATCTTCTACGTTGTCTTTATTTGTGTCAATGTTAAACTCTATCAGTGTGTTTTCATCAAACGAAGCTCCAGAGGTTGCACCCGGACTTAACAAACCCTGAACATTGGCAACAAAAACTAAATTGTTTGTGTTTTCTGCCTGAAAAGCATAAAAATCAGTAATGTCACTTTTACCTCCTTTAACTGCTGGGGCATCTATGTGGTCGGCTGCCACCAAAAAAGCACCAACGGTTGCCACCATTCCAATTCCTAAAATAACTCTCATTTTTTTCATAATAATTTTAATTTTTTGTTGAATAATAATTTTGTTTCTCTCACATACTTACGAGAACAAAAGAATTACGGTTTTCAAAAAAGTTCATTTTTTTATAAAAAAAACATAAGAATTTGTTTTTCAGTTAATTACAAAAACGAAAAAAAGTTATATTTAAGATTTATGAACTAGGGATTACAACCCTCGCTACTGAAATTCAGATAAAAAAGATGGCTTATGGAGAATATGCTTTTTAGGGGATTTAAATTAAAATACTGGTTTTATTACAAACCTTATAATATTAATATCCTTCATAAAAAAGTTAAACATTTATAAAATATTATTCAGGCTAGTATATATACGCTACTTTTGAAAACGTTAACATCCACAAGAAATATTTATTCTATTTATGAAATTCTTAAATAAAAAAAACAACTTAAGTAGCTTAGATATTTTAAGAATTCATTTCAACGAATTACAAACATGGAAAGATGCGGACAATGAAATTGAGTTTTTAATTCATATTGTAAATGACATTAGACCTGATAATCCTAAAAAAATCATCACTATTGATTTGGGTTTTTTAATTGAGTTTTTTGAAGAAAACCCAGTGATTAAATCAAACTTTGCGGCTTATTTGTCTACCATTCTTACCGATAAAAAATTCGGAAGTATTTTAACTGATACAGGAATTTTAAAGGATACTGATTTTTTATACGAAGTAAAAAAGAGAATTTTTGCTAAGCTTTTACCTTATCAAGCGTCACCAGACACTTTAGAATATGTATTAAATCAGGTTTTTTATGCAGATTCAGATCCTATTTGGATCGAAAAAATTCCTTTTACACAATTAGAAATTTTATTTGAAATACTTGGATTTTCTTCGATATACCAAACCGAAGATACCAACAACAATATCGCCCAACTGATTCAATCAGCCAACTTAATTGCCCAACGAAATAGTGGCAAAGCTTTAGATGCTGATGTGATTAAAATGATACCTGAATACCACGAAAAAGAAAGTCCTTTTGCTGCCTTAGAAAAAGAATTATACCTGATTAAAGATTTACTTGCAAACAATCATCAGACTTTTTTTAAGCCTGACGACATCAACATAAAACAACTATATGTTTTATTAAACCAATGTTTTGATTTTGTTGAAAATGCCTTTCAAAACTCCTCTAAATATGGAATTTCTATGCGGGTAAACCAAAGCCTGCTAACCATTAAACAACAACTGAATCGATTAAAATTAATTCTTGATTTTTTAATCGTAAAACATGCAAACGAAGATAAAATCAAAACCCTTCAGCTCAATTTATTATTAATTAAACTGAACTGTCAAAAAAACAACATTCGCAGTTTGGTGAATGAAAGCACTCAATTAATATCCTACGAAATCACCCAACATACTGCAAAAACAGGCGAAAAATACATTACCGAATCTAAAGCTGATTATTTTAAAATGTTATACGCCGCCTTGGGTGGTGGATTCATTGTTGGAATTTTATGCGTAATTAAAGTGCTTCTTTCCAAATTAGACGCCAGTGATTTTGGACACGCCATTTTATACAGTTTAAATTATTCTTTTGGCTTTATAACTATTTATTTACTGGGTTATACCTTAGCCACCAAACAACCCGCTATGACTGCCGCTGCTTTGGTCAGAAGTTTAAATGATGGATATAAAAATCCCGAAAAAGCGATTGACAAATATGAATCCTTTGCTAAATTATTTGCTAGAGTTTTTAGGTCACAGTTTATCGCTTTTGTAGGGAATGTCGCCATGGCTTTTCCTGTTTCTTTAGCTGGAATTTGGTTTATAGATTACATTTTTAATTATAACATTGCCCAAACCAAATGGTTGGTACTGGTAACGGATTTAAGCCCAGCACATTCCTTAGCTATTTTTCATGCCGGTATAGCAGGTGTATTTTTATTTTTATCGGGAATTATTTCGGGAAGCGTTAGTAACCGCGATAAATTTTTACAAGTGTATTACCGAATTCAGGAACATCCTTGGTTAAAAATTTCTTTTGGGAAGGAAAAAGCCAAGAGTATTGCCAAGTGGTACGAACACAAATGGGCAGGTGTAATTTCTAACTTTTGGTTTGGAATTTTTATGGGCTCTACCGCTTCTGTTGGCGTGTTTTTAGGATTAAATTTAGACATCCGACACATTACTTTTGCCAGTGGAAACTTAGCCTTAGCTTTATATGGTTCTAATTATACCGTGAGCACAGAATTGATTATTTGGGGTATTTTTGGTATTGGAATTATTGGTTTAATGAACTTTATAGTAAGTTTCAGCTTGTCTTTAGGTTTGGCTTTTAGGTCTAGAAATATTCCTATCAGCGAACTAAAACTAATTAACTCTTCTATTATTAAACAGTTTAAAAAAAGTCCGTTAAGTTTCTTTTTTCCGGTAGATAAGCGCGAAGTATAGTAAATAACTACTATATAAATAACCCGTCTATCCGCTTTAATCGAATAGACGGATTCTCAAAATTATTTTTCTATTAAGCTTTTAACCTCATCAAAATTTAATCCGCCGTAATTGCCCGAACTCATTAGTAATAAAGCGCTGTTGTCTAAACTCATATTAAACAAATAGTTTTTAAAATCAGCAGGATTGGTGTAAATCACTAAATCTTCTCTTTTAAAAGCATCGGCAATTTGTTGAGCAGTTACCTCTTCTAACCTTTTGATTTTTACCGCATCGGGCGAATAAAAAACCACCGCAACATCGGCAGCATTTAAAGCGCCTTCGTACTCTTTTAAAAATTCAGCATTTAAACTGCTATAAGTGTGTAATTCTAAA
This sequence comes from Flavobacteriaceae bacterium UBA7684, assembly GCA_002482885.1. Lineage (GTDB taxonomy): Bacteria > Bacteroidota > Bacteroidia > Flavobacteriales > Flavobacteriaceae > Flavobacterium. Next base: position 391,578 of record DLGW01000016.1, on the reverse strand, counting down.
CAAGCCACTAATTTTCTGTTCGGATATTGTTGTTTTACGGCTTGTGTGGTAGCAGACACTTTACTTGGGGAATGGGCAAAATCTTTATACGCTACTTTGCCTTTGCTTTCCGCAATTTTTTCTAATCTTTTGGAAGCTCCTTTAAAGGTAGCTATGGCTTCGTAAAAATCAGCTTCGTCTATACCCATGTTTTGACATACCCATTTGGCTCCGGCTAGGTTGTTCAGGTTGTGTGCGCCAAAGACTTCAATAGGCATATCACCTTCGGGAGTTTCTAATAAAGTTACCCCGTCTTGTACCGAATATTTTGGGGTAGTATAGGCTATTTTACGAATTTCGTTGGTAGTGGACTCGGCTACTTTTTTTACTTCAATATCATCTTGATTATAAATTAAAATACCTCCTTTGGTGATTTTATTAATGAAGATTTCAAACTGTTCTACATAATTTTCAAAAGTGGGAAATACGTTAATATGATCCCAAGCAATACCGCTAATTAAGGCAATATTGGGTTGGTATAAATGAAATTTAGGACGTAAATCAATAGGTGATGATAAATATTCATCGCCTTCCAATACAATAAAATCATTTTCTTCGGTTAAATGCACCATGGTATCAAAACCTTCCAATTGCGCGCCTACCATATAATCTACCGCTTGATTATGATATTTCATCACGTGTAATATCATAGAAGTAATGGTGGTTTTTCCGTGGGAACCCCCTATAACTACTCGGGTTTTATTTTTAGATTGTTCATATAAAAATTCTGGGTAAGAATATATTTTCACACCGAGTGCTTTGGCTTTTAACAATTCTGGATTGTCGGCTTTGGCATGCATACCTAAAATAACCGCATCTAAATCTGATGTGATTTTATTTTCGAACCAGCCCATTTCGGCAGGTAATAAACCTTTCTTTTTTAATCGGCTAGACGAGGGTTCAAAAATAGCATCGTCGCTTCCGGTAATTTGGTATCCTTTTTCGTGTAAAGCCAAGGCTAAATTGTGCATGGCACTGCCTCCTATGGCAATAAAATGTACGCGCATGAGTTAGTATTTTTTGTTAAATTCTTCTTGAAGTTTGGCTGCCTTTTGGGGCATGTTCATTTTTTTATACAAATTAATTAATCTTTTGTAGGAATTTCTACTGCCGTTACTGATTTCGAAGGCTTTTTTAAAGAACGCTTCAGCTTCGGTGTACCGATTAAAATATTCAGCAATGTGTCCTTTAGACAAATAACCATCCACTACCGATAAAGTCAATAATTCATTGGAATATTGTTGTGCTTTACGTTCACTACCCCCAATCACTCCTGGCAATTGAATATACAATTCGATTAATGCCCATCGGGCTTCGATGTGTTTGGGTTCATATTTCACCGCTTTTTCAAACGAGATCTTAAGTTCGTCTATGTAAGCTAACGCTTTAAACTTATTCATTTCTTTGATTTTCATTCCCAATACACCGCCGTATTTAAAATGGTAATTTCCATTGGTCGGGAAAGTATTTCTGAGCACCACGTAATAGGATTTAGCTTCATCCCAGTTTTTGTAGTGCCCTTCGATGTCTCCTAAGTATTCTATGGTTTTGTAATCTTTGGGATTTTTCTGATGAATTTTAAGAAAGATTTCTTTGGCTTGTTCGTATTTACCCGCACGGAATAATTGTTCCGCTTGCTCAAACTCGGTTTGGCACCAAAGCAATAAGGGTAAAAATAAAAGCCAAATGATTTTTCCTTTCATAGTTTCAAAAATATATAAAATTCCTCCATAACCCTCTATTTTATTTACGAATACAACTCAAATATTTTTATTTACATAATCATTAGCCAACATTGATGTAACATACTTGTTCTAGTTTCGCGATTTAAAATTTATCTTTTAGATGAAAATATTTTATGCCGTTCAGGCCACCGGAAATGGACACATTAGTCGAGCTACCCAATTATACCCATACCTACAAAAATTCGGCACCGTAGACTTCTTTTTAAGCGGCAACAATGCTTCTTTACACACCAATTTACCAGTAAAATATAAAAGTAATGGTTGTAGTTTGCATTACAGTAAATGCGGAGGATTACAATATTGGGACATCATCAAAAACGTACGTCCAAGACAAATTTATAAAGATGCTCAATCCTTGCCTTTAAAAAATTATGATGTAATTATTAATGATTTTGAATCCATTACGGCATTGGCGTGTAAATTACAAAAAGTAAAATCGGTTCAATTTGGGCATCAGGCCAGTTTTCATTCCCACCAAACTCCCAGACCCGAAAAAGAAAGCATCATAGGCGAAATGATTTTAAAACATTATGCACCTGCTACGCAATACTTAGGTTTACATTTTAATAAATATGATTCTTTTATACACGAACCCGTAATTAAAGATGAAATTCTACACGCTCAACCCACAGATTTAGGACATATTACCGTGTATTTGCCTTCTTTTCAAAAAGATTGTTTAGAAAATGCTTTTAAAAAGATACCATCCGTAATTTTTCATTGGTTTTTAGAAGGGATTACTTTTAAACATCAAGTAGGAAATATCATTTACTACCCCATTAGTCAAGAACAGTTTAATCAAAGCTTAATTACTTGCCACGGAATTATTACTGGAGGAGGTTTTGAAACACCTGCCGAAGCGCTGTTTTTAGAAAAAAGAATTTTAAGTATTCCGATCAGAGAACATTATGAACAACTTTGCAATGCCGCTGCCTTACAAAAGATGGGCGTTCCTGTGATTTACGAGGTTGATGATGATTTTAATGTAGTTATTGAACAGTGGTTGAATCAAAAAATCAATCTGCCTAAATTACAAGCGAATAATATTCCGAATACTTTGCAATATTTATTTGATACGTACCACCCATAAAACTAACCATTAATCATTTGCCATAATTTGTCTTTCAATTCTTGTAATCCTTGTTGGGCTACCGATGAAATAAACATAAAAGGCACATCTTTAATTTGGGCGGTAAGTTCTGCATTCAATTCGCTCTTTAATTCGTCATCCAACATATCACATTTGGTTACGATTAACAAACGATCTTTATCTAGCATTTCGGGATTGTATCTGCGCAATTCATCTAGTAAGATTTCATAATCTTTTTTTACATCCATGCTATCGGCCGGAACCATAAATAACAGAATGGAATTGCGTTCGATGTGGCGTAAAAAATAATGTCCTAAACCTTTACCTTCGGCAGCACCTTCTATAATTCCAGGAATATCTGCCATGACAAAAGATTGAAAATCTCGATAAGCCACAATACCCAAATTGGGTTTTAAAGTAGTAAACGCATAATCGGCAATTTTAGGTTTTGCCGCAGTCATAACCGATAATAAAGTAGATTTTCCTGCATTAGGAAAGCCCACTAAACCTACATCGGCCAATACTTTTAATTCTAAAATCACATCCAATTCTTCGCCAGGCAAACCGGGTTGGGCATACCTAGGTGTTTGATTGGTAGAGGTTCTAAAGTGCCAGTTCCCTAAGCCTCCTTTTCCTCCTTTGGCTAGGATTTTAACCTCGTCATGTTCGGTAATTTCGAATAAAATATCGTTGGTTTCTTTATCGCGAACTACAGTCCCCAAAGGCACATCAATATATTGATCTTGACCGTCGGCACCTGTGCTTCTATCACTTCCGCCATCGCCTCCATGACCCGCACGAACGTGTTTAGCAAACTTCAAATGAAATAATGTCCAAAGTCCTTTGTTTCCTTTTAAATATACGTGCCCTCCGCGACCTCCGTCTCCACCGTCTGGACCTCCTTTTTCAATAAATTTTTCGCGGTGTAAGTGCGTAGAACCCTTGCCTCCTTTACCAGAAGAAATGTATATTTTAACGTAATCAACAAAATTGCCTTCGGTCATGTTTTTTGGGTTTTGGGTTTTGGGTTTTGGGTTTTAGGTCATGAAAAAAAGAGACCTAACACCCAATACCTTTAACCTATTTACAGTGAATCAATCACTTTACTTAATCTTTCGGTTATTTCTGCAATAGTTCCAATTCCATTAACTGGTTTGAATTTACCTTGCTGGGTGTAATACTCAATTAATGGAGCCGTTTTTTCGTTGTATTCTTGGTAACGGTTTCTGATTAGATTTTCATCTTGATCGTCGACTCTTCCGCTGGTTTTTCCTCGCTCCAATAAACGTTGTACTAAAATTTCATCATCGGCTTCTAAAGCAACGGTTGCGGTAACGGTCCAATTTTTAGTGGTTAAAAAAGCATCTAAAGCATCGGCTTGTGCAATGGTTCTTGGGAAACCATCAAATAAAAATCCTTTAGTATCAGGATTTTTTTCAACCTCATCTTGCAACATTTTTATGGTTACTTCGTCTGGAACTAAATCGCCTTTATCGATGTATGTTTTTGCCAATTGCCCTAATGGAGTATTGTTTTTTAAATTAAAACGAAAAACATCGCCTGTTGATATATGGGTTAATTGATATTTTTCTTTTAAAAATTCTGCCTGAGTGCCTTTGCCTGCTCCGGGTTTACCGAATAAAACTATATTAATCATGGTGTTCGTGTTTTTTTGATGCGCAAATATACTGTTTTGTTTTTGTTTAAAAGAGGGTAAAATAAGTGAACTCCATCAAGAACTGAATACGGAATTAAAAAGTTATTGCTCAAAAACTTACCTTTGTAATTGATTGTTATTCCAAACAAATTCTTATGAAAAAACTACTACTAACACTACTGCTCATTTTCGCATTGCAACCCGTGCTTTTTGCTCAACATAAAAAAGGACTTTTAAAACTGGTCAATTCAGATACACATCAATTATTTGTGGTGTTTCATCCCTCAACAGATGACTCTGTGGAGTTTTCTGTTCCTGAGAGTGCCCAAAAAATCATTCATTCTTTTTCGGGAAAATCTGCTAAGGGTATTGCTTTGTCCGAGAACAAAATCCAACAACTGAAACAAACCCACAAAAAAAATAAGTCTAGTAATTCCTTTAAATTGAATCGCATCTTTAAAGTTGAATTAGCTCAGGCTTCTAATCAAAAATTATTGGAATTAGCTCAATTATTAGAAGAATTACCACAGGTGGAATATTGTTATTTATCCCCAAATATGATTATTACTCCACCAAGTATAGATATTCCACCAACCACACCCAGTTATGTAACCAACCAAACGTACATTCAAGTGAATCCTGGAGTAAACATGCAATACGCTTGGGATTTAGGTTACGCGGGGCAAAACATCCGCATTAGCGATATTGAATACGGCATGACTTTTACCCATGAAGATTTTTCGGATACCCGTATTAAAAAAGCCGAAAACATGGAAATTAACTCCTTTTTATTTGACGACCTTTATTTACCCTATATACAACACGGAACAGCCGTAACTGGTATTGTAGCCGCGGAAAACAACGAATACGGTATTACTGGATTAGCACACCAAGCCACTGAATATGTTTTTTATCCAGAATATCAAGAAGGTAAAGACGCTCCCGATAGACCTTACGCCATTAGCAGAGCGATTGAAGAATCGAATCCAGGGGATGTTATTATTTTTGAGATGCAAGCCTTTGGGGTAGAAAGACCTAATGCCGACCCTACAAAACCTTCTATTTGGGATACTGTTCCTGCCGAATACGACCCTATTGTTTGGGAACTAACCAAATCGGCTACCGATGCTGGTTTGATTGTGGTAGCTGCAGGCGGAAACACCAACGTAAGTTTAGATGCCGAGGAATATAAAAGTTATATGGAACGTGGAGATTCAGGCGCCATTATTGTCGGAGGAGGAACTCCTGATGCCAATCACAATAAAGTGTCTTATAGTATTTACGGCAGCCGTGTGGATTTACAAGGATGGTCAGAAGGGGTGTTTACCACCAGCGAAAGCACATTTAATTCCAAAGCCGGAGCTTGCACGCCTTTTATTTTTGGAGAAGATATCAATCAAGCCTACACGCCTTGTTTTAGAGGAACCAGTTCGGCTACCCCAATTGTAGCTTCGTGTGTGGCGGTATTGCAATCCTATTATTTTGCGCAAACTGGCAATCATTTAACTGGTTTAGAAATTCGCAATATTTTAAAATCTACGGGAACTGTCCAAGGCACGGGCGGAAATATTGGCCCACTACCCAACATGCAAGCCGCTATTGAAAAAATTAATACCGATTATTTACTTAGTGTTTCCACGAATGAACTGTCGGGTGATTTTGTAGCCTATCCTAACCCTACCACAAATGTGGTTTATTTAACGCTTCCTGATTATTTTACTGCCCAAACCACCCTTTCGATATACAATTCTTTAGGGCAAAAAGTCAAAGAGCAAAACCTAAATCAAATTCAGGAAACGATTGACATTAATCCTTTCTCTACAGGTGTTTATACGTTTAGCATCAGCAACGGAAAATCATCTGCTATAAAAAGAGTGGTGAAGCATTAAACTTCCCCTTCATATAAAATCGAAAACACCGCTCAATAAATCCCTATTGATGCGGTGTTTTACCTAAAAACAACTTTACGAAAAAACAAACTTACGTAAAAGTACATATAAATATTTAAAAACTAAGTATATTTACTTAATTATTTTTCAATAACTGTTTTTTGTTAGATGGTTTATCCTTATCTTTGAGGCATTATTTTAAACATTGGTGTTATGGCAACGATTCAACCCAAAGTCACTTTAGTAGGCGCAGGACCAGGAGATCCTGATTTACTAACTATCAAAGGAGCAAAAGCTTTAGCAGATGCCCAAGTAGTTTTATATGATGCCTTAGCCAATGACACCTTACTGAACTACGCCCCCAATGCGCTAAAAATATTTGTAGGAAAACGCAAAAATAAACACACCTACAAACAAGACGAAATCAATCAAATGTTGGTAGAAAACGCTTTAACTCACGGACACGTAGTGCGTTTAAAAGGCGGAGATCCCTTTGTATTTGGTCGAGGCAGCGAAGAAGTAGAATATTGCGAAAATTTTGGCATACAAACCGAAGTTATTCCAGGCATCAGTTCTTCCATGGCGGCACCTGCTTATAACGGAATCAGTATTACCCAACGCGGGATTTCCGAAAGTTTTTGGGTAATTACAGGCACTACCACTTCGCGTCAGCTTTCAAAAGATATTGAACTAGCGGTACAATCCACCGCAACTGTTGTAGTATTAATGGGCATGAGCAAACTACCCGAAATCGTAAAACTATACCAACAACATTACAAAAACGATTTACCCATAGCCATTATTCAAAACGGAACTACCGAAAACGAAAAAATAGGTTTTGGAACTATTGATACTATTTTAGAAGTCGTTCTAGAAAAAGAATTAGCCAATCCATCGGTAATTGTAATTGGTGAAGTAGTGAAACATTCCCCAAAAATCATGGATTATTTTAATGATGAATTTTTAGAAGACGAATTTTTATTCCAAAATCTAAACTTAACACCATTTTCAAAAAAATAGAACCGTGGAAGAACGCAACGAATTATACCCCATTTTTGTAAAAGTATCTCAATTAAATTTTTTAATTGTAGGCGGCGGTAACGTAGGTTTAGAAAAACTGGGGTATTTATTAAAATCAAGTCCGAATGCCCAAGTAGAAATGGTGGCTACTTTTTTTTTGGATGAGGTAAAAGAACTCGCACAAAAACATCAGGTAAAACTAACCCAACGACCTTATCAAGTTGCTGACTTAGACAATCGACACTTAGTGATTGCTTGCACCGACAACGTGCCTTTAAACAAAGAAATATCCGAAAGCTGTAAAAGCAAAAACCTACTGGTAAATGTGGCCGACACGCCTGAATTGTGCGACTTTTATTTGGGTGGAGTGGTTACGAAAGGACATGTAAAAATCGCCATTTCCACCAACGGAAAATCCCCCACAACCGCCAAACGCATCCGTCAATTTTTAGAAGATGTGATTCCCGAAAACATCAACGATTTGGTACAAAACCTAAATGAATTTCGCAAAAGCATCAAAGGAGACTTTGAACAAAAAGTAGAAATCATGAACGAAATGACCAAAGAATTCATCAAAAAGAAATAAGCCAAATTATAAATACAACTACTGTTGTAATCCGAAACTTATTTTTGTAAAATTGTGTATTGACACTTGAATTTTACAACATGCAAATTATTTCTGATTTTTCTTTAAAAACGCACAACACTTTTGGTATTGACGCTCAAGCGACTGGTTTTGTTTCAGTGACTTCTATTGAGGAGTTGCGCACGGTTTTAAGTGAACATAAAAACGAAGCCAAATTAATTTTAGGGGGCGGAAGCAATATGTTGTTGACTAAAAATGTGGACAAACTAGTGATTCACGTGAATCTTAAAGGAAAAGAGATTGTACAAGAAAACGAAGATTTTGTTTGGGTTAAAGCAGCCGCTGGCGAAAACTGGCACGAGTTTGTGCTTTGGTGTATTGATCAAAACTTTGGAGGCATCGAAAACATGTCCTTGATTCCAGGTAATGTAGGTTCGGCTCCTATTCAAAATATTGGGGCTTATGGAGTGGAGTTAAAAGATACTTTTGATAGTTGCGAGGCTTTATTGTTAGATTCTTTACAGGTAAAGTCTTTTGCTAAAGCAGACTGTAAATTTGGCTATCGAGAATCTATTTTTAAACAGGATTTAAAAGACCAATGCGTGATTGTTTCGGTGACTTTAAAATTGACTAAAAAAAATCATGTCTTACATACGCAATATGGTTCTATTGGCGATGAAATGACTAAAAACAATATTCTGAATCCTACCATTAAAGACATTTCAAATACGGTAATTGCGATTAGAAAAAGTAAATTACCCGACCCTAAAGAATTAGGCAATAGTGGTAGTTTCTTTAAAAATCCTGTGGTTCCTAAGTCTTTGTACGACCAAGTGGCTTTACAATATCCGAACATGCCTAGCTACAAAGTTTCTGAAACCGAAGTTAAAGTACCTGCGGGTTGGTTGATTGAACAGGCGGGTTATAAAGGCAAAAGAATTGGCGATGCAGGGGTTCATAAAAACCAAGCTTTGGTATTGGTGAATTACGGCAATGCTACAGGTAGCGAAATTTTAGATTTGGCTCACGAAGTACAACGCGCTATTTTAGAAAAATTTGGAATTTCTATTGAAACCGAGGTAAATATTCTTTAAGAATTTTGTTTTTTCACTGCAATAAAATCGGTACTTTTGCGCTCTGCTTTCGTTTGGGGTGAAAGCTTTAATTTTAAGTCTAAAAAAGATGAAATTATTCTTATTAACTTTTGGTTTACTTGCCTTAGCTTTTGCGGGAATTGCCATTAAAATTTGGGCTAAAAAAGACGGAAAATTTGCAGGCACTTGTGCCAGTCAGAGTCCGTTTTTAAACAAAGATGGCGAAAATTGCAGTTTTTGTGGTAAAACACCCGAACAAATGAAAGATTGCGCTGAGCCTACTCACTCTTAATGTATTTGACTATGTTGTTTTTCTTGATTGTCTTTTTTGCGGTTGTTGTTTTTGTTCAAATTGTATATTATTTATTTGTATTTGGTGCTTTTTCTTACACCAAATCTTCAAAAAATACGCCTAACACTAAAAAACAACCCGTTTCGGTAATTATTTGCGCCAAGAACGAAGCAGAGAATTTAACCAAACACCTTCCTTTAATTTTAGAACAAGATTATCCTGTTTTTGAAATCGTTTTAATCAACGATGCTTCTTACGATGGTACTATAGAAATCATGGAAGCTTTTGCAGAAAAACACAAAAACATTAAAATTGTTGATGTTAAAGAAGTAGATACCAATGTGAATTGGAGTTCTAAAAAATATGCACTTACTTTAGGAATCAAAGCCGCCAGCTATGACTGTTTATTACTTACCGATGCCGATTGCGCACCCAGTTCTAAAAACTGGATTGCCGAGGTAGCTGCATCTTTCAGCACCGAAAAAACCATTGTTTTGGGTTACGGAGGCTACGAAACTTTGCCTACTTTTTTAAATAAATTGATTCGTTTTGAAACCTTACTTACGGCGCTGCAATATTTTTCTTGGACTAAAAGAGGCAATCCTTATATGGGTGTAGGCAGAAATTTAGCCTACAAAAAAGAACACTTTTTTGGAGCCAATGGTTTTGTAGACCACATGAAAATACTTTCTGGGGACGATGATTTATTCATCAATTCGGTAGCAACAGCCAAAAACACCACCATTATAGCTACCCCCGAAAGTTTTACCCGTTCTTTACCTAAAGAAACTTATGCCGATTGGATTGAACAAAAACGCAGACACATTTCTACCGCTAAGTACTATAAATTTAAAGACCGCGTTTTATTAGGCTTATTTTATATTTCACAGTTGTTATTTTTGGTTTTAAGCATTGCGCTATTGGCTATAACCGCTATTTTAGGTTATGAAATTTTATTATACGCTGTGCTGGGAATCATTGGCGTAAGATACCTGATCAGTTTTTTATCTATTGGATTTACTGCTTCCAAACTAAAAGAAAAAAACTTAGTGGTTTGGTATCCTGTATTGGAATTTTTATTGATTTTTATTCAGATTTCTTTATTCATTACCAATCTTTTTCTTAAACCTAACCGTTGGCGATAAATCTTTTACAAGAAATTGAAAAAGCAAAACAGGGTAACCAATCGGCTTACACCCTTATCTTAGACACGTATTGGAACGAAGTATACCGATTCATGTTGCAACGCACCGCCGATGAATCAGATGCTGAAGATGTTACCATTGAAACTTTTGCCAAAGCCTTTGACAAAATTCACACTTACGACAGTCAATTTGGGTTCAACACTTGGTTAATTGCCATTGCCAAAAACGTACACATTGATTTGATTCGAAAAACCAAACCCGAATTCAATTACGCCTTAGATATTTCCGACGATAAAACTGCTTATAGAATTGCCGACTCTTCGCCTACTGCCGAAGATCAATTAATTCTAGACCAAAACTTATCGGAACTTTTAAAATACATCAAAAAATTAAAACCCGATCATCAGGAAATCATTCAACTGCGCTATTTTCAGGAATTAAGCTACAACGAAATCAGTAATCAAATTGATTTACCTTTAAGTAACGTAAAAATAAAACTACTACGGGCTAAAAAATTATTAGCCGAAATCATCCAAAAGAAACAATAATGAAAACCTTTACCCTTTCCGAAAAACTACACCATTTATTTAGCTTTCCTGTAATTGTAGCCGCCTTAGGTTATTTTGTAGACATCTATGATTTGTTATTATTCGGAATTGTACGAGTACCCAGTTTAAAAGACATGGGATTAAATGCCGATGTAGCAGGCACCATAATTTTAAACTACCAAATGATTGGATTATTATTAGGCGGAATTTTATGGGGAATGTTGGGCGATAAAAAAGGAAGATTATCGGTTTTATTCGGTTCCATATTAGTGTATTCCTTAGCCAATATCGCTTGTGGATTTTTACCTCAACTGGACTTCATGGACAAAACCACCCTTTACGCTTGGTTAAGATTCATCGCAGGCGTAGGATTAGCCGGAGAATTAGGCGCAGGAATCACCTTAGTTTCCGAATCCTTACCTAAAGAATTAAGAGCCATCGGCACATCCATAGTAGCTGGATTTGGATTACTGGGCGCCGTAGTGGCACAACTTTCCGTAGAATTAGCCGGTGATTGGACCATTGCCTACTTTATTGGCGGAGGCTTAGGATTAATGTTATTATTGTTGCGTGTAAGTGTTGTAGAAAGCGGTATGTACAACCACATCAAACACGAAACCCATATTGAACGCGGTAACTTTTTCAGTTTATTCACCCGAAAAAAACAACTCATTAAATACCTAAAATGTATTGCCGTTGGTTTACCTACTTGGTTTTGTATCGGCATATTGGCGGTCATGGGTAATCAATTTGCACCCGAATTAGGCATTGCAGAAATCAATCCAGGCAAAGCCATCATGTGGGCGTATATAGGAATTTCAGCAGGAGATTTTGCTAGCGGATTCCTTTCACACGCCTTACATTCCCGAAAAAAAGCCATCATAGCCATGATGTTATTCACCATTTTGGGCATCTTACTGATGTTGTTCGGAGGCACTAAAACCGAAAACATGTATTATTTTTATTGTGTTTGGATTGGATTAGGCTCAGGCTATTGGGCGATGTTCGTTACCGTAGGCGCCGAACAGTTCGGAACCAACATCCGCAGTACAGCGGCCACCACCATACCCAATATGGTTCGTGGATTACTACCTTTAATGTTATTAGGCTTCGATTATTTTAAACCCACCACAGGCGTCATCTACGCCGCTTTAATTATTGGAGTTATCGCTTACGCCTTAGGTATGTATGCCACTTTAACCATGGCAGAAACACACAATACCGATTTAGATTTTATAGAGTAATTTTTTGGGCGTTCCGGCATCCGCCATAGGCGGATGCCGTCCTGTTTTCCGTTACAATCTTTGGCAAAAAAAGCCAAAGGATTTTCACTGCAACCAGTAACGCGAATACTATTTCACTATCAAAAAACATAAAAAAAGAAACTAATCTACGTATTTATCATCGCTTAAAAACATCCGAAAACACTACAAAAAACAGGTAATTCATCTAAAAATAGATATAAATACTTAAATTTATTTGTGTCAAATTAAAAATATTAAGTAAAAATACTTAGTTTTGTTGCTGTAATAAAAAACTTACAGCTATGACAAATCTGATACGTACAAAAGCTACCAAAATCAACCTGCTTGATTTTAAAACTCCACAGATGCGGGCCTTTCATTTTACATGGTTTGCCTTTTTTATGTGTTTCTTTGGATGGTTTGCCTTTCCTGCCCTATCTAAATGGGTTATCGAAGATTTAGGAATCGACAAAAAACAATTCGTAACCACGTCTCAATGGGCAGTGGGCTCTACTATTATCATGCGATTATTCATTGGTTGGTTAAGCGACAAAATCGGCCCACGAAAATCCTACACTTGGATTTTGATTTTAGGCTCTATTCCAGTATTCCTTTCTGGTTTTGTACAAAACTACGAACAACTCTTATTGGTGCGTATTTTTGTAGGAGCCATTGGCGCCTCGTTTGTAATTACTCAATTCCATACTTCATTGATGTTTGCTCCCAATATAGTAGGGACCGCCAACGCCACTGCTGCGGGTTGGGGTAATTTAGGAGGTGGAGTTACCCAACAAGTCATGCCTTTGTTGCTATTAAGTTTTGCCTTTTTCATGCCCGAAGAAATGGCTTGGAGATACGCCATGGCAGTGCCTGCAGTAATTATGTTAATTACTGGTTTGTTGTATTCTCGTTTAACAACTGATACACCGAACGGTGACTACGCAACTTTTAAAAAGAATCAAATCGCTAACAAAGAACACGGAACTTTTTTAGATGCTTGTAAAGATTATCGCGTTTGGATTCTGTTTTTAATGTACGGAGCTTGTTTCGGAATCGAATTGATAGTAAATTCAAATATGGCATTGTATCTAATCAACGACATTAAAATAGATCCATTTGTAGCGGGTACTATTGCTGCATTATTTGGATTGATGAACTTATTTGCCCGTACTTTAGGAGGTGTTTTTGGAGATCGTTTTGGACGTTCAAAAGGTTTAAACGGAAGAGCACAATGGTTGTTTATCACTATTTTCCTTCAAGGTTTATGTTTAATATTATTTTCAAGAATTGATGCCATATTGTTCTTAATCCCATCACTAATTCTATTTTCATTATTTGTACAAATGGCAGAAGGGGCTACATTTTCGGTAGTTCCATTTGTAAATAAAAAAGTAGTAGGTTCCATTTCGGGAATTGTTGGTGCTGGAGGTAACGTAGGAGCGGTATTGGGCATGTTTTTATTTAAAATAGACACCTTAGCTTGGAATGATGCTTTTTTAATTTTGGGTGGAATTGTAACTGTACTTTCATTTACAGCGCTACTCATTCGTTTTACTAAGGCTGAAAACGAAGCTGCTAACAAAGAAATAGAAGAAATTAAAAAATTCGAAAAAACAATTGAAGATAAAGAAGAAGAATTAGAACCTGCTATGGAATTAAACTAAACATTAATTCTTTAAAAAGTAGGCTACCCAAAAGGTAGCCTGTTTTATTTAAATTGATTCACACTTTTTTTAAAAATCCGATTAAACAAACGATAAAATCAAAAAACGTGATTTTTTGATTTACCAACTTAACTATCTTTGCAAGGTTAAAAATGATTCTTCATGGAAGCAGTAACTACCACCGTAAATTCAGAATCCATTACTCCTAAACCCAAATGGTTGCGAGTAAAACTGCCTACGGGTAAAAAATACACCGAATTGCGTGGTTTAGTAGATAAATACAAACTAAACACCATTTGCACTTCGGGCAGTTGCCCAAATATGGGTGAATGTTGGGGAGAAGGAACCGCTACTTTTATGATTCTTGGAAACATTTGTACCCGTTCTTGTGGGTTTTGTGGGGTTAAAACAGGTAGACCTGAAACCGTAGATTGGGACGAACCCGAAAAAGTGGCGCGTTCTATTAAAATCATGAACATCAAACATGCGGTTATTACCAGTGTAGACCGAGACGATTTAAAAGACATGGGCTCTATCATTTGGGCAGAAACCGTAAAGGCGATTCGCAGAATGAATCCCGAAACTACTTTAGAAACATTAATTCCTGATTTTCAAGGAGTAAAACGCCATATAGACCGCATTATTGAAGTGGCTCCAGAAGTAGTTTCTCATAACATCGAAACCGTAAAACGTTTAACTCGCGAAGTACGCATACAGGCCAAATACGAGCGCAGTATGGGTGTTTTAAAATACTTAAAAGACCAAGGGCAACGCAGAACTAAATCGGGGATTATGTTAGGTTTAGGAGAAACATCCGACGAAGTAATTCAAACCTTACACGACTTAAAAGAAGCGCATGTAGATATTGTAACTATTGGTCAATACTTACAACCCAGCAAAAAACACTTGCCGGTAAAAGAATTCATTACTCCTGAACAATTCAAAATCTACGAAACCGTTGGTAAAGAATTGGGTTTTAGACACGTGGAAAGTAGCGCTTTGGTGCGTTCTTCTTATCATGCCGAAAAACACATTCATTAACTAATTTACTTCCTTAATCAAGACCGCATATACAGGAAAATGGTCGCTGTATCCTGCTTTTTCGGTATTGCTTCTTAAGGGATAACCTTTGTATTTACCGCTAGTTTGTACCAAAAAAGGTAAGTTGGCTATTTGGGCGTATCGAAACTGCAAAGTTTGGTAATTTTTAGTCAAGAAAGATGTACTAAAAATGATTTGGTCAAAAAGTTCCCAAACATCGTTATAAGCTAAAGTTCCTAATCCTTGTTCGATACTTATGGCGTACATGGGATTGAATAATCCCGACGAATTTTGTTTAACTTTGGGTAACGGATGTGCTTGTAAAATTTGAGTGATACTGGCGTCTTTAGGGCCATCATTAAAATCACCCATAGTAATGATTTTGGCCTGTGGATTAATGTTCAACAAGGAATCTATAAGGGTTCGATTCAATTTGGCAGCCGCCAATCGGTTGGGCATACTCTTTTTTTCACCCCCAAATCTGGATGGCCAGTGATTAACTAACACATGTATTTCTTCATTTTCTAATAATCCGGTTACCAACAATTGGTCTCGGGTATATAATCTTTTGCCGTTTTCTTTATAAAGTATGAGTGGGTGTTTACTAATTTGAGTAGGATAAAAATGAGATTTTTGATACAGCAAGGCAACATCAATTCCGCGCAAGTCGGGCGAATCAAAATGCACGATTTGATAATTGTTATTTTTTAATGAGGGATGACTTACCAAATTTTGTAACACTTGTTGATTTTCTATTTCGCATAAGCCTATAATCGTAGGCAAAGTTTGGGGTTGCTCGGGAGTATGAATACTACTGAGTACTTGTGCAATTTTATCTATTTTTTGATGATATTTTTCGGTGTTCCAACGTTTTTTGGATTCTGGAGTAAATTCTTGATCAAATTTACGGGCATCTTTAATGGTATCGAATAGGTTTTCAGCATTATAAAAGACGACCGTGTGTTGTTGATATTGCTTTTTTTGAGAATAAACTACAGTAGATATCCCTACAATTAGGATAAGCATGATGCTTTTCATGGTTTGGGTTTTGGGTGGGGCAAAAATAAAAAAAGCGGGAAGAAAACAACTTTCTCCCCGCTTTTAAAATTTAATACTATAATCTTGTTACTGCTTCACCACTCTTAAAGTTTCTACTCGTTCGCCTTGTTGTACTAAAACCGTGTAAACACCAGTAGCTAAATTCTGTCCAAATTCATCATTTTTAATGTTTGATGCATTAGCTTCTTTTTGTGAAACCAATCTGCCCGATGCATCGTAAATTAATATTTGAACTCCTGTTTCGTCTTCACTGCTAAAAGCGATTTTAAAGCTTTCTGAATACGGATTTGGATATAAATTAGTTTCAACAATATCTTCTGATTCTAAAGCTTGTTTTGCTGATGCACTCGGTGTGTTAATCGAGCAAGAAGCGCTATATGGTCCCCAAATATTATTTGCCCTAACAGAAACTCTTACTTGATAAGTAGTGCTATAAGTGGCGCCTCCTGATAACTGGGTTAATCTAAAACTATTACTCGCAGTATCGTAGGTTCTAGTCGTACCTCCATTTACAACTTGAAAACGATACATTTCGGCAGATAAATGTGCATTTGCACTTACTAATGAGTTCAAATAAGTTAATGTCGTACCGCATTGTGATGACTTCATGGTGGTGGTTAGCGGAGGAGTAGTTACGTTACAAGCATCTCCGAATGACCTCCAGATTCCATTATATAACAAAGCTACTCTAACACTATAAACGGCATTGTACAAATTAGTTCCTGACAACTGAGTTAATTTAAATGAATTACTAGAACTTTCTATGGTTCGTACTTCAGAACCAATTGTCACTTGAAATTTATAAGCAGTTGCTCCAGATACCGAAATCGCATAAATGGTTGTGTCTAATCTTGGCAAAGTCACATTGCAACTTGTTGTTCCCAATTTGGTGGTAGGACTTGCCGTAGATACATTACAAGATGTTCCATAAGCTCCCCAAACTCCTGCAACTTTAACCGCAACTTTAACGGCATAAGTAGTAGCTGCTGCTGCCCCTCCTGTTAAGTCTGATAATCTGAAACTATTGGTAGCAGTTTCTATAGTTCTAACTGTTGATCCATTGGTTACCTCGAATCGATACATTTGAGCACCTGTTACCGCATCTGCCTGAATAGATGAGGTTGAAGCCGCTAAAGTTGTTCCACATATACTTGCTTTTACTTTGGTTAATGGTATTAAAGTAAAACTTACCGAAGAAGATGCTGTGCTCAAAGGTGTTTCAACCGTTACTAAGCCTGTAGCTCCTGCACCCACTACAGCAGTAATTGTACTCGGATTCACTATAGTAAACGAAGCAGCATTAACCCCTCCGAATTTAACAGCAGTAGCTCCTGTAAAATTAGAACCCGAAATAGTTACTGTGGCTCCTGCGGAACCTGCAACTGGTGAAAAATCAACAATTGAAGTAGATACTTGTTGAAAGTTATAAGCCCCAGTTGTAGCGTTAAATGAAACCTTATAAGTACCCGCAGTTACTGGAATATTTGGACCCGCAAGTATTCCTGTGCCTGTTGGAAAAGTAGCTGCTCCCCAATTTACTGTCCAAGCATCGTCTTTACGGAATTTTACTTCTCCTGTAGTAAAGGTATAATCCAAAGTATAATTTACTCCGTTATCTTTTGAAGTCATGTCAATATCAGTAGCCCAACCTCCAACGGCTGTTCCAATAATACCTACTTTATGATCTGTACCATAAAACGTATATGCACCTGTTAAAATATTAAATGTTAGGGTATAAACTCCTGCTGGCACTGGTATATCTGCACCGTCTTGGATTCCTGTTCCTGAAGGGAATGCCGCAGAACCCCAATTTTTAGTCCATGCATTATCTTGTCTGATTTTCAAAGCTCCTCCAACAAAATTATAATCTTTTAAAGTATAAGTTATTCCATCGTTTGTTGGAAAAACAACATCGGTTCCCCAACCGCCAACCGCTGGTCCAACCACTGTTAATAAAGTATAATTATTAGCTGGTGGTGCTGTTGGTGCACTAAAAGAATAAGCTCCTGTTTGTCTGTTAAAAGTAATATTATAAGTACCTGCTACCGTTGGAATTTCTGCACCATAAGACACTCCTGTGCCTGTTGGAAAAGTAGCAGCCCCCCAGTTAGCAGACCAAGATTGATTGGCTCTAAATTTTGCTTTACCTGCAGCAATCGCTTGACTGTATAGTTTATAGGTAATCCCATCAGTAGTTTCCATCGAAACATCTGTTCCCCATCCACCTACAGCGGTACCAATTAAACTAATATTTAAGAATGCTTCTGGAGCTACTTCTGGTGTAGTAATGTTAATTTTAGACCACACCGCATAGTCTGTACCCGAAGTATTTAAAATCCAACCAGTACCTGTTGGCGACCAAAAACCAGGACCAATTTTTACGGCAACTTTATTATCGATGTATGCAGCATAATAACCTGTGGATTCCACTACATTTACAGAACTCCAGGCTGTAATATTATTTTGTTTACGAACCGCTATTAATTCATTGATTTTAGTTTTGTTATCTAACCAATGTTTTGAAAACACCATAGGAATACCTGGGTGAGTTAATATATAAGCATTCGCTTTTAAGATATTAGTAGTTCCAGAAATTTCGTGAGTATCGTGATTTTCTGCAAAAGTTACTGCATAATCAGCATAACCATAAGTTCCTGCTAATCCTGGCATTTTACCTCCATTATTTAATTCATACCAATTACCATTATTGATGGCTCTTGATAAAATATAATACAATGAAAAATCAAAGGTAGACGACCTTTTTGTAGTTCCTGTAAACGTGTTTCCAGAATTATTTACCCAACTGGTTAATAAACCAATATTAGCATCCCAGTATTCGCCTACCGTAAAATAAGGGCTTGACGAAGCATTATATTCCCCTACGTAATGCGCAGGAAAACCTTTAGTAAAATCATATCTCCAAGAATCAAATCCTAATCCCTTTAAATTATTTAAATAATCTCTGAATCCTTGTTGTACTTGTGGACTTTTATGATTTAAATCTCTACAACCAGGAAACCCTTCTCCTTCGTCATTTTGTCCGCTACAAGGTTGAATTTGTCCAGCAACACCTTTTACTTCATCATTAGCAGCAAGTGCATTACAATCCCATGTTGGATTGGTAAAATCAGCCCAAGCATTAGTTCCACTTCGATGATTGGCCACAATATCAGCCATTCCATGGACACCTCTAGAGGTTAAGTCAGCAAGCAAAGCTCTAAGCTGAGCCTCGGAACCGTGCGCATTATTATAGTTAAACAATTGTTTAGGAAAATATCCCATACCATCCCCCTGGCTAGGTGGCGGCGTCCAAACCACATCAAAACCTGCGGCTTGTAGTTGCGGTGCTCTGGCTTTTAAGTAATTATACAATCCGCCTTCGGCACTTACTGATGGGTCCTGATAAGAATCCCACCAAAATCCCTGAAACATCACGTCATTTTTAGGATCAGTATCCTGAGAGAATACAGAAGTTAATGACGCACATAAGAATAAACCTAATAAAAGTACATTCTTAAAAAGTAATTTTAGATTCATAAAAAAGGGGTTATTTAATTATTAATATCGTAAATATAATAAAGTATTTTTAACAAATTACCAGTTGCGTCAATTTTTTTATTTTTAAAAGGTTGTTTTTAAGCAAATTACAACAAACGACCACAAACGATTAATATTAACATTTTTAACTCATCCTTTAAAAACATTAGCTTTTTATTCCATAAATAGGCGAAATCAAAAAAGTTTTCAATCCCAACTTAAAACAGAAATTCAAAACCCAAATCCATAAGATTTATAGATTCTAAAAATCACTATCTTTACCCCCTAAAATTAATTAAGAACCATAGTTGTGTAAACCACAACCCAATATATCTAGTAAATATGGCGTGTACAAGTTGCTCAACAGGCAGTGGCGGAAGTCCGAAAGGATGTAAAAATAACGGAACCTGCGGAACAGATGGTTGCAACAAATTAACCGTTTTTGACTGGTTAGCGAATATGAAATCTCCAAACGACCAAGACACCTTTAATTGTGTGGAAGTTCGTTTTAAAAATGGCAGAAAAGATTTTTATAAAAATACCGAAAAACTTACCTTAAGTATAGGCGACGTAGTGGCTACCGAAGCACAAAGTGGTCACGATATTGGAGTAGTAACCCTTACCGGTGCTTTGGTTAAAATTCAAATGAAGAAAAAAAACCAAGACCCATATGCCGAAAGTATACCGAAAATATACCGAAAAGCCAGCCAAAAAGACATTGACACTTGGCAAGCTGCCCGAGACAGAGAAGATAAAATCAAAGTAAAAGCTCGCGAAATAGCCATTGACTTAAAACTAGAGATGAAAATCTCTGATGTAGAATTTCAAGGCGATGGTTCCAAAGCTTCTTTTTATTATACGGCTAGCGAACGAGTAGATTTCAGACAATTAATTAAAGAATACGCCAAAGAATTCAACATTCGTGTAGACATGAAACAAATTGGCTTGCGTCAAGAAGCTTCCCGATTAGGCGGAATTGGCTCTTGCGGACGCGAATTGTGTTGTTCTACTTGGTTAACCGATTTTAGAAGTGTAAATACTTCGGCAGCACGTTACCAACAATTGTCGCTGAATCCACAAAAATTGGCAGGACAATGCGGTAAATTAAAATGCTGTTTAAACTACGAATTAGATTCCTATTTGGATGCTTTAAAAAGTTTTCCAAGTATCGAAACTAAAGTTCACACCGAAAAAGGCGAAGCTGTTTGCCATAAGATTGATATTTTCAAAGGGCTCATGTGGTTTGCTTATACCAACGATGCTGCCAAATGGCACACTTTAAAAACCGAACAGGTTCGAGAAATGATTCGCTTAAATAAAGCCAAAACGCCTGTTATTTCTTTAGAAGCTTTTGCCGAAGAAGTTCTTCCAGACCCTAAAAAAGAATTTAAAGGAACCATAGCCGAAGAAAGTTTAACTCGTTTTGATCAGCCTAAAAAGAAGAAAAACAATAAAAACAGAAATAAATCTCGTAATAAAAAAAATGGGACTAAACCTGAATAAATTTTTATGGTCTATATTGGCCTTAACCGCTATTTCTTGCGACGATAATCGTTTGTACGACGAGTATAAAATGATTGAAGATGGTTGGCACAAAGACAGTATTGTCACTTTTGGATTTAAAGAACCAGACCCTGTTCAGCCCGCCAATTTATTCATTAACGTAGTGGCTAATAACGATTACAAATACAACAATTTATATTTAATTGTATCCTTAGAAGACCCTACAGGTTTTACCAAAGTAGACACTTTAGAATACGGCATGGCATATCCAGACGGCAAACTGATGGGCGAAGGCTTTAGCGATGTGAAGCAAAACAAATTGTGGTATAAGGAAAGCTTCAACTTTCCTAAAAAAGGACTTCATAAAGTACACATCCAACACGCCATGAGGGAGCAAGGAAAAATCAAAGGAGTAGAAAAACTAGAAGGTATTTCTAAAATAGGATTTAGAATGGAAGCAGTTACAACAAGCAATCCAAAATAATATTATGGACAATAAAGAAGACTTCTCAAAATACATTAAATGGATGTGGAAGCTGTTCTTTGGAGGGATGGTTTTTGTAGCATTGTTACTAGCTTTAGCATCATTTGGGGTATTCGGAGAAATGCCCACTTTTGAAGAATTAGAAAATCCACAATCGAATGTAGCCACCGAAATCATTTCTGCAGATGGAGTTACGATTGGTAAATTCTACAGCGAAAACAGAACCCCTGTTCGATATGCAGACTTACCCCCTCATTTAATTCAGGCCTTAGTAGCTACCGAAGACGAACGTTTTTATAGCCATTCAGGTATAGATATGCGTGGTACTTTTAGAGCGGCGTTCAGCTTAGGTTCTAAAGGAGGAGCCAGCACCATTACCCAACAGCTTTCCAAATTATTATTTCATGGCGAGGGTTCCCGAAACATCCTTTTGCGCATCATGCAAAAAGCCAAAGAATGGATTATTGCCATTCGATTGGAAAGACAATACACCAAAAGCGAAATCTTAACCATGTATTTAAACAAGGTGGATTTTATAAACACTGCTGTAGGAATTCGTTCCGCATCCAGAGTTTATTTTGCCAAAGAACCCAAAGAATTAACCATACCCGAAGCCGCCACTTTGGTGGGTATGTTAACCAACCCTTCTTTGTTTAACCCTGTTAAGCGTCCCGAAAAAGTACAACAACGCCGAAACGTGGTATTAAAACAAATGTACCGCAATGATTTTATTGACGAAAACACCAAAGAAAGACTACAAAAAGAACCTTTAGTTTTACGATTTTCACCAGATTCTCACAATCAAGGATTAGCTACTTATTTTAGAGAATACCTAAGGGAATATCTAAAAAAATGGGTGAAAGAAAACAAAAAGCCCGATGGAAGCAGTTATAATATTTATCGCGATGGTTTAAAAATATACACCACTATTGATTCCAGAATGCAACAATATGCAGAAGAAGCCATGCAACAACACATGGCAAATTTGCAACAAGTATTCATGGAAGAAAGTAAGAAAAATAAAACGGCGCCTTTTAGAGATTTAACTCCTGAACAGGTCCAAACCAATTTAGAACGCGCCATGAAAACATCCGAAAGATGGAAACAAATGGCAGCACAAGGCAAAGAAGAAGCTGAAATTCGACGATCTTTTAAAGTTAAAACCAAAATGACTGTATTCCATTGGCGTGGAGAAAAAGACACTATAATGACGCCTATGGATTCTATTAAATATTATAAGCATTTTTTACATGCAGGTATGATGGCCATGGAACCCGAAACAGGACACATTAAAGTTTGGCTAGGCGGTATCAACCAAAAACACTTTAAATACGATCACGTAAACCAAGGCGCACGTCAGGTAGGCTCAACATTTAAACCTTTTGTTTACGCAACAGCCATAGATCAATTAAAATATTCCCCGTGTGATTCTATTATAGATGCTCCTTTTACCATTCCTGCGGGCAGATTTGGAACACTTGAATCTTGGACACCTAAAAATTCCGATGGAAAATTTTCGGGAATTCAAACTTTAAAAACAGCCTTAGCTAAATCCATAAATACGGCATCGGTTAAATTGATTGATCGCGTAGGCCCATCGGCGGTGGTAGATTTAGTTCATAAACTAGGTATAAAATCCGAAATCCCTAAATTACCCTCTATTGCTTTGGGGTCTGTAGAAATCACGGTTCACGACATGGTAGCCGCTTACAGCACTTTTGTAAATCAAGGAATTTATATAGAACCTACCATGATTACCCGTATTGAAGATAAAAACGGCGCTATTTTATTTGAATCTGTACCTAAATCTAAAGACGTATTAAGTAAAGATGTTTCTTATGCGGTAGTTAAATTATTAGAAGGTGTTACCCAGTCGGGTTCGGGTGTTCGATTAAGAACAGGTCCTTGGGGAAATAGTTCTTACAGAGCAGTTACAGGACACCCTTATCAATTCACTAATCCTATTGCTGGAAAAACCGGAACCACTCAAAACCAATCCGACGGTTGGTTTATTGGAATGGTTCCCAATTTAGCTGCGGGTGTTTGGGTCGGCGGAGACGACAGAGCGACGCATTTTAAAGGCATTATTAACGGTCAAGGCGCTACTATGGCGCTGCCTATTTGGGCAATATTTATGAAAAAATGTTACGCGGATCCAAATCTAAATGTATCTAAAAAAGATTTTCCAAGACCCGAAAATTTATCCATAAAAGTAGATTGCTGGAAACAAGACGAACCCGTTGAAGAAGACACTAATACAGATGAATTTTATTTTTAATTCATGATTGTAAAAAAAGTTGAAAATATCCAAGAAGCCTTGCAGGGTTTACAAAGTGGAATGACCGTAATGTTCGGAGGTTTTGGTTTGTGTGGTATACCCGAAAACAGCATTGCTTATTTATCCAAACAAAACATTAATGACCTTACTTGTATTTCCAACAATGCTGGAGTTGATGATTTTGGATTAGGATTGTTACTCAAACAAAAACAAATCAAAAAAATGATTTCGTCTTATGTAGGTGAAAATGCAGAATTTGAAAGACAAATGTTGTCAGGGGAATTACAAGTAGAACTTTTACCACAAGGCACCCTTGCCGAAAAATGCAGAGCTGCACAAGCGGGAATTCCTGCTTTTTATACCCCTGCTGGTTATGGAACCGAAGTAGGCATAGGTAAAGAATCCAGAGCATTTAACGGAAAAATGTATTTAATGGAAGAAGCTTTTAAAGCTGATTTTGCTATTGTAAAAGCATGGAAAGGTGACGAAGCAGGCAACCTAATTTTTAAAGCCACTGCGCGTAACTTTAACGCTTGTATGTGTGGCGCTGCCAAAATAACGATTGCCGAAGTGGAAGAATTACTTCCTGCAGGCTCCCTTAATCCGAATGAAATACACATCCCTGGAATTTTTGTACAACGTATTTTTCAAGGAAAAGACTACGAAAAACGAATAGAACAACGTACCGTTATAAAAAAAGCCCTTTAAACCTTTAATTTTTTCATCCTTATTTTGGCAATACCCTAAATTATAGGGGGTAATTTTGTGGATTTACGGTTACAACCCAGTTTTTTAAATTGTTATAGCTCTTTAATAAACTTATATACTATTTTTGCTAATCAAAATTTAGGAATGAATTTCAACGACATCATCAATCAGTTAATTATTCAGTCTGTTCGCTTATTAGGAGTGGTGATACTTCCCATTCTGATTTTATTTCTAAATCCAGAACAAATTCCTTTTAAAAAATCTTATGCTGATTGTGTATTTACAGAAATGAATTTCGAATTGATTGAAGCAAATTCTTTTAGTTTTGACAACAATCAAACCGACAATACCCATCATTATTTTATTTTTCAAACTCACAACCCTTTAGTTTTTACAACCCCTAAAAACAAAGCAGTATTAGCATTAACTTACCACAAATTTGCTAAAGAAATTTTAGAATCGGGGATTTTTATTCCCCCTCCAGAAATAGTTTAGTTTCAAAACTGACTATTAAAACTCATTACCCTTCCATTCATTGGTTATTAATTCTAATTCCATTTTTAAAGTGAAAAAAATATTTTTATTCATCCTATTTTCTGTATTGTTAACTTCTTGTAAAAAAGAAAAGGAAGTTGAAAAACCAGAATTATTCCCGGTTACCGAAATCATTGCTATTGACACTTTAGGTTTTGTAGATTATGTAGCAGAAATTCATGCTAAACAAAATGTAGAAATCCGTGCCAGAGTAAGTGGTTATTTAGAAAAAACTTACATTGACGAAGGTAAATATGTAAAACAAGGACAATTATTATTTACCATTAGCAATGGCGAGTACAAAGAAGAATTAAGCAAAGCCAAAGCGATTTATCGCAGT
Source organism: Flavobacteriaceae bacterium UBA7684 (assembly GCA_002482885.1). Lineage (GTDB taxonomy): Bacteria > Bacteroidota > Bacteroidia > Flavobacteriales > Flavobacteriaceae > Flavobacterium. Next base: position 366,081 of record DLGW01000016.1, on the reverse strand, counting down.
GCTTTAGCAGACGCTAGTGCTGCGGAATTAGAAGTGAACAATATTAAACAATTGGTAGAAAAAAATATTGTTTCTAAAACAGAATTGGCTTTAGCTAAAAATAAATTAGAATCCGCAAATGCAAAGGCAGAAGAAGCTTTCGCTCACCAAACCAGTGTGGCGCACAAATTATCTTATACCTCTATAAAAGCGCCTTTTAACGGCTTGGTCAATCGTATTCCTCATAAAATTGGAAGTTTAATCGAAGAAGGAACCTTATTAACTAGTATTTCAGAAGATGATGAAGTGTTGGTTTATTTTGATGTATCTGAAAAAGAATATTTAACCTATGCTAATAGTTTAAAAAATGACACGGTAGCTACTAAATACGTTTCGTTAATCTTAGCTGATGGAAGGGAACATCCTACCAAAGGAAAGATTGAAACTATTGAAGGTGAGATTGAAGAAAAAACAGGAAACATTGCTTTTAGAGCTCGCTTTAACAACCAAGAAAAAATTCTTAAGCACGGTGCCAGCGGTAAAATCAGATTAGAGAAAAAATATCCCAAAGCGCTTTTAGTTCCTCAAAAATCTACTTTTGATTTACAAGAAAGGCTGTACGTATATGTAATTGATAAAAACAATAAAATTACCTCACGAAACATTACCGCTAAAAACAGAATTCCTCACTTTTTTATTGTAGATAAAGGGTTGCAAGTAGGCGACAAAATCTTGTATGAAGGCATTCAGAATGTTAAAGATGGAGTAACCATTACTCCGCAAATGATTAGCATGAAATCCGTGTTAAAAGAATTTAAAACAGAATAATAACATGCTAAGAGTTTTTATACAAAGGCCTATAACAGCATTTGTTATATCCATATTCATCACTTTGATTGGTGTTCTGGCGTTAACCAGTTTACCCGTTACACAATATCCTGATATTGCTCCACCTGCAGTATCTGTAACTACAAAATATACCGGAGCGAATGCCGAGGTTTGTGCTAAGGCAGTAGTAACCCAAATTGAGCGAGCCATTAATGGTGTTCCAGGAATGACCTACATGAACTCAGTTTCGGGTAATGACGGAACCAGTATCATTACCGTATATTTTGAAGTCGGTACCGACCCAGACATTGCTGCGGTAAATGTTCAAAACAGAGTAGCTACGGTTTTAGATGAACTTCCTCAAGAAGTATTAAAAGCCGGTGTACAAACCGAAAAAGAGGTAACCAGTATGCTGATGTATTTAAACATCATCAGTGACGACCCTACTATGGACGAAAAATTCATTTATAATTTTGCAGACATTAACGTATTGGCAGAATTAAAAAGGATTAACGGAGTAGGTTTTGCCGATATTTTAGGACAAAGAGAATATTCTATGAGGGTGTGGTTAAAACCCCCTCAAATGGATGCTTATAATATTTCCGCAGAAGACGTAATTGAGGCTTTAAGAGCCCAGAATGTAGAGGCTGCACCCGGAAAAGTAGGAGAAAGTTCAGGCAAAAAAGCCCAATCTTTACAATACGTTTTACGATACACAGGTAAACTCATTCACAAAGAAGAGTATGAAAAGTTAGTTGTAAAAGTAAATGAAGGCGGGGAAATGGTTCGTTTACGAGACATTGCCGAAGTAGAATTTGGTTCGTTAGATTACGATGTTTTATCTAAAGAAAACGGCAAACCCTCTGCTGCTATTATTTTAAAACAAAGACCTGGATCAAATGCTAAAGAAGTTATTGAAAATGTAAAAGCCCGTATGGCTTATTTAAAAGAAACTCAGTTTCCGCCAGGCATGAATTACACCATCGGATATGACGTTTCTAGATTCTTAGACGCTTCCATTCACGAAGTAATTAAAACCTTACTAGAAGCTTTCTTTTTAGTAGCCCTAGTTGTTTTCTTGTTTTTACAGGATTGGCGTTCTACCTTAATTCCCATTATTGCGGTACCGGTTTCCTTAATTGGAACCTTTGCCTTTATGCAATTATTTGGATTTTCGATTAACATGTTAACCTTGTTTGCCTTAGTATTAGCTATTGGTATTGTGGTAGATGATGCTATTGTCGTCGTCGAAGCAGTACACGCCAAAATGGAAGAAAAACATTCCGACCCTAAAACCGCTACTTTTCAAGCCTTAGGAGAAATCGGCGGGCCTATTATTTCCATTACCCTAGTGATGGCGGCGGTTTTTGTACCAGTGGCCTTTTTAAGTGGGCCAGTAGGGGTGTTTTACCGACAGTTTTCGATTACCATGGCTATTTCCATTATTATATCGGGAATTAACGCCTTGACTTTAGCGCCAGCTTTGTGTGCTATGATATTAAAAGGGCATAGCGTTAATCATAAACCTAAAAATGCATTAACTCGATTTTTTGATGCTTTTAATAAAAACTACGATTTCTTTTCGGATAAATACAAAAACTTTTTAAAATCAATAATTACCCGAAGAACTTTAACCATTGGCGTTTTAATTGCTTTTAGCATGGGTACATGGGGGGTAAGCAAAATATTACCTACTGGTTTTATTCCTACCGAAGATCAAGGAACCATTTATGCCAACGTAACCACCCCAGCTGGAGCAACTATTGAACGTACGGAACAAGTCATGAACGAGATTGACAAAATCGCTTCTAAAATTGATGCCGTTGAAAACACCTCTACTTTAGCAGGATACAGTATGATTACCGAAGGGTCTGGAGCTTCTTTTGGAATGAGTACCATCAGTTTAAAACCTTGGAAAGAAAGAGACTTAACAGCCAAACAAATTATTGAAATCTTAGAAAAAAATACCGAACACATTAAAGGTGCAGATATTCAATTTTTGCCGCCACCAGCGGTACCAGGTTTTGGAAATGCCAGTGGTTTTGAAATGAGGCTGTTGGATAAAAGTGGAAGTGGTAACTTAATGAAGTTGGATGAAGTCACTCAAAAGTTTTTGGACGAACTCAGAAAAAGACCAGAAATCAAAGAAGCTTTTACAGGATTCAACCCTAATTTCCCTCAATACTTGGTTAGAGTTGATCAAGATGTAGCCGCCAAAAAAGGAATTTCGGTAGATGCCGCCATGAGCAACCTGCAATCCTTAATCGGAAGTTTTTATGCCACCAACTTTATTCGTTTTAACCAAATGTATAAAGTAATGATTCAAGCGCACCCTTCTTATAGAGCCTTACCCGAAGACATCTTAAAATTAAGGGTTAAAAACAAAGACGGAGAAATGGTTCCTTACTCTATATTCTGTAACATAGAACGCGTTTATGGCCCAGAACAATTAACGCGTTATAACATGTATTACGCTTCCATGATAAACGGAGAAGCAGCCCCAGGATACAGTAGTGGAGATGCCATTAAAGCCATCGAAGAAACTGTTGCCAAAACACTTCCTAAGGGATACATCCATGAATATTCAGGGATGACTCGCGAGGAAATTCTATCGGGTAATCAAGTTATTGTAATTTTTTCCATCTGTTTATTGTTTGTGTATTTGTTGCTTTCTGCTCAGTACGAAAGTTTTATTTTACCGTTCTCGGTATTATTATCCTTACCGATTGGAATCTTTGGCTCCTTATTTTTACTATATATAACAGGATTAGAAAACAATATCTACGCACAAGTTGCTATGGTTATGCTGATTGGATTACTCGGTAAAAATGCCATTTTAATTATTGAGTTTGCCTTATTAAAACAAAAAGAAGGCAGAACCATTATACAAGCCGCTATGGAAGGAGCTGTTGCGCGTTTAAGACCTATTTTAATGACTTCATTTGCCTTTATTGCAGGATTAATTCCTTTAATGATGGCTAGTGGAGCGGGAGCTATTGGAAACAAAACCATTGGAACCGCAGCCGCAGGCGGAATGTTGTTAGGCACCATGTTAGGTGTATTAGTGATTCCTGGATTGTTTGTGATATTTGCAGGAATAGAAACTAGATTTAAAAGAAAAACTAAAAATAAAGTTAGAAAAGGAGCTTATGTATAAGTCATCGTTATATTTAATCATAATCTTATTTACCGTTTTTGGCTGTAAATCTTCATCTGAAGCAGAAAAAAATATTGTAAATAATGTACCCAAAAATTATGGAGTAGCAACGGAAAGCAACAAGCTAACACTTCCGGAACGTTCCGTATTTTTTAATGATTCGGTTTTAAATTCATTAATTAATACCAGTTTACAAAAGAATTTTGACATTCAAAGTGCCTTACAACGCGTACAACAATACCGTGCAGAGGTACTTTTAAACAAAGGAATTCGTTTACCCGATTTATCATTTAACGGCAGTATCGGACAGCGTCAATTCGGGAAATACACCATGGATGGTGTAGGTAATTACGATACCAACTTTTCACAAAATATTGCTGAAAACCAAAAAATGAGTAATCCCTTACCTGATTATTATTTAGGATTACAATCGCAATGGGAGATTGATATTTGGGGAAAATTAAAAAATAAAAAGAAAGCTGCTATGGCTCGATTTTTAGCCAGCGAAAACGGAAAAAACTTAGTCATCACCACCGTAATTGCCGAAGTAGCTAATTTATATTACGAGATTTTAGCCTTAGATACCGAAAAACAAATTGTAGAAGACAACATCAAACTTCAAGAAGAAGCTTTAGAAATTGTAATCATACAAAAACAAGTAGGTAGAGCCAACGAATTGGGAATTGAAATCATGCAAGGTAGATTATTGAGCTCTAAAGCTAAATTAATAGAAGTGGATCAAAGAATTGTAATTGCTCAAAATCAACTCAATTTTTTATTGGGTAGATACCCGGAATCTATTGCGATTAAAAGCAATATCTTAAAACAACCTTTGCCTTTAAAAATTTCTGAAGGAATTCCGTCAGAAATGTTAGCTAAAAGACCCGACATTAAACAAGCGGAACTAGAATTAATGGCCACTAAATCTGATGTAAAATCTGCAAAGGCGGCTTTTTATCCTTCTTTAAACATCAATGCTTCTATGGGATTTCATGCCTTTAATAGCGCTTTATTGTTAGAAAATCCTGCCTCGGCAGTATATCAAATTTTCGGAGGACTCACAGCACCTTTATTAAACAGACGGATTTTAAAAGCTCAATTATTGGCTTCAAAAACCGCACAACAACAAGCATACATCAATTACGAACGCTCGGTAGTCAACGGTTTTAAAGAGGTATATAACAGTATATACCAATTAGCTAGCGCTCAAAAAATGACAGACTTAAAAAGCGAAGAGGTTAAAACTTTTAAAAATTCCATTACAACCTCTCGTGAGTTATTTAAAAATGGTAAAGCCAATTATTTAGAGATTGTAAACTCGCAAAAAAACTATTTAGATTCGCAATTAGAATTAGTAAATCTTAAAAAACAGCAATTACAATCTACCGTAAACTTGTATAAATCATTAGGCGGAGGGTTGCAGTAGGGCTATGTTGGGTGTTAGGTTTTGGGTATTTGGTTAATAAAAACTTAGGCGTTATATATGTTTGGTTTTAAAAAATTATACTGTACAAGTATTAATTTTTTTAAATTTGAAATATTATATAACCCCAAAAACCCAAAACCTAAAACCAAAAAAATGCTTGACAAAATCGGAATTGCTAAACGAATCGCTCAGGAACTTAAAGATGGTTATTACGTCAATTTAGGCATTGGAATTCCTACTTTGGTGGCCAACTATATTCCTGAAGGCATAAACGTTGAAATACAAAGCGAAAATGGCGTTTTGGGCATGGGGCCTTTCCCTTGGGAAGGCGAGGAAGATGCTGATTTAATTAATGCAGGCAAACAAACCATTACTACTTTACCTGGAGCAGCCTTTTTTGACTCTGCTACAAGTTTTGGAATGATTCGCGGACAACACATTGATTTAACCGTTTTAGGCGCTATGGAAGTGTCTGAAAATGGAGATATTGCCAACTGGAAAATACCAGGAAAGATGGTAAAAGGTATGGGAGGAGCCATGGATTTAACTGCATCGGCCAAAAATATTATTGTAGCCATGATGCACGTTAACAAACAAGGTGAATCTAAAATTCTTAAAAAATGTACTTTGCCATTAACCGGCGTTGGATGTGTAAAAAAAATAGTTACAGAATTAGCCGTTTTAGAAGTTACTCCTAAAGGATTTAAATTACTAGAAAGAGCTCCCGGAATTAGTACCCAGCACATTATAAATGCTACCGAAGCAAGCTTAATAATTGAAGGAGAAATTCCTGAAATGAAAATTGATTAAATGACAAAAGCAGCACTCAGAAAAAAATATCAATCCTTAAGAAACGATTTGAATCCAGAACAAATCGAAGAACTGAGTTTAGACATCGCTAATCAAAGTTTAAAGTTGCCTATTTGGAATAAAACGTATTATCATTTGTATTTACCAATCATCCACAAAAAAGAAGTAAATACCGAATACATCCTGCAAATACTACAAGGTAAAGACAAGGAAGTTGTACTATCTAAAAGTGATTTTGAAAACAATAAAATGATTCATTTTTTGTTAACCGAAAACACTACAATAAAAACCAATGTTTGGGGAATTCCAGAACCCATGAATGGCTTAGAAGTTCCCGTTCATCAAATACAAGTTGTATTTATTCCTTTATTGACTTTCGATACAACAGGACAACGCGTTGGGTACGGAAAAGGATTTTATGACCAATTTTTAGCACAATGTTCCCCTGAAACTTTAAAAATTGGACTTTCTTTTTTTGAACACGAAAATAAAATTGAGGATATTTTACCTACCGATATTCCATTAGATTACTGTATTACACCCACTCAAACTTATCGTTTTTAAACAAAAAAAGTGGAGCAAAATGCTCCACTTTTTATTTAAACTATATTTAAAACCTAGAAAATAATTTTCTTAGTTTCTGTACTACCATCTGCGTAAGTTACTTTTACAATTAAAACTTGATTGGCTTTAATAATATCGTGAATCTCTACTTTTTCAGAAGGTTCTCTATAAAGCTTTTCTGCAATTTGTTTACCTAAGATATTTACCAACTCTACTTTAGCAATCTTTTGTCCTGCTTTTGATATACTAATCAAATGATCCGCAACGGCCACTTTTAATGGCGCATTTGCATCCGCTGGCTCTTCTATAGATGCTTTTGGCTTGTCTTTGTAAACAATCTCGAATCTATCTTCATAAACACCTGATTCTGTAGAGAAATGATATTTACCTGTTGAAAAATCATGATCAACGCCTAGTTTTTTATCTCTTAAGTAAATGTCTTTATTTTTGAATTTACCTTCGAACATATCAACGGTAATATAAAAATCATCCGCCTCTTTAGAACTTAAAACTAATGGAACCGTTTCATTTGCATCTAACAACGACTCTGGTCTGGCTTGAATAACTAGCTTGTGGTTGTCTTTAGATTTGGTATAAATATTTACAGCATTGGATGAGTTAACCATAGCATCTAAATAACTATCATATCCTTCGGTTGCTCCATTAAAATAACCTAATAATGTTTGTCGGTAAGCACCATCTTCATTTCTAACACTTAACCACAATCTGTTCTCTTCTTTTTTATCATCAGCATTGGCTTGTTCTTTAAATAAAGCCCAACCAGCAGATGATTTACTATTGCCTGTAATGCTACGCATTTCGTTATTAAAGAAAGCATCTCCATTTTGTTTAACCAAAACAAAGAAACCAGAACCAGAATATATCATTCTATTAGAATCTGCAACATAACTAGAACTATTACCATAGGTTGTTCCAGAGCTTTCACCATATGCATATTCAGGTGTATTAGAAGCTGCTGTACCTCCTGTTAAGGTATAAGTTGCATAATCCCCTGCATCATAAACTCCTTTTGTTCCTCCACTTAACCTACTATTAGAAGTCCAAATATAAACAGTACCTCCAATGTGTTGATTATTAGCATGAACTAAAAACTCTCTGGCATCTATGGCACATGGATAAGGATTACCCAACAAAGCATAGTTATTAAAGTTGCTAGAATAGGTAGCTAATGCAGCGGCGTCACTTTCATCAGGATAAACATCCTCTTTGGTTACCGCTACACTAACCTCTCCGTTAGTGGCTGTACCTATAAATGTAGGTGCAAATGCTGCTGGTGCTGCACCCGCATTCCAAGCAATAAATCCTTTACCAGCACCAAAGGTATCAGCAGCTGTGGTAGTTAATCTATTCCAACCTCCACCAGCACCACCTTGCCAGTAAAACATACGCCCCATACCAGCTGTAGTTAATGTAGGCATCAAGTTTTCACGGATTGGTGATGACCAATACACATAATCTCTAGAAGCGATGGTACGCGTTTGGTGGGTGTGCTCAATATTTGGATAAGGCACCCCATTAGCGGGTATTTTTTCATTACAACGTTGTACAAAATTACCTCCTTTTTCTACTACCACTTTTCCTGTACCAGTTGTGGTAGCTGTATTCAATACCTCTACATATTCACCTGCACGAACGGTTAAAGTAACCCCGTCAGCAATAGTTAAATTATTCGTAGTAAATGAACCACTGGCAGTACTGTAATTGGAACTAATTGTGGTATTCTTACCTCTGGTAGGCGTACCGTTATTCCATGAACCACTATAAGCAGTATTTCCACCTGAAGCATTTACATCTAATTTAGAAACATAAAATACTGAGGTACCTGGTAAACTATTTTTGTTACTGGTAAAATATGGTGAATTCGGATGTCTTGGATTCAAATATACACCATTATGTATTTTATTTTGATTGATATCTCTGTGATAAATAATAGTTGGTGCATCAGTAGCAGTGCTAAAACCAGAGTCGTCTGGACATTTTTTAGTGCTATCGGATTGTACCCAACATAAAAAGGCAACAGCGATTCTGTATGTTCCATCACAAGTAGGACAAGCCACCTCGTTTACTGGAGTATCCACAACCATATTGGTAGAGGCAGGTGAAAACGCATTTCTATCTTTGTAATCTTTAAATTTGGTAACTGTGGCACTAGCCCCTAATTGTCCATTATACGTACCGTCTGGAGTGGACGAACCAAAACCAGGTGAATTATCACCATACCCATCTACAGAAGACCCCCCTAATTCTTGAAAAGGAGTATTCAATCCTTGCCATGACATACTGGAATTCATTAAGATGAACTTACGCGCACTACTTCCCCACTTTTGAGAATATAATACAGCGGTAGAACCTGCTGCTGGCAGCGGGAAATCAGACTCCACAGGATCTGTAGTGCCTTCTTTATATAAATAATACCAACTGCTACATCCACAGGCTTTATGAGTACCTTTAGTAAATACTTTAGCTTCCATTCCTACTTTAAATGACACCCCTGGATTAGTTTCACCTAAATCAAAATTTGCATTATTGCTACTTCCATTAGAACCATCTAAGTCAAAAACCTTACTGATTTTTCTATCTGCGGTAGTAGGATTTCCATTGTCATCTAATCCTAAAATTAACTGACCTATATAAGATTCATAAATACCCGAAATGTTGGTTCCTGTTGGATTTAAATTTCCATCGTTTGGTTCAGGTATATTAAAGAAGCACTTAAAATTAGTACTGGTATCTTGTTTTCTATAATATTCCGTTCCGCCATTGGTTCCTTGGAAATAAACTTCCAACACATAAGTACCCGATGTGTAAGTGTTTGAAGCAAATAACTGAGTAGTTGCCCCAAGTTCGTATTTATACACAGTTCCTGAACAAGAAGGAGTAGTACTCGTTGTTAAATTAATAGCCGTAAATGTTGGACTCGTAGGTCGTGCACCTTCGGCATATAAAACATAAAACAAACGCGGATTAGTCATTGCCATAGTCGCTATAAAATTACCTCCAAGAGTAAAACCATCTGACGCAACAATAATATTATTCAAATTATTAAAATCTGTTGTACTACCTGGATCGCAATCTGTATCTGCATTGGCATTATACCAAACAGTTGAATCTGAATTCTTTTTTAAAGCTACTTTTGCTGAAAATACACCTGTTGGTCTTTGAACAGTAATATTCGCTTTATAATTATTACCTCCATTATTAATAAACTGGTCACCGTTAGCTCCCATGTGATCTCCACTTCTACTAAAATATACTTCAATAGTATAATTACCCGGTGCACTAGGTATAGTAAAGTTTGATAAAGGGAATCTCCAAATTTTATCTTGACTACTTCCATTTACATCCACTCCATCAGCAACACACTCCCCAACATAATTCATGTTTTGAGAAGTAAAACTTGGCGGTGTTGTACCTGTTTCATAAACACGGTACATCATGTAAGGTGTGTTACCGTTTTGAATACCTTTAGTAACTATAAAACCACCTATTTTAGCTACAGTACCCGTGGTGTAAGTTCCTAAATTTCTACCATTCCATCCTGTAGTTCCTACAGTTTCTGTATTGTTTCCTGTACATCCTCCGTTTGGCACTACATTGTAAGCAGCAAAATATTTTTCATCAGCCCCTGATCCATTTTTAAAATAAATACGGTCTGAATAAAAAGATGTTGATGAAGATGCCGCACTTGTTGTAAAGGTTATTTGTGTACCATATCCTGTACCCGCAGCATTAGTTGCATAAGCTCTAACGTAGTAAGTAGTACTTGGAGATAATAAATTAGATAAACCTAAGGTATAACTACCTGTAGTACCTGTTGTGGTAACTTTTGTACCATTAGATAATGTTGGATTTGAAGATGTTCCAAAAACCAAACCTCTTTCTGTAACTGTTGCACCACCATCTGCTGTTACATTACCTCCTGAATCTGCATTACTTGAAGTTACATTAGTTTGAGCTGTTGTAGCCGCTAAAGTTGGAGCAGATGCTGCTGGAGTGGTAGCATTAGCTGTTCTACTATTTGAATAGTAATTCCAACCTTCGGAATATATAGCATAATAATATTGGGTAGATAATGTTAACCCAGTATCTGTAACCGAAGTACCACTACCTTTATATATTACTAAATCACCACCTATGGTACTTACACCAGCTGTATAAGCTACCCCATCTGTTGGTGCTGTAAAAGAAGCATCTGTGGAACGAACAATCATAACATCATAAGTTGGATCGGAACCCGCTCTATGACCCGCCCATCTGGTCCAAGCTAAATCAATAGTAGATGCCGTAACAGGAGTAGCAGTAAGTGTAGTTGGCGGCATTAAAGTCGTAAAACTCACTTCGGCACCATAAGCTGTACCTGCGCTATTGATGGCATAAGAACGGACATAGTATCTTGTGCCAGGCGTTAATCCAGTCATGCTGGTGTCATAAGAGCCATTACCCGTTCCATTAGTTACTTTTGTACTAGAAGTGGTTGGTGTAGTAGTAGTTGCATAAACAATACCTCTTTCGGTTACTGCAGCACCCCCATTATCCGTAATATTACTAGTAATAGAAGCAGTAGTTGCCGAAACATGATTATTACTGTTGATAGTTGTGGCAGCTAAAGTAGCCACAATAGGCTGCGGTGCAGCACTAGCTGTAGCAGCTGCAGAATAATAAGTCCAGCCTTCTGAGTAAAACGCATAATAATAAGTAGTGCCTGTTGTTAATCCGGTATCTGTAAAAGAAGTACCCCCACCATTAAAAATAACAGTATCACCTCCTAAACTTGTATTCCCAACAGTGTAGGTTGTTGTATTCGTTGGCGCTACAAAAGAAGCGTCAGTTGAGCGTACAATCATTACATCTAAAGCAGTACTTACACCTGCTCTATCACCTGCCCATCTTGTCCAAGCTAAATTTATAGACGTTGGCGAAGCACTGGTTGCAGAAATCCCTGTTGGTGGTGATAATGTAGTTAAAGTAGTCTGTGTACCATATTCTGTACCCGCACTATTAATAGCATATGACCTAACATAGTATAATGTATTAGGAGTTAAGCCAGACATGGTAGTATTGTATGTACCTGTACCTGTACCGTTAGTCACTTTTGTATTAGATGTGGTAGGTGTAGTAGTAGTTGCATACACAATACCACGTTCAGTAACTGTACCTCCTCCAGCACTAGTTACATTACTAGCAATAGATGCTGATGTTGAAGCTATAATATTGCTATTAATTGTAGTAGCCGCTAATGTAGGAAGCGCAACCGATGTGGTAAAGGAAATCTCTGTACCATATGAAGTACCTGCCGCATTTATAGCGTAAGCCCTTACATAATAAAGAGTACCAGGACTTAATCCTGTCATATTTGCACTAAAAGAACCAGTTGTTCCAGCAGCGGTGACTTTTGTATTTGATGTAGTCGGATTTGAAGAAGTATGATAAACTATACCTCTTTCGGAAATCGCAGCTCCTCCGTCTGATGTAACATTACCTCCCGAAGTTGCTGTGGTTGTGGTAATTGAACTAGCTGCAGTTGTTGCCGCTAAAACTGGAGCTGAACGAACAGTTAAAACTCCACTATTACTGCTCCAAACAGTAGAACTAGTTCCGGTATACTGCCAAGCACTGCAACCTTGTAATTTAAATCTAAAGGTATAATAATAGGTTCCAACACCTAAAGCAGAACCAAAACTATTTGCTCTTAACACATCATTATTACCATTTTGTCTGTCGAAAGTAGCCGTAGACCAAGTCCAAGAACCATCACTTGAAGGATCTGTATTAGATGCTCTATAACCAAACTCAACTGTAGAACCAGTAGCTTGACCAGCCGCTTCAGTAAATCCAGCCGCATACCCCTCGCCCTCTAAAGTAGCATTACTACCCTGATTAATTGTTGCCGTAGCTGTTAATGTTCTTAAATACGAATAGGTCCCTGCCGCAGGCGCAACACCGCTTACAGCTACATTTCTAGTTGTAGCACTCGTACTCGTCGCAGTTATATTTCCACTCTTTGAACCCGCAGTTCCTGGCGCAAAACGAGCATAAATAGTAGTGCTAGAAACAGTCCCCCCGCTTTGAGTTAAAGTTACAGAAGATCCAAAACCACTTCCAGAAGAAGTCGAAACCTGAAAATCTGTTGGCGCGGTAACAGTAATATTAGCAGTTAAATTAGTTCCTGAAACCGTAAAAGTTTGATTAGAACTTGTCGCACTTGGACAAGTATCTGCAAAAGCTGTTAAAGAAGTTGTAGAAACGGTAATCGTTGGCGAAGGCGAAACCACAAAAGTCGCAGTTACTTCCGCGCCATCGTTCGCATTAAAAGACCCCGTAACATACTGCATACGACCAAGTGCCTGAACTTTAAGATTATAAGTTCCCGCAACTGTTTGGTTAATATTGATTCCAAACAATGCACCAGCAACTCTATCTTGACCAGAAGTACACTGTACATCAGCAACTCCAGATCCTGGGCTATTATAATTTCCTACAACATATTCAGACCAAGTACCCGGCTCAGCATCTCCTTGCTTCCATACTTTATACAACAACTTACCTGCGACATAATCACTATTGTCAGTCCATCCAACAACACCAAAACCAGATATCTCCAAAACATCCGAAGTTGTAAATGTGCCTAAATTTTGCCCTGAAAAATCAGCGGCTGAATTAAACATATAACTTCCGCACCCATTATATCCCCAAGCAACATTATGAGCTTTATACCAAGTATGAGATCCTTTGTTATTTATACGAATACCTTTATATCCAATACCGCCATTTGCAAAAACAGAAGTCGATAGAAACATCATAAACAAAACCAACACCAGCCAACCCTTAGGCGGCAATAAGCCTCGTAAAAACGAGCGATTGTGTTGATTATCAGTAGTGTAATTTTTTATCATAACAATAAATTTTTAGGTTAGTACTAACAAAGATAGAAAATAAATTATGAATTGTGAATTATGAATTGTGAATTTTTTTGTTGAAAAGTAATTTTAACTAAAAGTTAAGTGGTTGGGAGTGTAGAAATTAGATGTTAGGTTCGAGATTTTAGATTGGATATTGGGTTTGTTTCAAGTTTCAGATTTCAAGTTTCGGGTTTTTGAATTTGGAAATGAGGGAATTTGAAAATTTGGAAATGTTTAGCTCACTTAGTGTTGGCTCAAAGCCCGAAACTGAATACCCAGAATGATAACTTCCAACCCGTTGTTAAAAATCCTAAAACTATCAAAAATCATAAAGTTTTAGGAATTTTGCATATATTTTCGTGCAAATTGTAAATGAATATTTCAATTTGCACAATCTTATCCGTTTCGAATTAAAAATGGCTTACAACCTCATGAAAATCAATTACAAAAACACCTTAATCAATTACACAGATTCTGGCAAAGGCGATGCTATTGTGCTTTTACATGGTTTTTTAGAAAACCTAAGCATGTGGGATTTTTGTTTAGAATCGTTAGCAAAAAATAATCGAGTAATTACCCTTGACTTATTAGGACACGGACAAACAGGTTGTTTAGGATATATACATACCATGGAAGAGATGGCGACCGTTGTGCATTTTATATTACAAAAATTAAGAATCCGAAAAGTAAGTTTGATTGGACATTCCATGGGTGGCTATGTAGCTTTGGCTTTTGCGGAATTACATCCTAATTACATCCGAAAAATCATGTTACTTAATTCGACAGCCAAAGCGGATAACGAGGAAAGAAAAGTCAATAGAGAACGCGCCATAGAAGCGGTTAAACAAAACAAAAATACCTTTACCCAATTAGCGGTTTCTAACCTATTCAGTCCAGACAACAGAGCACGATTAAGTGCTGAAATCGAACAAGTTAGAACAGAGGCTTTACAAACTCCTTTGCAAGGTGTAATTGCGGCTATTGAGGGCATGAAGATTCGAAAAAATCGTGAATATTTATTACAAGAAAATTCTTTTCCGATTACTTTAGTAGGCGGTAAAAATGATCCTGTTTTAAATCCAGAAGACCTAATTGATCAAGCAAAAAACACCACAACAACATTAATATGGCTCCCAGATGGGCACATGAGTCATATAGAAAATCAACAAGAAGTACTAGACTTAATGCATCAATTTATTTAGTATTATATGTAAAAAAAATGTTTTTTACTTACCCAGTTCAACTGCTCGATTAAAAGCGGCAAAAGCGGCTTCTTTTATTTTTTCATTTACCTGATTGGCATCCATAGAATCCAAAGCGGCTCGGGTGGTACCTCCTTTAGAAGCTACCCTATCCATCCAAGTGATTAAGGAAACGTCCCCTTGATTAAATAGTTCTACCGCACCTGCAAAAGTTCCATTGACTAATACTTTAGCATCATGTTCTGAAAACCCCATTTGCTGAGCGGCTTCCATCATAGATTGCATAAAATAAAAAACATAAGCAGGCCCACTGCCCGAAATCCCTGTAGACGCATCTATCAATTGTTCGTTAGATACATGAATAGAATCGCCAGTGGTATCTAATAAATTGCGAATCATTAATAATTCTAAACGAGTAACCTCATCCGAAGCCAAATAAGCGGTAACTCCTTTACCTACCTTAGCTGGTAAATTAGGCATGGTACGAACTACTTTACTAACTCCCACACCTTGCTGAATAGTTTGAATCGTAACACCGGCCATAACCGATACAAAAATTTGATCATTTTTAGCTAAAGGTTTAATCTTTTGAAAAACCTCTTCGGCATTATTCGGCTTTACAGCTAAAAAAACAACATCTGCCTTTGGCAAACAAGCTTCAACATCAGCATACACATCAAAATGCGGTATCAACTGCAATTCTGCTATTTTCTGAGGAAAAGAATCACATATCATTACTTTTTTTCTATTTACGTACTGAGACCTTGAAATGGCGTCTGCGTATGTGTAACCCATGTTACCTCCTCCTATTACTAAAATCCTCATGAATTATGAATTATGAATTATTTGTAAAAAATTTCTATTTGATTTTGCTGAACATTCATGCTTATAGATTTACCAAAAATCAAGGCACGATTATCGGGCACATGACCGGCAGGAAAGTCAAAAATTATAGGAAAATCGTATTCATCTGTTAAATCTAAAATAATTTGCTGGGCATTCATTCCAAAAGGAATTTCATTATCATGCATATCGGTCATACCGCCCACAATTAAACCGGATAAATCTTTAAACAAACCGTTTCTTTTTACATTCATCAGCATACGGTCTATATGGTATAAATACTCATCTAAATCTTCTATAAACAAGATTTTACCCTTTGTTTGAATAGAAGAAGAAGAACCCAGTAAAGCGTATATGATGGAAAGATTTCCTCCAACCAATTCGCCTTCGGCTATTCCGCATTTATTATAAGATGAAGAAGGAACTGAGTAGGAAAGTGGTTTTCCAAAAATGGCATTTTTTAAATATTCTATAGAAATTGCTTCTGTTCGGGGTACACTAAAAGGCATTATGGCATGCATGGTTGCCACGCCTAAACGATTTATATGGGCATGTAATACCGTAACATCGCTAAATCCCACAATCCACTTAGGATGATTTAACAATACTGCAAAATCAACTAAATCAATCATACGCACCGTTCCGTAACCACCTCGGGCACACCAAATCATCTTTATAGTAGCATCATTCAGCATGTCCTGAAAATCATCAGCCCTTTGTTGATCCGAACCACCTAACTGGTGATTATCTAAACCTATAGTAAATCCTAACTTGACTTGAAGTCCCCAAGATTCCAGCAATGTTATGGCTGGTTGAGCTTCTTCTGCCGAGAATTTACGGGCTGTACACACGATGCCTACCGTATCGCCTTGTTTTAAAAATGGAGGTATAATCATATTATAAGAAAAAAACCGCCTAAAATTACTTTTAGACGGTTTATAATAAAAATTATTTGAATATTATTTTACTAAACGTAATTCACAACGTCTATTGGCTTGATATTCTTCTTTTGTACAAACATATTCTTTAACACATCCGTTTAAAGGTAATTTCTCGCCAAAATAAGAAGTATTGATTCTGTTTTTGTCGATACCATCTTTGATTAAATAATCTGCAGCAGAATTGGCTCTACGTTGAGATAATCTAATATTATACTCGTCATAACCATAAGCATCTGTATGACCAGCAATTTCTATTTTAAGATCTATTTTTTCTTTCATGTAAGCAACTACTTTCTTCATAATTACCTCTGCATCAGGTCTGATGTTTGATTTATCAAAATCAAACAAAATATTAGGAATTGTAAAATCTACCACATCTTCTCCTGATCTTTCCTTAAATGGAGCTAATAAAATATCGTATGATAAATTTTTATTCTCTTTATCATCAATCACAAATTTTTTACTGAACACTTCAAAACCTTCTTTATGAGCTGTAACAGAGTAATTACTATTAGGTTCTAAATCAAAATAGTATCTACCACGTTCGTCTACTGGTTTAGACTCCATTAAAATCCCTTTATCATCATATAGTGAAACTAATGTTCCTAATAATGGTTCTCCTGATTTTAAACTTTTAACTGTACCACGAACGAAATTTTCTGTTTTAAATTTAGGCGAAGTATTTACTGGCTCTAACAATATATCTAACGGTTTATGACTTTCATAAGTATTGTCGATTACTAATGGTCTTTCTTGAATATTATATCCTTTATATTCTGATTTTAAAGTATACTTAGCATCATTAGGCACGCTTAAACGATATTGTCCGTTTTCATCAGCGGTTTGGCTTGCAATAACTTCATTTTTATCATTCAAAGCAGTAACTAATGCCCCAGGTACAACACTACCTTTAAATAAATCTTTTACCGTTCCTTTTACAATTACATTTTCAAGTTTTCTTTCCATTCTTGTTAAACTGTACAATTTATCTATACCGTCTCTATCTGATGAAAAATAACCTCTATTAGAATCTTCATCTATAATTATCGCAAAATCATCTAATCCACTGTTAATAGTTTCTCCTAAGTTAACAGGTGCTTTATATTCACCTTCTTCATATTTAGAATAAAATAAATCTAACCCTCCATAACCAACAAATCCAGCAGAAGAAAAGTATAATGTATTGTCTTTACTAATAAACGGGAATTGTTCTCTTTCATTAGTATTGATAGCTGAACCTAAATTTTTAGGTGTTCCAAAAGTACCATCTTTGTTAATGTCTACTTCAAAAATATCAAAAGAGCCTATAGAACCTGGCATATCGCTAGAGAAATACAACTTGCTTTCGTCTTGGCTTAAAGCAGGATGTTGGGTAGAATAATAATCACTAGTAAATGGTAAAGCGACTACATTTGCCCATTTACCTTCCACTAATTCCGCTTTAAATAATTTAACGTTGGCTACTTTTAAATCCCCAACTTTAATTTTCTTTTTTCCTGTTCTACTAAAGTAAAGTGTTTTACCATCACGGGTTAAAACTGCAGAACTTTCGTGAGTATTGGTATTGATTTTATCTGATAATAATTCAAAATTAACCAACTCATTTTCATTTTTAAGTGTGGCTGTAATCAAATCCAAATAAGGTCTGTTATTCCATAAATAAGCAGGTCTATTGTTGTTTGAAGAAGTCGCAAAAATTAACTTATCTCCAAAATAATTGATTCCAAAGTTAGCGCCTTCTAGATTGTATCTTAAATTCTTGATTTGAAATTCAAAATTTAGATTTTCATTTAAGTCTGCTAAAACTTTAGCAATACTTTCCTGTGAACCATTATTCTTTTTTAACAACTCATCGTAACGGGCATAATTTTTTATACCTTTTAATGCTTGCGAAAAACGAAACAAATAAGCAGGATCTATCTCTTCTGCTTTATACTTTTTAAATAATTTCTCATAAGTATTTGCCGCATCATTCATTTGATTGTTATAGTAATAACAATCTCCTAAATTTTGAAGTAAACTCTGAGACTCTAACCCACTGGCTTTATATAAAGCAGCTGCCTCTAGATAAGCTCTTTGCTTAAACATCTTATCTGCTTTGTCTGTGGTTGATTTCTGAGAATAAACCGATAGACTAACAACCGAAATCAGTAAAATACTAAATAATCTTTTCATCGTAGTGACACTTTATTTTAATAAAACCTAGGTGATTTGTCGTAACTGCCAAATTGTTTTAAGGCATCTAAATTGAATAACAATAGAATCTCGTGCGATCCTGAATTGTGTTTTTGCAAATTATTAGTGCTGTAATCGTAAGAGTAACCTATTCTTAAATTAGGTTTAATACTAAAAATCACATTTCCAATAACTGCTGCGTTGATTCTATAACCAATACCTAATTCTAATTTTTCATTAATTAAAACGTTATTAGTAATATCTAAGGAAACTGGAGCAGACATTACTGAACGGAACATGAATGCTGGTTTATACTTTAAGTTAGATGTTAAATCAACAATATAACCTCCTGTTAAAAAGTAATGTATGGATTTGGTTTGAACGGAGGTCTGAATTCCATTAACTGCAGCAGTTGTTTGATTCTGCAATAAGTTAGGTGCTGAAAAACCTACATAATATCTATCATGAAAATAGAAAGCTCCCACACCAATATTGGGTAATACTTTGCTAACATCCCCAAAAGCGCCATCAGCTTCTACTCCTCTTTGTAAACCTGCAGCACTTAAATTAAAGAAGGATGCACCTGCTTTTAAACCTAACGATAACTTAGCTTCATCTGAAACAGGCAATACGTAGGCGAAATCGGCAAATACATTATTTTGATTAATAATCCCCCCTCCTATTTGATCATTTACAAATGATAAACCTACCTCTACTTTTTCATTCAAAGGAGTGTGTGCAAAGAAAGTTCCCGTTCTAGGAGCGCCTTCCATACCTACCCATTGGGTTCTGTATAATCCTCCAAAGTTTACTACTCCAGGATTATTAGTTGCATAGGCCGGATTGATTACGCTCATATTATACATATACTGAGTAAACAAAGCGTCCTGTTGCGCAAAACTGACTATGGATATAAGCAGTACTGCAAAAGAAATTATATTCTTCATGATACTATTTTTCATGTTGATTGATTCTTTTTTCATAATTATTATCTACTCAAATATATTACTCCTTGTTTTGCCTCTTTACCTGCTACATTATAATTCAATATGTAGAAGTAAACACCTGTAGGTAAAATATCATCACTGCCTATTCTGCCATGACCTGCTCTACCATCCCAAGGTTTAGTTTGAGCATTACCTGTGTATAATTTATTACCGTAACGGTTGTAGATCTCTACCGAATAATCAGGATAATAATATTCTAAGTTTTCAAACACCAGTAAATCATTAATACCGTCGTCATTAGGCGAGAATCCTTCTGGTATAAATAAACACTTATTGGTATCTACAATTACTTCTAATCTAGAACTTGTAGTACAGCCGTTGGAAATACTTTCAATTTCAGCATAGTATGTTTCTCCGTTTATTAAGGAAACGTTATCTGCTAAAGGATTTCCTCCTGTATTTTCCTCATACCATCTAACAATAGTGCCTTGTGCTAAATTTAATCTAGCCGTTAAAGCACCTACAACTGGACTTTCTTTACTACAGAATGCTTCTCCTTTTGGTTTTAAAGTAGCCGCTGGTACTTGTGGATAAACTGTAAAATTCACAGTATTATTAAACGTAGCCCCAGAAACTGAACAACCAGTTGATACACTTTCTATATCTTGAATAGTAACTGTAATTGTACCAGAAGCATTTATATCTGATGAATTAATTACAAAAGAACCAGCTCCTCCTGCAAAGTTAACCGTTGTGCTTCTACTTAAATTTAGCGGACCTGTTAAGGTATAATTGATTACATAATCCCCATCTAAATCCGTTGCATTAGAAATACTAACGGTATTGGATGTTTCATAACACACTGTAGAAGAATTGATAGACACATTTGCAGCCGCTACATTTGGTAATGGAATTACCTCAACAGAAATACTTCCTGTAGCTGAATTATTACATGTATTAGCAATACTTATTAAAGTTAAGCTAGTGTTTGTAGTAATATTATTTAACGTAATAGTACCCACACCGCTTCCGTCTAACACTACTGTGTTACTAACTATGCCGTTATTATAAGTTACAGCGGCATTTGGTGTTCCTTGTATAGTTGCTATTGAACTTCCTCCGCTACAAACTTTATCATTCGAAACAGTAAATGAAGTTACTTGTGGTAACGGAGTAACTGTGATTGGGAAAGAAACATTCACTAAGTCTCTTGCACAATCAATAGCGGTTTGTAATCTTAATAGATTAATAATTGCGTTTTGTGTTAAAGAACCGGTAACAATAGTTGCCGTTCCTGAAGCATCTAAAACTGCTGTTTGATTAGCTCCACCATCTATGTTGTAAGTTAAAGTCGCTAAGGCATTGGCTACATTAGGTGTAACAACTAGGTTTCCTGCACTTCCGTTACAAACGGTTAAACTAGACGCATTAATAACTGGGTTAACAAATTTATTTACGGTTATAGTGGCTGACTGATTAGAAATAACCTGAGGGCAATTTTTATCAGAAGTTGCTCTAACCAAAGTATAAGTTGCTGTGTCTTGAATATTGTTAATCGTTATGGTTTGTGTACCAGTTGCACCTAGATTCAAGTCAATCTCGCTACCCGAACCAATTCTGTAGGCTACCACAGCATTTGGAGTACCAGTAATAGTTATAGTAGGATTAGAACCCTCGCAAACCGATTGTGTACCCGAAATCGTTGCTATTGGTAAAGCATCAATAGAAATAGTAGTTTCAGCAGTAGCACTAGCTGGTTGTGAACAAGCTAAAGGCCCTGGGTAAGCTACTGAAATCGCTTTATAAGTAGTTACTGCACTTAAATTAGCAGTAGGAACTACTCCGACACCTGAATCATTTAAAACAACTGTTTGATTAGTACCTCCGTTAATCTGATAAGTAACAACTGCATCTGGCGAACCATTAAAAGTTACCGAAGTACTGTTACCTGAACAAACAGAAGTTGATGTAGCTACTAACGTATTTACTATTGGTAATGTATTTCTTATGTCAATAACAACCGTAGACTCACGTCTTATATTACAACTGGTTGATTCTACACGATAAGTATAAGTCCCAGAAAGATTAACCGCAGGATCAAAGGTTGATGAAGCTAAAGGCGCGTTGTTAAATAACCAGACCCCACCTAAATCTTCTCCTTGTAATAAAGTATTTAAATCAAAAGCCGCTTGACTTGAACAAACCACATTAAGTGGAGAAATCGCACTACCTTGTTTAGGATCATTTGATTCCACCGTTACCGTTACATCAGCCACACCTGCTACGGGCTGCGAACAAGACAATGGTCCTGGATAAGCTACGCTAGTTGCGCGAACCGTAATATTTGAACTTAATGCTCCTGTTTGAACAGAAGCTATACCCGAACCATTTAATTGCACGGTTTGATTGGCTCCACCATTAATTTGATAAGTAACCACTGCGTCAGCCACCCCTTCAAAGTTGATGGCTGCAGAAGTTCCAGAACAAACTCTTTGTGAAGCTAATGATAATGAAGTTAATTCTGGTAATACATTTCTGATTTGAATATTTATATTACTTGTTCTTGATTGACCACCTCCACAACTAGAAGATGAAATAGTATAAGAATAAGTTCCCGCAAGACTTGATGCTGGATTAAAAATGGTAGACGATAATGGAGCGCTATTAAACATCCATGTACCTCCTAAGTCTTCTCCCTGTAATAAATCATGTAAATCGAACGGCGCTTGTGAAGCACACACGATATTAGTAGTAGAAATTACTGTTCCTTCAGATGGATTTAATGGTTCTACAATTACACTAACTGTGGTCTCAGAAGGACTAGAACAAGCTCCAAAACCATTAACTGTATAAGTAAAATCATAAGATCCTGCTACAAATCCCGAAAGATTTAAAACAGCATCACTACCCGTGCCTGTAATCGCTGGACTAGCTGACCAAGAACCATCTGCTTCTGGAGTGCCTGCTAACAAATCAAATAATCGAACAGAAGTTGAATTAACATTTGAAATACAAACTCTACGAGCAGCTCCTGATGTTCCTGAATCTGGTCCACGTTGGATATTAATAACAACATCCTCTGTGTCTTGCTGACCGCCACAACCTAAAGAAGTTACTGTATATCGGTAAGTACCAGAAACTGCAGTTGCAAGGTCTAACGTATTAGGCACCACATTTCCATTAACCGTCCAAACCCCTCCTGATTGCGCATCAGTTAATAAATCTGTTAAAACAATATTTGCATCTGTAGAACATAAACTTACCGATGATTCCGTTGCAGTTCCTGCATTTGGTAAATCATCTATAACGATAGTTACCGTTCTGCTTGCTTCTGTACATGCTCCCGAACCAGCTACCGTATAAGTATAAACATAAGACCCTACCGTTAAACCAGACAAATCTACGGTGCCCAAATGTCCACCTGATGTTGGTGTAGGACCAGTCCATGTTCCTGTATTAGAAGGATTTCCAGTTAAAAGACCGTGTAAGTTTATTGCGGTTAAAGAAGCAACATCGTCAATACAAACATTCCTAACTGCATTTTCACCCGCATTTGGCGCAGGAGTTTTACTAATGGTTATGGATTCTGTATCTGTTTGATTTGCAACGCAACCTAATGAGGTTACGGTATAAGTATAAACACCCGCTGGGCTTGAGGCTGGATTAAATGTAGTTGAAGCTACAGGATTTCCATCAACCGTCCAAGCTCCTCCTGATTGCGCGCCAGTTAATAAAGTCATTAAATTAAATGATGGATCGGAAGCACAAACTGTTAGAATTCCTCCATTAACTGCTGTACCTGCATTTGGTATAGGATCAATATTGATTACTACTGTTGCAAATGGCGCAGTACACACTCCGTTAGCAGGAGTTGTATAAGTAAAAGTGTAGCTTCCTACAGTTAATGCGTCTAGATTAACCGTTCCTAAGTGACCGCCTTGTGTAGCTATAGAACTTGTCCATGTACCTGTAGTTTGTGGACTATTGGTTAAAATACTGAATAAGTTTAAGTTTCCTAAAGTCCCTAATTGAGTTTCGCAGAAATTTCTGGAAGCGCCTACACCTGGATTAGAAGCCACATCTACAGCAACTGTTACTGTTGCTATTTGTGTAAAACATCCTTCTGAAACTACTCTATATCTATACTGTCCAATAGCATCCGCCAATGGATTAAAAATTCCTGAGTGAGGATTTCCGTTAAAAGTCCATATTCCGCCAGCACTAGGATTGCCGTTTAATCTAGAAAACAAATCAACATTGCCACCTGTTGAACAAACAGTTATAGAATTATTCTCACCAGCACTTAATTGCTCATTAATTACAATAGTAACTGTAGCGCTTTGTAAAGGACACTCCCCAACAGCAGCAATTGTATAAGTAAATACATGTGTGCCTGCGGCTAATGTTTGAATATTTACCGTTCCTAAATGAGCACCCGCAGTGGCTATTGGTCCAGACCATGTACCACCAACCGAAGGAGCACCCCCTAATTCGTCAAACAAATTAAATGGAGCAACTGTTGGTAAAACTGAAATACAATAAGCTGGCATAGCTATACTTTCACCAGGATTTTGAGCCGATTGAACATTTAATTCTACCGTTGCTATTTTAGTATCATTACAACCTATAGATATTACGGTGTAGGTATATGTTCCTGATTGTGCTGTGGATAAATCTAAAGGATTGTTTACTGAAGCCCCATTAAAACTCCATGAACCACTTTGTTGTGGTGTACCTCCTAATAAAGTCATTAAATCAAAAGCACCTACTGAACAAACAGGTTCAGGGGTTGGATTAGACAACCCTGCATTTGGTAATGGTTCTATTGGAATGGTCACTGTTGCGGTTGAAAAGTTATCGCACCCATCAGCAGAAGGAACTGTATAAGTGAATACTAAAGAAGTCGGCTCAGTAATACCCGAAGTATCCATTCCAGAAATATCAACTGTACCTATGTTATCGTTGCTAATTACAAATCCTACAGGACCAGTCCAAACACCTGTTATGGCAGGTGTTCCACTTAAATTATCGAATAAATTAATAGGAGCTGTAGTGGCTACGTTGGTCACACATATTGGTGAAAGCGAACCGCTTACTCCTGGATCTACGAAAGGATCTATAGTAACTACAACATCAGCATCTGAATCCACACAGTCTACATTATTAACTGTATATTTATAAGTTCCTGCTAAATGAACCGCAGGGTCAAACATTCCATTTACTAAAGCAGAAGGCCCTGTCCAAGTACCCCCAACTGAAGGAGTCCCACCTAAATAGGTAAATAAATCCACCGCACTTTGATTAGAACATAATTTTGCCGTACCATCTTCACCCGCTATTAATAACGGCTCTATTACTACCGTAACAGTTGTAGATAAAGGAGGGCAAATTCCTACTTGAGGTAAAGTATAAGTAAAAGTATAAGGGCTTCCTTCTACTGTAAAAGTGTTTGGATCAACCGTTCTTAAGTGATCTAAACCTCCCATTGCGATTCCTTGAGTGTTTGTCCAAACTCCATTCGTGTCGGTTTCTCCAACAATTTCAGAAAACAAATTTACTACTGGAATACTTCCTAATTTAGTTTCGCAATAAGTTACCGTATTTCCTGAACCTATTTTAACTTGAGAATCTGTAGTTACGGTTACTGTTGCAGTGTCTGGATCACAAGGAGTTTTTTCTACGGTATAAGTATAAACACCCGCTATATCGTTTAACGGATCAAAAGTTCCGCTATGAGGATTTCCATTAAACGTCCATGTTCCTCCAGCCTCTGGAGCAACTGTATTTTTAGGCAACAAGTAGGTGAATAAATCTTCTGCAGCTCCTGCAGTACAGAAATTAGCAGTTCCATCTTCACCTGCGTTAGGTAACGGAACGATATTTACCGTTACTGTATTTACCTGATCCGGACAAGTAGTTGTTGAAGGTACGGTATATGTAAACGTATAACTACCTTCTAACAAAGTAGAAAGATTAATACTTCCATTAAAATCAGCTGGATTTGTAAAAACTACTGGAGCGGTTGTACTCCAAGTACCCGTTTGTGCAGGTTTGATCGTAAACTGATCAAACAAGTTCACATTATTTTGAGCAATGTTGTTAATACAATATTCTAAAGGTGTACTGGCTTCTGGTTGCAAGATTTCATCTAAAGTTACTTCAACGGGTAATCGATCACTTTCGCATGAACCAGATACTCTTGATATATAATAAGTAACCCCACTCTGCAATGGTGTATTAGGATTCAATCTTAAGGTTGCCGTAGGAGAATCATAATAAGTATTACCTCCTACTGTTACTATATTTGATAATAACGGAGCTGGCGCATCGGGATCATTACAAAAATTCTGAGGAGATTCACCTGTCGGGGTTGTTGCATTTCTAAAAATAATCTCTAAAACGCCACGTGTAGTTTCACAACCTGTTTCAGGATTGGTCTGAGAAGCATAAATTAATTCCCCATCACTTAAAACGTGAGTACCTAATAATTGCTCAAGACCAAATTCACTTCCATAATATTTTAAACCTACCCCTATAAATTCATTAGAAGTAATAATACTTCCTTGTAACGTTGGTAAATTATTTGGATCTGTGATACAAATTACCACACCTGCTTTATTATCTTTTGTTAAAGGTGTAGCATAAATAGTTACTTGCACAGATTGTCTGGCTCCACAACTACCTGCTGCCTGATCTACATAATAAGTAGTACCATTAATTAATTGTGTCGTTCCTGCCAAAGGAGAACCTCCTGTTTCGTTTGCATACCATGCAATTCCGGAACCTCCGTCAGTCACTGAAGAATTTAACATAGAAATCCTTGGACTATCCGTATCACAAAACGAAGGCGTTGCATCGTTTACTGTTGGACATTGCGCCCACACAGATAAGAAACCTGAAAGGAAAACCATTGTAGAAAAGAAGAACTTTTGTCTACTTGTATAAGTAAAAATCCCCATGAGTTGTTCTGTTTTAATTGTACTTAACATTAATTTAACTTCAAATCTAATTATAATTTTTTAATAAAAAAATATTTATTAACAATTTTTGATTTTATCAACAATAGTGTTTTCGGGTTGTTCGGCACGATTTTATCAATTTTTAACAAACTTATTAACCGTTTTAGTGGATTTATTTTCTATGCTAATCATATATAAACCTTGTTGCCAATCAGTTGTATTTACTACTGCTGTTCCGTATTCCACTTTTATACCAAGAATTAATTGCCCCTGAAAATTGTAAACTTTTACACAAAAAGGCTCTTTACTAGTGTTTTCAATAGTTATTTCAGACGTAAATGGATTCGGATACATTTTAAATTCTTGGAATTCATCAATTATTAAAGGAATAGACAAGTTTTCATTTAATACTTTATAAAAATCAGGTATACCGTAACCATAATTAAAATTAGGATTATTAAACATGTGTGCCGATTGTTTAATCTTAAGCAACAATTCCGAAGGAAGCATAAAAGGATAGGCTTGTTGTAAACAGGCTACTAAACCACAAGTAATAGGAGCGGCAAAAGAAGTTCCGTTTGATGCAATGACTGAGCCCGACTCATTAACCACATATACTTGTTGTCCTTGTGCTACAACATCAGGTTTAATTATCCCATCAGCGTTGGGGCCTATAGAACTAAATGCTGAATATTCTTTATTTGAATTTACAGAACCCACTGTTAAAGCATGACTTGCATCTGCTGGAGTAGAAATATATTTCCAAACGGCATCTCCTTCGTTCCCTGCGGCAACCACACAAAAAATACCTTTAGCAAAAGCCTGTTCTAAACCTCGAGCTATGAATGAGGTTTGTCCATTCATATCTGTATACGTATAATTATACGCAGGATTCTCAAAAGTGGTATACCCTAAAGAGGTATTAATTATATCTACACCCAAACTATCTGCTTTTTCGGCAGCCTCTACCCATAAGGATTCTTCTAGAGGCGTTTCCTTAGCAACATCCTCGGTAACAAACAAATGATAATTTGCATCGGGAGCCGTTCCTATATAACTACCCGAACTATAAGCTGCCATACAAGAAAGCACTCGGGTACCATGTTTATCTGCTTCATATACATTATTGTTTCTGGCAACTAAATTATAGGTAGATTTTATTTGACCATTATTTCTTAAGTTAGCGAATGGACTAGTTGTATTCACTCCTATAAAACCTGCATCAAAAATAGCCACATCAACTCCTTTACCTGTATATCCTTGCTGATGCAACAAATGTCCATTCAACATTTGAATTTGATTAGTAGCATTACCGTAATTATAATCCTCGGATTGTTTTTGTGCTTTTCTATCGCTCACATATTTATATTCCGAAATCAATTTAGACTGAATACCTCGTGATTTATTTGCCCATTCTATTTTTTGAACAAAAGGCAAATTTTGTAAAGTTTGAATTACAGAAACTTCTCCTTTAACATGAATCGCATTCATCCACTTAGAGGTCGCTAATACATTTAGTTCTTTAATTAATTGTATTTGTTGAATGTAAGATTTTTCTAATGGAGCGTCTGTAACGTTTAATGCGATACCAAATTTGGCTCTTCTGCTGAGTGCTTTTGAAGAAAGTATTAAACTAGGATTGGACAGATAAAAATCAGCCTGAGGTTTATCCTTAAAAAAAATCCAAGCATCTTCTACTTGTGCAAAAGATGTAAAACTATAAAACAGTAGTAATAAAAGTAATTTTGTTTTCACCCCGTAACCTTAAAATTTTTACTAATATAAGTTATTCCGCAATAACTCCAGACCCAATCAATTCATCTTTAACATACCAAGCCGCAAATTGACCTGGAGTAATGGCTGATTGAGGAGTTTCAAATAAAATATAAACCCCTTCTTCTTGAACAAACAATTCAGCTTGTTGCAAAGATTGGCGATATCTTATTCTAACTAATACTTTAATAGATTGATTTAGGTTGGGTTGTAAATCAGTTCTAATCCAATGGACTTCTTCTTTTTTTATGAATAAGGCTTTACGGAACAAACCTGGATGCTCATGACCTTGCCCAGTATAAATTACATTTTCTTGCACATCGGTGGCAATTACAAATAACGCCTCTTTGGTTCCTCCTACGTTTAATCCTTTGCGCTGACCATTCGTAAAATAATGCGCCCCTTGGTGTTTACCCATCACCTTACCCATACCTATATTATATTTTACAGGTTTGGATTCGTAAATTAATTGTTCTTGTATAGAATTAAAAACAGGTGATTCTTGGTGATAAACAGGATGGTTTGAATCTACTTCTATAATTAACCCTTGTTTGGGTTGTAATTTTTGTTGTAAGAATTCAGGTAATCGAACTTTTCCAATAAAACACAAACCTTGGGAATCTTTTTTCTGAGCTGTAATCAAGCCTTGAGCTGTAGCAATTTCGCGCACCTGTGGTTTGGTTAATTCCCCAATAGGGAATAACGCTTTGGATAATTGTTCTTGAGACAATTGACACAAAAAATAAGATTGATCTTTATTGTCATCTAACCCCGCCAGTAATTGATATGTAGAAGTTCCGTTTTGAGTTAAAATACCTTTTCGGCAATAATGCCCCGTAGCTACAAAGTCTGCACCTAAACTTAGGGCAATCTTCATAAAAACATCAAATTTAATTTCTCGATTACAAAGCACATCGGGATTGGGTGTTCTGCCCTGTTCGTACTCATTGAACATATAATCTACAATACGTTCTTTGTACTGCTCACTTAAATCTACGGTCTGGAAAGGAATGCCTAATTTTTCGGCCACTAATAAAGCATCGTTGCTGTCTTCTAACCACGGACATTCATCGGAAATGGTAACGGAATCGTCATGCCAATTCTTCATAAACAAACCAATTACTTCGTAACCTTGTTGTTTAAGTAAATAAGCGGCAACACTAGAATCTACCCCCCCAGATAAACCAACGACTACTCGACTCACTTTTTTGCTTTTGTGTTTGTAGTTTGTTTCTTTTTAGTTCTATTTTTTTTGGATGGGCTTTTAGAAACTTCTTTTATTTTTTTACCGTTTTGGTAGTAAGTCCAAATACCTACAGATTTTCCATTTTTATAATTCCCTTTAGAGGCAATTAATCCGTTTTGGTCGAAAAAACTAGCAGCCCCATGTAACTCTCCATTTAAGTAATTAGAGTCTTCAATTAATTTTCCGCCGTTATTAAATAACTTACAAGGCCCTTCTTTTAAACCTTTTTTGTAATGCGTTTCTTCTGCTAAAACGCCGTCTTTATAATATACTTTTCTGATGCCTTCTAATTTTCCGTCTACATAATTTTCTAAAGCCATTAAAACCGTAGATTCTTTATGAAAGTACCGCCATTCGCCGTGATATTTTTTATTCACAACCATACCTTCACTAACCTTGAATTTACCGCTATAAAAAACCGTAAAACAAGCATCTTCATTTTCTTTAAATTCTCGAGTGGCAATTACAGGCTGACTTTTAAGATCGTCGTAATATTTAAAGGTTCCGATTTCTTTTCCGTTTCTAAATTCTCCTTCGTAACGCAAACGTTTGGACTCGTGATAGCCTTTCCATTTTCCATGTCGTTTACCCGACTCGTCAAATTGATTAAACACACTATTATCTTGAGCGAAAAGAGCCCCCGAAATACTAAAAACAAGCAGTAAAAAATGAACCCAAATTCTATTCATCTTTAATCTGTTTAATAAGTACACTAAAATAATAAATTTATTTTTTATTGTTTTTTTGACGTTCGGCGTCTTCCATTAATTCTTGCATTTTCTTTTGAAAACGTCCTTGTGGCTTAGGCTTGGCTTTGTTTTCTTGAATTTGAGCATGAATTTTAGCTTCGTCAATAATGTAATTCTTTATAACAAACATGATTCCAATAGTAATGGTATTCGAAATAAAGTAATACAAACTTAATCCTGAAGCATAGTTATTAAAGAAGAATAACATCATAATCGGCGATATGTAAATCATGATTTTCATGATAGCAGCCATGTCGGGCATCCCTTCTTGCTGGGGCTGTGCCATCACTTGGTCTCCGGTGGTCATTTTCATATAAAAGAAAATAGCTACTGAAGCCAATATCGGAAATAAACTCACGTGGTTTCCGTATAAAGGAATGTAAAAAGGCAATTCTAAAACAGAATCATAACTAGACAAATCCGTAGCCCATAAAAACCCTTGTTGACGCAAAGAAACCGCCGATGGAAAAAACTGAAACAAGGCATAAAACACAGGAATTTGCATTAATGCTGGCAAACAACCCGCCATAGGATTCACTCCTGCCTTAGTATACAACTTCATGACCTCTTGTTGTTTTTTCATTGGGTCTTTTTTGAACTTTTCGCTCAACTCTGCCATTTCAGGTTTTAAAACCTTCATTTTGGCTTGCGACAGATACGATTTATAGGTTACTGGTGACATCAATACCCTAATTAAAATCGTGAATAAAATGATGGCAATTCCATGAGAAATAAACCCGCTTAAGAAATCATAAATAGGAATAAATAAATAGCGGTTAATCCAACCGAATATTCCCCATCCTAAAGGAATGATTTCGTCTAAATTTTTATTGTAAGAATTTAAGATTTTATAGTCCGAAGGTCCATAATACCAATTCATATTATAATTTACCTCGCCATTCTTAAAAGCCAATGGCATAACTGCCTTAAAACGTTTGGTTTGAATGGTATCAACTTCCTCGTTTTTAACTAGATTTTCGGATGTGAACTTTACTTTTTCAAAAGGAGTTTCTGTTAATAAAATCGAAGTGAAAAAATGTTGTTTAAAAGCTACATAAGTTACTTTTTCTGCCTCGTCTTCGGCTAATTCTTTTTGATTTAAATAGTCGTCTTTTCCGTCGGCATATTCAAAAATTAATTCGGTATATCTGTTTTCGTAAGAAACACTTTTTTCGTTTCGAAATGCTGTTAATTGCCAATCCAACGACAAAGATTTAGAAGTGTCTAAAACCGTTTGCAAACCTTGGGTACGAACCGCAAAATCCAACATATATTCGTTGGGTTTTAGCACATAATTATATTCTAAATATTGTCCTTGACCTGCGTTTAATTTTAAACTTAAAACTTGATTGTTATTCTGCTTAGTTAAGGTAGGCTGAAAAACCAAATCTTGTGTTTGTAATACTTTTTGGTCTTTGGTTTTGAGCTCAATATTTAACTTAGCATTGTTATCTTTAATCAACTGAACAACCGCACCATCGGCGCCATATTGTTTAAATCCTTTAATCTCGGCATACTTAATATAGCCTCCTTTGTTAGAAATAATCAATTTTAAAACTTCATTTTCTAAAACCGTTTCTCCTTTTGCATCTGCAATAGCTGAACCTGCAAAAATACCCAAAGAAGCCTGAGCTTTAGCTAAAGACAAGGAATCTTGAACAGGAGTCACTAAAGTATCGGCAGAAACTACTGTTTTAGCTTTTTCTGAAACTACAGATTCTTGCTTTTGTTTTTCTTTTAATTCTTCGGGAGTGGGCTGATTGTTATACATCACCCAAACCAATATGATAAAAATAAGTACGAAACCTATAATCGAATTACTGTCTAATTTTTTCTCTTCCATGAATGTAGGGCGAAACGCCTTATTTTTGTTTGTTCTTAACGATTGCAGCAATAAATTTCACAAATAACGGATGTGGATTTAACACCGTGCTTTTGTATTCTGGATGGAATTGTACGCCCACAAAAAACGGATGATTTTTGATTTCTACAATTTCTACCAACCCTGTATCAGGATTAAGTCCCGAAGCGGTTAATCCCGCTTTTTCAAAGGCTTCTAAATAAATTCCATTGAACTCATAACGGTGGCGGTGACGCTCCATGATTTCTTCTTTTTCGTAGATATCGTAAGCTACCGATTTAGGTTTAATACTACATTTCCAAGCACCTAACCTCATGGTTCCTCCTTTGTCGGTAACATTTTTTTGGTTCTCCATGATGTTAATCACTGGATAAGCTGTTTGCTCATTCATTTCGGTAGAATTGGCGTCTTTCCAACCCAATACATTTCTGGCAAACTCTATTACTGCGATTTGCATTCCTAAACAAATACCTAAGAACGGTATGTTATTTTCACGGGCAAATTTTACAGCATCTATTTTCCCGTCAATACCACGACCCCCAAAACCTGGAGCCACTAATAAAGCGTCTAAACCACTGAGTTTGTCGGCTACATTATCTGGATTAACGTATTCTGAATGCACACTTACTACATTTACTTTTACTTCGTTAGCGGCACCTGCATGTATAAAGGCTTCTAATATAGATTTATAAGAATCTTGCAATTCTACATATTTACCTACCAATCCAACATTAATTACCGATTTTGGATTTTTTAAACGCTGTAAAAAGTCATTCCATTCTTGTAAGTTTGGAATGGATTTTTCGGGTAAGTCTAATTTTTTTAAAGCCACTCTATCCAAACCTTCTGCTAACATCAGATTAGGTACATCGTAAATGGTTTTGGCATCAATGGACTGGATTACCGCTTCCTTTTTAACGTTGCAGAATAACGCCAATTTCTGACGCAATTCATCGGATAAATGATGTTCTGTTCTACAAACCAAAATATCGGCTTTAATTCCGCTTTCCATTAAAGTTTTTACAGAGTGCTGTGTAGGTTTGGTTTTTAATTCTTTAGCAGCGGCTAAATAAGGAACCAAGGTTAAATGGATTACAATCGCATTGCCATCACCTAATTCCCAAAGTAATTGACGAACGGATTCTATGTAAGGTAACGATTCAATATCCCCTACAGTACCTCCTATTTCTGTAATTACAATATCAAACTCTCCTGTATTGCCTAACAACTGTATGCGTTGTTTAATTTCATTGGTGATATGAGGAACCACCTGAACGGTTTTTCCTAAAAATTCACCACGACGCTCCTTTTCTATTACAGATAAATAAATACGTCCTGTGGTTACATTATTCGCTTGCGAAGTAGGTACATTTAAAAATCTTTCGTAGTGCCCTAAATCCAAATCCGTTTCGGCCCCATCGTCAGTAACATAACATTCCCCATGTTCGTAAGGATTTAACGTTCCTGGATCTACATTGATATAAGGATCTAGTTTTTGTATGGTAGTTCGGTAACCTCTGGCTTGTAACAACTTTGCCAAAGAAGCGGCAATAATTCCTTTTCCTAAAGAAGAAGTAACTCCTCCTGTTACAAAAACATATTTGGTTTGATTCATTAGTACTCTTGCTTAAATATTCTTAATCGCTTGCAAAAGTACAAATAATAATTACAAACCCGTTACGATAAATGCAACAAGCCAGATATTTTTAAGACCTAAATTTTGAGTTATTTCAGTTCCTTAATGGTGTAATCTTCGTTATAACGCAACACAAAAACTCCACGATTAAAATATCCTCCTTTTAAATCTTTATCATAACTGAAACGATTTTCATGGTATTCCGTAGCGTATTTTTCTACGGTTTGTTCAAAAGGAATATCTTGAGCCAATCTTAAAATGGCATCAAAAGTTAAATCAAAACCACGAATAGCATATTGGTTTGGAAAAAAAGAATTTTCCTTTTTATATCTTTTAGAAAACTTACTGGTATTTTGAGCGGAACTTTCCTTAGTAATAGAAGGGTAATGCAATTGCAACTTAACTAACTTGCTTAATGGAATTTCCTCGTGATCAAAAGACAGATTTCTATCGGTTGTTGCTAAGTTAATTTGGTAGTCTTTTAAAGATTCATCTGTAAGCGTATTAATAGTAGATAAGATTAATCCGGCTCTTTCTGTTTCTAGAAAAACATAATTCATTTTACCCGCAACCAACAAATCTTTTAACGATTGAACATTCAATTTATTGGCATCGTCAACGGTTGCAAATTTAATTCCGCCAAAGTTAGTCGACAGGTACTGTTTTGAACTCACTTTTTTAGCATCCACTACGGCAATTACATTTCCATCTTGTGACTTGATGTAATTAATCACTGCTTTCTTTAAAATTTCAGATGGAGGAATAGAATTATACAAATTAGCATATCCTAATTTAGCCGACTCTTTAGACAGCGGAGAAATAATAGGAATATTGTATTTAGCTAAAGCTTCGGCAACCATTTCAATATTTGCTTGTCGGAATGGTCCAATAACTCCGTGTACTTTAGAAAAATCATGACTACCAATTACTTTAGCCATATTGGCATTACTTTGTGATTCTTCGGAATCCAAAATACGCACATGCACTTTTAAACCTAGTTTACCTGCAGAATCAATTGCAGTTAAAGCTCCTGAATAAAAATCCAAAGTCATGTTTAAGAACCTGTCTTTATTCAAATGCGATTTTAAATTATTAACAGTGTCAGATTGTATCTTGGTTAAATTAAAAGGCAATAAAAGCACCAACTCTTTTTTAATCTCTTTGTTGGCAGACTTTAACAAATCATTCTGAACTGGCTTATTGATGATTCTATCATACAATTTTGAAGGATCGTTCAAACCAATTTCCGAAGAAACCTCGGTAGGAACTACTTGCTCGTAACTTACTTGATTAGGATTTTGTACCACTGGGGTTTTAACTACCGCTGGAACGGGAGCTGTTTTTTGGACTACAGGAGCTGGTTCTGGAACAACCTTAACCGAGGCAGAAGTATTTGCTTTTTCGATGGGCTTAATAGCTACAGACGAACCCGAAGGGATATTTAAAACTTGTCCTATTTTTAAACCCTGAACCAATTCTGGATTAGCGGCATTTAACTGTTCTATAGTTACTCCGTATTGTTTAGACAAACCATACAAAGTTTCTTTGGGAGCTACCGTATGTGTTTTTGCCACAGAAGTCACGGGAGTTTTCACAGCAGGAGCAGGAGCAGGAGTTAATGCCGCAGGTACAATTGTTTTTGCTACAAGAGTTTTCCCAGCATTAGGCACCAACACAATTTGACCTATTTCAACACCATTTTGAGCATCAGGATTTAACTTTAGGATTTCTGAAGGAGAAACCTCATAAAGCCTACCTATCGCGTAAATTGTTTGTCCTTTTTCTACTTTATGTTTAATGTAATCTGATGCTTGCATCGAAAAAACATTATAAAAATTAACCAGCAAGAAAAACAAAGTAAGTACACGTAAGCGAATCATATCTGCAACAGTTTTGAGTTTAGTAAGTTGTATCGTTTGTTTTTATTTTATTCCCATTCTATAGTGGCAGGCGGTTTAGAACTGATGTCATACACCACTCGGTTAACCCCTTTCACTTTATTAATGATTTCGTTGGATATTTTCTGTAAAAAATCATACGGCAAATGCACCCAATCAGCAGTCATTCCGTCAGTAGATTCTACCGCTCTTAAGGCTACTACTTTTTCGTAAGTACGCTCATCCCCCATGACTCCTACACTGTTTACTGGAAGTAAAATCGCACCTGCTTGCCATACCTTATCGTACAATCCCCAAGTCTTTAATCCTTCAATAAAAATAGCATCAACTTCTTGCAATATACGAACTTTTTCTAAAGTTATATCACCTAAAATTCTGATGGATAATCCTGGTCCTGGGAACGGATGTCTTCCTAATAATTCAGAATCAATACCCAAACTTGCCCCTACGCGACGAACCTCATCTTTAAATAACATGCGTAAAGGTTCAACCACTTTTAACTTCATGTAATCAGGTAATCCGCCTACGTTATGGTGCGACTTGATCGTTGCCGATGGGCCTTTAACCGAAATTGATTCGATAACATCAGGATAAATAGTTCCTTGAGCCAACCAAGTAACATCTTCAATAAGATGAGATTCTGCATCAAAAACTTCGATAAAAGCATTACCGATGGCTTTTCTTTTTTTCTCGGGATCTTCAACACCTGCTAAGGCATCATAAAAACGTTGTGAAGCATCTACTCCTTTCACGTTTAAGCCCATACCTTCATATTGATCTAAAACGCTTTGAAATTCATTTTTACGCAACAAACCGTTGTTTACAAAAATACAATATAGGTTTTTGCCAATTGCTTTGTGTAATAAAACGGCTGCAACGGTAGAATCTACTCCGCCAGATAATCCTAAAACAACTTTATCGTCTTTTATCTTTTCTTGCAACTCGGCTACAATTTCTTCTACAAATGAATTTGGCGTAAAATTTTGTGGCACGTGGGCAATCTTCACTAAAAAGTTTTCTAACATTTGTTTACCATCGGTAGAATGATACACCTCTGGATGGTATTGAATAGCATAAGTAGTTTCGCCTTCAATTTTATAAGCCGCATTTTGCACATCTGAAGTACTGGCCAAACGCACGCCGTTTGTTGGCAATGCTTTAATGGTATCGGAATGGCTCATCCAAACTTGACTTCCTTGAGAAACTCCTTCAAAAAATAATTCCCCTTCTTTGATATAAGTTAAATGTGCACGACCATATTCACGAATATTTGACGGCGCTACTTCCCCGCCATTAAAATGCGCCAAATATTGTGCACCATAACAAACAGCTAATAAGGGTAATTTACCACGTATTTCAGATAAATCAGGATGTGGTGCATCTTCGGCACGAACCGAAAACGGACTTCCTGATAAAATCACCGCTTTATATGAAGACAAATCCTTTGGAGGATTGTTATATGGGAAAATCTCACAAAATATATTCAGTTCACGTACTTTACGAGCAATTAACTGGGTGTACTGAGAACCAAAATCTAAAATTAAAACATTGTGTTGCATGAGCAAATATTTGAAAAAATGAAATATAGTGGGCAAAAATAACAACAAAAACAGAAGTAGTGTTTTTTATTTTAAAAAATCAATAATATTGTATGAATAAATTATCTGAATCATCATAAAATGACCAAGGCCATCATACTTGTCGGGATCGGAGGCGCCATAGGAAGCATACTACGATATGTAAATTCCTTACTGGTCGCCAAATATTTTCAAACCCAATTTCCATTAGCCACTTTTATGGTAAACATTTTGGGCTGCTTAATTATCGGATTATTAATGGGTGTTTTAGACAAACAAAACGTTGCTTCACCAGAATTAAGATTACTTTTTATTACTGGATTTTGTGGCGGGTTCACCACTTTTTCCACCTTTTCATCAGAAAACATCAATCTATTACAATCTGGTCAAACCCTAACCGCTATACTTTACATCACCGCTAGTGTAATTTTAGGATTGTTAGCCGTTTGGGCAGGAATGAGTATTGTTGGGAAATCAATTATATAAATACATGAAATACAAAATGCTGGTGTTAGACATGGATGACACCCTGTTAACCGACGATCACAAAATATCAGACCGAAATAAAAAAAGACTTTTACAAGCACAAGAAAAAGGTGTTTATGTGGTTTTAGCCTCAGGAAGACCTACCCCTGCCATGACTAAATTTGCTAAAGAATTACAGTTAGATATTTATGATTCATATATGCTATCATATAACGGTGCGGTGATTACTCAACTGAAAGACAATCAAGTCATCTTCGAACAAAGTTTAAGCCAGCAGCAAATTCACGAAATTCACGATTACAGCTTAAAAAGCAATACACATATCATCACTTATTTAGACGGTAAAATTGTTAGTGAAACCCATTCTGAATACATTGACATAGAAATCAATCTAACAGAAATGGAACATCACAAAGTGGACTGTTTTAAAACCGCCGTTTACACTTCAGCCATTAAATGTATTTTACTTGAAGAACCTTCATACTTAAAAGAAGTAGAAGAAGACTTAAAAAAAGTGATGCCACATTTAAGCATTGCGCGCTCCAAACCTTTTTTCTTAGAAGTGGTTCCACCAGGCGTAGACAAAGCGGCTAGTTTAAAATTATTGGCTGAAAGATTAAATATTCAGCAAAGTGAAATTATTGCTGTGGGTAATGCGGGTAATGATTTAAGCATGGTGGAATACGCTGGTTTAGGCGTTTGGGTAGACAATGTAACCCCCGAATTACGCCATAAAGCCGATGTAATTGTAGCTTCCAATAACAACGATGGAGTTGCCGAAGTAGTAGAAAGATTTATATTATAAGGTTCAATTATTTAGTGATTGTAGAAACAGACACTGGCGTGCTTTTACTACTACAAGAAACCTCTTGATTGGAACAAACTATAAAAAAGCTAATCATTAAGGTTACAATTACCATTAGTCCAGCTAAAACTAGTTTTTGCATATCGATTTGATTTTTAATTATTTGATGTCAAATTTCAGGCATCAAATAATCAAATCCAAAAAAAAATATCTGGGCGGTTTTTGGCGATAAGCGGGCGATTTTAGCTATAAGTGGGCGATTTTCGCCATAAGTGGCAAAAAGCTGTTTGTTAATAACTTTCAGAAAACCGCAAAAAACGTCAGGTGAGAGTAAAAACCAACTTGTTTTTACATCCAAGAAATAATTTTCCCTTAACTCAAATCTTAATCCGTTATTAATTAGTATCTTAGTAGACTTTTTTAACCCCTAATAGTAGAAAACTATGAAATTTAACTTTACCAAGCTTTTAGCTTCATTCGTTTTGGGTATATCGTTAATACCCTCTGTTTCTTCTTCGCAAGAATATTTAGACGACATTATGTTTCAATCTTTTGGTTGGGACGAACACACCCAAACCCGTGTTAAAAATGCGGGCGGATTGTACAAATTTTACCTAGACAAGGCTCCAACCTTAAAAGCCAATGGTTTTGACATGGTTTGGTTACCACCCGCCAGTCAATCTACAGGAGGCGTGGGTTACATTCCTACCAAATTATACAATTTTTCGGTAACCTCTTGGGGAACAGAAGCGGATTTAAAGGCATTACTTTCTAAATTTAACAGCCTTGGAATTGCTCCTATTGCCGACATTGTCGTAAACCACAGAGGCGGAACCACCAGTTGGACCGATTTTACAGAACCTACTTGGGGCTGTGAATCTATTTGTTTTAATGACGATGGCGGAAGTGTGCAAACAGCCACTTTTACAGGTTGTAAACCTACAGGGGCCAACGACACAGGCGATGATTTTAGTGGTGCGCGTGATTTAGATCACTCGAGTGCCACAGTTCAAAATGGGGTTAAGGAATATTTAACCCGATTAAAAGCCTTAGGTTTTAAAGGTTGGAGATGGGATGTAGCCAAAGGATTTTCTGCTAAATATTTTGGAGAATACAACAACGCTAGTACTCCTTACTATTCTGTAGGAGAATTTTGGGACGGAAACACAACCAATTTAAAAAACTGGATTGACGGTACAGGAAATAAATTATCTGGTACTACAGCCAAATCTGGTGCTTTTGATTTTGCTAATTACTATCAACTTTCAAGCGCAGTTAGATCCAACAGTTATGGCGTTTTAAATTCAGGCGGAAGAATGCCTGGAACTGCAGGTTTAATTGGTTATGATGATAAATCGGTAACTTTTGTAGACAACCACGATACATTCACCAAACCCGAAGCTATTTTAGATAACAATATCATGAAGGCTTATGCTTACATATTAACACATCCTGGTATACCTTGCGTTTGGGCTCCTCATTATTACGGAGGTACTTATAAAAAAGACGGAGTAACCAGAATATACACAGACAATAGTGTTGCCATTAACAAAATCATGGCGGTAAGAAAAGCCAATCAAATTAATGCGTACAGTTCAATTACAATCAATCAATCAAATAGCACTTATGCGGCTTACATTAAAAAAAGTTTTTCAGATGCTAACCCAGTAATTGCTGTAAAAATTGGATCTGGAAGTTGGACTCCTACCGGAGATGGTTGGATTTTAAATGTATCAGGAACGGATTATTCAGTTTGGTCTAAATCGGCTGTTAACTTACCTCCGACTGTAAAGATTTCACCTGTTGGTGGTTCATTTTTACAAGGAGATAGTAAAACTGTAACTTTAGAAGCTACTGATGATAAAGCGGGTGTAAAAATCTATTACACTACCAATGGAACTGAACCAACAGCTGCGTCAACATTATACACCGCTGCATTTAATGTAACCTCTAACACCACTGTAAAAGCTATAGCGATTGATAGTGATGGTGCAAAATCTTCAGTTGATACGCAAACATATAATTTTTTAACCGCAACAACTTTTACAGTTTATTTTCAAAAGCCATCAACTTGGACGAATGCCAGAGTAAATATACATTACTGGAATGTAGTACCTAGTTCAGTAGCAGGAACTACTTGGCCTGGAAAACAAATGGAAGGTCCTGATGCAAATGGAAAATATTCATTTACTTTTGATGGTGTAGCTACTACAAATATTATTTTTAATTCAGGCACAAGTGGCTCACCTCAAACAGCAGATATTGTTGCCATTGGTGATAAAGTACCATACATCACTAATTGTTTTACTTTAGATGGATCCGCAGTAATGGAATGCACATTAGGTATTTCCGAAAATAATGCATTACAACAAGGTGATTTAAATTTATATCCAAACCCTACACAAGGTTCGTTTAAAATCAATCAATCAGTGTCTGGCCTTGAAATATTTGATTTTTCAGGAAAAATAGTAAAAACGTTTTATGGTAATTTTGAAGCGGAACACACTTTTGATATTAATGATTTAGCTAACGGATTATATGTGGTTAAAATCAAATCCCCATCTGGAGCAAGTACTATTTTAAAATTAGCTAAAAACTAAGTTTTAATTCTTATTGAGATATTTAAACGGGGCAATTGCCCCGTTTTTTTGTATTAGCGATTACTTCACCAAATAAATTATTTTTTAGCGGTATTCAGTGAATATATCTGCAACAAATCCGCCTAGGCGGAGCGAAAAGCGCGCCACCGCTATTGCTATGGAACCCCCTAATAATTCTTTTAATTTGGGTTCTGTTTTGTACTTTTGAAAAAATTTACAATCATGGTTAAAATTGGTTCGATTGAACTGCCTGATTTTCCGCTTTTATTGGCTCCTATGGAAGACGTGAGCGATCCTCCCTTTAGACGCTTATGTAAGATACATGGCGCCGATTTGGTATACAGCGAATTTATTTCTTCGGAAGGTTTAATCAGAGACGCGATTAAAAGCCTTCAAAAACTAGATATTTTTGATTACGAACGCCCTGTAGGGATTCAAATCTTTGGCGGAGACGAAGAAGCTATGGCGATGTCTGCCAAAATTGTAGAAACTGTAAAACCCGATTTGGTAGACATTAATTTTGGTTGCCCTGTAAAAAAAGTAGTTTGTAAAGGTGCAGGTGCGGGTGTTTTGAAAGACATTGACTTAATGATTCGATTAACTAAGGCAGTAATCAAAAGCACTTCTTTACCCGTTACCGTAAAAACACGTTTGGGTTGGGATACCGACATGATTAATATTGACGAAGTAGCTGAAAGATTGCAAGATATTGGTGTAGCTGCTTTAAGCATACACGGAAGAACTCGAGCACAAATGTATAAAGGCGAAGCGGATTGGTCGCACATTGCTCGGGTAAAAAACAATCCGAGAATCACCATGCCCATTTTTGGTAATGGCGATATTGATTCCCCACAAAAAGCTTTAGAATACAAAAACAAATACGGAGTAGACGGCGTAATGATAGGACGTGCAGCCATTGGATACCCTTGGATTTTTAACGAGATTAAACATTTTGCCAAAACAGGAGAAATATTACCCGCGCCCACTATTGCTCAAAGAGTAGAAGCGGCTAGAAATCATTTGATTTGGTCTATTGAATGGAAAGGCGAAAAGGTAGGTGTCGTAGAAATGCGCAGGCATTACACCAATTATTTTAAGAACATCCACG
Organism: Flavobacteriaceae bacterium UBA7684; assembly: GCA_002482885.1. Classification (GTDB taxonomy): domain Bacteria; phylum Bacteroidota; class Bacteroidia; order Flavobacteriales; family Flavobacteriaceae; genus Flavobacterium. The sequence continues at coordinate 323,591 of DLGW01000016.1, read as the reverse complement.
GATTTAAAGAATACAAACAAAAATTGGTGACTTTAGACAATCCCTTACAATTATTCGAGGTGCTTAAAGAAGTTGAATCTGTTTACCATGATTATGAATTTAACACCTGATTGTAATCTTTTTACATTAAAAAGAATATTTTTACCTAACGCCAATTTCAAGTCATAAAAATGATGAGTCAAAAATTACGCTACTTATTTTTAATCACTCTTTTTGTTTTTCCGTTGTACGCGCAGCATAATTTTTGGAAACCTATTACCGCTAAAACAGCGGCTAAAAAACCCATGTGCGAAAGAAAAACTACCCCAAGTGAATCTATAATTTACGAACTTGATTTAGAAGGATTAAAAGCTGAATTAAAAAAATGTTCAGCTTTAGGAAATTACAACCAAAAAACAGCTCCTGTCGTTCTTGAATTCCCTAATTCCGAGGGTGGTTTTATCGTGTTTACTATTTCCGAAAAAAATGTTTTACACCCTGAATTGGCTGAAAAATTCCCACATATAAAATCTTATGCAGGTAACGATTCTAAAGGAAATAACATCCGATTAAGCTTAACCGACTTTGGTTTACATGCCCAGATTTTCACACCCAATGGAACAGAATATATTGACCCATATACTCAAGATGCCACCAACTACATTGTTTATCACCGAAAAAGTATCCAAAAGAAAACCCCTTTTACTTGTTTAAATAAAGAAGTTAGTCCAATGGATGATTTAGAAATCACTCCGTTTTCAAAAAAATCAGCTTTATCGGATGGTGTTTTTAGAACCTACAGATTGGCTATGGCAACCACGGTGGAATACTCTGATTTTCAAATTAAAAGAGCAGGAAAACAAAATGGCACCTTATTAGAAAAACAATCTGCAGTATTATCCGCTTTAAATGTGACAATGACCAGAGTTAACGGCGTTTTTGAAAAAGAATTTGCAACAACTTTACAGTTAATTCCAAATAATACCAGCGTTATTTTTATCAATTCAGACAATTTTACCAACAGTGACGGAGAACAATTACTAGAAGAAGTTGAACCCGTAATTGATGCCGCCATTGGTTTTAACAACTATGATATCGGACACGTGGTAAGCACAGGTGGTGGCGGTGTCGCTTACTTAGAATCTGTTTGTGGAGGCAACAAGGCCAAAGGAGTTACAGGAGCATCAGCACCTGTAGGCGATCCTTTTGATATTGATTTTGTAGCCCATGAAATTGGTCATCAATTCGGGGCTTATCACACCTTTAATAATTCTTGCGAGGGCAGCATTAGTTTTAGCTCCTCGTACGAACCTGGTAGTGGTTCTACCATAATGGCTTATGCGGGTATTTGCGAACCCAATGTTCAAGATCGCTCCGATGATTATTTTCATGCCAAAAGCGTGGATCAAATCGTTACTTTTATTCAAAATTTAGGCAATTGCGCCCAAACTACAACTATTAGTAATGCGCCTCCGGTTATTAATTCCTTAAATAACTATACTATTCCGCACAGTACTCCATTTAAATTAACAGGAAGCGCAACAGATAACGAAAACACCTTAACTTACTGTTGGGAACAATACGACAGACAACAATCTAAACAACCCCCTGTATCAGAATCTAGTATTGGCCCTGTTTTTAGATCTTTTAAACCTACAACTAGCCCTATAAGATATTTCCCTAATCTAGAGGATGTTTTAGCGGGAAATTCCACCCCATGGGAAGTATTGCCCTCGGTAAAAAGGGATTTGAATTTTGTGTTAACGGTTAGGGATAATCACATAGATGGTGGACAAACAACACAAGCGTCCAACAAAGTAAACACCGCTTCGGTAGGTCCTTTTAAAATTACTACTCAAAATAGCGGAAATGTTAAATGGATTCACAACCAATATCAAATCATTAATTGGGATGTGGCAGGTACCGATGGCAATGGAATCAATACTTCTTTAGTAAACATTAAACTGTCGTTAGACGGTGGTGAAAACTTTGATATAATCTTGGCTGAAAACACTCCAAACGACGGAACAGAAGCGGTTAAAGCGCCCGATTTATTGTTCAGTAATAATTGTAGATTACTGATAGAGCCCGTAGATAATATCTATTTTGCCATTAACGCAAAACCTTTTAGCATTGGAAGCATACAAGGAGGCGAGGATGAATTTATTCTTTTTGGCACCCAACCCGCTCAAGAAAATATTGTATTCAACTACTTACCCAAAACCAAAACTCATACTTTAATTACCATTTACGATAGTTGGGGCAGATTGGTTTTTCAACAAAAATACTTTGACGAAAATTATATGAGTGAAAAAATAGACATTCACCATTTACAAAGCGGAGTTTATATTTTCCAATTAGAAGAAGCCGGAGCTAAAAAAACCAAAAAATTCATAGTGTCACAATAAGTAAACAAATGCAGGAGATAGAACGAAAATTTTTAGTGCTTTCCGACGATTATAAAAAACAAGCTACTGCCCAATTTGCCATAGCACAGGGTTATTTAAATACCCATCCCGACCGAACAGTAAGGGTTCGCATTAAAGGAAATAAAGCTTTTTTAACCATCAAAGGAATTGGTAATCAATCGGGTACTACTCGTTTTGAATGGGAAAAAGAAATCGAAGTAAACGAAGCCCGTGAGTTATTGGCTCTTTGCGAAGAAGGCATGATTGATAAAATTCGATACGAAGTTCCTTTAGACGAATTTACTTACGAAGTAGATGAATTTAAAGGCGATAACGAAGGGTTAGTAATTGCAGAAATTGAACTTTCTGATGAACATCAAAAATTTCCTAAACCCGAATGGTTAGGACAAGAAGTTACGGGCAAAAACGAATATTACAATGCTTACTTAAATAAAAAACCGTTTAAAAAATGGTAAATTATGAAAGACTTTTCAGTTAATGCCTTACTAGAATCTTTACAAATTCCATTTTCAAATTCAGGAACAGAAATTCCCTTTGGAACGGGTGACCAACTGGCTACCTATTCTCCTGTGGACGGAAAACTAATCGCCAAAATACATCAAAACACTCCCGAAGAATATCAAACCAAAATTCAAGAATCATTAAAAGCGTTTGAAATTTTCAAAAACATACCTGCCCCCAAACGAGGCGAAATAGTTCGACAATTCGGAGATAAGATCAGAGCCAACAAAACCCAATTGGGTTATTTAGTTTCTTACGAAATGGGCAAATCTTTACAAGAAGGCTTAGGCGAAGTACAAGAAATGATAGACATCTGCGATTATGCTGTTGGATTATCGCGTCAGTTACATGGTTTAACCATGCATTCCGAAAGACCCATGCACCGCATGTACGAACAATACCACCCGTTGGGCGTAGTAGGCATTATTTCAGCCTTTAATTTTCCTGTTGCTGTTTGGGCATGGAATGCAACCATATCTTGGATTTGTGGCAATGTAACCCTTTGGAAACCTAGTGAAAAAGTGCCTTTATGCGCCCTAGTTTGTCAACAGCTCATCACTCAAGTACTTACCGAAAACCATTTACCTTTAGCCATTTCAAATTTAGTTATTGGCGATGCCGAACTGGGAAAATTAATCAGCGCCGATAAAAGCATTGCATTAGTTTCTGCCACAGGTTCTACCCGAATGGGTAAAGCCGTAGCTCAACAAGTAGCCCAACGATTAGGTAAAAGTTTGTTGGAATTGGGTGGAAACAATGCTATTATAGTCACTCCATCGGCAGATTTACAAATCACCATTACAGGCAGTGTTTTTGGAGCTATCGGAACCGCTGGGCAACGTTGCACCAGTACGCGCAGACTAATCATCCACGAATCTATTTACGAAAAAGTAAAACAGGCTTTAATTAAAGCCTACCAACAAATTAAAATAGGCAACCCATTAGACGAACAAAATCACATGGGGCCACTCATAGATACCCAAGCCGTAGAAAACTATTTAAAAGCCACACAGCAAGCTCAAACACAAGGAGGAACCATTCTTACCGATTACGGGATTTTAAGTGATTTTGAAAGCCAATGCTACGTAAAACCTGTAATTATAGAAGCTGAAAATAATTATAAAATCGTACAAGAAGAAACTTTTGCTCCCATTCTTTATCTGATTAAATACTCAGGCGAAATCGAAAATGCAATTGCTCTGCAAAACAATGTTCCTCAGGGCTTGTCTTCGGCAATTATGACCAATAACCTTAAAGAAGCCGAAAAATTCTTATCGGTAAACGGTTCTGATTGTGGCATTGCCAACGTAAATATAGGTACATCGGGTGCCGAAATTGGCGGGGCATTTGGCGGTGAAAAAGAAACAGGAGGCGGACGAGAATCTGGATCTGATGCTTGGAAACAATACATGCGCAGACAAACCAACACCATTAATTATTCCTCGCAAATCCCTTTAGCACAAGGCATTAAATTCGAGTTTTAACATGTTGGTTGCTACCCAATCCATTGTTTTAAACGCTATTCGATATCAAGAAAAAGGACTCATTGTGAGTTGTTATACCCGTTCCCACGGCATTAAAAAATTCTTTATTGCTTCGGCTTTTTCGGGTGGTAAAAACGGAAACAAATCTGCCTATTTTCAACCCCTAACGCTTTTAGAAACTCAAATCAGTCTTAAAAACAAAGGCGCTCTAGAACATTTTAAAGAAATTCGTATTGGCACCCCCTATTCCAGTATTCCTTTTGACATTCACAAAAGCAGTATTGCCTTATTTTTATCGGAAGTACTTCATTATTCCATCAAAGAAAACGAAGCCGACGAAACCTTATTTGACTTTTTAGAAACCGCATTGATTTGGCTAGATACCCACAACGATATTTTAAATTTTCACCTAATTATTCTATATAAAATCACCAAGTTTTTAGGTTTTTATCCAAACATCAATCCCCATCAGGGAAATTATTTTGACTTGCAAAACGGCACTTTTTCCAACGAAAAAAACTACCATTCCCTAAACGAAAAAGAATCAGAATTGTTTATCAAACTAAGCACTCTTAACTTTAACGAAAACACCACAAGCCTTACTGGGCAAGACCGCAGAAACCTATTAAAAATACTCATGGATTACTATGGCTTGCACATCGAAAATTTTAAAAAGCCAAAATCATTAGACGTTTTAAAAGAAGTACTTTCTTAAAAACAAAAAAAGCTGCCTTTTTACGGACAGCTTTCGTTTAAGAAATTTTTAAAATCTATTTTTTATCAAAAAAGTATTGTAACAAAGCACTGGTTGACCCATCGTGGTTACCCACTTTTTTAGTATTGATTTCTTCTAGAATAGAATTCGCTAATTGTTTGCCTAATTCTACGCCCCATTGGTCGTAACTGAATATGTTCCAAACCACACCTTGTACAAATATTTTGTGTTCGTACATCGCAATTAGTGCTCCTAATGATTCTGGAGTTAATTTGTCAATCAATAAAGTGTTGGTCGGTTTGTTGCCCGTAAACACTTTAAACGGGGCTATAACCGCGGCTTTTTCGGTGCTTACACCTTGTTTTACAAATTCTGCATTCACTTGTTCTGCCGTTTTACCGTTCATTAAAGCTTCGGTTTGCGCAAAAAAGTTGGACATTAATTTATCGTGATGATCTTGATTACCGTGTAATGGTTTAATGAATCCGATAAAATCAGTTGGAATCAATTTGGTACCTTGGTGAATCAATTGGAAAAAGGCATGTTGTGAATTGGTTCCTGGTTCTCCCCAAATAATAGTTCCGGTTTGATAATCTACGGGGTTTCCGTTACGATCTACACTTTTACCATTACTTTCCATAAAACCTTGTTGTAAGTAAGGCGCTAATTTTCTTAAATACTGTGTGTAAGGAATTAATGCTTCGCTTTCGGCACCAAAAAAGTTGTTGTACCAAACACTTAACAAAGCTAAGATAACCGGAATATTTTTATCGAAAGAAGCGGTTTTAAAATGTTCGTCCATTTCGTTGGCTCCTTGTAGTAACTTTTCGAAGTTGGAATATCCTACAGCTAAACTGATTGATAAACCAACAGCGCTCCATAACGAGAAACGACCGCCTACCCAATCCCACATCGGGAAAATATTGTTTTCGTCGATACCGAATTCTTTTACTTTTTGAATATTAGTAGATACCGCCACAAAATGTTGTGCTACACTTTCTTTTGGAGCCGACTGTAAAAACCAAGCTTTAATGGTTTCGGAATTAGTAAGTGTTTCTTGTGTAGTAAATGTTTTAGAAACAATTACAAACAAGGTGGTTTCTGGATTTAATTTTTTAATTACTTCCATTACGTGGTCGCCATCTACATTGGAAACGAAATGTACATTATGGTGATTTTTGTAAAACTCTAAAGCATCTACCACCATATTGGGTCCTAAATCTGACCCTCCGATACCAATGTTAACCACATCGGTAAAAGCTTTTCCAGTGAATCCTTTGCGTTTACCTGAAAGTACTTCGTTAGTAAATTCTTTAATTTTTTCTTTTACTGCGTTGACTTCTAACATCACATTGGCGCCGTCCACTAAAACTGTTGCGTTTTTAGGAGCTCTTAGTGCGGTATGCAATACTGCTCTGCCTTCGGTTTGATTGATGTTTTCTCCGCTAAAATATTTTCCGATGGCTTCTTTTAACTGAACCTCATCGGCTAATTGTAATAAATAATCTAAAGTTTCTTTAGTGATAATATTCTTAGAATAATCTACCAAAAAATCATTCCATTTAATCTGAAAACCAGCTGCACGATTGGCATCATCCTGAAATAATGCTTTTAATGAAGTTTGGTTGATTTGTTCAAAGTGTTGGTTTAATTTGCTCCAAGCCGCAGACTGGGTTGGATTAATGTTTGAAAGTGCCATTGTTATATTTTTAATTTAATTTTTGCTAAACTGTCTAACTCTTGTTTTAATGGTTTGGTTAACGCAAAGAAACGGTCTTTATATTTACTGCGCAATGGTTCTGCATCTTGAATTTTTTGCGACAAAGCATCTATTTGAACTCCATTTTTCCAAAAACGATAACACAAATGAGGCCCTGTGGCTAATCCTGTGCTTCCTACTTTGCCTATTACTTGTCCTTGACTGACGTGCTGTCCTCTTTTTACCAATATTTTAGACATGTGTAAGTATTGGGTAGCGTAAGTTCCATTGTGTTTTACTTTTACAAAATTGCCATTTCCTGCAGTATAACCGGTTCTTTCTACCACGCCTGTGGCAGTAGTCATAATGTCGGTTCCGTGAGGCGCCGCATAATCGGTTCCTTTATGGGCTTTCCATATTTTTTGAACGGGATGGAAACGTTTAGGGGTAAATTTAGAAGAAATTCTACTGAATTTTAAAGGCGCTTTTAAAAACATGCTTTTGAGTGCCTTGGCATTATCATCAAAATACTCTACTTTCATTTGTGTAGAATCTTGCACAAACGGAAAAGCGTAAATCATTTTGCCTTTGTAATTAAAAAAAGTTCCTTCTAAATTGTCTATTCCCGCGTAAATTGAATCATTGATGTATTTTTCATTGATGATGACTCCAAAACTATCTCCTTTTTGCACTTTAAAAAAATCGACTGTCCATGCGTAAATCTGAGAAAGTTCATGCGCTAACGAATAATCAACACCTTCTTTTTTTAAAGTTTCCGATAACGAAGAATGAATGGACGAAACAATAACCCTACGTTTAATAGTAATGGGGTAACTTTTTTTGAATACGTTAACCGAATCCGAAAAATCAACTACATAATAACTATACTTATCGGGTTGATAAATAAATGTTTTTAATTTTTTAGTAGCATCTTTGGTACGAAGCAACAAATACGGATTTCCGATTTTTAATTTTTTTAAGTCGATGGAATCCCCTGCCACCTGAATGGCCTTATACATTAAGGAATCGGCTATTCCTTGAGCCGCCATTACCGAACCAAAGGTGTCGCCTTTATTGATGGTATCTCTTTGATAATCGTAATGGTTAAGGTTGTAACCAAATTCTATTACATCGGGGATTTTAGCCACTTCTTCTATTGAATCAGCCGCTTCTTTTTTACAAGAAGAAAACAATAGCAATAGTATGAATATGATGTAAACTCGTTTCAAAAAGGTTTGTTTTTCAAGAAGTGCAAATTTGAAAAAAAAATATGTAACCGCCTACCTTATTGTAATTTATCAGGCATAATCTTTTGTTAATAGTTCATTAATTTCCGTCTCACACTTGCTAAATTCATTCAAAACATCTTGGCATAAAACATCATCATAAATGTCTTCTTCCATGATTTTTCTTTTAAGCAAATCTATTTTTTGTTGTAAAAGGGTAGCTCCAATTACTTGTAACGAAGGTTTTATTTTATGGCTAATTTCTCGGATTTTATTGATATTTTTTTGTCCGAAAGACTCTTTGATAAGGTGCATATCTTTTGAAGTATCATTTAAAAACAAATCCAATAATTCTTTTTCAAAAGATTTGTCGCCGTTGGATAGTTCTTTTAAATAAGAAACGTTAATAGCTGGTTCCATATTGTTTGGTTTTATAGTTGCAGATTCTTTTTTTAAAGTGTGTTCATTGGTTCTTTGCAAAACCTCATTAATTTTTTCTTTTAAATCATCTTGCTTAAAGGGTTTAGATAAATAATCATTCATGCCTGCTTCTAAACAACGGTCTTTTTCTCCAACTAAAGAGTGAGCCGTCATGGCAATAATCGGAATATTCATTTTTAAATCTTCTCGAATCACACGGGTTACATCATAACCACTCATACCCGGCATTTGTAAATCCATTAAAATCAAATCATAAGTATTTTGTTTTAATAATGCTAAGCCAATTTCGCCATCGATAGCCGCATCTATTGAAAAACCGAAAGATTCTACTGATTTTATAGCCAATCGTTGATTAAACAAATTGTCTTCGAACAATAAGATTTTAACCTCTTTATTGGCTTTAATATTCGTTATTTGAGTTTCTTCTGTTTTAGATTGAATTTTATCAGATTTTTTAAAACTCAATTCAAAATAAAACTCGGAACCTTGTTCGGGTTCTGAAATCACCTGTAATTGCCCTCCTTGTAATTCTATTAAAGATTTACTAATACTTAATCCTAAACCTGTTCCTCCGTACTTGCGGGTAATAAAGGATTCTGCCTGAGTAAATCGTTCAAAAATATAATCCAACTTGTCTTTAGACATGCCTATGCCTGTATCTTTAATCGAGAACTTTATGGTACACGAATCTTGATCTTGCTGTAAAAGCATTACCGAAAACTGAATAAATCCTTTATGGGTAAACTTTATCGCATTCCCGATTAAATTTACCAATATTTGACTGAGTCGAACGCTATCTCCTAGTAAATACTGTGGCAAATCTTCACTAGATTCAAAACGATAGTCTAAGCCTTTTTCTTTAATTCTTACAATTAATAATTTTTCAACACGCTGTATAGTTTCTTTTAAATCAAACGGTTCGTTTACTATTTTCATTTTTCCTGATTCAATCTTAGAAAAATCCAAAATGTCATTAATAATGTACAGTAAATTATTAGCAGCTACGCCTATGGTTTCCACACATTCTTTTTGATTTTCATCTAAATGCGTTTGTTTTAAAATGTCTGAAAATCCCATAATGGCATTCATTGGGGTGCGAATTTCATGACTCATATTGGCTAAAAAATCATTTTTTATGGCCACCGATTGTTCTGCTATTTCTTTGGCTTTTACCAATTCTTCTTCTATTCGTTTTTGATTGTTGATGTCCTGAAATGTACCGTATAATCTTTTTTGATGATTTTCGTTTACTTGCACCAATCCTATAATTCTTACCCAAATTTTATGTCCTTCGGCGGTAACTAATTCAACTTCTGTGTCAAAATTATCCCCGTGTTCTATGGCTGCATAAAACACTTCTATTAATTTTTTTCGATAAATTTTGTCTTCGTAAAATTTAAGAATGTCCTCAAAGTACAAGATTTCATCCTCGGGCAATTCGTGTATTTCTCGGGTAACTTTAGACAGGTGCAATAAATGGGTTGCTATGTCTATTTCCCAAGTACCTATTCGGGCGGCTTGATTGGATTGCTCCAACATTTCTTGGGTTTTTGCCAGTTCTTTTTCGGTTTGTTTTTGAGGGGTATAATCTAGAATTACACCTTCTAGATATTCTACTTGATGTTGTTCATTATAAATGCCATGTCCTTTTTCGTATACCCATTTTATACTTTCGTCTAAACAGATAATTCTGTAGGTAAATTCATAAATACTTTTATTTTTAACTCCCTCGTTTATTTTTTGAACGACATGTTCAATATCGTCTGGATGAATAATGTCTGAAAATGTTTTTTTAGCATTATTAATAAAATCAGCAACAGGATATCCGGTCATACGTTCCATTTCGTCACTCATAAATTCCATAGTGTATGTTGGATCATTTTTACATCTGTACGTAATTCCTGGAATGGTAGATATGATGGATTTAATTTTACGTTGACTATTCAACAACTGTAGCTCTATACTTTTATGTCCATCTATATCTTGTGTAGAACCATATATTCTGACACAAACTCCATTTTTAAATTCGGCCAATCCAATAACTCTAATCCAAATTTCTTTTCCTTTAGCGGTGATTAACAAATAATCTCCACTAAAAGATTTTCCGGTTGTTGCTAATTGTTGTATAGATTTTTTCATCTTTTCGCGATGATAGCCTTCTTTACACATGTCAACAGCGATATCTAAAGGCGGATTTTCTTCTGGAGCAATCTCTAAAATATCTTTTAGAATTTTTGACAAATACAATTCTTTAGTATCAAAGTTAGATTCCCAAGTGCCTATTCTTGCAGCATGGTTGGTGCGTTCTAACAATTCTTTTAATTGAAGTACTTTTTCGGACTGGGTTCTTCTTTCATGAATATTAGACAGGGTTCCAAACATTTTTATAGCTTTTCCGTCTGCGTCCCATTCCACTATTTTTCCTTTGTCATGAATCCAAATCCATTCACCATTTTTACTTTTAAGTCGCAATTCATTATCGTAAAAATCTATTTCTCGTTTAAAACATTTTACCAATAAATTCTGAGATTTTTCTATATCGTCTGGGTGTACCATTTGTACCCATTTATTATTGTTCATGGGTTCTAAGTCTTCCCTATTATATCCCAAAATTTGAAACCATTTATCGTTTAAAACAGCTTTATCATTTAGCAAATCCCATTCCCAAGTACCTATATTAGCAGACTGTATAATGTTTTCTTGTCTTTGCAATAAAGTCCAAATTTTTTGCTCTGATTTATTAATATTTAAAGAACTTCTGATGATAGATCGCAACACAAAGGGATGCAATAATTCTTTGGTTATGTAATTATTAGCACCAGCCTCTATGGCTTGTTCTGCAATTAATATATTGTCGTTTTCGGTAATTAAAACTATGGTACAAGTACAGCCTCGTTCTCTTAGATATTTGGTATAATCTACGCCATTAGTACCTGGCAGATTATAACTGATAAATATAAAATCGTAGCTTTTATAAGGGCAATTTTTAGAAAGTTCAGCAGGAGAGGATGCAAAAGAAACCCTCATGTCCAATTCTGTTTTCTGAAGTACCGTATTGATCAGCTGTTGATCTACGGGATCATTTTCTATAACTAATACATACATGGTCTTAAAATTTAAAGTTGGGAATCAGACCTTACCAGTGAAGTGAATAAACTCTTAATAATCCTTTTTGGATTATTAAGAGTTAAAATAAAAGAGTAGAGCAGTTAACCCATTTTAAATAAACTTGGGTATAATAAACTAAGTGCGTACACCGCCAAAATGACTAAAACATACACCACCAACATCACTGCATTAACCTTTTTAGAATCTTTTAAATCTCTGGTTTGATTAATGGCATTTCTAACGGCGTTTAAGGCCATTTCCATTCGAGTACTTGCCGTTTCGCTTTTTACAATGTATTCGTGTGCGCCATGTCTTAAAGCCACTACGGCCACATTAATATTATCATCTGCAGAAAGCATAATGACATAAGTTTCCGGAAAAATGGTTTTGAGTTTTTTAATGACTTCTAAACCATCCATAGCGTTGGGGTTTACGCTATCTAAATGATAATCTAAGATTAAAACATCAATAGGTTCGTTTTGTTTTTCAAAAAACTCTTCGCCTGTTGAGTAAGTTTTAAAGTTGATGAATTTTCGATTGAACAATTCTTTTTCAATCACTTTAGCATAAATGCTGTTGTCTTCCACAATAGCAATGCTAACTTCCTGATTAGTTAGTTCTGTTTTCATGAACGTTATTTTTTTTGGTTAGTTACTTGAAGTTACAAAAAAAATTAACGTGTCTTTGAAACTTAAGGACATTTTTTTAGTTTATCTAAGAGCTAAAGGGTGTTTTAATCCTTTATAACTTTCCAAGTCAGCTTTAATAGAACCCACTAATAAATCAGCTTTAATTCTTAGGGGAATTTTGTTTAAATCATCGGAAACCCACATGGTTAAACTCTCGCTTTCTTTAAAAACTCTACCCTTTAATACGTAAGGTTTAAAAACCATAGTGGCTACTTTTCCTACTTTGGTTTTTAACACTTCTCTGTGTGAAAATTTTAATTTAAAATTGATTAATTCATCATCAAAAAACATATTAATCACTAAAGTTTGTCCTTCTTTGATGGTGTCTATTCCTGGATGATTTCTTAAATAATAAAAAGCTGAAACCACATCTTGAACCTGATTAGGCACATTAAATACATGTTCTGTCTTTTTTTGAAGATCTTTTAAAACTGCAGTATTTTTAATGTTGTCAAAATAAGTATGTTGTTTTTTTTCGTATCCTCCTTCGTGAATGTCTCTAACAGATTGATAGGGTTCCCCTGAATTTTTATCAAAATAACTGTGGTAATGATCTTCTACTTTAAAAAACATCTTTGCCATGCCTGTAGTATACCCATAACCTTTGGCAAAAAATACTTTTTTATCGTTTAAACGAGATTCTGACAATTCTAAAGTAGCCTTTCCAGCATTAATGAATCCGTAACTTACATTAAATAAAAAATGCTCTCCTGACTGATAAGCAGTCTTATTTTGGGCATTAATAATCGTAATGAATAAAATAAATATAGTACTGAATAGATTTTTCATGTTTTGGTTTTTTTATAGGTAATTGCAATTAACGTTCCAAAACTAAAATCTAAAACCAACACTGACCAAAGTAAACCTGTTTTTTGTTTCTGGAGACCAACTTTGTTTTACTTCAACAGGTCCTATAAAAGTTTCATAGGAATATCCTAAAGCGTAACCTGAGTAATTAGGTGATGTTATCCATTCCCCTGTTTTAAAAATATCATCTCCTATGTTGCAGTAATTAGCGATTACATTTAAATGATGTTTACGGTAAAATTCATAATCAACCGTAATCGTTCCTTTTACGTAGCTGTCTCCTGATAATGAAAAGAAATCATATCCATGAAAATATCTAAAGGTGTTTAACATATTATAACCGTAACCGCCTAAAAAATAATTTAGGTACGGAGAACCATGATTTTGTATGGTAAATCCCCCTTCGTTTTGTACAAAAACATTTAATTTATTATTTAAAGGCAACACAAATCCAAAATCTGATTTTGCCATATAAAACGGTTCGAAAGACCTTAAAAATCTATAAGAAAATAAGTAAGTTTGAAAATCTCCACTAAAATACCAACCTTTTTTTGGGAAGAACGATTTGTCTAAACCATCGTATTTCATTCTACCAAAAAAGTTAAATAAAAAATCATTTTCGAATATTCCACGGGTGTCTTTTATGGTATTGGACTGAACTCTTAAATAACGGCCTTCGAATCCTGCGCTAGAATAAAACTTTTTAAACATCACTGTTTGCACATAACCTTCCATGCTAAAGTCATTATAATCGATATTTGCCGTACTTATCCCTAACTTTTTAAAAGTTTTTCCTTGTTGAAAATCATTTTCTAAATTATAATTAAATCGATTGTATCGGGTACGGGTACCAAAACTCCAATTAAATCCATTATCTATATAATAATCTATTATCCAACGATAGGAATCCCCTAAAACTACATCTATAGACAACACATCATTCATAAAAAGCAGGTGTTTTTGTGTCAGATTTAGCAGTATCCCTGATTTATAAACATGATCGTAATGAGCCCCTATTCTAAGATAAGTATTGTAGTCATTTTCGGTAAGATTAATGTTTAAATTACTACTGTTATCTAAAGAATAATCTATTCTTTTGAAGTTTTTGGTAGCGTTCAAATTAATAATTCCATTATACAATCTTTTGGTTGGAATTTTAGACCCTGATTTGAATCTTAACTTTCCTAATACATAATCACGATTATAGTATTTTAGTTTGTTTACAGTTATTTTATTTACATAAATACTGTCGGGTGCTTTTGTTCCTTTGTTTTGAGTAACTCCTTGTGTATAATGAGCTAATTCCGCTAATTGTGGATATTTTTCAAGGGCGGATTTTTCGCCTGCGATAATAATTTCTCTTCCATTTCTGAAAGAAAAAAAGTTGAAATCTTTAATTTGTGGCTTGATTAATATATCTACTAATTTTTCTTTTTTACGCATTTTATTAGCCATTTCAAAATTGGCAATTTGCATCACGATTCCAGAAGCTCCTCCGGATATATCGGATTCTTTTTTTAAATCGTCTTGCACATTTACCCCAATAATAATGTCCATGCCCAGCTTTTTTAATTCTTCTACAGGAAAATTATTTACAATTCCTCCGTCAACTAATTTTCTGCCATTAATTACCACCGGATAATATAACGAAGGGAAAGCACTACTGGCTACCATAGCCTTAGATAGATTACCTTCTTTAAGCACTACTTCTTCACCTGTTTCAATATCTTGTGCTACGCACAAAAAAGGAATGGGCAGTTGGCTAAAATCTTTAATATGATGAACCGGAAGTGTTAATTCGTTCAAAAAATTATAATTGTATAAGCCTTTGGAATAAGCCGCAGGAAAAACCACATTAAAATTCCTAACTGGCAATGTGATGGAATATTTTTCTTCGTCGTTTTTGTCTACGGAAATTCTAGAAGATTTTATAGGATAATCATTAATTAAAGCATCAGGATCGGTGATCTGAAAAATAGAATCCAATTGTTTGGCATTATAACCCGCGGCATACATTCCGCCAACCACGGCGCCCATACTGGTGCCTGCAATGTAATCTACTTTTACACCTATTTGTTCTAATACTCGAATGACTCCAACATGCGCAAAACCTTTAGCACCACCACCACTTAAAACTAATCCCACTTTTGGACGCGCTGTATTTTCCTGAGCCCAAGTAGCGCAGGATAAAAACAAAGCGAAAATCGCAAGCGAAATTTTATGCATGAGTATTATTTTTTCTGAGTATTATAAAAATGCGAAATTTTTTTGGCTTTTGAAACACCTACTACCAAAGAAATTTCATTTTCTGTAGCTTCGGACAATCTTTTTACCGATTTGAAGTGTTTTAACAACTCAATCATGGTTTTTTCTCCTATTCCTGGAATATTTTCCAAGGTAGATTGTAAAGCATTTTTGCTTCTTTTATTTCTGTGGAAAGTTATGCCAAATCGGTGGGCTTCGTTGCGTAATTGTTGCAATACTTTTAAGCTTTCTGACCTTTTATCTAAATACAAGGGCGCCGAATCGCCTGGATAAAATAATTCTTCTAATCTTTTAGCAATTCCGATAATGGCAATTTTGCCTCTTAAATTTAGTTCCTCTAAACTTTTTAAAGCCGCAGATAATTGCCCTTTTCCGCCATCTATTAAAATAAGCTGAGGTAAAGGTTCGTTTTCGTCTAATAGGCGTTTATATCTGCGATAAACCACTTCGGACATAGACGCAAAATCATTGGGGCCTTCTACGGTTTTAATCGCAAAATGTCGATAATCTTTTTTGCTGGGTTTACCATCTTTAAAAACTACGCAAGCCGCCACAGGATTGGTTCCTTGTATGTTGGAATTATCAAAACATTCTATGTGTCTAGGCTCGCAACTCAAACGCAAATCTTTTTGCATTTGCTTCATGATTCTAACCGTATGATTTTCTGGATCAACTATTTTTAATTGCTTAAGTTGTTCCAAACGATAATAAGTAGCATTTTTTAAAGACAATTCTAACAGTTCTTTTTTGTCTCCTGATTTAGGCACTACTGTTTTTAAATCTTCTCCTAAAGAAATTCCTTCTACAGAAACAATCATTTCTTTGGAAGTTAATCCAAAACGTTCTCTTAATTCTACAATCCCAATTTCTAATAATTCGGCATCGGTTTCTTCTAATTTTTTACGAATTTCTAAGGTGTGTGAACGTAAAATCGCGCCATTGATGATTTGTAAAAAATTCACAAAAGCAAAAGATTCATCAGAAACAATACTAAACACATCCAAGTTGGTGATTTTAGGATTCACCACGGTAGACCTAGATTGATAATTATGCAGAATTTCTATTTTATTTTTGATTTTTTGAGCCTCTTCAAAGAGCAATTCTTGAGCATATTGCTCCATCAGAATTTTAAACTCTTTTACAGAGTCTTTAAAGTTTCCTTTTAGAATTTGTCTTACGGCTTGAATGTGTTGGTTATATTCTTTTTCTGCCTGATGATTTTCGCAGGGGCCTTTACAATTTCCAATATGGTATTCCAAACAAACTTTAAACTTATGGGCATCAATAGATTCTTGCTTTAAATCATAAGCACAAGTTCTAAGTGGATATACTTCTTTGATTAAGTCTAATAAGGTATTTACCGTTTTAAAATTGGTGTATGGTCCAAAATATTCCGAACCATCTTTAATCATTCTTCGGGTAGCAAAAACCCTAGGAAATCGTTCGTTTTTAATACAAATCCAAGGATAGGTTTTATCGTCTTTTAGCTGAATGTTGTATCGGGGTTGTAATTTTTTAATTAAAGAATTTTCAAGCAACAAGGCATCAGTTTCCGAAGCCACTACAATGTGCTGAATAGAAACAATTTTTTTGACTAAAACGTTAGTCTTAGCATTGTCGTGAACTTTATTAAAATACGAGGAAACTCTTTTTTTTAGATTTTTAGCTTTCCCTACATATAAAATTCGGCTGTCTTTATCAAAATACTGATATACTCCTGGGCTATCGGGGAGCGATTGTATTTGCAGGGTTAAAAAGGAATTATCCATGCCTTCCACAAAAATTATGGGCTTAAAAAGGTTATCTATGTGGGTTTAAAGATAACTAATTGGATTACTTTACGGCAAAGAATCTTTGGATAATTGAGACCTCATTTCTAACTCACCCGCTTCGAAATTAATTTGACTTTTAGCCGAAGTTCGTTCCAATTGTTTTTGAAACAAATCAAAAGCCTCTACCAGCTCGGTCTGATAAGTAGCTATAATATCGGCGTTCAAATAATCGGCATATACCCTACTTTCCAGCATACTGGCTTTAGTTTGCATCACCATAATTCTGCTTCGAGTTTCCTGATTGTTATATGCTGCTGGTAAAGAACTTTGTAGTTTTTCTATTTTTTTAGAAAGAGCGGTAGCTTTTTGACGAATTCCACCTAATGAAGGTTGTGGTTTCTGAGAGAATTCGAACCAAAATAAATTGTAATCATCCCAATCTCGGGTAACTTTATGTACCAAAGCATTGGGTTTATATAACTGATTATTCCATTTTTCTACAATAGCATGATAGGTATTGGAACCATTAATCTTTTTTTTAGGTTGTTTTTTTTCGGATTGACACGAAATAATGGTCAACAACTGTAAAGAGATTATTAAGAAGAAAAACTTTTTCATCCACATCATTTTAACTTAATATTTGATAAGATATTAATGCTACTGCATACGCAAATCCCGTCATAACTACCAATTGAATAGCTGGCCATTTCCAACTGTTGGTTTCTTGTTTGGTAATGGCTAAAGTACTCATACACTGCATCGCAAAGGCGTAAAACAACAACAAGGAAATTCCAGAAGCAAAATTATACCGGGGTTTGCCGTTGATCGGATTAATTTCGGATTGCATTTGTGACTTTATAGTTTCGTCATTATCGGTATGACTTCCTACACTATATATGGTAGCTAAAGTACCTACAAAAACTTCGCGTGCAGCAAACGAAGAGACTAATCCTATGCCTATTTTCCAATCGTATCCCAAAGGAGCAATGGCAGGCTCTATGCTTTTGCCGACCATTCCAATGAAAGAATTTTCTAATTTATAAGCGGCAACTTTATCTTGAATTTCGGAATCAGAAAGGGATTGATTAATATTTTGCTGAGCAATTATTCTTTCTGCATTCTTAAAGTTTTCACTCCATCCGTAAGAGGCTAAAAACCACAATACAATAGATAACGACAAAATGATTTTACCCGCTCCAAAAACGAAAGCTTTTGTTTTTTCTAAAACCGTATAGATTACGTTTTTAAATAAGGGCAATTTGTAATTGGGCATTTCTACCACAAAAAAAGATTTACCCTCGTAGGGCAAAACTTTATTTAAAATATAAGCCGATACAATCGCCACTAAAAATCCGACAAAATATAACAGCATAAGTGTTAAACCCTGTAGATTAATAAATCCAAACAAACGTTCGTTAGGTATCACTAATGCAATTACAATTGCATACACAGGTAATCGGGCAGAACAAGTAATAAAAGGTGTTACCAAAATAGTGATTAATCGTTCTTTCCAATTTTCGATGTTTCGGGTAGCCATAATGGCGGGTATCGCACAAGCGGTTCCAGACATTAAGGGCACAATACTTTTACCACTTAGTCCAAATTTTTTCATGATTCTATCCATTAAAAAAACTACACGGCTCATGTAGCCCGTTTCTTCTAGAATAGAAATAAACAGAAACAAAAAGGCAATCTGCGGAATAAAAATGGCGATGCCGCCTATTCCTGGAATAATACCTTGGGTAAGTAAATCTGTAAAAACACCCGAAGGCAAAACGGAAGAAAGATATGTACTGGCATGAGCAAAAGCACCGTCGATAAAATCCATGGGTATACTAGACCAATCAAAAATCGATTGAAAAATCAATAATAATATGACTAAAAAGAAAACATATCCAAAAACACGATGGGTAAGTACTCTATCTAGTTTACTTCTTAAATCTTTAGCGGAAGCCAAATCTATACTTTGACCTAATTTTAAAACGTCATTAATAAACTGATACCGTTTAATGGTTTCTTTTTGTTGTAATCTTTTTAATTCGGCTTTAGGTTTGGCAAAAGAGGGAATTTGCAATTCTTTTCTATTCAAATTCACAAAATTCACATCTTGGGTAATCACCAACCAAAGTTTATATAAAGATTGATTAGGAAACGCTTTTCTTAAACTATTAAAATAATCCGCGTCGATTACCGAGGCATTTAAACATGGTTCTATGGGTAGATTTTGATAATCAACAATCAGTTCTTTAATCTTTTCAATGCCGATATCTTTTCTGGAACTGACTAAAGCTATTTTGGTTTTTAATTCTTTTTCTAAATAAGCTACGTCTAAAGATATTCCCTTAATAGACATTCTGTCCACCATATTAATCACTAAAATGGTAGGGATTTCTAAATCTTTAATTTGGGTAAAAAGTAATAAGTTTCTTTTTAGATTTTCTACATCGGAAACCACTACTGCTACATCTGGATAATCGGGATGTTTTCGATTGAGCAGTAATTCAATCACCACATTTTCATCTAACGAACTGGCATTTAAACTATAAGTACCTGGTAAATCAACAATTAAAGCTTTGTTTTTATTGGGTAATTTACAAACGCCTTGTTTTTTTTCTACGGTGATGCCCGGATAATTTCCTACTTGTTGATTAAGTCCTGTTAGTTTATTGAATACCGATGTTTTTCCAGTATTTGGATTACCAATAAGCGCTACTTTGATTACAGATGAACTCATACGTACGATTAACGACTGATTTCTACAATAATTTCTTTAGCCGTTTCTACACGAATGGCCAAATGGCTGTCGTTGATGTTCAGATACATAGGATCTCCAAGTGGAGCCACTTGAATCAATTTTACTTTATTCCCCGGTAAACATCCCATTTCAAGTAATTTTAAAGGCAATTCGTCTACATTAAAATCAACAATGTAGGCTTCTTCTCCTTTTTTTAATTGATCTATTGTTGTTTGCAAAACTTATTTAGATTGAATAAATAATAGGCGCTAAGATAGGCAAATATTGGGCATTTGTTATTTATTTTTATCATTTTCAACCAACCATTTAATGTCTTCGAACAATCGTTCTATTTCTTTTTTGTCGGTTCCATCATAAAAACCCCGCACCCTTCTTTTTGCATCTACTAAAACAAAATTTTCGGTATGAACCATGTCGTACAATTCACTAGAAGTAGTGGTTTTAACCGCCAAATAAGATTGACGTGCCATGTAATAAATTTCTTTTTTATCACCTGTTACCAAATTCCATTTTCCTTTTAGGGCATGATGTTTATCGGCATATGATTTTAATACAGGTACACTATCTATTTCGGGAGTAACGGTATGGGAAAGTATTTTTACATTAGGGAATGACTTGATTTTTTCTTGTAACATTTCCATGTTTTTAGTCATGATTGGGCAAATGGTTGGGCAAGTGGTAAAAAAGAAATCGGCGATATAAATACAATCTTGATAATCCAGTTGGGTAATGGTATCAGCATACTGATTTACAAATTTAAAATCTTGTATCCGATGATTTTTACCCACGTGTTGTACCGTGGAATCTACCAATTCGGGATTTACATCTGAAGGACCAAAAACCGGTAGTGATTTTTGAGGCACTAAAGCTTGGTAAAAAAAATAAATCATAACGGCAGAAACAATCGCCAATCCAACAAAGAAATATCGATATACTTTAAAGAAACTCAACATTTTAGCTTACATTTAGATTTATCCGCGCCCAAAGTTACAAAGATTAAAAAGTAAAGGGTGTTCATTTTTTTTATATTTGGAAAAATTTTTGAGTAATCATATTATGAGTACAGCACCTAGATTTGCAGTTATCGGAGGAGGAAGTTGGGCAACAGCTATTACCAAAATGCTTTGTGCTAATTTGCCAGAAGTTTATTGGTATATGCGCAGTGAATACATCATAGAGCATGTTAAAAAACACAAACACAATCCCAATTACTTAAGTTCTATTGAGTTTGACACCACTAAACTAAAATTAACCAACAATATTAACGAAGCCATTGCTTACGCAGATTACATCATATTTGCCATTCCTTCGCCTTATTTAAGTTCAGAATTAGCGCCCTTAACAGAAAGTCTTGAAAATAAAATCGTTTTTTCGGCCATTAAAGGTATTGTACCTGAAAGCAGCTTAATTGTAGGAGAGCATTTTAATAAAAATTACGGAATTCCTTTAGAAAACATTGGAGTACTTACTGGTCCTTGTCACGCAGAAGAGGTGGCTTTAGAAAGATTATCTTATTTAACCGTGGCTTGTTCCGACAAAGAAAAAGCCAAATTTATAGCTAAATTTCTTTCCACCAATTATATAAACACCAAAATTACCGACGATATTATTGGAACAGAATACGCCGCAATGCTTAAAAATATTTATGCCATTGCTGCGGGTATTGCCCACAGTTTAGGTTACGGAGATAATTTTCAATCGGTTTTAATGAGTAATGCCATTCGAGAAATGAGCAAATTCATTAAAAAGGTTCACAAAATGAAAAGAAATATCAATCACTCTGCTTACTTAGGGGATTTATTGGTGACTGGGTATTCCGTATTTTCTAGAAACCGATTATTAGGTAATATGATTGGTAAAGGATATACGGTTAAATCTGCTATTATGGAAATTGGCATGGTAGCCGAAGGTTATTATGCCACCAAAAGTGCCTACGATTTAAATCAAAAATACCAAGCCAAAACACCTATTATTGATGCTGTTTATAGTATTTTGTACGAAGGTAAAAACGCTAAAACCGTAATGAAAAAACTAACGGATAAGCTGAATTAACGCTTAACGTACAATCATTATTTTTTTGGCTTGTGTAGAATTTCCGTCTTCGGTAACTATAAATACTAAATACACCCCAGAAGCGACTTTGTATTGTCCAAAGGCGGTTCCGTCCCATTGAATCGTTCCTCCTTCTGCGGTAGCTTGATGCACTAAATTCCCTGTGATGTCGGTGATTTTTACATTACACTGATCTATTAATCCCGAAACATGAATCATTCCTTGATAGTTTGGACGAACAGGATTTGGATACACTAAAACATTATCTAAATTAGATTTTGAAGCAGTTGTATTGGTCATAAAAGAAACCATTCCTTTATCGGTTGCAATAAACAACTCACCAGTATCTTTATTCATTTCTATATCATTAATGCTATTACTTGGCAAGGGAGAATTGGAATTCGTAAAATGATAGAGTGTTTTTTGACCATTAAAGGACACACAAAATAATCCTGAATCAGCTGTTGCAATCCATTTTCTATTGGCTCCGTCTACATAAATGTCGGTAATAAACTGTTCATATAATAATTCCTGAGCCAATCCATCATCCAAAATAACAATGTTATTGGTATTTAATGAAGATTGAGTCATAAATGAATCTACATTAGGCAATACTCTTAAGCCTTTAGTAGTCCCTATCCAAAGTTGGTTATTTTGATCTACTGCCACAGCACGTGCGTCAAAAATCGGCAGATTACCTTTTGAGCCCTGCGTAATGCCTTTTGTTCTTATGGATTCAGACAATTTTTCATTAAATCCCACGACCCCACTTTTATTAGTAACCAACCATTTGGTTCCGTTCTTGTCAATAGTCATTCTACCGTAACTATTAGGTAATGAGGTGTCTAAAGACAACTTTAAAGAATAACTTTTCCACTCTCCTTTCGGAGTCATCATTTTTAAACCTTCTTCTAAATAGGAATTATTTACCCAAAGATTACCTTGCGCATCAAAAACAGGAGCATTTATTCTGACATCTACATAACTAGGATCTTCCTTCAGAAACAAAGATTCCAGTTCACTATTCGTATGGTCGTACAATTGAGTAGCTACTCCATTATTGATTTCTAATAATCCCGAAAAATAAGACGCTACATATAGTTTATTTTCATCTGATGGATGAGCTACCATACGAGCTAAAGATTTTGCCCCGAATAAATTTTCGTAAGGAATGTAATCCCATCCATTTCTATAAACCAAAGAACTGATGCCCAACTCATCTAACGGATAAGGATTGTAGTCAGCGGTATGGTCTCCGTACAATGCCCAAAGTTTACTAGAAGTGCTGTATAGCGAAAAAATCGTGTTTTTTACAGGTCCGTCTGGAAGTATTTTTGTTTGAGAAGACAAATCATTCAGAGAAGTTTGAATGATTCCATTAGTTTGAGTTCCTACATACAAATCTGTTTCTGTAAGATGCGCACAAGTGTAAACATCACCTGTAGACGATTTAGATTGTTTTGTAAAATCTTTATTATAAATAGAGATACCATTGAAAGTAACCACCAATAAATGGTTTGTAGTGCTTTTAATTTTTAGTATGGGTGATGATTCTTCGGCTACAATACTTTGACTTGTTCCGTTATCTAAAATCAATTTATTGTCCGAATTCACTAAAACAATTTGATTATTAAATACTTGTATTCCTAACCATAAACCCGATTGATAAAGTTCCCACTGAGTGTAATCTACAATAGCAGGGTTGTTTAAATTGACTTTTTTAATGCCATTGGTTTTAGTTACTGCGTATAAATAGTCATTTAAAATAACCGTTTGAATAACGGAGGTTTCTGTTCCAGCGTCACCAATAAAATAAGAGTCTAAAAACTTCATCTGTTTTAAATCAAAAACAGAAATTCCAAAATCACAGGAAATATATAGTCTATCTTGATTTTCATTAAAATGATTAATGGACTTACTCGAAGAAGTTATAGACGTTTTGTTTAGAATTTCCACCACGTTAAAAACACCGTTTTTATCGATAATTTGTAACAATCCATTTTTAAAACCTACAATGGTTTTTTCAGTAGCACTGCTGTAATAAACCGAGGTAATTTCTTGTCCAGAAAGTCCATCAACGGTAGAAAATGTAGACAAATTTTCTGAACTGGTATTTTTATAAAAAAGAGCATTTTCAGAAGCAACAACAACACCTGTAGGCGTTTCTGAGATTTCCTTAACTTGATTGTAAGAAAAATAACCCCGCCAATTTTTATTTTCCTGAGAAAAACCAAAAAACGTTGTTAACGTGATGAATGAAAGTAAACTGAATTTTTTAATCATATGTTTATACTACTCCCTGAGCCAACATAGCGTCGGCCACTTTTACAAATCCAGCAATATTTGCCCCTTTTACATAATCAATGTATCCATCAGATTGTTTTCCGTACTTAATACACGTTTGATGAATATTCTGCATGATGGTTTTTAATTTTAAATCCACTTCTTCGGAAGACCAACTCAACCTCATGGAATTTTGAGTCATTTCTAAACCCGAAGTAGCCACTCCGCCTGCATTCGAGGCCTTTCCTGGAGAAAATAAAATTTTAGCGTCTTGAAATGTTTTTATAGCTTCTATAGATGAAGGCATATTAGCTCCTTCTGTTACACAAATACAGCCATTATTAATTAATTGAACCGCATCTAACTGTTGAAGTTCATTTTGGGTTGCACAAGGCAAAGCAATATCGCAAGGCACACTCCAAGGTTTTTGGTCTGCTATAAATTTAGCCTGCGGATATTGAACAACATAATCGCTGATTCTAGCTCTTTTTTCATTTTTCAATTCCATAATAAAAGCTAATTTTTCTAAATCAATACCCGATTCGTCTAAAATATAACCGGAAGAATCAGACATCGTTAAAACCTTAGCCCCATTTTGAATGGCTTTTTGAGCAGCAAACTGAGCCACATTTCCAGACCCAGATACTACTATTTTTTTTCCTTTTAAGGTTTGATTTTGTTCTGAAAGCATGTTTTCCGTAAAATAAATCACTCCGTAACCCGTTGCTTCTGGTCTGATTAGAGAACCTCCGTAAGCAATTCCTTTTCCTGTAAGCACTCCTGTGAATTCATTTCTTAATCGTTTGTATTGCCCAAATAAATACCCAATTTCTCGGGCACCTACGCCTATATCACCCGCAGGCACATCGGTATCTGCTCCAATGTGTTTAGCTAATTCTGTCATAAAACTTTGACAAAAACGCATAATTTCATTATCGGACTTTCCTTTAGGATCAAAATCAGACCCTCCTTTGCCTCCACCCATAGGCAAAGTGGTTAAACTATTTTTAAAGACCTGTTCAAAAGCCAAAAACTTAAGAACACTTAAATTTACGGTAGGATGAAATCGCAAACCGCCTTTATAAGGACCAATCGCAGAGTTCATTTGAATTCTATAACCCCTATTCACTTGTATGTTACCTGTATCATCTAACCAAGTTACTCTGAACATCACAATTCGTTCAGCTTCGGTCATGCGCTCCAATAATTTTTTTCCTGAATATTTTGGATGATTTTCTATAAAAGGAATTACCGTTTCTGCTACTTCCTTTACGGCCTGAAGAAATTCTATTTCGTTTGGATTTCTATCTAAAACTGATTGAACAAACTGAGCCACTAATGGATTGATGCTACTCATAAAGAATTAAGTTTAGTTATAGCTCAAAAATACGGGATTTATAAAGATTTAGAAAGAAACTTGGTAGAAATAAAAAAGACGTAAATTAAACTTTACGTCTGTAGATTTTTATAAAAGAATAAATAACAATTAGCCCAAACAAAACAACCAAGCCTCCATCTAATGGAACCTCTGGTGGTGGTGGTGGTGTGGGAGGAGGAGGAAATGCAGCTTGCAAATACATCCCCGCAATTAAATTAATTACACTCAATTTATCAGTTAGTTAGTTTAGTATTCTTTTTTTTATAAAATAAAAAGCCATTAAAATAGCAAAAATTAAAATTAAAAAATCATAACCATCTATCGGAATCGGCGGCGGCGGCGGCGGATCATCATCAGTCAAAGGAGCAGGAGGGAACGGAATCCCCTCTTGAACCATAAGAATGGTTAATTTTTCTATAATATTAATAAAAAAAATCATTGGCTACAAATATATGTAAAAAATATTAACAACAAATAGTTAATATCACAACTTACAAAAGTAGACAAATAACATGCCAATAAAAAAACAAAAACTATCAACCTTATTATTAACAGTATAAGTAAAGTTGATAGTTTGTTCTTTAAGACAAAAATCTATATAAGACTTTTTTGTACTAAATACTCTGCAATTTGTACCGCATTGGTTGCTGCACCTTTTCTTAAATTATCGGCTACCACCCACAAATTCAAGGTATTAGATTGACTTTCGTCTCTACGAATTCTTCCTACAAAAACCTCGTCTTTTCCGTGTGCTGTTAAAGGCATAGGGTATATAAAGTTTTCAGGGTCGTCTTGAACAATTACTCCAGGCATTTCTGACAACAATCTACGCACTTCTGCTAAATCAAAATCGTTTTCAAATTCAATGTTAACCGCCTCTGAGTGTCCTCCCATGGTTGGGATTCTTACAGTCGTTGCAGTTACTTTTATAGAATCATCGCTAAGAATTTTATTAGTCTCTTTAATCATTTTCATTTCCTCTTTAGTATAGCCATTTTCCAAGAAAACATCTATATGAGGCAAAACATTTAAATCTATACGGTGCGGATATACCTTTTTTCCTTCAATTCCTGCTCGCTCTTCCATTAATTGATCTACCGCAGCCTTTCCTGTACCCGTTACCGATTGATAGGTAGAAACCACCACTCTTTTGATTTTATATTTATCGTGCAATGGTTTTAAAACTACTACCATTTGAATGGTTGAGCAATTCGGATTCGCAATAATTTTATCTTCTTTGGTTAATTCATTAGCATTAACTTCTGGAACGATTAGTTTTTTAGTAGGATCCATTCTCCATGCCGAAGAATTATCAATTACGGTAATCCCCGCTGCTGCAAATAAAGGTGCAATAGCTAATGAGGTGCTTCCTCCAGCAGAAAAAATAGCCACATCTGGCTTTTTAGCAATTGCTGTTTCGTAATTTACTACTTCATATTCTTTTCCGTTGTAAATTACTTTTTTACCTACAGACTTTTCAGAAGCCACAGGAATGATTTCACTTACTGGAAAATTTCTTTCATTTAATACTTTTAAAATCTCTCCGCCTACTAAACCTGTAGCGCCTACTACTGCAACTTTCATATTGATATATTTTTATAATTATTTTAACGATGCAAAATTAAATTTAAAATTAGTCATATCCATCACAAAAACAAAAAACCACAAAATGTTATAAATATAACATTTTGTGGTTTTTAATAAAAGCCTGAAAAATTATTTATTCTTTAATAAATCTCGGATTTCTGCTAATAACTCTTCTTGTGTTGGTCCTTTTGGTGTTTCTGAAGCGGGAGCTGGTTCTTCTTTTTTCTTAGCTTTTTCATAAGCTTTCAGAACCATAAAAATACAGAAACCAATTATTACAAAATCAAAAACCGTTTGAAGAAACATTCCATAATTTATGGCGACTTCTTGTATGGCTTCTACTCCATCAGAAGCAGGAATTGCCTCTTGAATTACCAATTTTAAATCTTTAAAATCAACTTTTCCTAATAACAAACCGATAGGAGGCATAATCACATCATTGGTAAATGAAGCTACAATTTTTCCAAACGCTCCACCAACAATTACAGCTGTAGCTAAATTAACAATGTCGCCTTTCATTAAAAAAGACCTAAATTCTTTTACAATACTCATAATAAAAATTTAAAAAATGAAACAAAAAAGGGCGCAATTACTTGCGCCCTAAATTTAGAATAAATTATTAAAATTATTCTTTAATTAATTTAACCGTTTGTACTGCGTTTTGAGTAGTAACTACCGCAAAATACAATCCTGTTGATAAATTAGAAGCATTTACCGCTACTGAACTAGAATTGCCAGCAACAACTCTAACTGTTTTACCAAAAGAATCTAACAATTGAACTGAAACGATTTCTTCGTTTGCAGAAACATTCCAAGAATCTGATGTTGGATTAGGGTATACAGAAACTCCTGCATTACCTAATTGGAAATCACTTCTGCTTAATGATGGTGTAAATGTATAAGCCCCTGTTGAAGTATTAAATGTAACATCATAAAAACCAGCGGTTACTGGGATATCTACTCCATCTTGAACTCCTGTTCCTGAAGGGAAAGCTGCTGAACCCCAATTTACTGTCCAAGCATCGTCTTTACGGAATTTTGCTGCTCCATCTAAAAACTCATAATTCAACAATTTATATGTAATTCCGCTATCTAACGAAGTCATATCTATGTCAGTTAACCAGCCACCTACTGAGGTACCGATAATTCCAACTTTTGTATCTCCGATTGGATCTACTGGGTCTACAGGATCAACATCACCAACTTTAGTGAATGTATATGCACCTGTTGAAGTATTAAACGTAACATCATATTTACCTGCAACAACTGCGATGTCTACTCCATCTTGAACTCCTGTTCCCGAAGGGAAAGCAGCTGAACCCCAGTTTACAGTCCAAGCATCGTCTTTACGGAATTTCGCTGCTCCGTCTAAGAAATTATATCCTTTTAAAGTATAGTTAATGCCTCCGTCAGTTGAAGTCATATCTACATCAGTCACCCAACCACCTACAGAAGTACCTATGATACCTACTTTAGTATCTCCGATAGGATCTACTGGGTCAACTGGATCTATTGGGTCTCCTACTAACTCAAATGAATAAGCTAATGTTGTTTTGTTAAAAGTAATGTTATATGTTCCTCCAGCAGCAATAGTCATATTAGTTGCTACTCCTAACTGAGCAACTCCAGCTGTTGCAGAAGGCCCCCAGTTGATTGTCCATGCATCATCTTGACGGAATTTAGCTTCTCCAGCAACTAAGGCTTGGTTCATCAATTTATAAGTAACACCATCGGTAGTAGTCATGTCTACATCGGTAACCCAACCGCCAATAGCAGTTCCGATTACACCTATTTTATCATACGTAGGGTCAACAGGGTCAACCACGCATTTTCCAACAGTATAATTGGTAACTCCTGCACATTCTGCTTTACATGCATTTTGATATTCTACACCATTAGCACAAACTGGCGCAACGTCAGCAGTACATAACGTACAAGGGTCAACCACTACTGGGCATTTACCAACGGTAAAGTTTGTAATACCCGCACATGTAGCTGTACAAGCATTGGCGTACTCCACACCATTTGCACAAACCGGAGTTGTATCTGGAGCACAAGTACATGGCTCTCCAATTAATTCAAAATTGAAAACGCCTGTTTTTCTATTAAAAGTAACTTTATAAGTTCCCGCAGTTGCTGGAATGTCTTTTCCATCTTTTATAGCAGTACCTGTAGGAAATTTTGCAACTCCCCAGTTTAAAGACCAACCTGCATTTGCTCTGAATTTAACAGCACCCCCAACTAAAGAAACACTATTTAAGGTATAGTTTTCATTGTCTGTAGAAGTCATTACTTTATCATTCGCCCAATCAGTTTCTAATCCTCCAATTCCAATTCCAACTAATCCAACGCTTACTGGAGCAACACCTGGTTTCGATGGAATGGTAACTGTTTTTTTAGACCAAACAGCATAATCAGTTCCTGAAGCATTCATAATCCAACCAGAACCTTCTGGAGCCCAGTTTCCACCACCAATTTTAACCGCTACTACTGCTGGAGAACCAAAAGTAGCACTGATATAAGCGGCATATGTCCCTCCTGATTGTACAATATTTACAGAGCTGTATGCATTGATTCCATTTTGTTTTCTTACAGCTATTAATTTATTAATTGCATCTTGATTATCTGAATAGGTTCTTGTTACGCCATCTTTAGTATAAGAACCTCCATAATAATGAGCAGCCCAAACACATGGTACTCCTGCGTGAGTAAGAATATAAGCATAACCTTTCATTATGTTATCTCCTAGAATAGCTTCATCTTTAGTAAATGTATCGTGGTTATCTACAAAAGTTACCGCTTTATCATCATATCCAATATATCCAGCAACACCAGGCATTCTTCCGCCCGCATTTAAAGCGCCATAAGAATTCCATTTTAAGGCATTAGTTAAGGTGTAATAATTAGAGAAATCGAAAGCAGCAGAATTTTTTGTAGTGCCATCTATCCAACCTTTTAATACTTGACCATTTCCGTCCCAATACTCTCCAACAGAATAATACGGTTTTGAAGCAGCATTATATTCTCCAAAATATTGAGCGGAGAAACCTTTAGCCACATCCCATCTCCATCCATCAAAACCAAGTCCTTTAAGTTTCG
Organism: Flavobacteriaceae bacterium UBA7684; assembly: GCA_002482885.1. Lineage (GTDB taxonomy): Bacteria > Bacteroidota > Bacteroidia > Flavobacteriales > Flavobacteriaceae > Flavobacterium. The sequence continues at coordinate 293,322 of DLGW01000016.1, read as the reverse complement.
TTAAAAACGCTTTAACACCGTCTCTAGTTTCTAGTTGTGTATGATCTAAATCTCTACCTCCATCAAAACCATCTCCAGTATCCATATTACCGCAAGGTTTTGGATTTGCTAGTGGAGAACCAGCTGCCTCATCATTACTCACAACTGTTTTACAACTCCATGTTGGGTTAGTAAAATCCATCCAACCTGTTGTTCCACCTCTATGATTCACGACCACATCGGCTAATGAATACATTCCATTAGCTTTGAATTTTGCTAAAACCGCTTTTAGTTCAGCCTCTGTACCCCATGCTGTTTGTGAAAAGTTGAAAAGTTGAGTTGGAATATACCCAACTCCACCTGTAGATTGACTTGGTGGTGGCATCCACATCATGTCAAAACCAGCATTACTTAAGTAATCTGCTTGGTTTAAATAGAAGTTGTAAAAACCGACCGCATGCCTATCTTGTTTGTACTCGTCCCAACCGAAGGACTGCATCATAACATCGTTAATAGGATTGGTGTCTTTGACCGCATTTTGTGCCATCATTCCTAGCGAAATGCCCAAGAACAGCACCGTGCACCAAAAATGCACTTTTCTGAAAAGTAATTTCATAATCATAAAATAGGGGTTAATAAATTAATACATCCTCAAATTTAACTAATAAAATTTCAGAATTCCAAAAATTTAACTTTTTAATAATCAAGTTAATTGTTTGATTTTGAATTAATTTCCTATTTTTTAAGAATTGTTAAACTCGCGTAAAAATGCGAAACTACCTGAAAATGAAAACGTTTTCGTAAAATCAATCTCTAAAAAAGACTCTTTTTACCCGATGTGAAATTCCTGTTAAAATTTCATAAGGAATCGTATTTAGTTTTTGAGCGATTTCCGAAACCGAAGGTTGTTCACCAAAAATAATTACCTCGTCTCCTTCTTTACAATTGATTCCCGTAACGTTAACCATAATCATATCCATACAAACATTTCCAACAATATAAGCTGGCTTTCCAGAAATTAAAACATAGCCTAATCCATTACTTAAGGCTCTGGAAATTCCATCGGCGTATCCAATAGGAATGGTAGCTGTAGTAATAGTAGTAGTGGCTATAAATTTTCTGCCATAACCCACGCTTTCTTTTGGTTGTATGGTTTTTATCTGAGAAATCACCGATTTTAAAGTACTAACCGACTGTAATAAATGGGTTTCTTCGGCATCATTACTTACTCCGTATAATCCTATTCCTAAACGAACCATGTCAAATTGGGCTTGCGGATAATTAGAGATTCCCGAAGTATTGGCAATATGTCTAATAGGTCGATTCGGCAATTCTTGCATTATTGTTTGGCTCATTTCTTCAAAAAGAGCGATTTGTTTTAGGGTAAATTCTTGAAAGGAAATGTCATCGCTGGTTGCCAAATGCGACAAAATCGATTGAATCTTAATCAATGAATTGTTTTTAATTAAAGAAATCAATTCTGCTAAATGAATTTTTTCCAAACCTAAACGATGCATTCCCGTGTCTAGCTTCAGATGGACGGGATAATTTTTTACCCCCAACTCTTTAGCAACTTGCAAAAAAGCCCGCAAACCCCTGATGTTATATATTTCGGGTTCTAATTGATGTTGTATGATGGAATAAAAACTAGAAATTTCGGGATTTAAAACCATAATAGGGGTTTGAATTCCCGAATTCCTAAGCGATATGCCCTCGTCGGCAAAAGCGACACCCAAATAATTGACATGATGATACGATAATAACTTGGCCAATTCATATCCGCCGCTTCCGTAACCAAACGCTTTTATCATAACCATAATGCCCACTCCTGGTTTTAATTTGGAACGATAATAATTCAAATTATGGGTAATCGCATTCAAATTGACCTCTAATACCGTTTCGTGTTTTCTGTATTCTAAGGCTTTAACCACTTGTTCAAAACCAAAATCTCGAGCTCCTTTAATTAATACCGTTTCGTTTTCCAAGTCCAGAGCATCGATTTGACTTACTAAAGAAGGAGTATTCGGAAAAGACTTCACCTTTTCATACGCTTGAGCATACTTAGAAATTACGCCACCTACTACAATGATTTTATCAATATTGTTTTTGGTTAACAATTCGAATATAGACGGGTATAATACCTCGTCGGGCAACCCACTTTGTTTGATGTCCGAAAGTATAATCGTTTTATTTTGATGCTGCTTTTGATGTTCTAAAAAATCCAACGCAATGGTTAAAGATTGATAATCGCAACTGTAACTGTCGTCTATTAACAAACAATTATTAATTCCAGGTTTAATTTGCAATCGCATGTTTACCGGAAATAATTCTTGCATACGTTGCTGAACATTCTCTTGGCTATAATTTAAATGTGCCATCATGCAAAAACAACTAATGGCATTTTCTACCGACGCCTGATCCCAAAATGGAATCGTGAATTGGTATTCATTCCCCAAATAAATCGCAGTAATCTGAGTTTCTTTTAAATGAATAGAGCTGGTTTTTACAAAAATATCTGCCCGAACGTCCTGTAAGCTCCAATTTAAGAATCGGATATTTTCTGGATTAAAACAATCCATAATTACCTCATCTACCAAATCATCTTTTTTGTAAATCAGGGTTTTACAGTGCGTGAATAATTTTAATTTTTCAACTATTTTTTGCCTTATCGATTCAAAACCTTCGTTATGTGCGCTACCTATATTAGTTAAAATACCTACATTGGGTTTTAGAATAGCTTCCAGTTTTTCCATTTCGGAAACGGTGGAAATACCCGCTTCGAAAATTCCTAAGTTATGAAACTCATTCATTTGAAAAACCGACAAAGGCACTCCTGTTTGTGAGTTATAACTTTTAGGACTCCTTATAATGGAATATTCTGGACTTAATAAAAAATTCAACCATTCTTTAACAATAGTTTTTCCATTACTACCTGTTATGGCAATGACTGGAAAACTAAATAAACTACGGTAATAAGCGGCTAATTGTTGAAGGGCTTTTTGAGTATCGGGAACCAATAAATAAGTATGTTCTGGATGCAATGAATTGGGTAACTGACTGACCACAAAATGAGTCATTCCTTTTTTACTTAGTTCTGCTAAATATTGATGCCCATTGTGACGATGGCCCACTAAGGCAAAAAACAAAGTTTGTGTACTGTGTTGAGAAGAACGACTATCTACCGAAATCCATTCTATAACATCGGAAAAAGCATTTCCATATATTTTTCCTCCAATTACTTCATTAATCTTTTCTATAGACAGCTTCAAAACAAAAAATAATTTACAGTTTATAATATCGAATTACGCTAGCAATTCATTAATTACCTTTTTTGCTAAACATTTTGTAATTTTCAACCGTTAAAATACTATTTTTATAATCACATTATATACATCGTTCAAAAAAAAACGTTTTACACCGTAAAACCTAGTACAATGAAAAAGAAATTGGAAGCAGAATTAATGAGCTTGGCACACAAAATTCTTAAACTTAAAAATAAGTCGGAATTGCGTGTTTTACGAGATGAGGCAAAAATCTTACATGAAAAATTAGCTGTTTTATTATTTGTAGAAGAATATCTGTCCGAAGTTAAACCGACTATTAGTTTAACCGAAGCCGAGAAAATTATTTTAGATGCTTTTGGAAAAGAAGCGGTCGTTGTAACTTCTGAGACTGCCATAGAAACGGCACAAACACTTCCGACCATTGAGATTGAAGAAACTATGGTTGATGTTTTAGAAGAAGAAACTACTCCAGAAATTACCATTAACGAAGAAATCGTTGTTCATCCAGAAATAGTAATTGAAGAAGCCGTTGCTGTTCAAGAAGAAAGCATTCCTCAGATTGAAGAATTTGATGAAATCAAAGAAGAAACCATTACTCTTAATTTTGGAATTGAAGAGGAGCCTGAACCACAACCAGAACCTGTTGTCGAAATTAAAACACCAGAAATTCCAGAACCAAAAATCAAAAACAAATCTAAACAAGTTAGTTTAGAGGATATATTAGAAGACATTCAACCCATTGCTACTTTTGTAAAAGCCAGCGAACAACCCAAAGAAGCCGTTGTAGATAAAAAAGAAGAAGCCCCTGTTAAATCGGCTAAAAAAGTAACGGAAGCACACCACAAATCAGTTTCTATAAACGATAAACTTCGAAAAACAGTTACCATTGGATTAAACGATAAGATTGCCTTTGTAAAACATTTATTTGGTGGAAGCGATGCCGATTTTATTCGAGTGATTTCACAGTTGAATACTTTTGACAACTACCAAGAATCCTACGATTTTATTCAAGAAATTGTAAAACCAGATTACAACAATTGGTCAGGAAAAGAAGAAGTTGAAGAAAGATTCATGCATATCATAGAAAATAAATTTTCTTAATTTTTAATGGGTAAATTATACTTAGTTCCAACTCCTATCGGAAACTTGGAAGACATGACTTTTCGCGCTATTACTATTCTAAAAGAATCAGACTTAATTTTAGCGGAAGATACTCGTACCAGTGGCAAATTGTTAAAACATTTTGAAATCGGCACACCCATGCTGAGTCACCACATGCACAATGAGCATCAATCGGTACATAAAATCATAGAAAAATTACAATCCGGACAAACCATTGCTTTGATTTCGGATGCGGGTACTCCGGCCATATCAGACCCTGGATTTTTATTAACCCGAGCTTGTGTAGAAAATCAAATTGCGGTGGAATGTTTACCTGGCGCTACCGCTTTTGTTCCCGCCTTAGTGAACAGTGGATTGCCCAATGATAAATTCGTATTTGAAGGCTTTTTACCGGTAAAAAAAGGAAGACAAACCCGCTTTCAATTCTTAGCAGAAGAACAACGCACCATGATTTTTTATGAATCGCCTCATAAATTAGTAAAAACCTTAGGGGACTTTTGCACCTACTTTGGAACAGACCGAGCAGTGTCGGTATCCCGAGAATTATCTAAAATGTTTGAAGAAACCATCCGAGGAACTGCTCAGGAAGTATTATCACATTTTGAAAAAAATGCACCACGAGGAGAAATAGTTATTATAGTAGGCGGTAAAAAATAGTACTTTTGCACCATGGAAACAAATAGACAAAAAAAAATAGCAGGATTAATACAACAAGATTTAGTTGATATTTTACAAGGACAAATCAGAAAAAACGGAGTTAGTAATCTAGTAATTTCGGTTTCTGCAGTAAAAGTAACTTCTGACTTAACCATTGCTAAGGTGTACTTAAGTGTTTTTCCTACCGAAAAAAAGGAAGAAATATTAACTGCCATTAAATCAAACTCCCCTTTAATTAAGCATGATTTAGCGCAAAGGGTAAAAAATCAATTAAGAAAAGTACCTAGTTTATTATTTTATAACGATGATTCTATGGAATACATGGAATCTATCGATAAAGCTTTAAAAGGAGTTGATAACCCTATTGACAATCCTGATTTACTAGAAAAACGTAAAAAATCCTAAGTTGAATTTTCCGTTTTACATAGCCAAAAGATACCTGATTAGTGCTAGTAAAAACAACGCTATTAATATTATTACCCGAATAGCATCTGTTGGCATTGTAATTAGCGCTATGGCTTTGTTTGTAGTGCTTTCGGTTTTTAGTGGGCTTAGAGATTTTAGTTTGTCTTTTACCAACGTTTTGCACCCTGATTTAAAAGTAATGCCAAGTAATGGCAAAACATTACTGCTAACGCCACAACAATATCTTGATTTAAAAAAAATTAAAGGAATTCAGCAGGTTTCTAAAATTGTAGAAGAAAAAGCCCTTTTATTTTACAATCAAAAAGAAGTGATTGCTACCCTAAAAGGAGTGGACAGTAATTACACCCAAATCACGCAAATACATCAAAAACTATACATGGGTGATTGGTTCGATAGCCAAAGTCCAGAAGTAGTTGTGGGTTACAATATCGCCTATCAGTTGTCTATTGGAGTATATGATTATACTAATGTTTTTCAGCTGTTTGTGCCTAAACCCGGCAAAGGAGTCATTGCAAATCCAGAGCAAGCTTTTAATAAAATAAATGTAGTTCCTTCGGGGATTTATTCTATTAACGAAGATTTAGATGCGGAATATATTTTTGCACCCCTTACCTTGGTTCAAGAATTACTACAATACCAACCCCATCAGCTTTCGTGTATAGAAATTAAACTAGCGTCCAATGCTTCGGAATCAGAAATTCGAACTCAAATCGAAAAAATTCTGAACCAAAAAATCATCATCAAAAACAAAATTGCCTTAAACGATAGTTTGTATAAAATGCTGAATACCGAAAATTTAGCGGTTTATTTAATCTTTACCTTAGTCATTATTGTTGCTTTATTTAACCTAATTGGCTCCTTAATTATGATGATTCTAGAAAAAAGACAGAATCTAAAAACCTTACATAATTTGGGTGTAGAAATTAAAGACTTGAAGCGTATTTTTCTTTTTCAAGGCAGTTTATTAAGCATGGTTTCTGGCATCATCGGATTGATATTAGGTATTGTTTTGGTATTTCTACAACAATATTACCAGTTCATTATGATTACGCCCACCATGGCTTATCCAGTGATTTTTAATTTTGAAAATGTGCTGATTGTTTTGGGTACGATTGCCTTATTAGGATACTTAGCTTCTGCTATTGCTGCGGGTTCTGTAAATAAGAAGCTTTGGGAATAAAAAAAGAGAGAAGCAACACACTTTCACACGCATTGCCTCTCTGCTAACAAAACAAAACTACTCTATCTTTAAGCCAAAACAGGCGTTTTAATTTCTAATTGTTTTAAAAAAGTTTCTATATCCTGAAACTGTTTTAAAATAGCTGTTCTATTATTTAAGGATTCTTTGGTCATTTTAGGAACCAATTCTTTGTAATAGGCGATGCCTTGTAACAATTGATTCTTAAAGTCGTTCAGATATTTTATTTTTTTGTCATTTAATGATTTTAAACTTTGTTTGATGTCGTTTTGAAGGTATTCTACATACAAATTCAACTCGTTAACAAATACGTGTGGTCTGTTGCTATTGGATAGCAAATTAATTTTTCCATAAATGTGCCCAACGATTTCTTCTAGGGTAAAAATTCTATTAAAATAAGCCATATTAGGCCCTGGACAAATCGCAACCGCTCGGTTTTTTTCTTTGCGTTGTATGTTGTTTTTAATGTAGGCAGATACCGAAAGCCCTTCGCATAAACAAATCTTTTCGGTTATGGCGTTAAATTGCTGATCGTGCTCTTCTTTAGGTAAGTTTTGCTCGTTGAGTTGATTGATTTTTAAATGTTGGTATTTTCTGGAAGCCAAACACAATGGTTCTGCTCCAAATTCCGTATTCGAAACTAAAAACTTCTTTTTACACGGACTACCAGGAACGCCTTTCGCAATTCTTTTTAAACGCTCTTCTTCGATGCTTGAGTTTTTAAAATTACTAAACGGCACTCCTAAAGGGGAAGCATTACTGATATAAAAATCGGTTGGTTTGGCATCTACTAATCTTTTTAAAGTATCATCGTCTACCTGTGTAGTTTCAGGAACCAATAAAAATGGTGTTCCCCAACCGGTGGATTCTAACTGATAATATTCCCTTAAAAAAACATCTTCTTTGTGAGTACCAATTCCGCCTTGCGCACTTACATTCATGTGTGGTGGAAAGGCAATATTAATTCCTTTTTCAGCTAAAGCTTTTTGATAAATTTCAAAAATAGAATCGATGATTTCTTCGCGTTTATTTTTGAATTCTTCCAAAATAGGACCCATTAATAATCCACTGGTTGCAAAAGCATGTCCTCCGCAATTCAGCCCTGATTCTACCCTGAATTCAGAAACCCAAATGCCTTTTTTAGCTAAAAATTTTCCTTGGATAACCGCCGAACGATAATCACTTACTTTAAGCACTACTTTCTTTTTAATTTCGCCTGATTCATTGGCAAAAAAGTCGGGGAATTCTTCTAAATAACTATACAAACGAGGATTCATTCCCGCAGATAAAATAATTGAAGATTCTAAATTGCTGTTAGCAAAACCTCTTAAGGAAGCCAAAGCATCGGAGTAAATCGCTTCTAAAGCTTCTCCATCTGCATTCACATTGTTTTTATCCACCTTAGACATAATATTTACGTCTATGTTTCCGGGCTTAATCAATCCTCTTAACTTTTCTTGTAAAGACAATTTAGCCTTAACCTCTGTAGTGGTCAACATGTCGTTATACAACTGTTTTAATTCTTCTGTTTCGGGCAACATTTCAAAATAACGTGTAATGTCTGTGCCTTCTTCAAAAGGTTCGTTGCGCAAGGCTTTAAATTGTTCTTCTACCACTTCTTTCATTAAATTCAAATAAGCGGTAGTTCTTTGAGCTCGGCTGTCTTGGGCATCGGGCGCAATTGGGGTGTAAGGTTTATTAAATTCTTGACTGTGGAATTTTCTCATTTCTTCAATTAAGATGTCGTCTACAATAGAAACCACTGAAGAAATTCCATACTTAGCCACCTTGAATGGAGTACTTACGGTGTAAGCCAACCCCAAAACTGGAATGTGAAAAGAATGTATCATTATGAAAGTATTTTGTTTTGTCCGACAAAGTACGCGCAACAAAACAGAACAAAATATGATAAAAGTCATGCTCGGCACTAAGTAACACGCTAACTGTTAAGGTATTCGCTATTGGTGTTTTACATTCTAGTTTTTTACTTTAGCCAATTAAACTTAAAACCATGAGTCAACTTTCAGATTTTTTACAAAAATTAAATCAAAATCCTAACCGTATTAGTTTTCAGGAAGTCATTACTTTCATAGACGAAAATTATGATTTTACACCTACCGCTTTCCAAAACGGAAATACCTTTAACGACGTAAACCAAAACAATGGTTCTTGTAAAGTTTTTTCTTTTGCGCTTTTAAATCAATTAACTACAGCACAAACTCTTACTTTATTTGGCGATTATTATTTTAAAGATGTGCTTGAAAACCCTAACGGTACCGACCACCAAAACATTCGAAATTTTATGAATTATGGATGGGAAGGAATTGAGTTTAAGGGAGTGGCATTAAAAAGAAAATCAACTAACTTTACTAACTAGAAAACTAAATAAAATGATGATGAAGAAAATTATATTATTATTGACCTTGGTGTTTTCATCATTTGTGCATGCTCAAGATGATTTAGCGCCGCCACCGCCGCCTATTAGCTCTATGCAATTAATTAAATCTATTACTCCCAATATTGGATCAACAGGTACTCCGGTAACCATTGTTACAAATGATAACACCATAAATAGCGCCAAGTTTGGTGTCGGTACTACGGAAGAAACTATAACAAAAATCGGAGACGGAAATTTATCCAATACTTTTAATACCCCTTTTAAACCAGATCTTGGAACACATGAGGTAATATTAAATTATGATGAAATATCCAGTTTAAGCTTAAGTCCAAATAGTGTAATTTCATTTGTAGAATTTTATGTTCAATCGGGTATTCCAACACAGCTAGAAAATTTTAATATCACCGCAAGTTTATCAGGATACTCCACCTCAATTTTTGAGTCAGGAACAAGTTTTGGTATTGTTTTCAAAAAAACGAGTTATACCCCAACGATTGAAAATGGTAAAATCCGTATTGTTTTAGACAGTCCGATAGTCTTAGATAATGACTATACTTATACTGATTTTCAATTAACTTTTAATTACGACAATAATGTAGGATCGAGCCCAGAAAATGCTTTGTCGATTGAATCATCGGATATTTATGGAGGAACTCGCCCTAATGTTGGGTTAGGTATTTTTACATATAGTGGTGGGGTTTCTGCTACAGAAATAAGTAGTGCGAACGTTTCAACCTACATCGTAAATGCACCAACTAGCGCTTCAACAGGTAGAATTTTAATTGAAGGATATGGGGCTTATGCTATTTCTAAAGATATTTTTACATACGTTTCCATCCCTGTAACCAAACTAAAAACAAGTTTTTGCAATACTACATTAGCAGGGGTAAGTTCCACCATACAAGCCAATGCGGTTACCGGAGCTCAAGCTTATCGGTTTGAGGTGACTCATGGAGCAACCGTTCGTACAATAGATTCTAATACCAATGGTTTTAGATTGACTGATTTATCAGGTGGAGCAACTAATTCAACCACTTATACTATTCGGGTAGCTATAAAAATGTATAATACTTGGGGGAATTATGGAGATGCCTGTAATGTTACTACTCCAGCTCAAACAACAAGATTGTCCTCAAAATCTTGTAATACAACCTTGTTAGCAATTACCAATTTAATCTATGCCAACGCCGTAGATAGCGCTCAAGAATACAAATTTGAAGTAACCCATAATTCTGTGTCAAGAGAATTTACTTCTTCAAACAATTATTTTAGATTAACTGATTTATCAGGTGGAGTTCTTTACGGTACTACATACACGGTTAGAGTTTCAGTTAAAATAAACAATGTTTGGGGGCCTTGGGGCACGACATGTACCGTTACTACGCCTATGAGTCTTAGCAAAGTAAAATCATCTCAATGCAACACAATTCTTCCTTATTTAAATACATTAATACAAGCAGATGCTATTTCAGGGGCAGAAATGTATCGTTTTGAAGTAACCCAAGGCGGTAGTACAAGAACTTATGATTCAGCCACTAATGGGTTTAGATTAACACAACTATCAGGAGGAGCTGCCTATTCAACTTTATATAGCGTAACAGTATCGGTAAAATACGGTGGCACATGGGGTTCGTATGGTACAGCGTGTAACATTACCACACCTAATGCTTCTGCAAAAGAGGCTTTATCAGAAGAGGTAACCCAAACAGTATTATACCCTAATCCTTATCATGAAAGTTTTAAAATAGCTTTTAGCGGCGAAGAAGAAACCAAAGTTCAAGTATTCATTTACGACGCTTCGGGCAGATTGGTTTCACAAAAAGAAACGACATCAGAAAGTTTAAAAACAGACGAATTAGGACAAGGCTTTAGCACAGGAGTGTATACTATTCAAATCCAACAAGGAGAAAGAGTAGAAATTTTAAGAGTCGTTAAGCACTAAATTACTTTTTTAGATAATTATTAAAAGCGGGAAGTATCCCGCTTTTTTTATTTAACCAATTGGATTTGCAATTACGTAACCAATGCTAAAAAAACTAATCCTCAGAGAGCAACATGTCTAGCCTGCACGGTAACAATATGTAATTAATTAAAAACTATTTATAAGACCATTTTCTAATTACACTAATAAAATTATACTTTTACACGAACTTCAAAAAAAAAATCTTATGAAAAAAACTTCAAAAATGATGGTTGGATGCTTAATGTTCTTATTAACTATCAGCTGTAGTAAAGATGATGCTCCAGCAACAAACAACAGTAATACGTCAGACACTTCTGCTTCAATCATTGGGAACTGGGAAATGGTTTCTTTTAATTACAACGGTACAAATACTACAAGTTATACAGGAGGTAGTTTGGTTTCCTCTTATGAAGGTGTAGGTAAAAACATCAACGCTACAATGAGCGTTACAGAAGGTCCAAACAAAGTTAAAGCCACAGGTAGTTATACTGTTCATTTAAAAACCACAACTTCAGGAACTGTTATCGAACAAGATGTTCCAACCAGTTTTAATAATGAAGCAACTTGGACTAAAGATGGTACAAAACTTACAATTAATACCACCGAAAGTACAATCACAGAATTAACGGCAACCACCTTAAAATATAAAGCCGACCAAAACGAAGTGACGGACTTAGGCGGAGGTATGACTTCTACAGTTAAAATAACATCTTATTTTACTTTTAAAAGAAAATAATAAAATCCTAAAATCCGCAAAAGGGGTTGTAGTGTCATCCTTTGGTGAAGTGCTAACGAAACCAAAGATACAGCGAAAAACCCGACCGCGCTTTGCCTAAACAAAGCGGGGATTTGCCCTAAAAAATCCTTATAACAATCTACTTTAACACGGATTGTTATAAGGATTGTTTTTTAACTTAGCCTTTGGATATTTAAACCAAAAAAATCATGTTGAACTTTGAATTATACAATCCGACCAAATATATTTTTGGAAAAGGACAAATCGCACAACTGAATAACCTAGTTGCCAAAGGAAGTAAAATATTACTATTGTACGGAGGTGGAAGCATTTTCAAGAACGGGATATATGATCAAGTAAAACAAGCTCTAAATGGAGTTGAAATTATTGAGTTCGGAGGTGTAGAACCCAATCCGAGATATGAAACCCTAATCAAAGCCGTAGAAATCATTAAAAAAGAGAACATCACTTTTATGTTGGCTGTAGGTGGTGGAAGCGTGATTGACGGCGCAAAATTCATTTCTGGAGCAATGTATTTTGACGGTAATCCGATAGATATTTTAAAGAAAAGAATCTTAATCAAAGAAAAAGCTTTTCCGTTTGGTACAGTACTTACTTTGCCTGCTACGGGAAGCGAAATGAATTCGGGTGCTGTGGTAACTATTGAGGCTACTCAAGAAAAATTAACTACCGGAGGTGCTGCTTTGTTTCCGAAATTTTCAATTTGCGACCCCACAGTAGTCGCTTCGTTGCCAAAACGTCAAATTGAGAATGGCATTGTTGATGCTTTTACGCATGTTACCGAACAATATTTAACCTATACACACGATGCTTTTTTACAAGACCGGATTGCAGAAGGTATTTTACAAACATTAATTGAAATTGGGCCTAAAGTGGTCGAAAATCCTTCGGATTATACTTTAGCTAGCAATTTTATGTGGTGTTGTACGATGGCGTTAAATGGTTTAATTCAAAAAGGCGTACCCAGTGATTGGGCAACACACATGATTGGGCATGAATTAACCGCCCTATTCGAAATTGACCATGCTCGTACTTTAGCAATTATTGGCCCTAATTTATACCGAGTGATGTTTGAGGGTAAAAAAGAAAAATTAGCCCAATACGCAGAAAGAGTTTGGAAAATCACAGAGGGAAACACCGAAGAAAAAGCACAATTAGCAATTGAAAAAACCATTGCATTTTTCCACCAAATGGGCATACAAACCAAACTTTCAGATTACACCAACGACTACAAAAAAACAGCTGATATTGTGGTAGAAAGATTTACAGAAAGAGGTTGGCTTGGTTTGGGCGAAAATCAAAAAGTAACCCTTGAAAAAGTAAAGGAAATTGTGGAATTGAGTTATTAATTTTTTGAAATTAGAATCCATTTGAAACCATCTTAAACGATAATTGTAACGGATTTTGTACTAGGAATAGTTTTTCAAAGAAACCCTCTCCAAATTCCAAATAAAACTCCGCAAAATTCAGTTGGCGTTCTTGCAAACCTTGATTCGGGAATAATTCGTTCTGCAATGAAGTGATGCGTTCCAAAATTTCGGATTGTTTGCGTATTTGTGCTTTTAATAAACGTTTTTCTAGTTTATATAATCCGTTTAATTGCTTTTTTTCTTGAGCCGATACAGCCCCTGAAAATGAAGCATCGGTTTGCTTGGCTAATGCATGCAATTGGGCAAATTGTTGTTGTAATTGAATTTTATAACTGCTTAAATCAATAGGGAATTCCGATAACTGATGGGTTTTTAAACGAATCAAATCGGCTTGTTTTAAAAACAAATCTGACCAACTCAATTGTAGTTTGTCTGCTTTTTGCAATTGTTTTTCAGTAGCCAAAACCAACGAATCCCTTAAAACTAAAATAGGAAAAGTAACTTTTTGCGATTCAAAATAAGATTTTAATTCCAACCAATACGCAATTTCTCCACCACCGCCGATGTAAGCCAAGTTAGGCAAAACCACTTCTTGATACAAGGGTCGCATAATCACATTCGGGCTGAATTTTTCAGGATGTTTTTGAAGTAATTCCAACATTTCATCTTCCGAAAAAACCAACGAAGTATTATTTATTTGATATTTTCCATCGGTATAAATAATGCGTTCCCGCAGATTATCTTCTAAATAAAATAAATTGATTTCACGCGGATTGACTTGAGCGTGATAAGCTTTCATTTGCTGAATAGTTTCTGTAACAGTTGTAAAAGCAGTTTGATTTTGCAATTCTTCTTGAACATACGGCGCAAATTGTTTTTTGAGTAAAACCTCATCGCCATCAATAATTACCAAACCTTTTGCACCAAACAATTCATTCACTAAAAAACGAGTCGCTTGGGCTAAATTATCGTGTTTTACATACGCAGATTGGAACAATTCTCGAATTGCATCTGCATTTTTTCCATGCCCTAATTCTTGTGAAAAAACTTCAAAAACAGCTGATAATCCTTCGGTAGAAAGTCGCCCAACAGCACCTTTACTTTCAGCATTCCAATGTATTTTTTTGCCTTTAAAATTGAACGAGCTGATTTCTTCAAAGTCGTGATCTTCAGTCGCCATCCAATACACGGGCACAAAATCAAATGTGGGATACTCTGCCTTTAATTGTTCAGTTAATTTTATGGTAGAAATAATCTTATACAAAAAATACAACGGTCCTGTAAACAAACTCAACTGATGCCCTGTAGTAACCGTAAAAGTATTTTGATTTTTAAGTAATTGAATGTTTTTTTGGGTAGATGCTGAAAGATTAATTGATTGGTTTTGCTTAATTAAAACTTCCACTAAAGTAGCCCGAAATTCAGGCGTGTAATTACTTTGTTTCTCTTCGATTTGAGCCTTAAAATTTTCCAGTTTCGGAAAACGATTGTACAACGATTTAACCTCTGGCTTTTCCTGTAAATAATCATTAATTAACCCAGAAAAATATCCTGATTGAATATAGCTGATACAGTCGTTTGGCATAGATTCTTTTTTAGAAAACGTAAAATTACATAAAAAAGCCCTTTGAATAGCCCAAAGCTAAAAGCTTAATGCTGATTTGGGCGTTCCCTTAGCCTAAAGTCTAAGGTCGCGTTTTCCGCGCTACATGGTAGCTTGCTGCACCCGCTAACGCAAAAAAACAAATCTATACATTTAAAAAAATATTAAAATTTAAACTTATATGTTTATATTTGTGTTATATTTTTAAACTTATAAGTTTATGAAAAATTCTAAAAACCAACTCATTTTAAGTCAAATCGACAAAAAATTAGAAACTTTAAAACCGCTTTCATCGGTTGTTATTCCTTACAAGGGTTGGATTCATACCTTTAGAACAGCTATTGGGATGTCGTTAAGACAACTAGGTGCTAAGATGAAAGTAAGTGCTCAAAACATCCGACAATTAGAAGAAAGAGAAGTTACGGGAACCATAACACTTAATTCTTTAAAACAAGTAGCGGAATCTTTAGATATGAAATTGGTCTACGGATTTGTTTCTAAACACAATAGTTTGGAAAAAATGATTGAAAACAGAGCCTACGAAATTGCTGAAGAAATTGTAAGTAGAACCCATCAATCCATGATATTAGAAGATCAACAAGTCAATTACGAGCATCTAAAAAAAGCTATTGAAAATAAAAAACAAGAAATAATTAATGAAATGCCGAAGTATTTATGGGACTAAAAATTGATTATTTAGACGGACAAACGCCTTTAGACGATGATGATATTGAAGGGTTAAAAATAAAATCTATTACCAACAGACATGAATTAGACGAGTTTGAGCAGCTAAATATCGAAAAAGCTATTCAATGGACATTTGGTAAAAAGTGGAGTACTGAACAAATATTATCAGAAAAATTCATTAGAGATTTACACAAAAAAATGTACGGTGAAGTATGGAAATGGGCAGGGGAATTCAGAAAATCCGAAAAGAATATCGGCATAAAAAGTTATTTAATTCCAATTGAATTGAAACAATTGTTAGATGATACAATGTTTTGGATTCAAAACGAAACTTATTTGCCTATTGAAATTGCGATTAGATTTAAACACCGATTGGTAAGTATTCATTGCTTTAATAACGGAAACGGGAGACATTCCCGATTAATGGCTGATTTAATTATGGAAAAAATATACCAACAAAAGTTTTTAAGTTGGGGCAGCAAAAATTTAGTAAAGGCATCAGATGCCAGAGTGCAATATATCTCAGCTGTTAAAAAAGCCGATGATTTTGATATTCATCCTTTAATTACCTTTGCCCAATCGTAAAATCATAAAGAAATTTGACTCCAATCCTCCTCATCACACCGCCTTTTACCCAGCTGAATACGCCTTATCCAGCCACGGCTTATTTAAAAGGTTTTTTGAACACTAAGAATATTTCATCCTATCAAATAGATTTGGGGATTGAAGTGATATTAAAATTGTTTTCGAAAGAGGGATTAACTACAATTTTTAAGTATGAAGTAGTAAGTAGTAAGGATTTTGCTATTTCTGAAAATAGTCAAAGAATATATGCCTTGCGAAACGATTACATTCATACCATAGATGCGGTGATTTTATTTCTGCAAGGCAATAATCCTACGTTGGCGCATCAAATTTGTAGTGGAGAATTTTTACCCGAAGCTTCCCGATTTGCGCAGTTGGAAGATTTAGATTGGGCGTTTGGCACGATGGGATTACAAGACAAAGCCAAACATTTGGCAACCTTGTATTTAGAAGATCTTTCTGATTTTATTATAGAATGTATTGATGAAAATTTTGGTTTCAGCCGATATGCCGAACGTTTAGGACGAAGCGCCAATTCCTTTGATGAATTGTATCAAAAGTTAAACGAAACTCCGACGTATATTGACCAAGTCACTTTAAAAATTCTAGCACAAAAATTAGCAGAAATTCAACCCGAATTGGTGTGTTTTTCCGTGCCTTTTCCTGGCAATTTATACAGTGCTTTTAAATGTGCGCAATACATCAAACAGCATTTTCCGAACACAAAAACCGCTATGGGTGGCGGATTTCCCAATACCGAATTGCGCAGTTTAACCGATGTTCGGGTCATGGATTTTTTTGATTTTATTACATTGGATGATGGGGAATTGCCTATTGAGCTCATCGCTCAAGCTGTCGGCTTTGGGCTGTCGGCAAATCCTAATGAAAAAGAATATAAACGCACGTTTATTCTTGAAGATGAAAAAGTAGTTTTTAAAAACAATTCTTCTAAACACGATTACAAACAATCCGAAGTAGGTACACCCGATTATTCGGATTTACAACTCAATAAATATATTTCGGTGATTGAAATTGCCAATCCGATGCACAGTTTGTGGAGCGATGGCCGTTGGAATAAACTCACCATGGCGCACGGTTGTTATTGGGGAAAATGTACTTTTTGTGATATTTCGTTAGACTATATTAAAATTTACGAACCCATAGCCGCTAAAATTTTGGTGGATAGAATGGAAGAATTAGTTGCGCAAACCAACGAATCAGGATTTCATTTTGTAGACGAAGCCGCACCACCCGCCTTAATGCGCGAAGTTGCTTTAGAAATTTTACGCCGCAACCTTACCGTAACATGGTGGACAAACATTCGATTTGAGAAGAGTTTTACACAAGATTTATGTTTGCTTTTAAAAGCATCGGGTTGTATTGCTGTTTCAGGTGGTTTAGAAGTCGCCTCCGACCGTTTATTGGATTTAATAGACAAAGGCGTCACTGTGGCGCAAGTTGCGCAGGTAACGCGAAATTTTACCCAATCAGGCATATTGGTTCACGCCTATTTGATGTACGGCTATCCTACACAAACCATTCAAGAAACCGTAGATTCCTTAGAAATGGTTCGCCAATTGTTTGAAGCTGGTATTTTACAATCCGGATTTTGGCATCAATTTGCCTTAACCGCACACTCGCCTATTGGTTTAAATCCTGAAAAATTTGGAGTAAAAGCTAAGGAAGTAAACGCGCCTTTTGCATTGAACGACTTAGAATTTACCGACAAAACAGGAATCAATCATGAAAAGTTCAGTTTCGGACTTAAAAAATCATTATTCAATTACCTACACGGTATCGGGTTTGACTTTCCGTTACAAGAATGGTTTGAATTTAAAATTCCTAAAACTACCATTCCCAAAAATTACATCCAAAATATACTCAATCAACCAGCTGATTTCACCTTAAAACCCAACGCAAAAGTAATTTGGTTAGGGAATACTCCCGAAATCAGTTATTTTACAAAAACCAAAAAAGGAAACAGTTGGGAAATGGCTCAACTCACTTTTCATTCTAAAAAAGAAACTTTCAGCATCAATTTAGAAAAACCAGAAGCCGAATGGTTGTGTAAAACGTTGTCTGAAATCAGCCTTCAAAATCCCAACACAAAAACACTTTCAAACCTAAAAACAGACTTTGAAAACCAATTAGAAAACTTTGAATTGTTTTGGTTTAGTAAGGCGGTAATGAGTTTGAGGGAAAAGGGTTTGGTGATTGTTTAAACAAAAAATCTACCTCTTACTAGCTTCATTCGTCAATCGTTTCAACGTAGCCCATTGTCTTAGGGTTTCTTTAGCTTCGAAGGCTGGGTAACCTAAATACGTTTTTCCTGCAGGAACATCGCCTGTAACGCCTGAACCAGCTCCGATAACTGCTCTGTCTCCGATGGTTGTATGGTCTTTTATGGAAGCGCTTCCGCCTATCACTACTCCATTACCTAAGGTTACTGAACCTGCCAATCCGCTATTTCCTGCCATGATACAGAACATTCCCAATTTACTGTTGTGTCCGATTTGAACCAAGTTGTCTATTTTACAGCCATCGCCCAACACTGTGGAACTGAATTTACCACGATCGATACACGCACCTGAACCTATTTCTACATGATTGCCAATCACTACATTACCAATTTGTGGAATTTTAGCCAAACCTCTTTCTGGGCAAGGTCTAAAACCAAATCCATCAGAACCAATAGTGGCATTAGAATGTAAAATGCAATAGGCTCCAATATGACATCTTTCTCTTACCACCGTACCCGACCAAATGATGGTATTTTTACCAATTGTGCATTCGTCAAAAATGGTTACGTTGGGGTAAATGGTGCAATTTTCGCCCAATACTGTGTTTGGACCAATATAACAACCTGCTCCTATTCGTGTTCCTGTGCCTATTTTAGCACTTGGATGTACGGTAGCGGTAGGATGAATTTCTGTTTGTAATAACGGTGCTGGTGGCGCAAACATTTCCAAAACTTGCGACATCGCTAAATCGGCATTTTTAACTTTTATAAAGGCTTTATTTTCACCAGGCGTTACAGATATATCTTCATTTACAACAGCTACAGAAGCTTTTGAAGTTTCCCATAGTTTTTCAAATTTTTTTGAACCGATAAAGGTAATTTGATTTTCGGTTGCCGTTTCTATTTGTTCGGGCGCAGTAATTTGATAAGTAGTTGAACCGATTAGTGTACCTTGTAAGGTTTGGTTAATTTGTTCTACAGTAAATGATTTCATATTTAGTTTAGCTTAATTGTGCGGTAAGATATTATTTTTTTTACAATTATAATTTTTTCCGTGAGCGGGTGAAGGCTTGTGGAGCTCTTCGCCATAGGCGAAAGCGACGCCGTAACACGCGACAGTTCGCTGGAGCGAACTGACACGGCCAAATAACTTTAACGCAGATTTGTAATCTTTAAAAGTAAATGTTGTTATCTTTGTAAGCTCTAATTTAATTGGTTATGAACTTATTTAACATTTTATGGGTTATTGGTGCTCCGCAGGTAATCTTGATTATTGTGGTAGTGTTATTGCTTTTTGGCGGTAAAAAAATACCTGAACTAATGCGTGGATTGGGTAGCGGAATTAAAGAATTTAAAGACGCTAGCAAAGGAACCGACACTAGTAAAGAAAAAGAATCGAAAGAGGAATAAAAAAAATCGGAGTTTTAAGCTCCGATTTTTTTTTTGTGCTTTATTTTTTACCGTTTAATTCTTTGATGATTTCTTCGGTAATGTCTAATTCTTTTTTACCGTATAAGATGGATGCTGGTTCTCCTGTAGCATAAATATAAGTGTAACCATTTTTCTTACCGTATTCTCCGATAAATTTTTTCACTTCTTTATATAAAGAATCCATTTCTGCAGCGCTTTGTTTTTGCAAATCTTGCCCCATAGATTGTTGCATTTGTTGCAATTTTTGCTCTTTGGCCATTAACTCAGATTGTTTACTTCTTAACCAATCTGGACTTTTTGTTTGAGCTACTTTTTGAAAAGACTGCACTTCGGCTTGGAAACTTTTATATTGAGCATCTAAGCTTTTGGCCATTTCTTCGGATTTAATTTTATACTTAGCTTCTAAATCTTTTAACTTGGTGTATTCTTCAAATAATTTAGCGGTTTCTACAAATGCTGTTTTTTCTGTAGAGGCAGTTGTTTTAGCTGCTACTTCTGTTTTTTCTGATTGGTTACAAGAGAAGGTTAAAAAAGCAATAGATGCGATTAAGGCAATTTTTTTCATAGGTATATTTTTAAGTCGCGGTAAAAGTATAAAATATATTTTCGATTCATTATGAGTTGGTTGTTTTGTAACAAAAATTTAGGGTATTGAATATTCTTATACAAAATTTAGATTTATATAAGATTTGACTATTAAAAACAACCTTCATAAATAAGCGCTAAGCGATTTTTAAATCTAAAGCACCCAAACATAAGTTTTGGCAGCTAAAAAGCTTTAAAATCGCCTTAAAATCAATTTTGATTATTGATTAGATAAATTTGAGAAGAAAACTCTTGGGTTTGCAATCCTTTTAGGTTAGCATACAATCCAACCGCAAAAGCTTTGATGAAATTTGTTTTTCCTGTTTTGTATTTTTCAGATAATAGACTCACATAAAAAGAATCTAAATACATGGGTAAAATTTGTACGACTTTAAATTTATTTTTAGCAAATAACAATCTAATGGAATTTTTACTGAAATGCCATAAGTGTCTGGGCACATCGTAAGCTGCCCAAAATTCTTGATAATAATTAGCGTCGAAACTTTTAAAATTAGGAACCGCAATTATAATTAATCCTTTAGGTTTTAATAATCTTTTTAGTTGTTGTAATTGTTCTTGTAAATCAGGAACGTGTTCCAACACATGCCACAAGGTAATTACATCAAAAGATTGTTCTGGTAATTGGTTTAAATCTTCAGTTACCCCCACTCCTTTTTGAATGGCAATTTGTTTGGCTTTACTTTCGGGTTCGTAGCCTGTTACTTGCCAACCATGATTTTTCATTTCTAGCAAAAAATCACCTGTACCACAACCAATGTCTAAAAGGCTTTTTTTAGAAAAATGTTTTTCAATTAATCTTCGTTTTTTGCCTAAAGCATATTTACGAGCAATTTGGTAAGCCTTTTCTAAAAGTGTTTTATTGGAATCGGTATGAGAAATATAATCTTCGCTTTGATAATAAATGGGCAACTTTTCTAACGAAGGTTTAGGTGTGGTTTTTAAGAATTGAAACTCCTCGTCAAGGTATAAATCAAAAGACTCTCCGGAAACCGAAAAGTCTTTAGTCGTAATATATTTTATTTTATTTTGCTGTGTCATTTTTTCAAGTGTTCCACGTGAAACCCAAAAGCTAACGCCCCATGTATATTAGCAATACCGAAACATCACTTGGAGAAACTCCACTAATTCTAGAAGCTTGTGAAATAGTTACTGGACGAATCTTTTTTAATTTTTGACGCGCTTCGATGGATATAGATTTGATTTTATCGTAATCAAAATTGTCTGGGATTTTAACGTCTTCTAATCGAGAGAGTTTGTCGGCGTTATTTCTTTCTTTTTCTATGTAGCCTGAATATTTTACTTGTATTTCTGCTTGTTCAATAATCTCTTCGTCTAAATCGTGACTATTGATGTATTCTTGAACTTTCTTGAACTTTTTAAAGTCTTCTAAATCCAATTGTGGTCTAGAAAAAATCTTAAACATTTTATCGGGCTGTGTAATGGGCGAAGATTCTTTTTCAATTAAGATTTTATTAGTTTCCTCTACCTCTACACTGGTTTCTTTAAAAAACTGCACCATCGCTTCTGATTTGCTTAATTTTTCTTCCATCCTGCGCAAACGCTTTTCAGAAGCTAAACCAATCTCAAAAGACATAGGTGTTAAGCGAATATCTGCATTATCTTGTCTTAATAAAGTTCGATATTCTGCTCTGGAAGTAAACATTCTATAAGGTTCTTCTGTTCCTTTGGTAATTAAATCATCGATTAAAACACCAATATAGGCTTCGTCTCTTTTTAAAATAAATGGTTCTTTTTCATTCGCTTTTAAATGGGCATTGATTCCTGCCATTAACCCTTGAGAAGCGGCTTCTTCGTAGCCCGTGGTTCCATTGATTTGCCCCGCAAAAAACAAACCTTCTACTAATTTAGTTTCTAAGGAATGTTTTAATTGTGTAGGCGGAAAGTAATCATATTCAATAGCATAACCAGGTCTGAAAAACTTAACATTTTCAAAACCAGCTACAGAACGTAAAGCTTTAAACTGAACATCTTCAGGTAAAGAAGTAGAAAAACCATTCACATACACCTCGGCGGTATTCCAGCCTTCGGGCTCTACAAATAATTGATGTCTTTCTTTATCGGCAAAACGATTGATTTTATCTTCTATAGAGGGACAATATCTTGGCCCAATACTTTTGATTCGCCCATTAAACATTGGGGAACGATCAAAACCTTCGCGCAATAAATCATGAACTTCTAAAGAAGTATAAGTCATCCAACACGATTTTTGAATGCTTAAAGGTTGGGTTTCATCTGAATAAGAAAACTTATGAGGCTTAACATCTCCAGGCTGTTCAATCATTTTAGAATAATCTAAAGAACGTCCATCGACTCTTGGCGGCGTTCCTGTTTTCATTCTTCCCGACTGAAATCCTACTTTAATTAAATCTTCGGTGATTCCGTAAGCCGCAGACTCTCCTGCTCTACCTCCACCAAACTGTTTTTCTCCTATATGAATCAATCCATTTAAGAATGTACCATTAGTTAACACTACAGTTTTAGCATAAACGGAAATCCCTAGATTGGTCACAATCCCTTCTACCTTTTGATTATTAATGATTAAGCCTTTTACCATTTCTTGATAAAAATCCAAATTAGGCGTGGCTTCTAACATTAATCGCCACTCTTCAGCAAAACGCATTCTGTCACTTTGCACACGCGGACTCCACATAGCTGGGCCTTTGGATTGATTCAACATTTTAAACTGAATAGCCGTTTTATCGGATACAATTCCAGAATAACCCCCAAGCGCGTCGATTTCTCGAACAATTTGTCCTTTCGCAATTCCTCCCATAGCAGGATTGCAAGACATTTGTGCGATGTTTTGCAAACTCATGGTGACCAACAAAGTTTTAGAACCCATATTAGCAGCGGCAGCAGCAGCCTCGCAACCTGCATGACCCGCACCCACCACTATTACATCATATTTTTCTGAAAACATATATTGAATTTTAACTTAAAAAATATTTGTTCCACGTGGAACATAAAAATTTAGCAGATTAACTATTGTTCCACGTGGAACAACTTAATTTTTTCTTCTTCTTTAGAGCGCATGGCTTTGCTGTCTTCTTCGGATTTGTCTTTGTACCCGCAATAATGCAAAACACCATGAGACATTACTCTAAGTAATTCGTTTTCGAAAGTAACCCCATAATCCTTGGCATTGTCTTTAACGCGCTCAACGGAAATAAAAATATCGCCAGAAATCAAATTACCCATGGTGTAATCAAAGCTGATGATGTCTGTTAGTTCATCATGATTCAAATACTTTAAATTGATTTGATGAAGGTATTCGTCATCACAAAAAATGTAATTAATCTCGCCTTCTGTTTTGTCTTCAGATTCTATTACCGCAGAAATCCATTCGCTGTAATGTTCTTCGTGTTCTAAATTAAAATCTGTTTCGTAGTTGAATTCAATCATGAGATTTAAAATAATGTTGAACTTTTTGATTATAAATGGGTTGCAAAGGTAATTGATGTCTATTTAAAAACTCTATACTTTGCAAATATTCTTTAACGCCAGTAGGAAGACTGCTGTTGTTGGTGTTTTTAGATTGGTTTTTAGAGGTTTGTGCCTCTCGTTTGTTTTCGTCTCCTTCTTGCTTCAAGGCTTTATCCAACTTGAGTAATTCTACTTGTAATTGTTGGGCTTGTTTTAAGGTGTTTTGATTCATGCCTTTATTCAGCAATTGTTTTTCTAGTTGTTTCATTTGCTCAACCGCATTCTTTCCTGCAGAACCACCGCCTGCATTTTGGAGCATTTTTTCTAAGGATTCCCGCAACAATTGTTGTTGTTTGTAGATTTCCAGCATTTCACCAGACAAACCTTCTTGCCCTTGTCCTTCTTGTTTACCTCCTGGGCTATTAGACGACTTGGGCTGCATGTCTTTTTGAATTTTATTCGACACCCCTTTTTGTCCTTCCATAATATCTGGCAACTGCATTTCTTTTCCTTGACCCTTCTTTGGTTTTCCTTTACCAGAACCCGACATATTCATCTGCATTTGCATGTTGCTTAAAGCATCACTTAAAAAATCGGCTAATTTGTTGGCAGAGGTTGTGGTATATTGTTGGTGGGAAGTTCCTCTAAGAATATTAATATCTGACAGAAAATCAATAGACTTATCCATATTATAAAATACAGATGCAATCTCGGTATTTACATTTTCGGCAATCACCGGATTACGCATAGCCAACACAAACAAAGAATCATCTATGTGTTTAAACTGCGCTTTTAAACCTTGTTGTTGTTTTAAATGTTTAGCATAAGACGGAGCACCTTTTACTGATTTTTTGAATTGAAGTAAAAGGTTTTCCTGCGAATAAGAAAACGTAAGTAAATTATCTAATACCTGACGAAGCATTTGAACATCTTCTTCTAGCTGTTCCATTTCGCCAGAATCCATAGATTCAGACATTTGTTTGCTTAATTGCTTCATTTTTTTAGCGGCAGACTGCTGATTAGCTTTGGCTTTTTGAGCTTTATTTTCCTTCAAATTGTTTTCTGATTTTTGCAATTCTTCGGCAATTTCTTTTTCTAATTCTTTACTGTCGGGAATAGACATCGGCGTTTTTAATTCTTGATTTTCTTTCTTTACGTCGTTTAAATCTTTCTTTAAATCATCAAACTTTTTATTCAAGTCTTGTTGTTTAGCCAGTTCTTCTTTGGTGTCGTTATCAGACAATTCCTTTTGTGTTTCTGATAATTTATCTAATTGACTAGAAATTTGCTCCAGCTTTTTTTCTACATAGAATTTTTTAGTCAATTCCAGCAACTGTTGTAAACTTTTGGTTTGTGATTTGGATTGATTTTTTAAGCGCTCTAGTTTGTCTTTCAAATCTTGATTATCCAATTTTTGATTCAGCTCTTTTAGTTCCTCTAAAATCTTTTGATTTTGATCTAGTTTCTTTTCTGTTTGAGCTAGTCTTTCCAACAATTGTTCTTTAAAATCGTCTTTCTTATCGGGTTGAAAATCCTGAAGATTGTCTTGTAATTTTTTAGAAAAATCTTTCATTAGCATGTCTTGTTGTTGTTGCTTTTCTAAAAAATCTTGAATTCTAAGTTGGTCTTTGTAGTCTAGTTCTTTTTTCTCTTTGGTCAGCTGTTGTAACTTATCTAAAGATTTAACTTGTTGATTTTGATTCGATAAACTTTTGCCTAAACCCGCAATCGCTTGTTTTTGATTTTGTAACGTTTCTGCTTTTTGTTCTTGCTGTGTTTTTACATAGGTAGAAAACAGATTGGATTTGGTAGATTTAAAGTGATTAATACGGTCATTATCAAATACTTCAAAATAATAATGGTATTGATTTCCTTCTGATAATTGCACCAATTGATGCAACGAAAAAGTAAAAAAACTAATATTTTCTTTAGTAATAGGCAACAATAAAGCAGCCTTAGCTTGGGGTTGATTTACAGGATAATACACCACTTGAAAACGTTGAAATCCATAATCATCGGTAATCTGTCCTAAGTGTAGACCTTTAACAGATAAAGAATCGGGTAAATTCTTAAAAACAATATTTGGATATTCGTCCTTAAGCACTTTTATCGAAAAGGATAATTTTTCGTGATTAATAAATTGTTGATTAGAAGACGTGATTTTATAATCGGTATCTTTCATCAAACGCTTAGTCAACTTAAATTCCTCCGCTTCTTTTACTAACGGAAATGTTTGTAAAGCATCTGACCATTGGATTTTTTGAGTAGCCTTAGACTGAATTTTCCAAGTAATTAATGTGCCTTCGGGAACAACGGCGTTTCCAGAACCAGTGATGATTTGATTGACTTTGCGTAAATATTCTGGATATTGCAACAACATGCTCAATTGAACCACGGTGGGCACAGACAATACTTTTAAAACATAAGGCTCAGAAACTACTTGATTGGATTTAATGTAAAAAGAAATATCTTTTTGAACTTGACTAAAAGTATATCGGTAATGGCTTAGCGTGATTTGTTCTGCAAAAAATTCTTGCCCATCAATCACTAAAGAACAAGTGGTTGGAAGTACTTTACCTTCTATTTTAATATCCAATACAAAATCTTGATTTTGCTTTACCACTAAAGATTTGTTTTGAACAGAGAACACATAAGGTGGTGGTGGTGAAAACGGTTGACTATATTGAACCAATCGCAAATAACTATCTGACAAAGTGGATTTTTCTGGAAGAATAAAAAAGTACGCAACTACCAAAATAGGGATAATGGCCAAAGGTAATAATCGATAATTTTTACGATGATTCACCACGGTTTCAAAAGGTACAAACTTGAGTTGTGCGGCTTTTTGTTCTATAGATGCTTGCAATAATTCCGCAGATTGTACGGAATCCTGCGAGCTAGATAGTTGTAAGAAATTCAACAATTTATCGGAAACTTCTGGAAAATGAGCACCAATTACCCTAGAGGCTTTTACGTAATCTAATCCTTTGCGGAGTTTAAATAATTTTAAAGAAGGCCAAACAATCCAACGAATCAGAAAAAAAAGTTCTACCCCAATAAACAACCAGAACAAAAAGGTTCTCCAAAAAACAGATAGCCACAGCAAGTATTCTAAAACTACGTTTAACAAAAAATAACTCAATCCTACACCCACAAACAACAAGCACCCTTTTACCAATTCATTAAAATGGTATTTACGAATAAATGCTTCTAATTTTTGATAAATGAGTTGTTGTCCGTTTTGCAAAACAGTCTTTTTTTGGGAAAGGTAAAATTACAATTAAAATCTATACACACGATAAGCTTGAATGTGGTAACATTTACTTGAAGCTAAAATGACTTTAATTGTATATTTGCCCATCAAAATTTTCATCAGAATGACAAAGCCTGTAAGAGTACGATTTGCCCCTAGCCCAACAGGGCCATTACATATTGGTGGGGTAAGAACCGCTTTATTCAATTATTTATTCGCTAAAAAACACCAAGGGGTATTTTATATCAGAATCGAAGATACCGATCAAACCCGATTTGTACCTGGTGCAGAAGCTTATATTTTTGAAGCCTTGGAATGGTTAGGTATTGCTCCTGATGAAACCATTGGTAAAAATGAAAAGTTCGGACCTTACAAACAAAGTGAACGTAAAGCCATTTACCAAAGCTATGTGAATCAGTTAATAGAAACCGATTGGGCTTATTATGCCTTTGATTCGGCAGAAGAACTAGATCATCTAAGAAAAGAGGCAGAAAACAGCGGAAATACGTTTATTTACAACCATACGGTTCGGGAACAATTAGATAATTCTATTCATTTATCTAAAGAAGAAACACAACAAAGAATTGCTAATGGCGAAGCTTACGTGGTACGATTTAAAACACCGGTGAATCAAATCTTAGAAATTCATGATTTGATTCGCGGAGACGTAAAATTCGACACCAATTTATTAGACGACAAAGTACTTTTTAAAAGCGATGGCATGCCCACTTATCATTTGGCGAATATTGTAGATGATCACTTAATGGAAACCAGCCATGTGATTCGTGGGGAAGAATGGTTACCGTCTTTGCCTTTACACCATTTACTGTACCAGGCTTTTGGATGGGAAGCGCCAGAATTTGCGCACTTACCTTTAATTTTAAAACCAGTGGGCAATGGAAAATTATCTAAACGAGATGGAGATAAAATGGGCTTTCCTGTATTTCCTTTAGAATGGAAAACCGCCGAAGGAACCTCTATAGGCTACCGAGAACAAGGTTATTTTCCAGAAGCGGTAGTTAACTTTTTAGCTTTATTAGGCTGGAACGATGGCACGGAAAAAGAATTGTTCACTTTGCAAGAATTAGTGAAATCTTTTGATTTAAAAAGAATTCATAAAGCCGGTGCCAAATTTGATCCTGAAAAAAACAAATGGTTTAATCATCAATACTTGATTAAAAAATCAGATAACGTTTTAGCGGGTGAATTTTCAATCGTCTTAAATAAAAAAGGAATACACGTAAGTCATGAAAATTTAATCAAAATAGTAGGCTTAATTAAAGAAAGAGCGCATTTTGTAAGCGAGTTTTGGGAGCTATCTGATTACTTTTTTGTAGCCCCAACTGCTTACGACGAAAAAGCACTTAAGAATTGGAAAGAAGAAACCCCTGCTCTTTTACAACAATTGACAACTGTATTAGAGTCTATTGAAGATTTCAGTAGTTCAACTATTGAAATCCTAGTAAAAGAATGGATGACCACGAACGAAATTGGTATGGGAAAAATCATGCAACCTTTCAGATTATGTATAGTTGGCGCTATGAAAGGACCGCATCTATTTGATATTGTGGAACTGATTGGTAAAGAAGAAACCATCGCTAGAATTAAAAAAGCAATAGATTCTATTTAAGATATTATTACCTAAAATCGATTAAACGATTAAACATTAGACGGTTAAACAAACAGCCTACAGATAAAAAATAACTTTAGCGGTTAGCAAACTCAAATTGCCTTTTAAATTATATCCAGCATTACTTACAGGTTCTGTTTTATTTAATTTAGAAAAGAAATTGGTTAATCCGTATTGATAAAACAACGAGGCACGAACATGCAAGCTACCACCAGTAACTCCTGCCCCTAGCAAAACATTAAATTTGCTTACATCGGCAACATCAATAGCTTTTAAAGGCGTGCCTTCTAAAATATATTCTTGTTGTGAATCTTTAGCGGTTAACTTGTCATTTAATTGAAATACCGGTCCAAAATCAAAATTTAAGTGGTCTGAAATAGCTCTGTAACTACACAACAAATGCATTTGAACTCCTTTGTTCATAAACACCAATTGTTCATTTTTACCCGAACCCAATCGATAACCTTCCATGGCTACGCTGGTTTGAAAAAACTCCATTCCGTAAACCAAATCAAAGTAATCATAAAACATTCCTCGGGTGCTAAACCCTACATTAAATCCACCCAATGGAGTGACTTTAAAATTATCAGTTAGAATGTTCATATAAGAATACCCCCCAGATATTCCTATATGACTGTTAGCATCATCATACTGAGCCTGCATGGTTTGACTCATCATAAAGATTGCCACAGCGCAAAAGATTTTTTTCATTTATATCAAGTATATTGCACTAAATATAATGAAATTCTTTAACCAATTATTAACACCGTTAAATTCACGATTATGTTCACAGATTTTATTTTCCCAATTATTGGAGTAATTATATTGATTTCCTCCATTTTTACCATCAAACAACAAACCGCCGCTATTGTAGAGCGTTTTGGAAAATTTAGCAGCATCAGACAATCAGGTCTTCAATTTAAAATTCCATTAATTGACCGAATTGCAGGAAAAGTAAACCTAAAAATTCAACAGTTGGATGTATTGATTGAAACCAAAACCAAAGACAATGTGTTTGTTAAAATGAAAGTTTCCGTTCAGTTTAAAGTCATTCAAGACAAAGTATACGATGCGTTTTATAAACTAGAATACCCACACGACCAAATTACCTCGTATGTATTTGACGTAGTACGAGCAGAAGTGCCAAAATTAAAACTAGATGATGTTTTTGAACGCAAAGACGATATTGCCATTGCTGTAAAAAGAGAATTGAATGAAGCCATGGCGGCTTATGGTTATGACATCATCAATACTTTAATTACAGACATTGATCCAGACATTCAAGTTAAAAATGCCATGAACAGAATTAATGCGGCAGACAGAGAAAAAACAGCTGCGGAATACGAAGGAGAAGCTGAACGAATCCGAATCGTAGCAAAAGCCAAAGCAGAAGCAGAAAGCAAAAGACTACAAGGACAGGGTATTGCTGACCAAAGAAGAGAAATAGCTCGTGGATTAGTGGAAAGTGTAGATATTTTAAACGGTGTAGGTATTAATTCACAAGAAGCCTCTGCCTTAATTGTAGTTACCCAACATTACGATACGTTGCAAGCTATCGGCGCGGATACCAATTCTAATTTAATTTTATTACCCAACTCACCACAAGCGGGTAGCGATATGTTAAATAATATGGTAGCGAGCTTTACGGCATCCAATCAAATCGGAGAATCGATGAAAAATGCTCCTGCCAGAAAAAAAGATAGAAACAAAGACGGAAGCGAGTCTTAAATAAGCCTAAATCGAAATAAAAGCTATTAAAACGAAGATTACATATCTAGACAACACCAAGGCTGTTTTTAAAATAAAACGCTTTTAAAATTAATTTATAAAGGTCAGTTTTCTAAAATAATCCTTATGAAGATTATGAAATTCATAAGAAAAATTGATAATAAGATTTATTGATGGTAATGAGATTTTAATTCGGTATTTGATGATACAAAAAAAAGGGAAGTCTTTTGACTTCCCTTTTTTACTTGCTGAATGTTACAATTAATAAGTATAAGCTACAGCTTTGATTTTTGATTCGGTTTGTTCTGTAATTACAATGTAGGAATACCCTTTGGCAGCCGCTTCTCTTTTAATTCTATTTTCTGTCCACTCTACCCAAGTAGATGGTGATTGACCTTTTACTTTTTGAACAGTTGCTGTAAATTCCTCTGCGACTTTTAATCCTTTAGATTGATTAGCATTTAGTACTACTACATTTTTGTAACCTCTTTTTCCACTAACATCTATTTTTGAATTAGTTACAATGGTTTGATTATTAGATTTATCAATTATTTTATTTACGGCAAAAACACTGATTTCTTGCTCAACAGAATTACCAGAAATAGTATAATAAACCACATTATCCTTTGTGGCTATGTAATTAGCTTCTATTTTTTCTCCATTTTGTTTTACAATAATGTGAGAATTTGCAAATGATAATGAACTAACTAAGGTAAATAAGAATATGATTAAAGTTTTCATGATGATATAAATTTAAATTAAATGTATTACGAATGTGTTCCAACATCGTGTGGAACATAAAAATGCTGTAAAACTTAATTTAAACTTCGGGTGGAGGAGAAACAATCTCTACAAAAGATTGCTTAATCGTAAAGTTATAAATGTGTAAATGCTCTATAAATTCTGAATCTGAAATATATGCCAAATCAAATATAGAAGGATAATGAAAAACTATTTCATCGGTTTTATCTTCTAACTCAACTTCATTACCTGTATACTCTATTTTTTCACAAAAATTATGTTGCTCTTCGTTAATAATAACAGAAATACCAACCATCATCCAAGGAAAAGATAGTGCAAAACAAACTAGTAATATTAATATTTTGTGAGCCGTTTTCATGAGCACTAATTTACGGCACAGTTATGGTAAAATCAAAATGATTAAGCATTTATTTAGCATAAATTTAACATGTATGTATCTGTATTTCAATATATTATAATATAAAAAATTTACCCCCATATAAAGGGTATAGTAAATATTATCCTTAAGTTGTTTTTCAAAAAAATACCCCCTAAATATTAGGGGGTATAAAAATGCATATATTATAAGTACCGTTAAATAAATTTAAAATGTACATGTAAAATGTAGTCCAACACTTGTTTTGGATATCTGTGGAAGTAAATGTTTATCCATTTTAAAATTTTTATGCCCTAATTTTATGCTATCTGGATTAGAATTTGAACGATATTTTTGACTGCTTTTTACTACTGATCTTCCTATAATGGTTCCTATTAATCCACCAACTACTAAATCAGAAACCCAGTGATTGTGGTCTTTTAATTCTGCCATAAAAATAGCTGTGGCAAAAGTGTAAGGAATCCAATAATTATTGTACTCCATTTGAAAAACCTTAGCAATCGCAAAATAGGTGGTCGCATGATACGATGGCAATGCGGTTCCTTCAACTTCACTTCCAAAATAAACTGGATGATAATTTCCAAAATCCCAATTATCTTTAGTCCACGGATGCATTTCTGGCGTATCATCATTTAATCTGCGTTGTGGTCTATTTCGTGCAAAAGCAGTTTTTAAAATCAAATGAGATATTACATACGAATAAGCTACAGCCTTAAAAGTATTTATCGCAACAATTTGCCCCTTTTCGTAATTACCAATCAACGAACCAGCATATAAACCAATAACTGGATAAGTCATATAAGCATTATTCCCTCTTAACCAGATGAATTTAAACCTATCCTTACCAAAATCTAAGGCATCTATATTGGGTAAAGAATAATCAATATTGGGCTCTACATTATCATGTAAAAAACCCGTGGTGTATTTATCTACTGCAATTAATCCTAAAACACTTCCTGCATAAACAGCTGTTTTGGTCCAATCACTTGAAAAAGTTTTTCCCATTTCTGAAAAATCTCCAGGAACGCTTAAAAAACCATTTTTTATCGCATTACCGGCAATTTTAAATCGACCGCTTTTTTTTGTTTTTAGACTATCCACCTGAGCAGATGTGTAACTACTAATCAAAAGTAATAAGACAAATAATACCTGTTTTTTCATAAAATATAAGGTTACTGTTGCTTAGCCCAAGTATCTTTTAAACCAACGGTTTTATTAATAATAATGTTGTTTTTGGTAGAATCTAAATCTATACAGAAATAACCTAAACGTTGAAATTGAAATCTTTTACCCACTTCATCGCCATTTAAACTAGGCTCTATGTATCCTGTAACTGTTTTTAAAGAATCAGAATTTAAAAATGTTTTAAAATCAACTTCTTTATCGGCATCTGGAAATTCTTCTGAAAACAATCTGTCGTACAAGTTAACTTGTGCTTTTTGTGCGTGTTGAATAGATACCCAATGCAACGTACCTTTTACTTTTCTTAAACTGGCTTCAGTACCGCTTCCGCTTCGGCTGTCTTCATCATAAGTACAATGAATTTCGGTGATATTACCTTCTGCATCTTTTACAACAGATTCTCCTTTAATAATGTATGCATTCTTTAAACGCACTTCTTTACCTATGGTTAATCTAAAGAATTTGTTGCTGGCTTCTTCTTTAAAATCTTCTCTTTCAATAAATAATTCTCGTGAAAATGGTACTTGTCTGAATCCTGCTGTTTCATCTTCTTGATTATTTTCAGCTTCTAACCATTCTTCTTTTCCTTCAGGATAATTGGTAATCACCAATTTAACAGGATCTAAAACCGCCATGATTCGTGGTGCAGTTTTATTTAAATCTTCCCGAATACAAAATTCTAATAAAGAAACATCTATTAAGTTTTCTCTTTTAGCTACTCCAATAGTTTCTGCAAATTTTCGAATTGAAGCTGGTGTATAACCTCTACGGCGTAATCCGGAAATGGTTGGCATACGTGGGTCATCCCATCCCGTTACGATACCTTCTTGAACCAATTGTAATAATTTACGTTTGCTCATTACCGTATAATTCAAGTTTAAACGAGCAAATTCATATTGATTAGGCTTTACTAATTGTTCCTCACGAATTTGATTGACAAACCAATCGTACAATTCACGATGCATCATAAATTCCAACGTACATATAGAATGTGAAATTTGTTCTATATAATCTGATTCTCCATGTGCCCAATCATACATAGGATATACTTTCCATTGATTGCCTGTTCTGTGGTGGTCTCTGTGCAATACTCTATATATAATAGGATCACGCATCAACATATTAGAGGATGCCATATCTATTTTAGCACGCAATACGTGAGAACCCTCGGGGAATTCACCATTTTTCATGCGTTCAAACAAATTTAAATTCTCTTGAACGGAACGATTGCGATATGGGCTATTTGTACCAGCTTGTGTTGGCGTACCTTTTTGTTTGGCCATATCTTCTGAAGATTGAGAATCTACATAAGCCAAACCTTTATTAATTAGCAATACTGCCCAATCATATAATTGTTGGAAATAATCCGAGGCATAACGTTCTTCAGCCCACTGAAAACCCAACCATTGCACATCATATTTAATAGCATCTACGTATTCTTGTTCTTCTTTAGCCGGATTGGTATCATCAAAACGCAAATTTACTGGCGCATCATACTTTAATCCTAAACCAAAATTCAAACAAATGGATTTAGCATGACCGATATGTAAATATCCATTGGGTTCTGGAGGAAATCTAAAACGCAATTTTTCCTGAGGGAAACCTTTCGCTAAACTATCCTCTATAATTTGTTCTATAAAATTCAATGATTTTTCTTCTGCAGACATGGTTACCTATTTTATACTCGCAAAAGTATGAAAAATAGGGTCTAAGACTAAAATTGACTAAAATTAGTTAATCACCCCCCTAAAAAACATCCCAAAACCCATTTTAAGTCATTTTTAAGATAGGAATCTGTTAAAAAAAGGTACCATATTAACAAAATATTATGTTTTATTAAAAAATACCCTCACTAAAAAGGGGGTAAAATTTACAATATGATAAAAATAACATCAAACACCCCCTATTTTTTTGGGGGTATATAACATTTTATAAATTTGTCTCAACCAAATTAAATATTGATTTATGAAAAAAGTTGAAGCAATTATTAGAAAGTCAAAATGGAGCGAAGTAAAAAACGCGCTTCATGATGTTGGAGTCACCTTTATTACGTATTGGGATGTTACTGGGGTAGGTAACGAAAAACAAGGTCACATTTACAGAGGTATCACTTACAAAACTAGCGATATCCAAAGACGATTATTAAGTTTTGTTTGTAGCGAGGAGTTTTTAGATCCTTCTATACAAGCGGTTTTAAAAGCTGCGTACACAGGAGAAGTAGGAGATGGTAAATTATTCGTGTCGGATATTAACAGTGCCTACAGAATTAGAACAGGAGAAAAAGACGAACAATCTTTAAAATAATCGATCATGATGACAAACTTATTAATAGAAACAACGACCGTTACACTTGAATCACTAAGTGAACAAGTAGCGGCACAAACACTTACTTACAACAACATTTGGATGATGTTGTGTACTGCGTTTGTATTTTTAATGCACTTAGGTTTTGCCACCTTAGAAACAGGTTTAACTCGTTCAAAAAACACCATCAACATTCTATTTAAAAACACCATTATTGTTTGTATTGGAGTTTTATTATATGCCGCATGGGGTTTTAACTTAATGTATCCTGGAGCTGATTTTGCAGGACAATTTTTTGGATTTGCAGGATTTGGAATTAGCGAGCCATTAACAGCAGAAGGAACTTTAGATTTAGCTTACAACGGAGGTTATACTTACTGGACTGACTTTTTATTCCAAGGAATGTTCGCTGCTACTTGTGCAACAATTGTATCTGGAGCAGTAGCTGAAAGAGCTAAATTAGGCGCTTTCTTAGTTTTCTCAATCATATTAGTTGGTATCGTATATCCAATCACAGGTATGTGGCATTGGGGTGGTGGATTCCTTAAAGAAATGGGATTCTATGATTTTGCAGGTTCAACATTAGTACACTCTGTAGGAGGTTGGGCGGCTTTAGTATATGTTTTATTCTTAGGAGCACGTATTGGAAAATACAATGGCGTAACCAAACCTATTGAGGGTCACAGTATTCCTTTAGTAACCATTGGGGTATTCTTACTTTGGTTAGGTTGGTTCGGATTCAACGGAGGTTCAGTTTTATCTGCAGATCCAGAATTAACATCAAGAGTATTAGTAACTACTTTCTTAGCGGCTTGTATTGGAGGTATCAGTGCAATTTTAACTTCATACGCTTATACTAAATCTTTAGACGTTACCATGGTGCTGAACGGTATATTGGCTGGTTTAGTAGCGGTAACTGCAGGTGCAGACGTGGTAAGTCCATTAAACGCAATCATCATTGGTGCTGTCGGAGGTATTTTAGTAGTGATTGGAGTTATTGTGATTGACAAACTTAAAATAGATGATCCAGTAGGTGCGGTACCAGTTCACTTAATGAATGGTATTTGGGGAACATTAGCTGTAGGTATTTTCTCTATGAATCCTGACCACTCATTTATGACTCAATTAATTGGAGTAGCCAGTATCGGAGCGTTTGTAGTCATCGTTTCTACAGTAGTATTATTCATTATCAAATTAACTATGGGATTAAGAATATCTGCTAAAGAAGAAATGGAAGGATTAGACATGCACGAACACAACATGGATGCATATCCAGATTTTAGAAACTAAACTTAAATTAACATAAATTCAATTAGAAAGATTATGAAAAAACAAATAAACACTTTAAAAGGATTAGCATTAATGGGAGTATTAATGTTATCAACTACATCAACTTTTGCTCAAGATGCACCTGCAGAAGAGAAAAAATCTGAAACAAAAATTGGCGGTTACTTAGATGCTTATTACAAAGCTGACTTTGCTAATAGAAAAGATAATGGATACACTAGCTTTACAAGCGGTACTGTTAACTCTGTTGAATTAGGAATGGCTTCTTTGTATGCAGAGCACAAATTTAACAAAGCTTCAGTATTTATTGATTTAGGTTTTGGTAAAAGAGCCGAAGAATTTAGTTATGCAACCCCAGGAACAGGTGTGCTTATAAAGCAAGCATACTTAAGCTTAGAAGCTATGGAAGGTTTAAAATTCACTATGGGTACTTGGGCCACTCACATTGGAGTTGAATTAGTGAATGCTTACGACAACAGAAACTACAGTATGTCTTACGCATTCTCTTATGGTCCTTTCTCAAATACAGGTGTTAAAGCAGATTATGTTTATGACAAATTTAATTTTATGGTTGGTTTATCTCAACCAACGGATTATAGAACTGCTTTAAATTCTGGAGGAGCTGGAACTACTCAAAAAACGGTAATTGGTCAAGTTGGATATGCTATGGAAGGAACTTCAGTGTACTTAAATGGAACTGTAGGAAGTAGAAATCCATTAGCGCTAAATGAAACTCAAATTGATTTAGTTTTCAATCAAAAAATTACAGACGAATTTTCTGGTACTTTAAACGGTTCTTACAAGGTAGCTACTTTAGACGGTGTTAGTGGAGATAAAAAATTCTTTACTACTGTTGCTTACTTAAAATATGATGTAAGCGATAAATATAAAGTTACCTACAGAGGGGAGTATTTTGATGACAAAGATGGTTTAGCTACGTTCAGCGGAGTTGGAGCTAGCGTATTCTCTAACACTTTATCGTTAAATTATATAGCTGGTAACTTAATAGTTACTCCAGAGATTAGATTCGATAGCGCTTCAAAAGAAGTATTCATGGATGCAGATGGTAAAGGAACCAAAACGAACGGATACTTTATTTTAGGTACTGCATATAAATTCTAAAAATTCACAGAAGTTTAGTTTAAGTTTAAAATAGCCCAGTAGTAAAGGCCTCATACTTAGGTATGTAGGTCTTTTCTCGTTGTTAATAGTTTGTTAATTAAAAAAATATCCCTAATATTGCCCCGTTAATTTAAGAACTTAATTAATTCAAAGGCTCATGAAAACTAAACTAAAAACCATTAAAAACCTATCTAAAGGGTTGATGGTATTGGCTTTGGCAGGAAGCATTAATACTGCTAATGCTCAAGAAAAAGAATCCAATTTTAAAATGGGATTCAACGCAGACGGATACTTCAAAATCGATCCAAGTAAACGAAATGAAAACTCTAAAACAAGATTTTCTAACAGTCTTAATTCTTTTGAATTGGGAATGGCGTCTTTTGATGTACAACACAAAAGCGGAAAAGTAACTACTTACATTGACTTGGGCGCAGGTAAAAGAGCAGATGCATTTTCTTCAAACTCAGTAAATTCGGAATTTTTCATCAAACAAGCCTACATCAGTGTAGAGGTTGCTGATGGATTATCTTTAACTGGAGGTAGCTTTAAAAAACACATTGGATACGAACAAATCAATGTGGTGGATAATGCTAACTACAGTATGTCTTATGCTTTTTCTAATACAAACTTTTTTAATACAGGTTTGAAATTAGATTACAAAATGGATTTATTTAACTTCATGATTGGAGTGGGTAATGCCGCAGATTTTAAATCAGCTATTGATGCTAAATCTAACAAAAAGAACTATTTTGGACAATTTGGTTACAACAGAGAAAACACTAAATTCATTTATGGTTTTCAAACTGTTGGAACAAATGATTATCCTAATAATATTATTCAAAATGATGTTATTGTTGAACATAAATTTAATGATAAAATTACTGCCGCTATTAACTTTTCCAACTACAACTACAACATGTCTAGCAGTAGATCTTGGAATTCATTAGCTGGTTACGTTAAATATAAGTTAAACGAAAAAGTAAACTTAAATTACAGAGGAGAATTCTTTGAAACTGATAAACAAATCAGAAATAGAATGGCTTTTGATTATGGTGGAGGTTCTGTATTTTCAAATACTTTTACTGGTAACTATAAAGTGGGTGCATTTACTATAATTCCAGAATTTAGATTAGATTATGCTAGTGAAAGAATATTCACTCTTAACAAAAAAACATCTAATTTCAATACGTTTTTCTTAATCGGTACAACTTATAAATTTTAAACTTAAACTAAACACAGCATTATTATGAAAAGTTATTTAAAAATTTCTAAACAATTATTATTTGCTTCTTCTATGCTTTTAGCTATTGGAGCAACTGCTCAAGAAGAAAACAAAACTACAGTTAAAGGATTTGTAGACGGTTATTTTAAACTTGATGCTAGTAGAAAAAATGATCAATCTAGAACCTTATATACCGAATCTCATAATTCATTTGAATTAGGTTCTGCAAACGTTCAAGTAGGTCACAATAGTGGTAAAGCAAAATTCTTCGGAGATTTTGGTTTCGGAAAAAGAATCAACGATTTAAATTCTTTAGATGGTAATTCTACCGCATCTATAATCAAAGAATTATATATTGATTATGAACTAATGAGCGGATTAAACGTTACATTTGGTACTTTCCAAAGACATTTTGGTGTTGAAAAAATCAATGCTAATGAGAATAGAAACTACAGTATGTCTCATATGTACTCAAACAGTCCATTATTAAATACAGGTTTGAAGATAAATTATAAAATTGATGGTTTCAATGTAATGGTAGGAGCAGGAAATCCAGCTGATTTTAAATCTGCAATTGCTGCTAATACCACTCAAAAAACTGTTTTAGCTCAAGTTGGATATACTTTAGAAGCAACAAATATTAGTTTAAACTACCAATCATCAAGCCATAATCCATCAAATAAACTAATGCTTAATGGTCTTAATTTAATCAACTATACTTTAGTTAATGGAACCTTAAAACATAAATTTGATGATAAATTAAGTGTTGCAGGGGAAGCAAATTTTGCTCAATTAACCAGAGATAATACAAAAGGAAAAGAAACTATTGCATCAGTAGCAGGTTATGTTACTTATAGTGTAAAAGAAAACTTAGGTTTATCATACAGAGGTGAATATTTTGTAAATGATGGTAATGCTAGTGGAATGGATATAATAGATGCTAAAATTCTTTCTAACACTGTATCAGCTAACTACAAATTAGGTAATTTAACTATCATTCCTGAATTCAGAGCTGATTTTGCTGATAAAAGAATCTATACTTTAAACAAAAAAACATCTCAAATAAATACATTTTTCTTAGTTTCTGCTATTTATAGCTTCTAATTAAAAGCATTTAAACAAATACTAAAAACCCCAGTGAAATTCACTGGGGTTTTTTATTTTTACCCCATGGGAAAAATTATTTTAAATAACATAAGAATTTTTGCTTTTCACGGCTGCTTAGTTGAAGAAAGTAAAATAGGTTCCGATTACCTGGTTAACTTAACGGTAAACACGGATTTAAATACTTCTGCAGTATCTGACAATTTATACGATACAGTGGATTACGTACATCTAAATCAAATCATAAAAGAAGAAATGGCTATTCGTTCTGCTTTATTAGAGCATGTAGCTAAACGTATTTTAGATAGAATTTTTAACAAAGCTACAACTGTAACTTATGCAGAGGTAAGCGTATCTAAATTAAATCCACCTATAGGTGGAGATGTAGAAGCTGTTACTATTGTGATGGAACAAAATAGATAATAGATGTTAGATTTTAGATATCAGATTATTTTACTATTCTTTATAAACGATTAAACAAAAAACGATTAAACATTTTATACTTTAAACTTTTTAACTAAGTTTGCAGTCCAATTAAGGCGTCGTGGCCGAGCGGCTAGGCTGGGCTCTGCAAAAGCTCCTACTCCGGTTCGAATCCGGACGATGCCTCAACAAAAAAGACCGCTAAATAGCGGTCTTTTTTATTTTCTAATATCTTCTATTTTTTCTTGAATCATTTTTTTCTCGTCAGGAAACCATCCTTGTATCATTAATATCAATCCAAACACTATTAGAACCACGCTAATGAATTTTTTTACTAAAACAATATTCTGAGTAGTTAATTTAGATTTTAATTGCTTAGCAAGGAATATTTTTAATAAATCGATTAAAAAATAAAATATAATAACCGAAGCAAAAAATGTAATAATTCTATTGGTTTCCATATTTAATTTTGGGCCTATGGTAATTATAATAGCTAACCAAAATCCTAACACGCCAATATTGATAAAATTCAAAAAAAATCCTTTAATAAATAACCCTAAATAATCTTTTTTATTTAACGTTAAAATTACTTCTTCCTCTTGTTCTAAAGCAATTTTTTGTTTTTTCAATCTAAAAAAAGAGACTAATCCGTAAGTAAACATTAAAATACCTCCAAAAATAAAAAGAGCTGGTTTTTCTTTAATACTTTCAATTAATTGATAACTGCTTAAATAAGCTATTAAAATAAAAACTACATCTGCTACAACTACTCCTGTGTTAAAAGATACAGCTGCTCGGAATCCTTTAGATATACTGGTTTCTATTAATACAAAAAAAACGGGGCCTATCATTAAACTTAAAAAAAATCCGAAAGGATAGGCGGTAATAATATCATTAAATATGTTATGCATGTTTTTTAATTCTTATTCTTTTTTTCTGAGGTAAGTAAAATCTAATTGTTTTTTAACTAAATCTGCATTTTTAACTTTTACATAAACTTCATCACCTAATTGAATGACATTTTTAGTAGCAGAACCTACAATAGCATATTGTTTTTCGTCAAAAATATAATAATCATCTTTGATTTCTCGTATTCTAACCATGCCTTCGCATTTGTTTTCTATAATTTCTACAAAAATTCCCCATTCTGTTACTCCAGAAATGACTCCTAAAAATTCTTGGTCTTGATGATCTTGCATGTATTTTACTTGCATGTATTTTACAGAATCTCTTTCGGCATTGGTAGCTAAAACTTCCATGCCTGAGGAATGATTACATTTGGTTTCAAAAATTTCTGCATCTGCTGATTTTCCTCCATCTAAATAGAATTGTAATAATCGATGTACCATCACATCGGGATATCTTCTAATAGGTGAAGTAAAATGGGTATAATAATCGAAAGCTAAACCGTAATGTCCAATATTATCGGTTGAGTATTTAGCTTTACTCATGCTTCGAATAGCTAAAGTATCTATTAAATTTTGTTCTTTTTTACCTTGAACATTCTCTAATAAATCATTTAAAGAAGTGGAAATATTCTTTTTAGATTTAAAATTTAAACTGTATCCAAACTTAGATATTACGGTTTGTAAGTTGATTAATTTATCTTCATTGGGTTCATCATGAATTCTATACACAAATGTTTTTTGTTGTTTACCTATAAATTCTGCTACTTTTCTGTTCGCTAACAACATGAATTCTTCAATTAAATGATTGGCATCTTTAGCCATTTTAAAATAAACCCCTACAGGCTCTGCTACCTCATTTAAAAGAAATTTTACTTCTACCTTATCAAATGATATCGCTCCATTTTTAAGTCGCTTATAACGCATAATTTTAGCTAATTCATCTAATTTTAAAATAGCTTGTAAAACATCATCTGAAACTGAATAACTACTTCCGGTAATAGAAGTTTCTATAGGAATAGTACTGATTTTATTTTCTATAATGAATTGAGCTTCTTCATAAGCTAATCTTTGATCAGAATGCGTTACTGTTCTTCCAAACCATTGGTTTACGATTTCTGCTTTTTGATTCATTTCAAAAACAGCCGAAAAAGTATATTTATCTTCATTGGGTCTTAAAGAACAAGCAAAATTAGACAACACTTCGGGCAACATAGGAACCACTCTATCTACTAAATAAATAGAAGTAGCTCTTTGATAAGCTTCATCATCTAAAATAGTTCCCTCTTTAACGTAATAAGAAACATCGGCAATATGAATTCCTATTTCAAAATTTCCATTTTCTAATACCTGAAAAGATAAAGCATCATCAAAATCTTTAGCATCTTTAGGATCTATGGTAAAGGTTAAAACCTCTCGCATATCTCTTCTATTTTTTACTTCAGAAGCTTCAATTTTAGTATTGATTTGATCTGCAAATTGTTGCACTTCTATAGGAAAATCATATGGTAAACCATATTCTGCTAAAATGGCATGAATTTCTGTATTGTGATCACCTGGTTTACCTAAAACTTTAATCACTGAACCAAAAGGAGAATCTGCTTTTTCTGGCCAATCATCTAAACTAACCAATACTACATCTCCGTTTTCTGCTGTACCAATTTTATCTTTAGATATAAAAATATCCGTATACATTTTAGGATTAGCGGTAGTTAAAAAAGCAAAATTTTTATGAATATTAATTACTCCTACAAATTCTGTTTTTTTTCTTTCCAGAATTTCAACAACTTCAGCTTCTGGTTTTTTACCTTTTCTACGATTATAAACGTAAACTTTAACTTTATCGCCGTCTAAAGCTTTATTCAAATTATTAAACGGTATAAAAATATCGTCTTCTAATTCATCGCAAATAAAATAAGCAGTTTTACGGGTAGTCATATCTATGACTCCATCTAAGTAATCAGTACTTACTTTATTGATTAGATATTTACCTACTTC
This sequence comes from Flavobacteriaceae bacterium UBA7684, assembly GCA_002482885.1. Lineage (GTDB taxonomy): Bacteria > Bacteroidota > Bacteroidia > Flavobacteriales > Flavobacteriaceae > Flavobacterium. The sequence continues at coordinate 250,277 of DLGW01000016.1, read as the reverse complement.
TACTTCTTTAATTTGATTTTGAGAAGTCAGTAATTTTAAATCTTTAATAATTTGATTTCTACTTTGTGTATCGTCTAATTCTAATTTAGCAGCTATTTGTTTATAATTAAAAGACTTACCAGAATTTTCGTTTAATAACTTAATTATTTTCTGAGTAAAATCTTTAGTCGCTTTGTTTTTTCTATTGAATTTTTTGGCCATTGGTTACGTTTTATTTTAACCCGTTTATATTATTAAAAAGGTAATGCATTAAAAATACAAATCCAAACAGCATTGAACTAACAAAAACTAAAAAGTTGTAAACAACTATTATATACAAAAAAATATTTTTTAAAAATTTAAATAAAATTATGGTGGTTATTATAGGGTGTTAATTTGTGAAATAAAAAATCAGGCAATTGTTTTGATTTTAACTTGTAAGATTTTAAAAACAAGTAATTAACAATGATTAAAATTGTAAAGGCTTAATAATAAGTTAAATTAAACAAGTTATTAAGAGTTGTTAGTAATGATTTTTTAAAACGAAATCAAACAACTTTATGTAAATTTTATGTTAACTAAATCATATTTAAATATTAATAACTTATGCATACTTTTTTTAAAAATTCTCTTGATTTATAACTTGTAATTTTTGATTGTAATTTTTTTTGGTTTCTGCAACAGAAGTTATTTTAAACTGTAAAAAGTTTTTAACAGCATTTGTCAAAACTTAAATTACAGCATATCAAGCACTTAAATATTTTAATTAACAATCGCTTATTTTTAATTTAAAATATTGATTTTCAGTATTTTATAATAAAATTTAAAAAATGATTTAATAAAAGGAAAACTAGGCACCGAAGCAATAATTTTTAATTCTGTATAAATACTAGATTCGCTATTTAAAAATAAAAACAAGTCTTTTATAGTGTTCTTTTTAAATAAATCAGTAAAAATTTTACTGCCCAAATAATTGTAACTGTACAGTACTTCTATAAAAATAGCATCATAAAAACCATGCTTTTTATTTAATGTATTTACAGTGTTTCCTTTTAATTTTTCAATTAGATTTTTAGATTCTTTACAAGTATTATAAAAAGTATATCCAGTGCTGGGTTTGGTCCAGCCTCCGGCACTTCCGATATAAAATAAATGCTTGGTATTTTTTTGTTGAAAAGGATAAGCCGTCATTGGAATATTGCCTTGTTCTTTTTCTAAAATAGTATAATCTTCAATTCCAGCGGATTTTAAATAATCTTCAATTCCTTTTTCATATTCCTTAAACGATAATAAATCGTTAGAAAATAAAGTGTATTCTACCAAAGCATGATTTTTACTAAAAGGTAAAATATAAATGAATCTGGTATTGTTTTGTTGAGGAATACTAAAATCCATAAACGTTACCAAATCTTCATTAAAAACCGCTTTGGGTGTTTGAATAAACCAACCCACAAAATGCTGTTTTAAATAAGGATAAGTATTTGATGCTTGTTCCAGAATTTCGGTATTCAACAAACTATTAAAAGCTTTATTTCCTATATAATTTTCTTGTTTTCCTTTAATAATAACTTCTTGATGATTTTCAGAAATTTCTAAAACTTCATCATTAATAAAAGAAACACATTCGTTTTTTTGAAGTTCCCCAATTACAAACTCATAAAAATCAATACTTCGAATCATTTTGTATTGATAGGGTAGTAGTTTAAAAATTTTAAAAAAAGCATCACTTTTAAACACCACCTGATTCCATTTTTTATAGGCTAAAAAATCCCAATCATCTTGGGAATTATGCCAATAACACCAGGTTTTATCGTTGGTATTTTTAGGACTTTTATCTATAATTAAAATGCTTTGATTTTTAAAAAAATCATCCTGACACATATAATGAGCCATCATTAAACCCGATAGACCTCCGCCAATAAAAATGTAGTCGTACTTTTTCAAAATCAATAAATAAAATTCAAAATTAAATTATCTATTACATAAGTAATTATAAATGTGAAAAAAGACCGTTTTTTGTGAATTGTTTATGTAGATAATAGTTGTAGGCTACGTATTCAACAAATATTTTTGTAAAAAATATACAAACATGAAAATTTCAATAGGAAACGACCACGCGGGTCCAGATTATAAAAAAGCCATAGTTGATTTTTTAAAATCGAAAGGTTACGAAATCATTAATCATGGAACGGATAGTTTTGACAGTGTTGATTACCCGGATATGGCACATCCTGTAGCTTTAGATGTAACTGAAAAAAGGGTAGATTTAGGTATTGTGATTTGTGGAAGTGGTAATGGAATTGCCATGACGGTAAATAAACATCAAGATATTAGAGCAGCTTTATGTTGGACTAAAGAAATCGCAGCTTTAGCTCGTTTACATAATGATGCTAATGTGGTAAGTATTCCTGCAAGATTTACATCTATTCAACAAGCTGTTGAAATTGTAGATACTTTTATTAGCACTGATTTTGAAGGCGGAAGACATACCACTAGAGTAAATAAAATCCCATATTGTAAATAAATTTTGGAAAAATCAAAAGCATCTGGTAAAAGATTATTACTTACCATAGCATTGAATATAATCATAACCTTAGGACAGGCTATTGGAGGTGTTATGTCTGGTAGTTTGGCTTTATTATCAGATGCTTTGCATAATTTTAGTGATGTTTTATCATTAGTATTTAGTTTTATTGCAAATAAATTATCCAGAAAAGAGGCTTCTTTTAATTATACTTTTGGATATAAAAGAGCCGAATTGATAGCTGCTTTTGTAAATGCCGCTACTTTAATTTTAGTAGCTATATATTTAATAATTGAAGCTTTTAAAAGATTTTTACATCCGCAAATTATAGATTCTAATATTGTAATAATATTATCATTTGTAGGGATTATTGCCAATGGATTATCAGTACTTATTTTAAAAACAGATGCTGACAGAAATTTAAACATGAAGTCAGCCTATTTGCATTTATTTACCGATATGATGGCTTCTGTAGCGGTTTTAATAGGAGGTGTTTTAATTAAGTATTATCAAGTTTATAAAGTAGATAGTATTTTAACTTTTTCCATAGCTGTTTACTTGATTTTAGTAGGTTATGACTTATTAAAAAAATCAACTCAAATGTTGATGTTATTTACTCCAGAGCATATTAATATTCAAGATATAGTACACGAAGTACATCAAATAAAAGGTGCGAATGTATTGCATCACATACATGTTTGGAATCTAAACGAAGATGAGTTGCATTTAGAGGCCCATTTGGATTGCTCTGAAAATCTAACTTTGAACGAATTCAATGATCTATTACACCAAATAGAAAAGGTTTTGCTAGACAAATTTGGAATCAATCATGTGAATATTCAACCCGAGTTTAAAAAGCCTGATTCTAAGGATTATATTGTTCAGGATTAGCTTTTTTTAAAATTTTGGGGGCAAAGCCCCCCTTTTTATTCCTCTGTTTTCGTAATCAACAACTCCACGCGGCGGTTAAAGTTATCTTTAGCGCCTTCTAACGGGCGGGTATTGCCAAAACCTTTAAAAGTCATGCGTTCCTGTTTAATTCCTTTTTTAAGTAAGTAATCGTGTACTTTTTTGGCGCGATCAATAGAAAGTTGTCTTTTTTTGGTATAACGATTTACGGCGTCTTTAAAAGACAAAGGGGTACAACATACATGACCGTGAATTTCAAAATGTAAATAGCTGTATTTGTTTAAATCGGCTACTAATTTGTCTAATTCTGTGATGGATTTATCATCTAAAATATCACTCCCTCTTTCAAAATAAATATTCAGTAAATACACACGGTCATTCACTACGTGGTCGGCTCTTACCCAGTTAAATAACTGAGGTTTTCGGTGCATTTTTACCGCAACATCTACTCGGCGATTTTTTGATCGAACTTCTTCAAGGTTTTTAACATCCTCGTTTTCCAATAAAATACGGCCTTTACCTTCAATAGTTACAAAAATCTTTCGATTCACTCCGTGGTCAATTAAGGCATCTTTAATTCGATTGGCTCTGTTTTCCGATAATAAGTAATTGTAGCCATCTTTTCCGCGGTCGTCGCAATAACCTAAAATGTTTACCGAAGTAATGCGTAAAGTGTCTATTTTTTTAGTGAATTCAATGATATTTTCCATTTCATCGGGTTTGATTTCTGATTTGTCTAAATCAAAATACACCGAGTGGGTAAGTTCGGTTTGTCCGTACCCGGTAAATCCCAAAATAAAAAGAAGAATTAAAAATAGTTTAGGCATTATTTATTTAATAATTGGTTGTATTGCGCAGGTTGATTTAAAATCTGAAGGGCAGCAATAATTTCTTTACTTCTTTTAGCATCATATTCATAAAATCCTTCGCGGTATTGATATCTTTTAATCAGTTCAGCAATAATTTCTCGTTCAATTTCAGATTTATTTTTATCAACACTTTGTTTTTTATGATCTTCTAAAAACTTAATCATCGCATCGTATTGAACAATCACCGCTTCGTCTAGCTTTTCGTTTTTAGCGGATTCTAAGGCTTTTCTTAAGGTTTTTTCGCTTTCGGATTCATAGGTAAGCATTTCCTTTTTTAGCGATTGTTTAAACCCATTAAAATCTTGTTCAGTAAATTTAGGAATTCCGTTAGCTGGAACAGGGTTTTTGTAATAAAATTCGGTAGCAAAATTAAAAATCGCCATGTTCTTTACTAAAGTTTTAGTTACATAACTGGTTTTAGCTTCTTTTATTTCAAGGTCTGGCATTATGCCTCCGCCGTCATAAACTACTCTGCCTTTTTTGGTTTTAAAAGCCTGAAATTCATCCGCGCCTTTTTTAATGGCTTTTCCATTTTTGTCTTTTTTGGAATAGTCCAAAGCTTGAATGCATCTACCAGAAGGCGTGTAATATCTAGAAATAGTTACCTTTAATTGTGTGCCATAAGCCAAATCAATCGGGCGTTGCACCAATCCTTTTCCAAAACTGCGGTTGCCAATCACCACAGCTCTGTCTAAATCTTGCAACGCTCCCGAAACAATTTCCGAAGCCGAAGCACTAGATTCATTAATTAAAATAGCCAAAGGAATTTCTGTATCAATCGGTTCGGCGGTGGTTTTGTACGTTAAGGTGTGTTTTTCGGATTTGGACTTGGTGGTTACCACCAGTTCGTTTTTAGGTACAAATAAATTCACGATTTTAACCGCTTCTACCAAAAATCCACCAGGGTTATCACGCAAATCTAAAATCATACGTTCCGCGCCTTGTTCTTTTAATTTTTCTAAAGCCATTTGGGTTTCTTTGGCCGCTTTTTTATTAAACTGAGCCAATACAATATAACCTGTTTTATTTTCTAATAGAGTAAAATAAGGCACGGCTTTAATTTCTACTTCATCTAAAGTTAGAGTAGTATTAAAGTTTTGATTTTGTCTTTTGTAAATAATATTCACTTTGGTATTTCGAGCACCTTTAAGCAATTCCGCAGCATCCTCTTTAAAATCAATTAAATTCACATCGCCAATTTGAATGATTTCATCTCCGGCTTTTAACCCTGCTTTATCGGCTGCGTAACCTTTATACGGCTCGCGAATGATTAATTTTCCGTTATCACGACTAATTAAAGCGCCAATTCCCGTGTATTCCCCTGTGCCATTAATCTTGAATTTAACTACGTCTTGTTCGTTAAAAAACACGGTGTAAGGATCCAATTCTGCTAAGGTACTTTTAATGGCTTTATCCATCAATTCCCCAGGATTGGTATCGTCTACATAGTTCATGTTCAAGGTTTTGAACATGGTGGTAAAGATTTCAATCTGTTTGGCAATTTCAAAAAAGTCATTCTTAAAAGCAGTACCCGTAAAAAATACTAACAAAGCCAGTGCGGGAAAAATATATCTTTTTTTAAAGCGGGAAATCATTTGAAAAAACTTAGGAGTTAGACTGACTAATATACAGATTAAATTTTTCAAATAATTGAATCATTTTAGCATTTAATTCTGTAAAAGAAAGGATTTCTTTGCTCTGATAAATCAGCATGGCGGAATAGCGTTTATCTTCTAAAGGTTGTAAAACCGATTTGTTTAATCGATAAGTCTCCCTCATTACCCGTTTAATATAGTTGCGATCCACCGCCTTTTTAAAAAACTTTTTAGACACGGAAACCCCCATTTTCATTTTTTCCTCTTGCGGATATTCTGTTTCGGCAAAAACCAAACGAATCGGGAATTTAGACACACTTTTTCCCTCAGTAAAAAGTTCGGTAATTGCCTTTCTACTTTTTAATTTTTCGGATTTGGGGTAAGTGTTTTTAGTTGTCATAGACCCCAAAAGTATTAAAAATTCGGCTTCCTTTTTTCCAAAAAAGCAGAGGTTCCTTCTTTAAAATCTTCGGTGCCAAAACAGTTACCAAAAAATTCCATTTCTTTTTCAAAACCGTTGGGTTCGTTGTAACCTGCGTTGATGGCTTTGATGGCATTACTTAGGGCTTGTGGGGAATTTTTAATCATGCGGGTGGCTAATTCTTCGCAAAAAGGCAATAATCCGCTGGTGGTTTGTAAATAGCTGATGAGTCCAATTTTGTAGGATTCTTCGGCACTGATGATTTCGGCGGTTAAAATCATTTCGGTGGCTTTTCCTTTTCCGACTAATTGTGCCAATCGTTGGGTACCTCCGTAACCAGGAATGAGTCCTAGGGTAACTTCGGGCAGTCCCATTTTTGCGGTAAATGAGGCTACTCTTAAATGGCAAGCCAACGCGAGTTCTAGTCCGCCACCTAGGGCGTAACCGTTAATAGCAGCGATTACGGGTTTGGAGTAGTTTTCGATTTTATCAAATAATATTTTTTGTCCGTTTTGAGCCAATTGTTTGCCTTCGGTTGGCGTAAAATGCGCGAATTCGGCAATGTCGGCTCCGGCAACAAAGGCTTTTTCACCTGCTCCTGTGAGTATAACGGAACGAATATTTGAATCGTTTTCTAATTCGCTTAAAACGCTACTTAATTCCGAAATGACTGATTGGTTTAACGCATTCAGTTTTTCAGACCGATTAATGGTAACGGTGGCAATTTTATTTTTGGTGCTTACTAAAATAAGGGCGTTATGACTCATGATTTTCAGGTTTCGGAAGCGTTAAGGTAAAAGTTGTACCCTGATTTGGGGTCGAGGTAAATGAAATTTGTCCGTTATAATTTTCAATAATATTTTTGATGATGCCTAATCCTAATCCCATACCACTGCTTTTGGTGGTGAATTTCGGTTCAAAAATGCGTTCTGCAAACTCGGGTTCAATGCCTTTTCCGTTGTCGGTAACTTGGATGTAAATTAAGTTTTCTTGAGTAAATAATTCGATTTCTATTTTTTTATTTTCTTGATCTTCGGGTATGGCCTGTATGGAGTTTTTGACTAGGTTGTTAATGATTCTAATTAGTTGGGTGCGGTCTATGTGTACTTGTATTTGTTTTTCGGAACAATTAAAAAAGATGTAGTCTTTATTAAAGATTTCTAACGCTAATGGAATCATTTTTACTAAATCTACGGTTTCATTTTGTTGCGCCGGCATGGATGCAAAGTTGGAAAAAGCAGACGCTACCGTATTCATTGTATCAATTTGTTGAATCATGGATTCGCAAAAATCATTTACTTTTTGAATGTTGTTTGAATCGGCAGGGTTGTATTTTCTTTGAAAATTCTGAACCGTTAGTTGCATGGGGGTTAACGGGTTTTTAATTTCGTGGGCGACTTGTTTGGCCATTTCGCGCCAAGCTTGTTCTCTTTCGTTTTGAGCCAGTTGATGGGCACTTTCTTCTAACTTATCAATCATTTTGTTGTAAGAATTCACCAAAACACGAATTTCTTTTCCGGCGCCTTTAATCACAATTTTTTCGTTCTGTTGATTGATTTCTGTAGCCGATAGTTTTTCACTGATTTTATTTAAAGATGAGGTAATGTAACGCGATAAAAAATAAGCCAAAGCAATCGCAATTACAATCATGGAAATGTTTACTTGCGCCAATCGAATTAAGAATTTCTGTAATTCTTGAATGTAGTAACTGTTGCTTTCAATATGCGGTAAGTAAACAATAAATAAGGGTTTAAATTTACTATCGTTTACATAGGCATACAAGGAACGGTATTGTTCGTCGTTTACTGTGGAAAGTTCTACATATCTTTTATCGGGTGCAATTTCTAATTTTTTTAATATTTCATTAGGAATGGCTTGGGTATTTTGAATGTTGGAAAAAGGAGATAAAGAGGTTTTTAACAATTGCCCATCTAGTCCGTAAATGGAAATTTCTAAAGAGTGAATGTTGGCGAGTTCAAAAATTCGGTCTTTAAAAATTAAAGGAATATTTTCTTTAGAAAGTGGGTAAGTGGTGGTGTATAAAATGTAATTGATGTGTTCTTTAATGGCTTTTTCTTTGCGTTGTAACCTTTCGTGGTGGTATTGTTTGGATTCGTTGTTGAATTGGTAAATAGAGATGGTAACCATCATGATCGAAGCCAACACAATCAAAGAGGCCATCGACAAAAATATGCGAACCCGTAAAGACATTCCCCTAAAAGGGTTGAGTATAATCATTGAGTTAGTTGTTTTTCTGTCTGATTTTTTGGTACAATTTGTACCCCATCATAATCAACATCGAAAATAAAATAATACCAATAACGCCGTATATCCAATTGATGGCATTTTTTACAATCACCAAAAAGACTACCGCAAATAAAATGATGGTGGCGCCTTCGTTCCAAATTCTAAAAAAATTGCCTGTATGTTTGACTTGATTGTTTTGAAGCTCCTTAAAAATCTGATGGCATTTAAAATGATAGGCGAATAATAAAACTACAAATCCGAGTTTTACTTGCATCCAATCTTGATTTAAAAATTCAGGTATTAAGTGCAACAACCAAAAAGCAAATAAACTGGCTAAAACTGCGCTGGGCCAAGTGATGATGTACCACAAACGATACTGCATCAATTGGTATTGTTTAATTAGGATACTTTTTTCGGGTTCGGATTTTTCATTGGCTTCGGCATGATACACAAACAATCGCACGATGTAAAACAAACCCGCAAACCACGTGATTACAAAAATGAGATGTAACGATTTGATGTAGTTGTAGTATTCCATTTTAAGTCTCCAAAAATTGAAAGGGCAAATTACAACAAAAACCCGATGTTAGGAAGAATTACCAATTTTAGTATTTACGGCGAATAAAACCCAATACGGCGATTATGGATGTTAATTGCCGTATTTTTTTGTGTAAAGAGGGGTTTTAAATAAATTTCATTTGTAGAATAGATTTTTTAGACTGGCTTTTGGTATTTTAGCTAGAAAATTAAAGATGAATGACTTAATAAATAACGAACCAAAACTTTTCAGAATAACAGATTTGATAGGATTATTTAAGAATAATTTTTCATTTCTTTATTTAGTTTTCACTCTTATAAGTATTATAGTTGAAGCTCATTACTATAAAAAATTTGGTATCAATATCTTTTCGTATTTAGAATTGACAGAATATTTCATTCAATTTTTTAAATACTTCTATGAATTAATAACATCAATTTTTTTAACATGCTTAATTTGCTATATAGTATTTACAATAATCTTCATCTTTAGATTTGCTACTAAATCTTATTCTACTCCAATCAAAAGATTAAATTTAATTGGATTTGTATCCACTATTTTAATTTCAATTTTAATATTGTATTTACTTGATACAGAAATATACTCGTTAGTTGGCATTGGATTAGGTTTGTATATTTGGTACTTATACCATTCATACATTAACACGTACAGAAAATCAAAAGGATTTCATGAACATGATTTACCATATATATTTTTTCTTTTTGTAGTTATAATTATTTTTGTTTCTACGTTCAATCATGAGTCAAATATAGAAAAACCAAAAAAATCAATAATATTTCTTAATACAAAAGAAGTAATAAAGACAGGCTATGGAATAACGATAGTAGGAGAAACTAATAATTATATTTTTCTTAGGAATGTAAAATCAAATAAAACTAGAGTTATTAATAGAGATAAGGTTGAAGAAATCAATTTTTATTAAAATAAAAAGATGGACAAAATAAGTATATGTTTTAATATTAATCTAAAGCCCGTTTGAGTAAACCACAATAACAAACTAAAATACCATTCCCACCTCAAAACCCGCAAAAGGGATGGCAGCGGCTACCCCACAGGCGTGATAACGCCGAGGAGTAATAGCGCACAGCCCGACCCGAAGGGATTTGCCCAAATTTTCGCTATTGGGTCAAATTCAGTATTTTAAGCCGATTATTTGGTAAATTGCCCTTTTAATTTCCTTAAAAAAATCGAGGAAATTTTATAAATAAAAGCCATCTTTACGCCCTTAAAAATTTTACCGAAAATGAGCAAAATAATGACAGTCGACATCTTGTCGAGTATTAAAGGAGCACAGCCGTCCGAGGCGGTGAATCAGTTGTTTGAAGTGATTAAAAATGCACAACCAACCAATAGTAATCCTTCGAATACAGTCAATAATAATGCCTTGTCTTTGAATGATTTACGTGAAGATGTTGTGATAAAAAGCGATGAATTAGAAAAACAAATCATTAAAGAAAATTTTCCGAAAGAAAAGAACGGATTTTTAGTTGTTGCAAAAGTTATAGAAGACTAAGATGGAATCTCAGATAAAAAAAATACACCAACAATTGGTGTCCAAAAAAATTACTTGTACGGCTTTAGTGCAAGAAAAATTGAATTTACTCAAGCAAAATACCCACAATACGGTTAATTCGTTATTAGAAAATATCGCTTTAGAAAAAGCAGCACAAGTAGATGCTAAAATTGCTAAGGGCGAACCAATTGGTTTGTTGGAAGGTATTCCTTTCGGAATTAAAGACGTGTATATGGTGCAAGGAACCGTTACAACGGCTAGTTCTGAATTGTTGAAAAATTACAAATCACCTTATACTGCAACGGCGATTCAAAAGTTGTTAGACGCTGGTGCGATTCCTTTAGTAAAGGAAAACTGCGATAGTTTCGGGCACGGTTCGTCTTCGGAAAACACCATTTTTGGAGCCGTAAAAAATGCCGTGAATCCTAATTTAGTGGGCGGAGGTTCTAGTGGCGGTTCGGCGGTTAATGTGGCTTTAGATTATACTGTTTTTTCTATCGGAGGTGATACCGGAGGTTCGGTTCGTCAACCTGCAGGATACAATCATATTTATGGTTTAAAACCTACTTACGGCAGGATTTCCAGATACGGATTGATGGCTTACGCTTCTTCTACGGATTGCGTGGGGCCGTTGGCTAAATCGGTAGAAGATATCAGAATCGTATTAAATGTAATGAGTGGTAAAGATGGAAAAGATCAAACCACTTATGCTTCTGCAGAAATTTCAGAAGAAAGTATTTCAAATGCTGGCGATATAAAATCAGTGGGTTATTTTAAAAATTTCATTGAAAACGAAGCCATTGATTCACAAGTAAAAGCAGACTTTTTAAGTGTTATCGAAAAAATAAAAGCGAAAGGTATTGAAGTAAAAGCGTTGGATTTTTTTAAATCGGACACATTAGTTTCAACGTATTATACGTTGGCTATGGCAGAAACGGCTTCCAATTTATCCAGATTAGACGGTACTAATTACGGAAACCGTATCGAATCAGGGAATTTAAAAGAAACCTATGCTGTTACTCGTTCTGAAAATTTTTCGGAAGAAACCAAACGCAGAATTGTGGGTGGAAATCAAGTATTGTCTCAAGGTTTTTCGGATGCTATTTATTTAAAAGGATTGGCATTGCGCGACCAAATCGCGGAGAATTTTGACAAAGATTTTAATCAGGTAGATATTATTTTATCTCCGGTAACTCCAGCGGCACCACCAGTAATTGGGAACAGCTTAAAAGACCCGTTGGCGATGTATTTGTCGGATGCTTACACGGTTGGATTCAGTTTAGGTCAATTGCCAACGTTAACCATACCCCAAGGCACGGTTACAGGTTTGCAAATTTCGGCCGCCAAAAAAAATGATGAAAAAGTATTGAAGTTTGCTAACTTCTTAAAAGATATACTATAATGGAATTAGAGCAGTTAAACGAAGCCTTACAGGCACATGATATAGAATTGGTTATCGGATTAGAAACACACGTTCGATTAAACACCAAAACCAAGTTATTTTGTTCTTGCCCCAACGAAGAAACGGAAACACCCAACGAAAATATTTGTTCGGTTTGTACAGGGCAAATGGGAGTTTTACCCGCGATTAATAAAGAAGCGATTACCAAAGCCATTTATTTTGGAAAAGCGGTAAATTCTACCTTTTCAAACGAAGTAATTTCTTGGGATCGTAAACATTACGAATACCCAGATAATCCAAAAAATATTCAAATTACCCAATTTCACCATCCGATAATTCCTGATGGTCAGGTGTCTTGCTACCGTAATGACGGTTCAAAGTTTACGGTGGAATTAACCCAAGTACATATCGAAGAAGATGCGGCAAAATTGATGCACGAAAAAACGATATCGTTGGTTGATTTTAACAAAGCAGGGGTACCGTTAATTGAAATTGTTACCAAACCTTGTGTTCGTAATATCGAAGATGCATCTATTTATGCCCAATATATTCAACGTATTGTTCAGAATTTAAAAATTTCTGAAGCCAACCTAGAAAAAGGAGAATTCAAATCAGACGTTTCGGTTTCCTTACGTAAAAAAGGTACACAAGATTTAAACCCACGTACCGAAATTAAAAACTTAAACTCGTTTAAGTTTATGGTAGAGGCTTTAAAGGAAGAAGTAGAAAAACAATTCAATTATTATATTGAAAATAAAGCCTTCAGACCCGATCAAACCACCGTATTATGGGATGCCGATTTAAAGCAAACCAAAACCATGCGTAAAAAGGAATTTGAGGCAGATTATCGTTTTATTTCTGAACCCGATTTACCTTTTGTTTCTATAAAAGATGCCGTAAATACTATAAAAGTTGACCCCAGTGTATTGCCATACGCTGTAGAAACTATTTTGATAGAAGGCGGTGTGTTACCACAAGATGCTAAGTTTTTCACCGCAGATTCTTTGCGTTCTGAAACGTTTGTAGCGATTAATCATGTGGTGAAAGATCCGTCTTTCGTAGCGAAAACTTTAGCGAATAACATCAAGCCCGAACAATATACCAGCATTGCGAATATCGAAGACATCATCAATATTTTTTCTTTGTTTAAACAAGAAAAAGTAACAGTTGTTTTGGTACAAAATGCGTTAAAATCAATCTTAGAAAATCCACAATTCGACTACGCAACATATTTTGAGGAAAACACGATTTCTGAAGAACAAATTCAAGCGGCGATTCAAAAAGTAATTGCAGAAAATACAGAAGCTGCCGCTGAAATTAAAGGTGGAAACCTAGGTAAAGCAGGAGTTTTAGTCGGAAAAGTAATGGCGATTATTGGTAAAGGTGCTTCTGGGCAAGTGGTTCGTCAGGGGATTATTGATGCGCTTTCAGCTGAAGGCGTAAGTAGTAAGGATGAAGTAGTAAGTACTTCTGTTAATGAGGAAAAAGGACCTATTGGTAAAGCTCATGAAGAAGAAATTCTTCCTCAGATTCCAATTGTAATTAAAGAACAATACAGAACGCATAAAATCAATCAATTATCCGAAGAAACGATTAATCAAAAAGTGACTTTGGCAGGATGGGTTGCCAGTGTGCGTGATCACGGAGAGTTGATTTTTATTGATTTAAGAGATTCAAGCAACGAAATTTTACAAGTGCGTTTAAGTCGTGAATCTTTCCCGAATTTAGATGAATTGGTACGTTTAAAACCCGAGTCGGTAATTACCGTAACTGGCGTTATTGTGGGTCGTAACGAAGATGATTTTAATGCGGGTTTACGCACAGGAAAAATAGAATTAGAAACTTCTGAATTAGAGATTTTAAATTTATCAAAGACTTTGCCTTTTGAAATTAAAAGAGCAACTAAAACCAGTGAAACAGTTCGTTTTCAATATAAGTTTTTAGATCACCGAAATGATGAGGTTCGCCGTGCGATTGTAAATCGTCATAAAGTATTAAAGTTATTGCGTGATGTTTTAGATAAAGAAGGATTTTTAGAAATAGAAACCCCAATTTTAACAGCCGGAACCGACGAAGGTGCTCGTGAATTTATCGTGCCTACTCGTAAACAAGCAGGTTCATTTTATACGCTTCCGCAAGCGCCACAGCAGTTTAAACAAATGTTGATGGTGGGCGGATTTGAAAAATATTTCCAAGTAGCGCGTTGTTTTAGAGACGAAGATTCTCGTGGGGATCGTCAACCAGAGTTTACGCAGTTGGATATGGAAATGGCGTATGCCAGCATGCAACAAATTATTGATTTGAATACCAAAATGTTCAATGAAGTAGTTCAAAAAATATATGGTAACAAATGGATTTTGCGTCCGTTTGAAGTGATTACCTATAAAGATGCGATGGATTTTTATGGTTGTGATAGACCTGATTTACGCTTTGGTTTACAAATGCAAGACATTACCCACATTGTAAAAGACACGACTTTCCAAGTATTCAGTAAACCGATTGAAGACGGTGGAATTGTAAAATGTATCAAGGTTTCAGCTCAAGAACAGGGTGGAAAACGTATGTCTAAAGGACAAATAGAAACCTTAACCGCTACCGCACAACAACACGGTTTAGGTGGTTTAGCGTACATCATAGTCAATGAAAATGATTTACAATCGCCAATTATTAAATTTTTAGGTGAAGAAATTGCCGCTGGAATTATTGCCTTTACTCAAGCACAAGTAGGCGACATCGTTTTCTTTTCAGCAGCGGATTATGCCACAGCCAACAAAGCTTTGGATGCGGTTCGCCAACAAATGGGCGCGATGTTAAACTTAATTAATCCAAAAGAATTAAGACCGGCTTGGGTGGTTGATTTCCCGATGTTTGAAAAAACCGATGAAGGCAGATGGACGTTTACACACAACCCATTCTCTATGCCGGCTATATATGATTTAGACAAGCACATGAATGGTAAAGACGAAGAGATCGGAACCATCATTGCCCAACAATACGATTTGATTTTAAATGGTTATGAAATTGGAGGAGGTTCAGTCCGTGCCCACAAACCTGAAATTTTAGAAGCTACTTACCGCAACATGGGTTACGACAAAGACGAAATGCTTAAAAGCGTAGGCACCATGTATAAAGCCTTTCATTATGGCGCACCACCACACGGAGGAATTGCTTGGGGTGTAGATCGTTTAATGATGATTTTAGAGAAAAAAGTCTCCATCCGTGAAGTAATGGCCTTCCCTAAAACAGGTTCCAGCGAAGATTTATTATTCGGTTCGCCATCACCTTTAGCTGATAAAAAAGTGGAGGAAATGAATGTGAGGGTGATACGTAAAAGTTAGAAGTAAGAAATGAAAAGAAAAGATTTAGCTTTCATGCCTAATTTCTTTGATAGATATATTCTTCAGACAGAAGAAGATCTTTCACTTTCAGAATCCTTAGAAAACACTAAAGATGTTTTTAGAGTTCTTAAAGAAGATTTAGTAAAATTTCAAGATTTTAGGTATCAACCTGATAAATGGACTCCTAAAGATATTTTACAGCATGTAATTGATAACGAACGAATTATGGCATATCGAGCATTAAGTTTGGCTCGTGGGGAAAGCCAAAGATTAATAGGTTATGACGAAAATGAATACGCTAAAAACTTCAGTACTTTTAATCGTACAGTTGAAAGTTTACTAGAAGAGTTTGATTCTGTTAGAAATTCTTCCATTACCTTGTTTAATAGTTTTGATGAAAAAATGTTTAAAAGAGAAGGGGTTTGTTTTGAAACCAAAATAACCCCACTCGCTTTAGGTTTTGTAATTGTAGGGCACGCCAATCATCATTTAAAGGTGTTTAAGGAGCGATATGTAAAAAACAGTTTTTAATTACAAACACATACCAAAAAAGCTGTCGAGAGACAGCTTTTTTGGTTTAATTGTTTAACTGAAAGAAGATTTTTATTTCCACTCTTTAATCCAATTCGCGACTACACCACACCACTGGTCTTCGTCATTTAAACAAGGCACGGCTAAAAATTCTTCGCCTCCGTTTTCCTTGAATTGATGATTGGCCTCCATGGCAATTTCTTCTAGCGTTTCTAAACAATCTGCCACAAAAGCAGGGGTTACAACAGCTAATTTTTTAATGCCTTGTTCGGGCATTTTATTGATTTCTACGTCGGTATAAGGCGTTAACCATTTGTCTCCTGCCAAACGCGATTGAAAAGTTTGACTGTATTTTCCCTCTGGGATGCCTAATAATTTTACTACCTGTTTTGTGGTTTCAAAACATTGATGACGGTAGCAAAATTCATGAGCCGGAGAGGGTGTATTACAGCACGAACCATCAATTTTACAATGAGATTTGGTTACATCTGTTTTACGAATATGACGTTTAGGAATGCCGTGATAAGAAAATAATAAATGGTCATACTCAAATCCTTCTAAATGTTTTTTGATCGAATTGGCTAAGGCTTGAATAAAATCGGGTTTGTTGTAAAAGGCAGGCACAATTTTAAAAGTCATTTCGGGGAAATGCTTTTTACGCAATTCTTCGGCTAAAACCAAAATAGTGGTTGTAGACGCCATGGCGTGTTGTGGATACAAAGGCAAAAGCATCACTTCGGTTACCCCTTTGTTTTTTAATTCTTGTAATCCTTTTAAAATGGTTATGGTGCCGTATCGCATGGCTAATGCCACAGGAACATCTACCAATTGTTGCACTTTTTGGTGCATTTTTTTGGAAATCACAATTAACGGAGAACCCTCACTGGTCCAAATTCGAGCGTAAGCTTCGGCTGATTTTTTAGGTCGGGTTTGTAAAATGATACCTCTAACTAATAAAGCTCGTAATAAAAAGGGTACATCTATAACGTACTCATCCATTAAAAATTCCTCTAAATAAGGTTTTACGTCCTTTGCTGTTGGACTTTCTGGCGAACCTAAATTCACTAATAATACTCCTTTCATGCTTGTTATACTTAGATTTAAAGACTAATTGAGGTTAAATATTTTTTCGGAGTTGTTCCAAATTTCTTTTTAAAGGCAGCTATAAAATGACTAGCCGTGCTGTATCCAATTTTTAATCCTACTTCGTTTACATTATACGTGCCACTATCTAATAATTTACGGGCGTAATCTAGCTTATAATCCAATAAAAAACTATAAACAGAATCGCCATATACTTGCTTAAAGCCTATTTTTAGTTTTTTTAAAGTCAAACCCACTTGGTCGGCCAATTCTTGTAAGCCAGGCGGCTCTGCCATGTGCGCAATAACAATGTCTTTGGCTTTTTTGATTTTGGCAATGTTTTCTTCGTCAATTAAAAACGGACAATTTTCTTTATTTGGATCTTCGTTGCGATTAAAAAATAAACTGAGCAATTCGTATCCTTTGCCTTTAAAATATAGATTTTTAATGGTAGAACTTAAATTGTAATGAAACATTTGATTCAATACAATAGCCATGGAAGGACTGATGTTTTCTTCTCCGTAGTATTTTTTGTCTAGATTGTCGTTGTTTAAAAAAGGAATGTAATCGGCTTCTTCCGAAAATAAAGCATGGAATTTTTTAATAGAAATTAAAACCGAAATAATCCAAGTATTGGCGTGCACTTCTAAATGAACGGGTAATTCTTTTTGTGGATTATACAGCAATAAAGATTTTTCTTCGTTTAAATCCAGCGCATAATTACCGTTGTTAAAAATGAATTTTCCTTTCCCTTTTAAATTGAAGTGGAATTGTATGATGCCAGAATTCACCTTTCTTTCGTAATGCATGGTTTCTGAAAGGTCATTCTGAAAACGAATCAAATAAAAATCTTCTTCAATTTTAATCTCTTCGGCGGAACTCATAGCGATATTTTTTAATATTAAAAACAGAATTAAAAGAATCGATTTATTTAGAATTTATCTAAATAACAAATTCAGTCTAACTCCGTTGAGGCCTAACAAAAATAGTAGAAATAACGATTCCCGCTCTTGTTCAGGACAAAAATATCCTTTAACGTTATAAAAAGTACTTTCAGCGTTATTTTTATGCGAGTGGTAGATTTACTTTTGTTTCCGTTTTGACATTTTTTCGAACGAAAACAAATTATGCATCAACTAAACTTATCTAAACATCGCAATTTTTATGTAGTTGGACTCAGCTACAAAACAGCCGATGCTGAACTTAGGGGTAAGTTTAATTTGGATGAACAGGCGAAAGTTTTATTGTTGGAACAGGCTAAAAAAGACGGTATAGATTGTTTATTAACCATTTGTACTTGTAATAGAACCGAGATTTACGGTTTTGCCGAACATCCCTTTCAATTGATTCGTTTATTGTGCGAATACAGTTTGGGTTCGGTAGAAGATTTTCAAAAAGTGGCTTATGTGTATAAAAACCAACAAGCCATTTCGCATATTTTCAGAGTAGGAACAGGTTTGGATAGTCAAATCTTAGGCGATTTTGAAATCATCAGTCAAATAAAATTAGGATTTACACAGTCTAAATCTGTAGGTTTGGTCAATGCTTTTTTGGAAAGATTGGTGAATGCGGTTATTCAGGCCAGTAAAAAAATAAAAACCGATACCGAAATCAGTTCGGGCGCTACTTCGGTTTCGTTTGCCTCGGTGCAATATATTTTGAATCAGTTTCAAGACCAAGTAGGATATAAAAATATTTTACTTTTTGGCACTGGAAAAATCGGTAGAAATACTTGCGAGAATCTAGTTAAGCATACTAAAAATGAACATATTACTTTAATCAATCGCACCAAAGATAAAGCCGAAAAAATTGCCGGAAAGTTCAATTTAATTGTAAAAGAATACGGGGATTTAGAATTAGAAATTCAAAAATCAGATATTTTAATTGTGGCAACTGGTGCGCAAAATCCAACCGTTGATAAAGATATTTTGAATCTTAAAAAGGATTTATTGATTTTAGATTTGTCGGTTCCTAAAAACGTACACGAAAATGTAACTACTATTTCAGGAGTTTCTTTGGTTCACTTAGATCATTTGTCGCAAATTACCGATGAAACATTAGAAAAACGAAAATTACACATTCCTGCCGCCGAAGCCATCATTCAAGAAATTGAAGATGATTTTATCAAATGGATGAAGGCTCGAAAATTTGCACCAACCATTCATGCTTTAAAAGAAAAATTGAATGAAATAAAAACCGCAGAGTTAGATTTTCAACGTAAAAAATTACCCCATTTTGATGAAGCACAAGCGGAATTAATCAGTGACAGAATCATTCATAAAATAACCACTCATTTTGCCAATCACTTAAAAGACCGAGACACCGAAGTTGAAGAAAGTATTGAATGGATAGAAAAAGTGTTTCAGATTAATCAGTCTGTTTTAAAAGAACGATTAAACGCGCATCATGAGTAATCCAGTAATTAGAATAGGAACCCGCGACAGTGAATTGGCGCTGTGGCAAGCCAAACATGTGGCTCAAAAAATTCAAGATTTAGGTTTTGAAACGCTCTTAGTTCCTGTAAAATCTACCGGAGATATTATTCTAGACAAACCCTTATACGAATTAGGCATTACGGGAATTTTTACCAAAACGTTGGATGTTGCCATGATTCAAGGGCAAATTGATATTGCTGTTCATTCCTTAAAAGATGTGCCTACTGTTTTACCTAAAGGCATGATGCAGGGAGCGGTTTTAGAACGCGCCAATCCTTTAGATATTTTAGTACATAAAAATCAATTGGATTTTTTAAATCAGCCCAGTATAAAAGCAATCATCGCTACCGGTAGTTTACGTAGAAAAGCCCAATGGTTACATCGTTTTCCTAACCACGAAATCTCAGACTTACGTGGAAACGTGAATAGCCGCTTACAAAAACTAGAAAACAACACTTGGCAAGGAGCCATTTTTGCCGCTGCGGGTTTAGAAAGAATTAATTTAAAACCCGAAAGCTTTATTAATTTAGATTGGATGATTCCTGCACCTGCACAAGGCATTGTGATGTGTGCGGTTATGGAATCTAACGATTATTGCAAAGAGATTCTTGTCCAAATTAATCATAAAGATTCCGAAATCTGTGCGCATATAGAAAGACAATTTTTACGCACTTTAGAAGGCGGATGTACAGCACCGATAGGAGCTTATGCCCAAATCCGAGATGAAAAAATAATTTTTAAGGGCGGATTATTCTCGTTAAATGGCACTCAAAAAATTATTGTAGAAAAAGAATCAAGTTTAACCGATTTTTCCGAAATTGGGAAATTATTTGCAACAGACGTACTTCAAAACGGAGGTAGTTTTATAATGCAAGAAATTAAGGCAATAATGCAACATAAACCCATTTCTGAATAAGCATGAAAATCGAACATGTAGTTAATTTTGTTGTTCGATTTTTCGATATACTACTGTTAACCATACTGGTTTTTGATTTTGGTTTTATTACTCACGAAGATTACGAAAGGCCAAAACTGATTGGATTAGCGATAATTCCATTAATCATTTATGTGTTTAATATTTATAAATATTTCTTTTTTAAAGATTCCAGTAAAAAGAAATTAGCCTTAGCGACTTCTACTTTATTAGCCATTATATTATTTTCTTCTATTGTAGTAGGATTAATCAACCGAGAATTAGGAGTTTTTAATGCCCTAATGATTATTAGACCCGTATTAGAAGGTGGATTAATTATTTATTTTTTGCTTCGCTTAATGATGATGGTTCGATACATATACAATGTGTATTACAATCCAGCCATGATGTTTGTAGTGAGTTTCTTTACCATTATTATGGCAGGAACTTTCTTATTGATGTTGCCCAGTGCCACCACTAATGGCATCACTTTTACCAATGCTTTATTTACCTCTACCAGTGCGGTTTGTGTAACGGGTTTAACAGTGGTTGATACTTCTTCGGCATTTACCTCGGTAGGGCAATTTATTATCATGGGATTAATTCAAATCGGAGGTATTGGGATTTTAACTTTTACTTCCTTTTTTGCTTTCTTTTTTAGAGGTAGTTCTTCTTTTAAAGAAGGGTTGAATGTAAAAGATTTTATCGCCCAAGATAGTTTAGAAGACGTATTAAAAACAGCGATGAATATTGTTAATTTCACCTTAGTTGTAGAATTTATAGGAGCAGTCTTTATTTATTTTTCGATTAATGATAACTCGTCCATTACCAATAAATTTTTCTTTTCGGCCTTTCATGCCGTTTCTGCTTTTTGTAATGCTGGGTTTTCTACTTTTTCAGCCAATTTAGCGGATGAATCTATTAAATTCAATTATTCATTACAATGGGTCATCATGTTGCTTATTGTTTTTGGAGGATTAGGGCATCATATTGCTTTTAATTTCGCCCTATATATCAAAAGAAAATTCATCATGCTTACTGGTGGAACATTAAAAGAAAGAAATATTAAAATCATTACTTTAAATACTAAAATAGTAGTTTACACCACTTTAATATTGATTTTTGGTGGGTGGATATTCCTATTCATTTCAGAATATTATGCAACATTGCAAGAACACACCACTTTAGTAGGAAAATTAACTACAGCGGCTTTTAATTCTATTACCCCAAGAACGGCTGGTTTTAACACGGTTGACTTTACAGAAATGACCGTTAGTAGCTTATTAATAATTATCTTTTTAATGTGGATAGGGGGATCGCCAGCTTCAACCGCAGGGGGTATTAAAACCAGTACGTTTGCTATAGCCACTTTAAATATATTGTCTATAGCTAAAGGTAAAACCCGTATAGAAGTTTTTGGAAGAAGAATATCCAGCGATTCCACGGGTAGGGCTTTTGCTATTATTTGTATGTCTTTGATTTTGATAGGATCTGGCATTGTGATTATTTTGAGTTTTGAACCGGTAGGAACCGATATTATGACGGTTGTTTTTGAATGTTTTTCGGCTTATAGTACCGTAGGATTGAGCTTAAATTATACTCCAAAATTTACCGAGAACTCAAAGTATGTATTAATTGCTTTGATGTTTTTAGGCAGAATTGGTTTAATGACTTTATTGATGGGAATGTTCAGACAAATGCAACACCAGCGTTTTTATGAATATCCAAAAGAAAATATATTAATCAACTAATACGTTAGTTATGAAAATAATTGTGTTTGGTTTAGGAAATTTTGGTCTTTCCTTAGCTTTGAATCTTACAGAAACAGGAAACGAGGTTATTGCTGTGGACAAACAAATAGAACGTGTTAACTTAATTAAAGATAAAGTTTCGCATGCCATTTGTTTAGATTCTACTAATGAATTGGCTTATGAGGCTTTGCCCATGAAAGACGCCAATATTGTAGTGGTAGCTATTGGTGAAAACGAGGGTGCGGCGATAATAACCACTGCAATTATTAAAAAGTTATCAAACGCTAAAATCATCAGTCGTTCGTTGTCTGCCATTCACGACACAGTACTAGAAGCGATGGGAGTAACCAATTTAGTACATCCAGAACAAGATTCTGCCGATCGATTAACCAAACAAATCAATTTCAACACCTCTTTATCGCACTATCAATTAGACGATAACTATACCATATCCGAAGTCATTGCCAAACCAGAATTTATCGGTAAAACCATTCATGAATTAGATGTGATTGACAAGTACCATTTGAATGTAATTACTATCATACGCAAAAGAGATAAAACCAATTTATTAGGTAAAAAATTTAACATTAAAGAATCTATCGGAGTCCCTTTTGGAACCACTGTTTTGCGAGAAAAAGATATTTTAGTGGTCTTTGGAAAAACAAAAGATATTTTGGTTTATTGTAATGAATAATGAAAAACGTTACAGTTTTATCGACTAAAAAATTAAATCAAACTCAAGTAAATTTGTTTGAAAATCAGTCGATTACCTTAATTCATCGTGATTTTATTCAAACCCAACCCAAGTCATTTACTTTAAATCAGTTGTATTCGTATTTAATATTTACCAGCCAAAATGCAGTGGAAGGTATATTGAATCATCAGCATATTTCTAAGATTAAAGAAAATCCAGTTTTGTGCGTAGGAATCAAAACCAAATCCTTACTCGAAAAACATGGGTTTAAAGTATTGGATTGCGTAAGAGGTGCAAAAGATTTAACGGAAGTAATTGAAAATCAATATAAAAAAGAAAGTTTCACCTTTTTTTGTGGACAAAATCGATTGGATACACTGCCTAATTATTTTAATTTCCATCAAATGATTTGGAATACTTATGAAGTGTATCAAACTGAATTAACGCCTGTAAAAATTGAAAACGAGCCCAATGGAATATTATTTTTTAGCCCATCAGGAGTAGAAAGTTTTTTTTTAAAGAATAAAACAAATCCAAATCAAGTCGCTTTTTGCATCGGAGAAACCACCGCAGAAACCGCTTTACAAATTGGATTTAAAAAAGTAGAAATTGCCAATGAACCCTCGATTGAATCGGTGATTGAAAGAGCAATTACTTATTTTAATGGTGAATTGTGAATGATGAATTGTGAATGATGAATTGTGAATTTTTGATTTAAAAATACTTAGCTGATTTGCTGAATGCCCAAAGCTGACAGCTCAAAGCTTAAATTAATAACTGCTGACAGCCCAAAGCTGACAGCCCAAAGCCATAATACAATGATTAAAAACGACTTATTTCTTCGTGCGTTAAATAATGAAAAAGTAGAGCGTCCACCAGTTTGGATGATGCGTCAGGCCGGAAGATATTTACCCGAATTTAGAGCCTTACGTGATAAATACGATTTTTTTACCCGTTGCGAAACGCCTGAATTGGCTGCAGAAATCACTGTTCAACCCATCAGAATTGTAAAACCAGATGCTGCGATTTTATTTTCAGATATTTTGGTAGTGCCCCGTGCTATGGGTATTCACGTAGAATTGAAAGATAATTTAGGTCCGATTATTCCGAATCCGATTCGTTCAATGGAACAAGTGAATCAAGTATTTGTGCCCAATATTCAAGAAACGTTGGGTTATGTAATGGATGCGGTAAAATTGACCAAAGAAATGCTCAACGATGAGGTGCCATTGATTGGTTTTGCGGGTTCACCTTGGACGATTTTTTGTTATGCTGTTGAGGGTAAAGGTTCTAAAAGTTTTGATACCGCCAAAGGATTTTGTTTTTCCAATCCAGTAGCGGCGCATACGTTGTTGCAAAAAATTACCGATACCACTATTTTATATTTAAAAGAAAAAGTAAAAGCTGGTTGCAACGCTATTCAAATTTTTGATTCATGGGGAGGAATGCTTTCGCCTGTGGATTATCAAGAATTTTCTTGGCAATACATCAACCAAATTGTAGAAGCTTTAGCGGAGGATACTAAAGTTATTGTTTTCGGAAAAGGCTGTTGGTTTGCCTTAAACGATATGGCGAAAAGTAAGGCTTCGGCATTGGGTGTAGACTGGACTTGTTCTCCAAGAAATGCACGTTATTTAACCGGTGGAAACATCACTTTACAAGGGAATTTTGACCCATCAAGATTATTATCGCCAATCCCAACTATTAAAAAAATGGTGCATCAAATGATAGATGAATTTGGCAAGGATAATTACATTGTTAATTTAGGTCACGGCATTTTACCGAATATTCCTGTGGATCATGCTAAGGCTTTTGTGGAGGCGGTGAAAGAATACTAAACAACATGAAAAACAAATTCTACACCTACATACAAAACCTCCAAAATCAAATCTGTAAAGGATTAGAAGAAGTTGATAGCGTAGCCAAATTCCGTGAAGATATTTGGGAAAGACTAGAAGGTGGTGGCGGACGTACCCGAGTGATTGAAAATGGAAAGGTCTTTGAAAAAGGTGGTGTAAACATATCGGCGGTACACGGCAAATTACCCGATTCCATGCAAAAGCTTTTTAATGTTGGCGAAGCCGATTTTTTTGCCTGCGGATTGAGTTTGGTGATTCATCCTAAAAATCCGATGGTTCCCACAGTACACGCTAATTGGCGTTATTTTGAAATGTATGATGACCATGGAAACGTAATTAATTCGTGGTTTGGTGGTGGGCAAGATTTAACACCCTATTATTTGTTTGAAGAAGATGCTAAACATTTTCATCAAACTTGTAAAACCGCTTGTGACAAACATGATTTGGCATTTTATCCGAAATTTAAAAAACAATGCGATGCCTATTTTTGGAATGCTCACCGTAACGAAGCTCGAGGCATTGGAGGATTATTTTTCGATTATTTAAAAGCCGATGAAAGCCAATCGATGCAAGATTGGTACAACTTTGTTACCGAAGTAGGAAATAGCTTTTTAGAAGCCTATATTCCTATAGTAGAAAAAAGAAAAGACTTACCCTACACGCCCGCACAACGGACGTGGCAAGAAATCCGTCGCGGTCGTTACGTAGAATTCAATTTGGTACACGACAAAGGCACTTTGTTTGGTTTAAAAACCAACGGCAGAATTGAAAGTATTTTAATGAGTTTACCGCCCCATGTGCAATGGGTGTACGACCATCAACCTGAAAAAGGAAGTGAAGAAGAAAAGTTAATTAAAGTATTAATGAATCCCGTGGATTGGATTAATTAAAAACAAAAAATCATGTTAATAAGAAACCGCCGCTTACGCACCACCGAATCCATTCGAAGTTTAGTTCGTGAAACTATATTATCTCCCAATGATTTTATTGTGCCGCTTTTTGTGGTGGAAGGTAAAGGAGTGAAAGAAGAAATTCCTTCGATGCCTAATTATTATCGTTTGAGTTTAGATAATTTGGATAAAGAAATAAAGGGATTATGGCTTTTGGGTTTAAAATCGGTATTGCTTTTTGTGAAAGTGCCCGACAATTTAAAAGATAATGCTGGTAAAGAAGCTTTGAACCCGAATGGATTGATGCAACGCGCTATAAAAACAGTAAAAGACGCTTGCCCAGAGATGTTGGTTATGACCGATGTAGCCTTAGACCCTTATTCTATTTTTGGACATGATGGAATTATAGAAAATGGACAAATTGTAAATGATAAAACCGCTACTTTTTTAGCTGAAATGAGCGTTTCTCATGCTCAGGCAGGAGCCGATTTTGTGGCACCAAGTGATATGATGGACGGTAGGATTTTAACCATTCGTGAGGCTTTGGAACAATCAGGTTTTATCAACACAGGAATTATGAGTTATTCGGCTAAATATGCTTCGGCACATTACGGCCCGTTCCGAGATGCGTTGGATAGCGCACCAGTAGATGCCATGAATATTCCCAAAGACAAAAAAACCTATCAAATGGATTACCATAATCGTACAGAAGCGATTCGCGAAACCCGAATGGATATTGAAGAAGGTGCTGATATAGTTATGGTAAAGCCTGGTATTGCGTATTTAGACATCGTAAGGGAAATAAAAAATAGTTTTGAGGTTCCTGTAGCTGTATATCAAGTTTCGGGCGAATACGCCATGATAAAAGCCGCTGCCGAAAAAGGTTGGTTAGATCACGATGCGGTGATGTTGGAACAAGTAACGGCTATTAAGCGTGCTGGAGCCGACATGATTGCCAGTTATTTTGCTAAAGATGTAGTGAAATTGTTGTAGTTAAATCTATTGTTTTAATTACTTTTGAATAAAATTTGGGTTATGAAAAATATATTTTGGATTGGATTATTGACAATTACTTTAGTTTCTTGTAAAAAAGAACAAACCACAATTCCATCGACAGATAATACCTCAACGGAACAATTATTCGAAAAAGATACTTTGGTTAAATCATATCCTTTGGCCGCAAAAGGTGCCGAAATTTTTCACGGACGAGGCAATTGTGCCACTTGTCATCAAAAAGAAGAAAAAATTATAGGTCCGAGTATTTCAGAAATCGTAGCGATTTATAAAAAGAATAATGCCAATATGGTTGCTTTTTTGAAAGAAGAATCCGAACCTATATTAGACCCTTCTAAATATGCGATTATGAAAGCTAATTTAGAAGTAACCAAAGGCATGTCCGAAGAAGAATTGCAAGCCCTTACGGATTATATGTATAGCGTAGCTAAATAGATTTTATTCAAAAATAGATTTTAATTCTGTGGCGTCTTTAGGTTGTAACCTACCCGCTAGAATCAAACTGAGTTGTTTGCGTCGTAAAGCAGCATTGTAGCGCTCTATTTCTAAAGGAGTTTCTGGAATTATATCTGGAATATCAGTGGGGTGTCCGTTATCGTCTACAGCTACAAAAATATAAGTAGCATCATTGGCTTTAACGCGATCACCTGAATTTTTATCTTCAATCCAAACGTCTATAAAAACTTCCATAGAACTTTTAAAAGCTCTAGAAACCTTAGCTTCTACCGTTACTACACTTCCGATAGGAATGGGTTTAGAAAAAGATACATGATTCACAGATGCGGTCACTACTACACAACGAGCATGTCTGCCTGCAGCAATACTTCCTGCTCTGTCCATTCGTGCAAGTAATTCCCCACCAAACATGTGATTTAACACATTGGTTTCTCCCGGAAGCACTACATCCGTTAAAATGGTTAGTGATTCTTTAGGGGTTTTTGCCGTCATGATTTTAGTGTTTTATAAGTCTTTGGTAAGCAACCAAGCATTTTTATTGTATGATTTTTTAACACGAGCTAAAAAATCTCGGGCTTCTTCGGCGTTTGAAAAACTAGCGTAAATCACCGTGTATAATCCATGCTCATTAGCCGGTAGTACTTTAGAATTAAATCCTGCCATTTGTAAAATAGCCAATTCGGCATTGGCATTTTCTAAATCTCTAAAAGCACTTGCTACCACATGATAAGGTGCTTTTTCTACTTTAATAGGTAGAGGAAGTGGGGCTTGTGGAATATTAATATTAAAAGTTGCTTGTTGTATGGTGTTTTCAACCTTTTCTTGGACAGCCCTTTCCATCAAAATAGCTCTATGAGACATATTATTATTATACATCTTTATTAAGCTACCTGTAATGGTGATTCCTAAAACAAAAATTGCGGCATACTTTAAGTAAGTAGAACCGTCAAATTCAAATTCAATTTTAGGTAGTTTAAAGGAAATTTCAGGTAATTCTGGTAAACGTCTTTTATTCTCTTTTTGAAGAATTATAGGGTCGTTTACTACAATCGAATGAATAATAGATTGAGCAGATTCTCGTTTAACTTTTAAAGAAACAAACGGAGTTAATCCAAAAGAATCCGTTAAATAGTTGGTATATAAATAAGGTTCAAAAACCAAATTCCCTTCGCTGTTTTTAAGAAAATAACCAATATCTTCTAAAGAAAGCCTTCCTGTAGCATCTAATTCTTTTTGCCATTCAATAATCGCTTTTTCTATTATTTTTGACGCCTGTTCAAAAGACACTTTTTCAAATAAAGAAACTGCGTTGGCCAATAAGCCATCATTGATTTTTAAATGCGAATTAAAGGAAAGCGATTTTGCAGGAGGATAGAAAGTATTCACGGCCTCTACCAATCTAGCAGACTTAGTTTCGGAAATAAAAGCCCCGAAACCAGGGATGATAACACACTGGTAGCGATATAATAATTGTGATACGTAAAATTCTATTCTCATGTAAGCAAATTTATAAAGTTTGCTTTGGTAAACAGGGTGTAAAAGCACCTTTTTATTAACAAGTTTTTGAATAGGTCAGAACCCATTAAATATCAACCCATTAAAATGAAAAACGAAGAATTAATTGCCCTGTTAAAACTACAATCCATCCACGGAATCGGAGATGTCACTCTTAAAAAACTCATACAAACGTGTGGTTCTGCCCAGCAAGTACTTCAAGAATCTGAAATCACACTAGAATCCATAGAAGGTATCGGAAAATCAACGGCTTGGGCAATTAAAAATAAAATAGATGCCCAAAAGGCGGAACAAGAACTAGAGTTTATTCTTAAAAACAACATTCAGGCGGTTTCTTTTAAAGAAGAAAATTATCCAGAACGCTTAAAACATTGCTACGATGGACCTGTTTTGCTTTTTACACAAGGCGATATTCAATGGCAAAATCAAAAGGTGATTAGTATTGTAGGCACCCGAAATATTACCAATTATGGGGTAGAATTTTGTCAGAAATTAGTTCAAGATTTATTGCCCTTTAATCCGATTATTGTGAGTGGATTTGCTTTTGGGGTAGATATTACCGCTCATGCAGCGGCGATTCATCATCAATTACAAACCGTTGGGGTTTTGGCACATGGACTGTACGACATCTTTCCTAAATCCAATAAAAAATATGCGCCCAAAATGCTAGAAAATGGAGGATTTATCACGGATTTTTGGAGTACCGTAATTCCTGCTCCCGAAAATTTTGTAAAAAGAAATCGCATAGTGGCGGGTATTTCCGAAGCAACGATTGTGGTAGAATCCGCCGAAAAAGGAGGCTCTATGATTACGGCTCATTTAGCCAATGATTATTCCCGAGAAGTTTTTGCGGTACCAGGAAGGTCTACGGATGTACATAGTCAAGGATGTAACAAACTTATCAAAACCAATAAAGCACACTTACTTACCGATGTAGCGGATTTGGTATATATGCTAAATTGGGATGCTAAATCTGCGCTCAGCAAACCTGTTCAAAAACAATTATTTGTGGATTTAGAACCGACCGAACAAAAAGTGTATGATTATTTAAATCAACAAGGTAAAACTTTAATGGATATGATTAGTTTGGAATGCGA
The DNA here is from genome assembly GCA_002482885.1 of Flavobacteriaceae bacterium UBA7684. Lineage (GTDB taxonomy): Bacteria > Bacteroidota > Bacteroidia > Flavobacteriales > Flavobacteriaceae > Flavobacterium. The sequence continues at coordinate 220,683 of DLGW01000016.1, read as the reverse complement.
AATCCCGATTTATAAATTGTCGTCTATGTTGCTTACCATGGAATTAAAAGGACTGATAAAACCTTTGCCAGGGAAGTTGTTTGAGGCGGTTTGATTTGGGTGTTCCCTTCTTCGCTAAAGCGAATTAGGTCGCGCTTTCTGCAGTACACGGTACTTTGCTTCAATCGCTAACACTAAAAAACACGCTTTTTAGGGCGTGTTTTTACGAATCTCATTATTAAAAGAATTAATTTTTTATCCAATCATCCTCTTTATATATATTAACGATTTTTTGTTTTAAGTTTGAAAATGTCTTTACTCTTTTATCTTGCTTCTAAAAACAACGGTTAATTAAACCAATCACCAAATAGTTTTTACTTTGTAGAGAGGAATATTTTGATCTTTCGTAACGATAACTAATTTATCTGATATGGCTTGAGCGATTAAAATCCTATCGAAAGGGTCTCGGTGAACAAATGGTAGTTTTTCGTAAACTATTGTATGGCCTGTTGTTAGAGGTAAAATATGAAAATCATTTTGTTCAATCAAATCAACCAAAAATTTGGTTCCTCCTTCAAAACTTAACTTTCCTAGACCTAACTTAATCGAAACTTCCCAAACAGAAGCTACACTAACAAATTTTTTTAGCTTAACATTTTCTATTGATTCAATGGCTTTAGAAGATATGGAATCGTCACCATTTAAAAACCATATTAAAGCATGTGTATCTAAAAGTAAATTCATTACATATAATCTTTAAAATCATCTAAAGGCGCATCAAAGTCTTTTGATATTACAAATTTATTTTTAGCGCATCCAAATTGAGGTTTTTTAGTTTCCTTGTTTTTCTTTTGTTTTTGTAACAAAAACTCAATAAAATCGTAAACCTCACTTTTTAAAGAAGGTTTTAAATCATGTAATCGATAGAAAATTTGTGCATCTGTCATATTGATGATTTTTAGGTATTAACACAAAAGTATTGAATTTAGATTTACAAAAAACTAAAAATTCCTTTTAATAAACGAAACCCTGCGTTAATGACGGAGCCATTGTTGGAGTTCTTTTTTATGGAATGCAATGGAATAAAAAAAACGACTGGCGACGGCATGACCCGCCTAGGCGGGGAACGCCCAAACAAAAAAACCTAAAACCTAGGCTCCGTTAATTGAATATCCGAAAAATATCTGGGCATTAACTGATAATCATTACCATATTTAGTTAAAATTCCTTTAATGGTTCCGCTGTTTTCTGGAACTAATTCTTCTTTAAAAGAAGCAAAACTACTGGTGCGTACAATTAATTTTTTACCCGATGCATCCGTAATCAAATGATTGGTTGCCCCACCGGTATCTTTAGTGATTTCGTACAAATGATTACCTAGGGCGTCCTGCGTAAATTGAACCTGATTAAATTCCACTAAGGTGTTTAAATGGCTATCGTTAATGTTTTCTATGGTTAATTTTTGAACTAAAAATTCTTCAGAAACGACTTGGCAAGAACGCAATAAGATTTTTTTGTATTCAAAAATCGATAAACGTCCTATGGTTGCGGTTCTGGAACCTGGGTAAACATACAAAGAACCAATTCTTAAACTGTTGTAATTCAAATCAAAATAATTGTTTTTGAGTTTGAGGTACACTTTTCTGCCGGGTTCAAAATTCACATACAAGTTGGTGTCGTCTACAGGAACACTAAATCCAATTTTGGTATCGGTCTGAAAAGAAATGGTTTTATAAAAATTACCCCCTTTATCGCTAGAGGTTACATAACCTTCAATCACGTCGTCTCCTTCGTACAAAGCAGGTAAAGCAGTTGCTTTTTCTTTAATCATTTCAACGGACTTATTTGCTGTTATTGCGGGTTCGTTACAACTTAAGTTTGGGGTAGAAAAATCTTGCTCATTTACACAAGCAGTAGGGAATATTAGTAAGATAATAAATAATAATAAGATGAATTTTTTCATTTTATAGTTGGATATAAAAATTGATAAAAAAGGTTCTGCCAAAACTGTAAAAATATTTAGGTCCAAAAGTGCGTGTTCCCGAAGCTTGGTCATTTAAAAGTTCTCGGTAATTGGCGTTTCTGGCTTGTTCATATCCGCCAATTTTATATTGATGATTTAATAAGTTGTTAAACGCAACAAACACACCTAAGGTTTGCTCTTTAATTTTCCAGGTTTTTCCTCCAATCAAGTTAATGGTAAATACATTGCTTAACCGTTCTTGTTTGAGTAGGTTTCGGGCTTGATTTTCAGAAGCTTCCAGAAAAGGAAAGCCTGAAATATCCTCTGGATTCATAAAAAAATTATCCGTTCTAAGTAGTGGATTGATATTTAAATAATTGTGTGTTAAGTAATTAAAATTAATCGCACTCCACCAATAGTTTGGGTTTCTGTAAGATAATCCTACGGAATAAGCGTGTTGAGGCATGCCGCCTTGTTTATAATTTTTAAGGTAAGATTTTCCTAAATCTATTTCGGTTTGTAGATTGTCAATGTTAACGTACAGCCAAGGATTATTGGAATAAGTATATTGCCCTAAATTGCAAGCTGCATTGGCTTGTAAAACGGGGCTTATTTTATAATCTAAACTGATTTCAATACCCAGATTGGTTTTGTTCATTCCTGTAGTAATTTCCGACACAAAAGCGTTCGGATATACTCCTTCGGTATTTTGATATTGATTAAAAACGCCCAATCCTTCGGTATAGTAATAAGCAATGTTGGTGCTGTTTTTTATAGATGAAAAGTACCCCGTTAATCGGGTTTTTAATTCCGAAGATCGATAGTAATAAGAAGCGTCTCCGCCCACAATCCATTCGCTTTTTAAATCATTTACGATTCGGTTGTTCAATCGGGCATTGCTAAACGTGTTTTGTAAATACGGCGCTTTACCTAAGGCCTGTCCATTCATTTCAAAAAAATGAAACCCATTGTATTTGTATAATACACCCATTTTTCCGCCGATGTTTTCAAAAGAAATGGTTGGACTTTTTCCTAGGGATTCATTAGGATACAATCCGTTTTGATACAATCCTTCGCGTTGGTATTGGGTGTAATTAAATACTTGAGTCAAGTATAATTCCCAACGATTCAGTTGTAATTGTATTTGATTGTGAATTTCGGCGCTTAGTGCATCAGTATTGTAGTTGTATCGGATTCGATTTTCTTCAACGGCTCTTCGGTTTGGAGTCAATAGATTCGGTTGTGCTTGATTCCCATATAAAAAGGCATCGGTATCTGAGTAATAGGTTCCGCCTAATAAGTCTATTAAACGTCTAAAATTTTCGGTTTTTAGTTTTTTAAATTGAATACCCGATTGCCATTGTATGTTTGAATGGATTTGTTTGGTAAATAATGAACTCGCTCGCCAATGTTGATTGTAATTCTGGTCTGCAACTAAAGCATAAACACTTTCGCCTTGGTGGTTGTGTCTTAGATTGGCAGCATATAAATCTGTCCAATTAATCTGCGAATTCAAACTAAAATACTCCCTTGCTTGTGCTGCTTTATTGTAATCAGGTGTAAATTGATTTTCAGCATCAAAAACATTTAAATAGTGGCTGGGTAAGTTTTTATAATAACTAGGGTCGGGATTGTTGACTTTATTAAAATCTAATCTGCTGATGCTTAATGAACCCCATTGATATGAAAGGTTGGATTGTAATTTGGTTTTTTCATCTATTTCCCATTCATGCGATAAAATGAATAGAGGTTCTTCTTGATTTCGTGTCCTAGAGTTTCTTTTTTTTCCGTTCTGGAATCCCCAAAAACTATTGTAATTGATTCCTGCCAAGTTGGTAACCTCTTGTGTATTCGAAGAATTTAATCCTCGATTAACCATAGAACCAATAGCTGTTAAGTATAAGCGATGTTGAGGGTTTAATTTTTTCTCTATTCCTAAAAAAAGTGCTTGAGCATCAAAAAAAGTGCCTTCAAAATAAGCTTCATCCGCCCATCTTTTAGAAGCGGAAATCACATAAGACCAACCTTTTTTAGAAATACCCGAGGCGTGAGTAACCATCAGTCGATGGTTAAAATGAGTATTAGAAGTAGCCATGGATACTCGAGTTCCAGATTTAAAAGCACTTGGCCTTAAATTAAAATGCTGTACCCCGCCGATGTTTCCAAAAGTAAATTCATTGGCCTGACTTCCGTTGCTAATGACTGGGTTTCGAATGATGTCATTCAGCCCGCCCCATTGATTCCACTGAGGTCTTCCATCCTTAAAGGAATTCATGTCTAGTCCGTTTAATAGAACAGGAGCGTAAGCGTTATCTAATCCCCGCCATCTAAATCTAAAAGGACTAAAATTAAATGCGGCAGCCTTTTGAAAAGCATCTCGATTGGAATTTAAGAAGATTATCGGCTGATTTTGCGCGCCTTCTTCATTCAAATCGTCTTCAGATAAAGAAACTAAGTGGGGATTTATCTGGTTTTCTAAAGATTCTATTAAAAAAACTATGCCTAAATCAGTCGTTTTGTGGGATTCAATTACAACAGAAATTAACTGAGATTGATACCCTGTATGTTCTATTTTTATTAAGTGATTTCCTATGGGAACCATAGTAAAATCAAAGACTCCCGAAGGATTGGTCAGTTGCGTAAATGAAGTATTTTGTATAGATACAACTACACCATTGATGGTTTTAAAACTTTGACTGTCAACTACTTTACCAGTTAAGTTGCCAGTTTCTTGAGGGTATATCACAGAAAAAAATCCCAAACAAAAAGCAAGGATTATTTTTCTAAAAATCGGTTGGGCCATATTTTTAAGAAAGGCGCAAAACTAAAATAATTTTTATTTCAAGAAAAAAATTATTCACACATAAGGATAAACAATAGTTAAATTGTGTTTTAAGAAGTTGATAACGAGTAACTTTGGGTTCTATTTATTGACATTGTATTGAATAATGTTTAATTTTGTATTCAACAACTCTTATTAAACTAAACTCATGAGGAAAAACTACTCGTTTTACTTTTCCTTACAGATTATAACATCCCTACTTTTATTTGGTTACCAATATTCTTTTGCCCAATCCGTAAGTTTTGATTCAGGCACAGGCGCTACTTGGAATGTACCTACAGGTGCTACTCAAGTGGTGGTTGAGGTTTGGGGTGGCGGTGCTTCAGGTGGCGGTTCAGGAACCAATGGTTTTAAAGGCGGTGGCGGCGGCGGCGGCGGTTACGTAACCTATACATTTGATACAAGTGGTGGTGGTTCATTTACTTATACCGTAGGAGCATCAGTTACAGGTAACTCGTCTAACGGTACCAATGGTAATCCTTCAACAGTTTCTTATAGTGGGATTACTTTAACAGCAAATGGTGGTACAAGAGGTATGGCAGGTAATCCAGGTACTGGAGGCGCTGGAGGTAGCGGTTCAGGCGGAACCGTTATTGATGGTTCTGCAGGAACAGATGGTGGTGCAGTAGCGGGTGATGGTGGTGCCGGCGGTGCAGGTGGTGATGGGGGTCAAGGGGCTCAAACAAGTGCTAATAACGGTCAACCAGGTACAGCTCCTGGTGGCGGTGGCGGTGGTGCTTGGAAACAAGGATCTAACAAAACCGGAGGTACAGGGGCTAATGGTCGTGTAAAATTTACTTATATCATCCCGGGAAATCCAAGTCAAACTTTTACAACGGGTACCGCTCAAACTTGGAAAGTACCTTGTGGGGTAAATACCGTTACGGCTAAAGTTTGGGGTGGTGGTGGTTCTGGTGGTGGTACTACTTCTTCTAATAATAAATATGGCGGCGGTGGCGGCGGTGGCGGTTATATTGAAAAAGTTTTTGATACCTCTGGAGGTGGGAACTTTACTTATACTGTTGGTGGAACTACGTCGGGAACCTCTGGAGCAAATGGAACTACTGGAAAAACAACAACTTTAAGTTATAATGGAATTACTTTGACTGCCAATGGCGGAGCAGGAGGAACGGCAGACGCAGGCAATGGCTCTGGCGGTGGCGGCGGTGGAACGGCTACAGATTCTAGTGGTGGTGCTAGTGGGGTAACAGGAACCACAGGTGGGAATGTTAGTACAGCCGCAAAAACTTCTGGAGCAGGTGGACAAGGCGGAGGCTCTGGTGGTTTTGGAGGAGCTTTAAGGAGTACTGTTGGAAATGGAAATACAGGAATAGCTGCTGGTGGGGGCGGAGGTGGTGCCATGGGAAGTAATGGTGGCGCCCGCACAGGAGGAACCGGTGCCCGAGGAGAAATTATATTGGAATATGATATAGATGACACCCGATGGAGTGGTGGTGTTTGGACTAACGGAGCGCCAGATGGTAGTAAATATGTTTATTTTGATGAGGATTTCAGTTCAACTGGAGATATAGATGGTTGCGGATGTAACGTAACTGCAGGGGATATCGTTATTAATTCAGGACACACTTTAGATTTAGAAGATGAATTGGTGGTTTCTGGAGGAACGTTGACTTTTGAAAATAATGCTTCTTTAGTTCAGGTTAACGATAATGGATTAGATTCAGGGTCTATCACTTACAAAAGAGATTCGCAACCGATGTATAAGTTTGATTACACTTATTGGGCTTCGCCTGTTTCAGGATTTAGTCTTGGTAGTATAACAGGATCTAAAAGATATACCTTTAACGCAACAACTCAGTCATGGGCTGCTGGAGGAAGTAGCACTTCTGGGGTAGGTACTATTGTTAGAACAGATAATACGGATAAAAATAATGCTGTTTCAACCCCAGTAAGTTTTACAGGAAGTCCAAACAACGGAGATATATCTGTGGGTGTCGCTATGGGAACTACTGAAAGTTGGAATTTATTAGGGAATCCTTACCCTAGTGCTTTGGATGCAGAACTTTTTTTAACTGATCCAGATAATGCAGGTATTAGTGGAGAGGTTTATTTATGGACTCACAGCACAAGAGTTAGTGATTATGCAAATGATAGAGGAACGTTTTCAACTGCTGATTATGCCATTTGGAATTTGGTGGGAGGTATTATGGCTCCTGATAAATATATTGCTGCCGGACAAGGATTTTTTGTAGAAGCTCTTTCTGGCGGTACGGTTACGTTTAAAAACGCACACCGAGCCGCGGGTAATAATTCTCAGTTTTTCAAGACTGCTAAAAAATCTAACGCAATACCTAAAAACAGATTGTGGTTAAACATGTCCAACGAAGAAGGGTATACTAAACAAATATTATTAGGTTATGTAGCCAATGCTACCGACAGAATTGACAGAGGATATGATTCTAAAACAGCCTCAGGAAATAATGTATTTACTTTCTATTCCATATACAAGAATGCTGCAGAACCTATAAAATTAGCTATACAAGGTAAAGGACTTCCTTTTCACTACGGAGATGAAATCACTCTTGGATTTAAAGTCTCCTCTAAAGCCAAAAACAAAATACAAATAGAAAAATTTGAAGGTGCCTTTGAAAAAGTAAATGTTTATTTGGAAGATAAATACACAGGCAATATTCACAACTTAAAATTAGGACATTACGAATTTGAATCAGAAATTGGAACCTTTGATGATCGATTTGTGATTAATTATCAAAATAAAAATCTTTCTATTGAAGAAATTCCAACAGTAACAAAAACAGCGGTGTATGTTCAGAATCATCAAATAAATTTAGAATCTTCAGAATCAGACTTTTCAAATATTACAGTTTTTAATCAGCTAGGAAGCGTTTTATACAGTTCAGATCTTATAAATAGCAGTAAACATTCTATAAGTACCATTAATCCTACGAATAGTTTGTTGATACTTTCAGTTACTTATAAAAACGGAGAAAAAGAAACGGTAAAAGTTATTTATTAAAGGTTTAAAACCTTCGAATGATTTAAATTAACTGCTTTATTTTTTTAAATTAAACGAATTGAAAATATAGTATTTAATTGAATCTATTTCAAATCACGAATTTCAAATCATAATCTGTTATCTTTGCCCAAAATTTTCTAACCTTAATATTGTTATAGCATGCAACTGTACAATACCTTAAGCGCAGAAGAGCGAGCCAAACTGATTGATGAAGCGGGGAAAACCCGTTTGACTTTATCGTTTTACGCTTATGCGCATTTACCTCATCCGAAAGAATTCAGAGATTCGTTGTTTTTAGCCTGGAACCCCCTAGAGGTTTTAGGCAGAATTTATGTAGCCACCGAAGGCATTAATGCACAATTATCGTTACCTGCCGACCGTTTTCATGAATTTAAAGCTCATTTAGATAGTATTTCTTTTTTAAATGGCATTCGATTAAACATTGCGGTAGAACAATTCGATAAATCATTCTTAAAATTAACCATAAAAGTTCGGGATAAAATTGTGGCTGATGGTTTGAATGATGAAACTTTTGACGTAACCAATAAAGGGGTACACTTAAATGCAAAATCATTCAATGAATTATTAGAAGACCCGAACACCATTGTAGTGGATATGCGTAATCATTACGAAAGTGAAATCGGTCATTTTAAAAATGCCATTACACCCGATGTCGACACTTTTAGAGATTCCTTGCCGATTATAGAAGAACAACTGGCCCCGCACAAAGAAGACAAAAATGTATTAATGTACTGCACGGGCGGTATCCGATGCGAAAAAGCCAGTGCTTATTTTAAACACAAAGGGTTTCAAAAAGTGTTTCAGTTAGAAGGCGGTATTATTGAATACACCCGACAAGTCAAAGAGCAAGGGCTAGAAAGTAAATTCATTGGGAAAAACTTTGTGTTTGACCACCGTTTGGGCGAACGCATTACCGAAGATGTTATCGCACAATGCCACCAATGTGGCAAACCTTGCGATACGCACACCAATTGCATCAACGAAGCCTGTCATTTGTTGTTTTTACAATGCGAGGAATGCGTACAAAAAATGGAAGGATGTTGTTCCGATGCCTGTGTAGAAATCATTCATTTACCTGAAGAAACACAAAAAGAATTGCGCAGAAACACCAAAAACAGCAATAAAATTTTCAAAAAAGGAAGGTCTGAAGCTTTAAAATTCAAACCAAATAAATAAAATATATTTTCATGACACCATCAGGAAAAATAGAACTTATGGCTCCGGCTGGAAACTTTGAATCATTACAAGCTGCCATTGACAACGGAGCGGATTCAGTATATTTTGGCGTAGAGCAATTAAATATGCGTGCGCGTGCTTCCATCAATTTTACCATGGACGATTTACCCGAAATCGCCAAACGTTGTGGCACTAAAAACATACGTACCTATTTGACTTTAAATACCATTATTTACGACCACGATTTATCGGTAGTTAAAACCTTATTAACTAAAGCCCAAGAAGCAGGAATCACCGCTGTAATCGCTTCTGACCAAGCCGTAATTGCATCGGCCAGAAGTTTAGGTATTGAAGTGCACATATCTACTCAATTAAACGTAACCAATATTGAAACTGTAAAGTTTTACAGCTTATTTGCCGACACTATGGTTTTGAGCAGAGAATTGAGTTTGCGTCAGGTAAAAATGATTACTGAACAAATTGAAAAAGAACAAGTCAAAGGACCTTCGGGGCGTTTGGTAGAAATTGAAATTTTCGGACATGGTGCCTTGTGTATGGCGGTTTCTGGGAAATGTTATTTAAGTTTACACTCTTACAATTCATCGGCAAACCGTGGAGCTTGTAAGCAAAATTGTCGTAAAAAATACACGGTAATTGATCAAGAAACTGGATTTGAAATCGAAATCGATAACGAATACATGATGTCGCCTAAAGATTTATGCACCTTAGACTTTTTAGATCAAGTCATTGATGCAGGGGTGCAAGTTTTAAAATTAGAAGGACGTGGACGTGCTCCTGAATATGTGGCTACCGTAACCAAAACCTATCGCGAAGCCATTGACGCTTATTATGCAGGAACATTCACGAAAGAAAAAATTAACGGCTGGATGGAAGATTTAAGCACCGTGTACAACCGTGGTTTTTGGAGTGGCTATTACTTGGGGCAAAAACTAGGTGAATGGAGTGATATTTCAGGTTCCAGCGCTACCCAGAAAAAAGTATATGTAGGCAAAGGCATGCATTACTTTCCAAAATCAAGTATTGCAGAATTTAAAATTGAAGCTTACGACATTAAAAAAGGCGACAAAGTTTTAATTACTGGCCCGAGTACTGGCGCGCAAGAATTGATTTTAGAAGATATGTTTGTAAATGATATTGCTTCTGAAAAAGCGACCAAAGGAGATAGTTGTACCTTAAAAGTTCCTTTTAGAATTCGATTATCCGATAAAATGTATAAAATAGTGGAAGCCTAAATTATGGTAATCGTTACCTTGCAACGCAACAAATGCATCGGCTGTAATTACTGCGTAGAATTAGCGCCTAAGCAATTTCAAATGTCTAAAAAAGACGGAAAAACGGTTTTGATAAAATCGCAAGACAACAAGGGTTTTCATACCCTAAAATCACATGACCACACCATTACCGAAAATTGCGAAGCCGCAGCCAAAGCTTGTCCAGTTCATATTATATCCGTTAAGGAAGTTTAAAGGTTTTGGGTGTTCCCTTCTTCGCTAAAGCGAATCAGGTCGCGCTTTCCGCAGTACACGGTACTTTGCTGCAATCGCTAACACGAAAAAACCACGCTTTTCGGGCGTGGTTTAAAAAACTTTTAAAATTTAAGTTTATTCCTTTACAAATTTTACCGTTTGTGATTCTGTATCACTTTCTATTTTAACCAAATAATTACCATTTGGTAAATTACTTACGTTTAATTGCATATTATTTTCTGTTCCGTTTTGGGTTAACACCAATTGCCCTAAATAATTATAAACACTAGCTTTTTTAATTGGCTCGGTATGGGTTAGAGTTAATTGGTTTGTGGCAGGATTGGGGTTGTATGTTATCTTAGATTTTGTAAAATCTTTAACAGATAAGTTATTAACTGAAAGTTTAAACATCATTAAGCCACTTGCTAACTCATTTTCTAGTATATAATAATCTGGTGACTGTGTATTAACAAATAAAACACAAGAATCATTAACCTTTTTTGCTGCAACTGCCCAGTCATTCTCTGTCCCCCCTAGATTAGAAACTCCAATAACTTCTCCATCTTTATCTATTGTTAAAATAAAAATATCCTGCTTTCCTTTGTTTTTTATGAAAATTCCATCAGTAGATTGTGAATTTAATATGGCGGTATAAGTATTGTCTGAATTTGCATAAAAATCAATTAAACGGTCAAAATTATTACCCTTAATAATTTTTTCAGTAATTAAACTACCTGTCTCGTCTAGTTTTAAAATCCAAAAATCTTCTTTATTGTATCCTGCTACTATATAATTTTTTTCATTATCCTGTAATATAAATTGTCCATATTCTGAGGAAGTAGTTTCGCCAAATATTTTTTGCCACAAAACTTCACCTTGGGGTGTGATTTTTTCAACTACTAAGTCACCTTTTAATTCTCCTGTCACAACATAATTGCCATCATTAGTTAATGTTTTTGGTGTAGATAACTTTTTCCAATCCGAAAGTTTTTTATTTACAATTTCTCCTTTTTCATTAAAAGTTAATTCGAAAGTTTTTTGACCATCTATTTCTCCTAAAAAATCTCCATCTACTGAGGTTGAGTAAGCGTTTATGGTAAAAGTACCATCTGCATTTTGAACACTTGGAGCCCAAGTTGCTTCATCGCTGTTACCACCGAATATTTTTTGCCATTCAATTTCTCCTTTGTTGGATAATTTTAAAATCCAAATGTCTCTATATGTATATCGTGTAGAGTTATAGCTATTAGTTATGTCTCCATCGTTAGAACCAACGGTTCCAAATATAACATAACCACCATCTTTAGTTTGATAACCAATACTTGCGAAATCAATTCCAGAACCTCCATAAGCATTTTGCCATTCTAACTTACCGTTAATATCTAATTTTGCTACCCATATATCTCCTGAATAACAATTAATACCAATACAATTTTTTTGTTTATGAATTCTCGGAACTAATCCAGAATCTGTATACCCCACAATTAAAAAACTTCCATCATTTAATTGCTTAATAAAAAGTGGTTGTGTCTTATCTCCTGTATTGGTTTTCCACTTAATTATTCCATCTTTGCCAATTTTCATAACATGTCCTGTTGGAGTCATTGAAGTTATCAAAAAATGATTATCTGAAGTTTCAATTAAAGTAGTAAAATCTATCTCGCCTAAAGCTTTACTCCATTCAATAGTTGTTTCCTGTCCAAAAATACTTCCTGAAAAAAGTAATGTAATTAATATAGTTTGTATGTTTTTTTTCATGATTAATAAATTTAAAGATTAGTATAATTTAAAATCCCAGCGTTTAATAGCATTTTAGAAAATTCTATACCGTTGATTAATTGGATATTTTCTTCTTTTGCTTTGTTTTGGGCTTCTTCATTAAAATTATTGGCAGTTGTTATTACCCATGCCATTCTAGAGTAACCATCATCTAATCGGTCTTTATTTTCTTTATAATCAGAAATTTGTTGTGTAGCCCAATCTCCAATTGTTCCTGATTGAAATTTAGCTTGTACGTAAATAATAAGTTTTAAATTTTCGAAATTGGCAACAATATCGGCGTCTCCTTCTTTTTCACGCTCATTTTTTGACGGTATTTTTACACTATTTGCTCCAATGGTTTCAAAATAAATTTTGATTGTTTTTTCAAACTTATCGGGGTTTAATTCTTTTTTTAGGGTTTCTAAAATTAGATTACAAGTGTGTTCTTGCAATATGCTGTGCAAGTGAATGGGTTTGTTTTGCTGATAATTTTGTATGCTATTTTCAACACTTTGTTTTAAATCATTAATACATGCATTTGTTTGCCTCATTTTCATGCGGGCAGTTAAAGCAGCATCGGCAAATTTTTCTCTGGAAATACTTCTGTGTAATATTTTTATTTTTCTTGTAAAACCTAAGTCATAAGTTTTACCATTTTCGTCTATAAATAAATCACCGTTAAGCTGTATAGTTTTATTATTCCATGTTTTTAAATCAGAGGTGTAGGCTGCTGACATTAACGCGGGTTTCTCATCTGTAATTTCACAAACATAAAATGTTCCCCAGCTTGGAACAATTACAATATCGCCCTTTTTAAAAGATAAAAAATTCCATAATGAATATCTATTTCTTGGTAAAGCTCCATAAATTCTTTGAAATTCATTATCAAAATAATATTTGTCGTTTTGTATTACTTTATCAACAATTTCAGGATTTGCGTAATCTACGTACCCGATAGATAAATATCCTTTTTCCAACAATGGATAAGAAACTTCTGCTAAATGTGAAATTCTGTGTAGCCAATAATTCATAGTATTTGATTTAGTTGTTAATCTTTTCTTTTCATTCAAAATTAACCTGTGCCTAAGTCAAAATATGTCGTTGGATTTTTAAACTACGATATAAATAAAAAGAGGACGCGGGCTAATTCCATTTTTACTCGTATCCAAGGCTCGACCAAGAACCCAACCACAAAGCAAAAAGGAACGCCCGCGTTTATCGCAGGCGTTTCCACTCTTACTTTCCCTGTGGTTTAAATTTGGTCGATTTTGGATACAGGAAAATTTTAAGCGAAACGCTATATTTTAATATTTTTTAGTTGGTGTTATGTCATGTATGGTGATTTTTGTGTTTAAACCAAATGTATTAAAAAATTGTTAAAGTAAAATTTGAAAATGAGGCAATTTGGGAATAGGTTTTCGTTAAAATGTTTTGAGGTTAGTAAGTTAAAAGTAATCTCAAAATATAAAAACAGTTGTTGCCTAACGACTATTTGCTAATGACTTAAAATCCGATTAAACAAATTTACAGTTAAACATTATTTACCTAAATTTGGCAACCCATTTAAATACCACAAACCGTATCCTTTGAAAGTATTCCAATCTTATAAAGAATTTCATTCCAACAAAAAAACCATTATTACTATTGGGACTTTTGACGGTGTGCATATTGGGCATCAATCCATCATCAAAAAACTAACCGAGCACAATGGCGAATACGAAAGTGTTCTGATGACCTTTTTTCCGCATCCACGAATGGTACTCAACAACCAATCGGAAATCAAATTATTAAATACCATTACTGAAAAATCCTATTTATTAGAAAAGGCAGGATTAGAAAACTTAATCATACAACCCTTCGACAAAGATTTTGCTCAATTAACCGCTTTGGAATTCGTCAGAAACATTTTGGTAGATACTTTACACATTCAAAAGATAATTATTGGACACGACCACCGTTTTGGTGTAAATCGTTCGGCCGATATTTATGATTTGATTCGTTTTGGCAATCAATTTCACTTTGATGTAGAACAAATCTCTGCTCAAGAAATTAAAGATGTTTCGGTAAGTTCTACCAAAACCCGAAAAGCATTAAGCGAAGGACAAATCACTTTGGCGAATCAGTATTTAGGGTATGATTATTTGTTAACTGGCAAAGTGACTCATGGTAAAGGATTAGGAAGAACCATTGATTTTCCCACTGCAAACATTGCGATTGAGGAGCCTTACAAACTCATCCCGCAAAACGGTGTGTATGCGGTATATGTTTTTTTAAACGGGCAAAAAGTATATGGCATGATGAACATTGGCACCAACCCTACCGTAAACGGAAACGAGCAATCCATTGAAGTTCATTTTTTAAATTTCAATCAAGATTTATACGGTCAAACCATTAGCGTTCATTTGACAGAAAGAATCCGAGATGAACAAAAGTTCGATTCTATAGCTGAATTAAAAAATCAACTGGAGAAAGATAAAATCACTGTTTCAATGCTTACGCATTAGCCGTTAGCTTTTTTTAGTTAAAATTTAAAAAATTCATAATTCACCATTCATAATTCACCATTCAAAAATGCATTTTTTATCCGACGATTTAGAAAATTATATTGCTCAGCATTCACAAGCTGAACCCGAATTATTGGCTGCTCTGAATCGTGAAACGCATTTAAAAATCATGCAACCCCGCATGTTGAGTGGACATTTTCAAGGCAGGGTTTTAAGTATGTTATCTAAAATCATTCGCCCGAATCAAATTTTAGAAATCGGCACTTATACCGGTTATGCTGCCCTGTGTTTGGCTGAAGGTTTAACTCCAAACGGACAATTACACACCATTGAACTGAATGATGAATTGTCTATCATCCAACAAAAATATTTTAACCTTTCCCCATACAAAAATCAAATCAAACCGTACTACGGTAATGCTCGAGAAATCATTCCTACCCTAACCGAAACGTTTGATTTAGTATTTATCGATGCCGACAAAGAAAGTTACACTACCTACTTTGATTTGATTTTACCCAAAATGAATAAAGGCGGCATTATATTATCCGACAATGTGCTGTGGAGTGGCAAAGTGGTAGAACCCGTAAAAGCCAACGACAAAAGCACTCAGGCTTTACTGGCGTACAATCAAAAAATAAACGAAGACCCAAGGGTTGAAACGGTTTTATTACCGATTCGAGATGGTTTAACAGTTACGAGGGTTTTGTAAAAGCAGGTGTAGGGTATTAGGTGTTTGGTTTATAGGTTCTTTATGATTGCCCAAATATTGGATAACTTTTAGTAACCAACCTATACAAACGAAAAACAAAAATCCCCATTAAGTTTCCCCAAACATAGCCCGCTAAAATATCTGTTGGATAATGCACGCCCAAATAAATACGGCTATAACCAAAGATTAAAGGCCAAATAAAGAACAAACACACCCAACGGTACTTGTTTCTAAAAAGTAGATAAATAAAAGTAATTACAGCAATGGAATTAGAGGCATGACCCGAAATAAAACTAAAAGATTGAGGGTCTTTTAAAGCGCGGATTTTCCCTTCTAACAAAGGTTCGTTATTGGGTCTTAAACGTTCAAAACTTTCTTTAAAAAAATCAGTAGTTTCGTTGGTAATCAAAACGGTTAATCCTATAAAAAGTACAATCAACAAAACGGCTTTCCAATGGTTATTTTTAACCACTAAATATAAAATCAATAAAAAAAAAGGAATCCAATTGATTTGAGAAGTTAAAAAAGCCCAATAAACATCAAAGGTTTCAGAACCTAAACTGTTTAAATAAATAAATACCCGAGTATCTAAATTAAGTATGCGTTCCAGCATTACAAACTTCTTTTTATAGGGCCGGTTAAGTTATCAAAATCATCTTTTACCTCTTCGATTTGTTTGGTAATGTCCGAAGCTACATTAGTATCAATACCATTCTTTTCGGCACTTTTTTGCACCTCGTGTTTAATGTCGTTAGTAGCATCTTTGATTTGACGCATGGTTTTTCCTAATCCTCGAGCGATTTCAGGCACTTTATCGGTGCCAAATATCATTACCGCCACAAAAAGTATCAAAATGAGTTCTGCGCCACTTATAAATAAATACATGCTGTTTTATTTTTTTACAAAGTAAATTAAAATACTCAAGCTCTACTTGAATTCTTATCTAAAATAAATGTTAAGTTTCAATTACTTAACTAATGGTTTAGGCCAAACATTGTTTTTTAATTCAATATCGGCGGTTTCCATATTTGGGTCTAAAATAATCTTCTTGATTTTTTTAGAAGTTCCTAAAACCCGTACGGCCTCTTGGTCGTTCATACGCCAAATCTGAGCAGGAAAACGATGGGTTTCTTTACTATTGTCTTCGTAAGTTACTTCTATGATAATCGGCATGACTAATCCGCCTGGTTTATCAAAAATGACTTCGTAGAAATAAGCGGGTTTTAATAGTTTATCTTGTTCGGAAGGAATGTAATTCACGTTTAAAAATTCTTCTACGGGTTTTACATCGGTTATCACAAAAGGTTTATCCATTTCGGGAGTATATTCTTCACTATCGGCAGCCACGGCATATACCAACGGCATTAAATCCGTTACTTTTTTATTCATTTTTTCTAAATAATCTCGCACCTCTTTATTGGGTTGGTCGGTTATAAAGTATTGTTTTACATCCTTAATAGCTATGTCGGTGTAATCGGTGGTATAGAACCATCCTCGGAAAAACCAATCCAAATCTACTGCCGAAGCGTCTTCCATCGTTCTAAAAAAATCTTCGGGAGTTGGATGTTTAAATTTCCATCGATTCGCATAGGTTTTAAAAGCATGATCAAACAGTTCTTTACCCATTACCGTTTCGCGCAAGATATTTAATGCTGTGGCGGTTTTTGTATAAGCATTTGAACCTAGATTAATGATGTTTTCGGGATTAGACATAATGGGTTCTAAAAATCGTTGTTCGCCCGACATGTATTCAATGACTTTGTCTACAGGACCTCGGCGCGATGGATAATTCAATTCCCATTTTTGCTCCGTTAAATACTGCATAAAACTATTCAAACCTTCATCCATCCAAGCCCATTGACGCTCGTCGGAATTCACAATCATTGGGAACCAATTATGGCCAACTTCGTGCATAATTACACTAATCATTGCGTATTTGGTGCGTTCACTTACATATCCTTTTTCTTCGGGACGTCCGTAGTTCCAGCAAATCATAGGATACTCCATGCCTTGATCTTGTGAATGTACCGATACCGCTTTGTGGTACGGATAATCAAAAGTCATTTCGGAATAACTTTTTAAAGTATGCGCCACCACTTTGGTAGAATAATCTTCCCAAAGCGGATTCCCTTCTTTAGGATATAAAGAAATCGCCATTACGTTTTTTTGACCCAGTTTTACAGCCATAGCATCCATAATGAATTTTCTAGAAGTAGCGAAGGCAAAATCACGTACGTTTTCTGCTTTAAATTTCCACGTTTTCTTTTTTTCTGAAAAACCATTTTCGGCATTAATAGCTTCTTTCTGAGAAACGATAATTATAGGTTTGTCAAAAGTATTTTCGGCTAATTGGTAGCGTTTTAACATTTCGGGCGTGTAAACTTGTGCACGATTTAATAATTCGCCAGTAGCTTCTAAAACATGGTCCGAAGGAACAGTAATGTTTACTTCATAATTCCCAAAAGACAGCGCAAACTCTGCTTTGCCCCAATATTGGGTATTTTGCCAACCTTCGGTTTCGTTATATACTGCCATTCTAGGGTAAAACTGAGCAATCACATATAAATGATTTCTGTCACCTTTAAAATATTCGTAACCTGAACGTTCGCGGTCAAAAGTATGGTCTATAATATTGTACCACCATTTGGTTTGAAAACTGATTTTTGCGCCCGATTTTAACGGAGTGGGCAAATCAATGCGCATCATGGTTTTGTTAATGGTGTATTTTAAGGGATTTCCTTGTGAATCTTTTACATACTGTATATTAAAACCTCCATCAAATTTATCGTGTAAGTGTTGTTTTACGAATTTTTCAGGTCGATTAACGGTACCCATTAATTCGCTATCCATACAATGTGTGTCCGATTTTTTTTCGTTTTTATTTTGGTCTAATTGTACCCATAAAAAATCTAATGCATCAGGCGAATTATTGTAATAGGTAATGGTAGAAGTTCCATATAGTTTTTGATGATGATCATCTACCTCAACATCTATTTTATAATCTGCTCTTTGCTGATAATAATCTTTTCCGGGTGCACCCGAAGCCGTTCTATAAGTAGTGGGTGTAGCTAATTCATCATACAATTGACGAAACTTATTGGTGTTTCCGTGCCCCTGCTCTTTAACTTTTTCGGCTTCTTGAGCATTAACGAATGTAATCGATAAAATGAAAATGAATAATTTAATAATGTTGTTCATTTTGTTTTAGGTTTAAGTCTTAAGATTGTTCAGTTAAAAAAATTCACCATTCATAACTCACCATTCACCATTCATTAAAGATTCTTCAAATCCTTAATCACTTTAAACGCCACATCAACTACTTCTTCGCTCACTAAAATGGTAAATTCATTAGAGGTAGAAATAACTTCGTTGATAATGATGCCTTCCCAAGCCAAACGCTGAAAAATAAAATAATAAATTCCTGGAACAGAAACGTTTTCTTTAGGCAATTTAACCGTGATAGAGGCCAAATCATCCAAGCGTTGAATTAATTTTTCGCCCTTAAAGTGTTTGTCTACTAAAGGATTAGCTAAACTACTCACCACAATATTGGTTTCGTTAACTCCTCGGGAAGAAGTATAAAATACATCCGATTGTTTATCCAATTCCGAAATAAAATCAGATTGACGCGCTAAAATAGTTTCTGAAACTACAAAAGTGTAGTCGGATAACGAAGACCGCACCGTGATTTCCCCTATATTTTTTAATACTTTAAGAATCTTATGATTTACTCTAAAATCCAAATCTTCCGACAAACGTTTTAAAGCCATGACTACCGCACCTTGTTTCACTTCTTTACCCAAATGCATTTCAAGTTCAGGCATCATGTCACGAGCCAAAGAAGTCAGATTAATAATTCCCTGAGACAAAGCACTTAATAGGAATGGACGGGTTTTAATATGGTGTTCAACTATGGAAGAAATGGTTTTCATGTGTTTAATATTTTAACATCAATGCAAAAATAAAACATTATGTTATAATTATAACACTTTATGTTGCTATTTTTGCATCATGGATATACAAGAAATATTGGCCTTTGCCGCCTTAGGATTTGCTTTAGGATATTTGTTCCGAACCTGGTTTGGGAAAAAGAAAAAGAAAAACTGTTCTAACGAGGATTGTGGTTGCAAGTAAGCTTTGTTTAATCGTTTTGAAAATGTTTTTTTGATATTTATTTATATGAAAAAAGTTTGATGAAACGAATTTCACCAAACTTTTTTAATCTAATGAGAGCAATACTTAACAGTATTATGCTCTTTTTAATTTAGGATTTATTAATCCGCATGTACTTCTTCTAGTAAGAATTGATTTACGCGTTCTGCACATTCTCTACCTTCATTTATAGCCCAAACGACTAATGATTGACCTCTACGTGCATCTCCGCAAGAAAATACTCTTTTTACATTGGTTTTATAGTGTACATTATTTCCGATTAAGTTTCCTCTAGGGTCTTTATCTACTCCTAATTGCTCTACTAATCCTTTGTGTTGTACGTGTAAGAATCCCATGGCTAATAATACCAATTCACATTCTAAAATAAATTCTGAATTAGGTTTTTCTACAAATGATGAATACTTACCTGTTTCAGGATTTTTAGACCATTCCAGCTCAACTAAACGAATTCCTTTTAGATTACCATTTTCATCTTTTAGGAACTCTTTTGTTCCTACCGCCCATTTTCTTTCACAACCCTCTTCGTGTGAAGTAGTTGTTTTAAGAATCATTGGATACATTGGCCAAGGCATGGTTTCGTCTCTTTCAGTAGGAGGCGTTGGCATCAATTCGATTTGAGTAACGCTTTTTGCTCCTTGTCTTCTGGAAGTTCCAACACAGTCAGAACCTGTATCACCACCTCCAATAACTATAACGTTTTTACCTTTAGCTGTAATTTCTTCGGGAATACTAAATTCTAAATTGCTTACTCTTTGATTACTTTGTTTTAAAAAGTCCATTGCAAAATGTACTCCTTTAGCATCTCTTCCTGGAACTACTAAATCTCTTGGAGTGGTACTTCCTACCGCTAAAACTACTGCTTTGTAATGTCTGAATAAATGACCTACCGTTACATCTTTACCAACTTCAACTCCTAATTTAAAGCGAATTCCGCTGGCTTCCATCACGGCTACACGTCTTTCGACTACATTTTTTTCTAATTTGAAATCTGGAATACCATATCTTAATAATCCACCTGCTTTGGCGTCTCTTTCAAATACCGTTACGGCATGGCCTGCCTTGTTTAATTGATCGGCTGCTGCTAATCCCGCAGGACCAGATCCAATAACGGCCACTTTATGACCTGTTTGAATCTTAGGTGCATTCGGTTTTACATAACCTTCTTTAAAAGCGATTTCAATGATGTTTTTTTCGATTTCTTCAATAGAAACAGGTTTTTCATTGATGCCTAGTACACAAGAACCTTCGCAAGGAGCGGGGCAAATGCGTCCTGTGAATTCTGGAAAGTTATTAGTGGTAGACAATATATCATAGGCCTTTTTCCAGTGTTTTTTATGCACAGCTTCATTAAATTCTGGAATTATGTTGCCTAATGGACATCCACTTTGGCAAAAAGGAATTCCACAATCCATACATCTTGCCGATTGTTTATCTAACAATTCAGGAGTTATTTCGTCCTGAAATTCATTATAGTGTTTTAATCTTGAATCGACGCTCTCTTTACCTGGTAGCTCTCTCTCGTAGAGCATAAATCCATTTGGTTTTCCCATCTTCTCTCTTAGTTTAATTTAATTTTGTAGCTTCTGCTCTTTTCTTTAAAACAGCTTTATAATCTCTTGGGAATATCTTAACAAAGTGCTGAATATTGTTGTCTAAATCTTTCAATAAGAAGTTAGCTAAAGAACTTTCAGTTTTTTCAACGTGTTCTTTTAAAAGATTTTGTATGATTTCAATATCTTCTTTTTCTAACGGATCTACATCAACCATTTCGGCATTAATATTCTTTTCTAATGTTTTATTAATGTCCCAAATATAAGCAATACCTCCGCTCATACCTGCTGCAAAGTTTCTTCCTACATCTCCTAAGATTAAAGCTAAACCTCCGGTCATGTATTCGCATCCATGGTCGCCAATTCCTTCTACAACAGCAGTTGCTCCAGAATTTCTTACGCAGAAACGCTCTCCTGCCATTCCTCTAATGAAGGCTTTACCACTGGTGGCTCCGTAGAATGCTACGTTTCCAATAATGCTATTTTCTTCTGGTTTAAAGGTGGCTTCTTTGCTTGGATACACAATTAAATTCGCTCCTGACAATCCTTTGCCAAAATAATCGTTAGCATCTCCTTCAATTTCTAAAGTAATACCTCGGTTACAGAATGCTCCAAAACTTTGTCCTGCAGTTCCTGTAAATTTAAAGTGTAAGCTGTCATCTGGAAGTCCTTCAGAGCCATAAACTTTGGTTAGTTCATGAGAAAGAATGGTTCCAATCGCTCGGTCTGTATTTTCAATGGGGAAAGAAGCGCTTGCTTTTCCTTTATTTTTAATCGCTTCTTTCGAAGCATCAACCAATTTCCAAGATAAAGAAACTTCTAATTCGTGATCTTGTGCTTCTGTTTGATATAATGGTAAATCAGATTCTACTTTTTGTATAACTCTAGATAAATCTACATGGTCGTATTTCCAGTGATTGATATCGTCTTTTTTAGTTAAGCATTGGTACTGACCAATCATTTCATTAATGGTTCTAAAACCTAATTCCGCCATGATTTCTCTGGTTTCCATAGCTAGAAATCTAAAGAAATTAACTACGTGGTCTGGATTTCCTGCGAACTTTTTACGTAATAAAGGGTCTTGAGTAGCTACACCTACTGGACAAGTGTTTAAGTGACATTTTCTCATTAAAATACATCCTTCAACTACTAAAGCAGCGGTAGCAATACCCCATTCTTCAGCACCCATTAAGGTTGCCATTACAATGTCTTGGCCAGTTTTAATTTGACCATCTGTTTGAATGGTTACTCTTTGACGTAATTTGTTTTTTACTAAAGTTTGGTGTGTTTCAATTAAGCCCAATTCCCAAGGTAATCCTGTATGTTTGATTGAGCTTATTGGCGAAGCACCTGTTCCTCCGTCAAAACCAGCAATTAATATGTGGTCTGCTTTGGCTTTGGCAACTCCAGAGGCAATGGTTCCTACCCCTGCTTTTGACACCAATTTCACACTAATTCTAGCGTCTCTGTTTGAATTTTTTAAATCAAATATCAATTGTGATAAATCTTCAATCGAATATATATCGTGATGTGGAGGTGGCGAAATTAAACCTACACCTGGTGTAGAGTGTCTTACTTTTCCAATCCAATCATCTACTTTAAATCCTGGTAACTGACCTCCTTCTCCTGGTTTAGCTCCTTGAGCCATTTTGATTTGAATTTCGTCAGCTTCGGCTAAATATCTACTGGTTACACCAAATCTACCCGATGCTACTTGTTTAATAGCAGAACGCATACTGTCTCCGTTAGGAAGTTTTTCATATCTGCGTTCATCTTCACCGCCTTCACCCGTATTGCTTTTTGCGCCAATACGGTTCATAGCAATAGCTAAAGTTGTATGTGCTTCCCATGAAATAGAACCAAATGACATGGCACCTGTAGCAAAACGCTTCATGATGTTTTCAATAGGTTCAACCTCATCTAATTTTATAGAGTTTCTGTCGTTTTTGAATTTTAGTAAGCTTCTTATCGTACACGCTTTTTCACCATGATTATCGGCTGCTAAAGAATATTTCTTAAACATTTGATAGTCATTTCTTTGTGTAGATAATTGTAACAAATGAACGGTTTCTGGGTTATACATGTGGTATTCCCCTTTTTTCTTCCATTGATAAACACCACCTTCTGGCAATACAGTTTGTAATAATGGAGATTTGTAAGCACTGTAATGTTTAATTAAAGCTTCTCGGGCAATTTCGTCTAACCCTAATCCTTCGATTCTAGAAATAGCACCTGTAAAATATTGATTTACAACGCTATTTTGAATTCCTAGAATTTCAAATATTTGAGCTCCTTGATAAGATTGTAAGGTAGATATTCCCATTTTAGAGAATATTTTTAACAATCCATCATTTATGGATTTAAAGTAATTTTTCTTTAAGTATTCAATGTCTAAGTCAGAATCAATTTCTCCTGAAATTTTCATTTCACGAATGGTTGATAATGCTAAGTAAGGATTGATGGCTGTAGCTCCAAAGCCCAGTAAACATGCAAAATGATGTACTTCTGATACGTCTCCAGCTTCAACAATAATTCCAATTCTACCACGTACGCCATTTCTGATTAGGTGGTGGTGAATTGCAGAACAAGCTAAAAGTGAAGGTATAGCGGCATGTTCAGAATCAATACCTCTGTCTGATAAAATTAATATTTGGAAACCGTCTTCAACAGCATCCATCGCGTAGCGACAAATTCTATCTAAGGCTTTTTTCATTACTCCTGCTTTACCATCTGCCTTAAAGTAAGTTTGAATGGTTTTAGATTGAAAAATGCCCGTATCTATACTGCGAATTTTTTCTAAATTCTCGTTATTTAATATAGGATGAGATAATGTAATGCAGTGTGCTGCTTTAGAATCTTCAACTAACAGATTGTTACTTGCACCAATTACCGTAGCTAAGGACATTACTAATCTTTCACGTAATGGGTCAATTGGCGGGTTAGTTACTTGGGCAAAAAGTTGTTTAAAATAAGAACTTAAATGTTGTGGTTTTTCGCTTAAAACAGCAATTGGGGTATCTGTTCCCATTGAACCGATAGGTTCTTTACCTGTTTTAGCCATTTCTTTTAGAATGACATCTAAATCTTCACGAGTGTAACCAAAGGCTTGTTGAAGCGTTTTGATTTGATCCAATTCTAATCTTGTAAATCTTAATTTAGGACTAGGAATATCTTCTAATTTTATTTTGAATTTTTCAACCCATTCCTTGTATGGTTTAGAATGCGCCAAGGTATTTTTTAATTCATCATCACTGATGATTCTTCCTTGTTCCATGTCTACCAAGAACATTTTACCAGGTTGTAAACGACCTCTTTTTACTACTGTTTTAGGATCAACAGGTAAAGCTCCAGATTCAGACGACATGATTACTCTGTCGTCATTAGTTACGCAGAATCTAGATGGACGCAATCCGTTTCTGTCTAAAGTAGCACCAATCATATTTCCGTCGGTAAACGAAATAGAAGCAGGGCCATCCCAAGGCTCCATAATACAAGCGTGGTATTCGTAAAATGCTTTTTTATCGGCATCCATGCTTTCGTGTCCGTCCCAAGCTTCGGGAACCAACATCATCATTACATGTGGTAATGATCTGCCTGAATGAACCAGCATTTCAATCATGTTATCCAAACAAGCGGAATCAGATTGATATTGCGGTACTAAAGGCAATATCATATCCATTTCGTTAGGTGTAAAGTATGGACTTTCAAAATTCTTTTCGCTAGATTTTAACCAATTTAAGTTTCCTTGAACCGTGTTGATTTCTCCATTGTGAGCAATGTAACGGAAAGGTTGAGCTAATTTCCATGAAGGAGTAGTATTGGTAGCAAATCTAGAGTGTACCATTCCAAAAGCAGAAGTTAGTTTTGGATTGGTTAAGTCTTTAAAATAATTTCTTACTTGTAAACTTCTAAGTTGTCCTTTGTAAATAATTTTACGAACCGATAAAGAGGCTATGTAAAATCCACAAGGGTCATTAGTAGTAATGTTCACGATTTGGTGTGTTGCGTAGTTGCGTAACACAAATAGTTTTCTTTCAAAAGTAGGTTCGTCTGTAATATCAAACGGACGATCAATAAAAACCATTTCCATATTAGGTTCTACTGATTTTGCAGCATCACCTAAATCAGAATTGTCTACAGGAACTTCTCTGTAGCCTAAAACTTTGAATCCTAATTTTACCGCAGAACGATTAAAAATGTTACGACATTCTTCTCTAAGCGCTTTATTTTTTGGAAGGAACAACATTCCCACAGCATATTTTCCTGCTTGAGGCAAGTCAATTCCACGCGCATTTGCTTCTTCAAAAAGCAATTCGTGGGGGATTTGTATTTGAATACCGGCACCATCTCCTGTGTTTTTTTCGTAGCCTGTAGCTCCTCTGTGTTCCATGTTTTCTAACATGGTAAGAGCGTCAGAAACGATCTTGTATGATTTTACTCCTTTTATATTGGCAACAAATCCAACACCACATGAGTCAAACTCAAATTCCTCTTGGTATAAACCGAAGTTTTTCTGCATCATCTGAAAAAAATTTTTACAAAATTATGGAAAAAGAAAAATCTACAAAACAAAAAAGTTGGGTAACATAGAATATTAAGATTCTGTTATTTTTTGCTCTGCAAATTTTGTATAATTCACTAAAAACAAAGAAAGAATTATCATAATGATAATTCTTTCGTTAAATCATAACCTTTTTTAAGGGTTTATTTTATTATTAATTTTCGGGTAGCTATGTGTTCTGCCTCTTTTACTGTAATAATGTAAATCCCTGGCGTGAGTCCCGAAATATTGATTTCTTTATTAGTTGTAACGGTTGTTTGCATTACCTTTTTTCCAAGGATATCAAAAATCTCAATTTCTTTTAATTCCGATGATTTAGAAGATAAGAAAACCTTGCCTCCAGTTGCGGGATTTGGGTAAATAGAAAGGGATTCGCTTTGATTTTCGTCTGAGGCGTGTTTAGCACTTTGAGCACTGATTGTTCCAGTGGCCATGATAAATAAAAACAACCATAAAGTAGCGTATTTTTTTATCATTATAGATTAGTGATTTTCGTTTAATTGTAAAAATACAATTTTTTAATTAAAATCTAATAATTTAGACAATATTTAACAGCGTAATGCTGGTGCAAAAATAGTGTTGAATACTTAATTTTGCAAGATTAAACGAATCTATTTAATTTATGAAGGTACTTCACATAGATACTAATCATTCAGCGTTGTGGAATGGGTTGGAAAAATTGGGTTTTAAAAACGAGTTAGATGCTGTTTCTTCTAAAGAAATTATCGAGGAAAAAATTCAACATTACGAAGGGATAGTAATCAGAAGTCGCTTTAAAATAGATGCTCAATTTTTAGATAAGGCAGCTCATTTGCGTTTTATTGCTCGGGTAGGTGCAGGGTTGGAAAGTATAGACGTGGATTATGCTACAAAGAAAGGTATTCAGTTGATTGCAGCGCCAGAAGGCAATGCCAATGCCGTAGGAGAACACGCTTTAGGTATGTTACTTTCTTTAATGAATCATTTAAATCAAGCAGATCAAGAAATAAGACAAGGCATTTGGTCCAGAGAATCCAACAGAGGGCATGAGTTAGAAGGTAAAACTGTAGGTATTATAGGATATGGAAACATGGGTAAATCGTTCGCTAAAAAATTAAAAGGTTTTGACGTTACCGTTTTATGTTATGATATTTTAGAAGGGGTAGACAATGAAAATGCGCGACAAGTTACCTTACAAGAACTGCAAGAAAAATCAGACGTAGTTAGTTTACATACACCATGGACGCCTTTAACCGATAGCATGGTGAATAGTGATTTTATCAATTCGTTTAAAAAACCTTTTTGGTTTATTAATACGGCTCGTGGCAAAAGTGTAGTTACCGATGATCTGGTACGTGCTTTAGAACAGGGAAAAGTGTTAGGAGCCGCCTTAGATGTATTGGAATACGAAAAATTGTCTTTTGAAACTTTATTTGTTAATGAATCTAAACCAGCCGCTTTACAATATTTATTAAACTCGCCTAAGGTTTTATTAACGCCACATATTGCAGGTTGGACTTTTGAAAGTCATCAAAAGTTGGCTCAAACTATAGTAGATAAAGTTGCGGTTTTGTATAATTTACAAAAGTAAATTATTCGTTCTTCTCGTTAAGTTTACGTTCCAGTTCTGCCTGAAATTCTTCCATTACAGGTCTAACGGTACTTTCGGGAAGTTCCGAAATTCTAATATAGATTAATCCGTCGGTAGAATTATTAAACAAAGGATCAACATTAAAAGCTACCACTTTTGCATTTTGTTTGATGTATTTTTTAATCAACACGGGTAATCTTAAGTTGCCAGGCTCCAATTCATCAATGATTTTGTCGAATTTGTCTAAATCGGCTTCGGATTCATTAAATACAAAATCTTTATCGGCATCTTTAATTTTTACTTTGTATTCTTTTTTGGGATGAATGTATTGTGCTACGTAAGGATCATAAAAATGAGATTTCATGAATTCAATCATTAATGATTTAGAAAATTCCGAAAACTGATTGCTAATGCTTACGCCACCCATTAAAAATTTATATTCTGGGAAACGTAAAGTTACATGTATAATTCCTCTCCAAAGCAGGAATAAAGGCATGGGTTTTTGTTGATAATCTTTTACCACAAAAGCACGTCCCATATCTATGGATTCCGACATCATGTCGAATAATTCGGGTTCAAAACGGTATAATTCATTTAAATAAAAACCACTAATGCCGTACTTTTTAAAAATATCTTTACCCAACCCCATGCGATACGCTCCGGCAACTTTATGTTTGTCGGTATCCCATAAAAATAGGTGGTGGTAGTATTGGTCAAATTTGTCTAAGTCTATGGATTCATTAGTTCCTTCTCCAATGGCTCTAAAAGTAATTTCGCGTAAACGACCAATTTCGTGTAATATTTCTGGGATTTGATCGGCAGTAGCAAAATACACTTCGTAGTTTTTACTTTGCAACAATCGGCAATCACTTTCTTTAAGTTGCTCAACCTCTTGTGCCATTTTTTGCGAAGAGGCAGCCGTTACTATACTTTTTGGATTTTTAGGCGGTTTGATTAGGTTTCCTAAATCTTCGGTTTGTTCAAATGCTCTAGAAAGTATGTAAGTTTTTTTGCGTAAAAAATTAGCATAACTTTCTAAATCTGGATAATCGTCTTGCTCTGTAGGCATGATGGGTTTTCCAATACGAACTTTAATGGTACGGTGTTTTTGTGAAATAATCTCACTAGGCAATTTAGCCGTTCTTAACGTGTCATTTAGTTTAGAAAGCAAGTAAAATAACCAACTGTTTTTAGCGTGAAAATAAATAGGAATAACAGGTACCTTTGCTTTTTTAATCAGTTTAATTGCGCCTTCTTCCCAAGGTTTATCAACCACTAATTTTCCGTCTCGGTAAGTAGAAACTTCTCCAGAAGGGAAAATTCCTAAAGGTTTTCCGTCACTCAAATGACGTAAGGCATCTTTAATTCCCAATACACTAGATTTGGCATCCTTATGATTTTCAAAAGGATTAACAGGCATAATGTAGGGCTTAAGCGGGTCGATTCTATGCAACAAAAAATTGGCAATAATTTTAAAATCAGGCTCTCTTTCTAGCATTAATTTTAACAACAAAATTCCGTCAACTCCGCCTAGTGGGTGGTTAGAAACCGTAATATACGGACCACTTTTAGGAATTCTTTTTAAATCTGATTCTGGAATTTCAAACTTAATATGAAACTCTTCTACAATAGCATTTAAAAATTCTAAGTCTTTTAGATGTTTGTTGCGGTTGTAAAATTTATTAATTCTAGAGATTTGTAAAATCTGCATCAATAGCCAGCCAATGAACGTACCGAAAATTCCGTACTTGTCCACTTTAATTACTTTGGCTATTTCTTTTGAAGTTACTAATCCCATGCTTATTTATATTCTATAAATTTACTCTTTGGCTACAATTTGCATCGTTTCTCTGCTGAATTGTTTTAGCATAACCACCTTGTTTTTTTCTATTTTTTTAGCAGACTCTTCGTTAAAATGACGAACGGTGTATAAGGATACATTTTCATTAAAAGTTACAGAGAATTTTTCGTGCAATTCTTCATATAAACGATTTAAATTATGGTACTTATCATCTACACAAACCGAAAAACTAATGGCGGAATTCTGAATTAAATGCACTTTCATTTTGTATTTGTGCAATAACGAAAAAATTTCGCTAATGTTATCTTCCATAATAAAAGAAAAACTTTTAGAAGATAACGAAATCAATAATTGATTCTTTTTTAAAATATAACATGGTTGGTGCGGGTCTAAATCTGCTCCTTTGCTTACTTTGGTTCCAGGTAACAATGGATTTAAAAACGACTTTACAAATAAAGGGATTTCTTTGCGTTGTAAAGGTTGTAAGGTTTTGGGATGAATTACCGTTGCTCCGTAAAAGGCCAGCTCAATCGCTTCGCGATAGGAAATCTGATTTAATAAAATAGCATCTTCAAAAACTCTTGGGTCTCCGTTCATTACTCCAGGAACATCCTTCCAAATGGTAACGCTTTCTGCATTTAAGCAATAGGCAAAAATAGCAGCGGTATAATCCGAACCTTCTCGTCCTAAAGTCGTGGTAAAGTTATTAGAGTCTGAGCCTAAAAATCCTTGGGTAATATTTAATACATTTTTATTAACCGTGGCAGTAATGTTTTTTTCGGTAAGCTCCCAGTTTACGGTAGCGTCTCGGTAAGTACTGTCGGTTTCTACTAAATCTCTAACATCCAACCATTGGTTAGTTAATCCTTTGTAGTTTAAATAATTACTTAAAATAGTGGTAGATAATAATTCTCCTAAACTTACAATTTGGTCGTAAACGTAACTGTAATCGTGGGATTTATTCAATCTTAAAAAATCTTCTAACTCATCGTATAATTTTTGAGTATCCGCATTTACTTGCGCTACATCATTTCCGAATAAATCATTGATGATTACTAAATGGTAGTCTTTTAAATCTTGAATGGAATTTTCTAATTCCGTAGATTTTTCAAAATAATTTTTTACGATTACTTCCAACGCATTGGTTGATTTACCCATGGCAGAAACCACTAGTAAAACATTATCGTAACCAACGGTTTTTAATAAATTCAATACATTATTTACACCAGCAGCATCTTTAACGGAAGCTCCTCCAAATTTAAAAACTCTCATTTTAGGCAATTATTTGTTCATGTTTTTAATCTCGAAAGTAAATTCATCTAAATCTACTCCTAACTCAACTAATTTTAAAGCTTTGTCTACAATATAATCTGCATTACCAGGCGTAAAGCCTAAACGTAAAGCAAACTTTTTAAGTAATTTAATTTTTCTTTCTCCTAGGTTTGGGTCAGCTTGAACCATTCTACTTAAATCGTATAAACGCTCTAATCTGCGGTTGTACAATAAAGGTGGGTTAATAGGATATTTTAATGGGTTTTCAAGAATTTCTTGATATTCTTCTTCCGAAATCTCAAGCTCTTGAGCCAAGTGATCTAAGAATTTTTTTTCTTGTTCAGAAACATTTCCGTCTGTTAAAGCCACCCTAACAATAGCTGAAAAATGACCTTTATTTCTTTGTCTAAAACCGCTGTCGAATAAATCTGAAATGGACATAATTATTAACTTTTTTTGCAAATATAATCCTATTTAACTTTTTTAAAGAACAAACTAAAACTTTTTAGCCTACATTTAAAAATACTCCAAATTGAATTTAAAAATTAAGTTGTAAGTTTGAGCTAATAATCAAAAAACCCTAAGCTAATGGTTACCTTTTTAGACCATTTAAAATCCGGAATTTGGTACGTACTGAACGTACAACAACATCTTTTGATTTTATTTCTTGTTTTAGTAACGATCCCCTACGTTTTTAAAGAATGGAAAAAAATATCCATCATTTTAGGCTTGTTAATCATTTCGCAATTATTGGCGGTCATTTTAGGATATTATAAAATCATTACCATTAATTTTGCGCAAATTCAAATATTCTTACAAATAGCCTTAGTGTTTTTAGGTCTTTATAATTTAAATGTACACACCGTTAAAAGCATCAAAAACGAAAAATTAGGGGTATTGTACACCTTAATAGTTTTGTTCGGATTGGTTTTTGGATTAGTAGTGATACCTGCTTCTTTTTATTTAAATCAGCCCGCTAATTTTAGTTTATTTTCTTTATTACAGTATACTTCAGGCATTTGGGCTGCTGAAATAGGCATTTTATTCCTCACATTAATCACCTCTGCTTTAGTACAGCATTTCTTTAAAATTACTAAACGAGATTGGGTGTTAGCTTCTGCTTTTTTAATAATAGGTATGGTTTTACCCTTGTTAATTAAAAAGATGATTTAAATATTTTGGCCGTGCCCATTCGCTTACGCGAAAGGTCGCGCTATTCGGCGTCGCTACCTCATTGCAATCGGTGAGCTCCACAAGCCTACTATCGCTCACGGAATATTCGTTAAAATAAAATAAAACCTACCTTTGCCATTCAATAACCGTTAAGAAATTTAAGGAAGTTCACATGAAAACTTTAAAATACGATAAAGCCTATTTAAGAATAGCCTTAGAATGGAGTAAATTGTCTTACTGCAAACGCAAACAAGTAGGCGCCATTATAGTAAAAGACCGAATGATTATTTCTGACGGATACAACGGAACCCCATCTGGTTTTGAAAATTGTTGCGAAGACGAAAACGATAAAACCAAATGGTATGTATTACATGCCGAAGCCAATGCCATTTTAAAAGTAGCCCGTTCCACCCAGTCTTGCGATGGCGCTACTTTGTATATTACCCTTTCTCCATGTAAAGAATGCAGTAAGTTAATTCACCAATCTGGAATCAAAAGAGTAGTATATCATCAATATTATAAAGATACCGAAGGAGTGGAATTTTTACAAAAGGCAGGAGTAGAAGTAGTTTGTGTATCAGATTTAGACTAATGAAAATCAATAAAAATTATTTACCCGCTATATTATTCGCCTTTTTAGGTGTAGGCTATCTTTTGGGAGTGTTAATCACTCATGGAGCAGAAGAAAAACAAGTTAGCAAACAAAAGTTAGAACGCTTAGTTGATTTTATTGCAGGGGAGTATGTAGACGAAGTCAATTTAGATTCCATTGTAGATTTAACGGTAAATAGCATTCTTGAAAAACTAGACCCACATTCTACTTATATTCCTTCTTCGGAATCTCAATCAGTAGCCGAGAGTATGCGAGGAGACTTTGTAGGCATAGGTGTTAATTTTTACATGCATAACGACACCATGGCGGTTGTGCAAACTATAGAAGGCGGTCCTTCCGAAAAAGCGGGAATCTTAGCTGGAGATAGAATTTTAATGGCGGATAACGATACGTTATTTGGTAAAAAACACAATAACGATTTTTTGTTTTCTAAACTAAAAGGACAAAAAGGAAGTAAAGTTGCCTTGTTGGTTTATCGAAAAACTACAGGTAAAAAATACCGTTATACTTTAGAACGAGGTTTAGTAAATATTAAAAGCGTAGATGTTGTTTCTGTGTTACCTAATCAAGTCGGTTACATTAAGGTGAATCGATTTGCAGAGTCTACCTATACCGAGTTTAAAAAGGGATTGAATGAATTAGCTTCTAAAAAAGTAAAAGCAGTAGTGGTAGATTTACGAGACAATCCAGGAGGATACCTAAACGAAGCTATTAAAATGACCGATGAGTTTTTGTCCGAAGGCAAGCTGATTGTGTACACCAAAGACCGTAAAAACAAAGTAGTTAAAACCTATGCTACCGAATCGGGTGATTTTGAAAAAACCAAAGTGTATGTATTGATTAACGAATCTTCGGCGTCGGCAAGTGAAATTTTTGCAGGAGCCATACAAGACAACGACAGAGGAACTGTAATCGGTAGACGCTCTTTCGGGAAAGGTTTGGTTCAAAAAGAAATGCCTATGGGCGATGGTTCTTCGGTACGTTTAACGGTTTCCAGATACTACACTCCAACGGGGCGTTCCATTCAAAAGTCTTATAAAAATGGAACCGAAGAATATTATACCGACTTCTATAAAAGATTTTATAACGGAGAATTAAAAAACAAAGACAGTATTAAGGTTAACGATACTTTAAAATTCAAAACCCCTGCGGGTAGAATTGTGTACGGTGGTGGTGGTATTATGCCCGATATTTTTGTGCCTATTCCGCAAGGGCAAGAAAACGAAAACTTGTATTTTACTTCGCAAATGGGAATTACCGCACATTTTGTATTTGAAAATTTAGATAAAACCCGCGCTTCTTTCCAAAAATTAACCCCAGAGCAATTTGTTTCGGCAAACTTAAATTCAGATGCTTTGTATTTAGACTTTGTAAAATACACCATTAATAACGGAATTCAAGTGGATTATGGCGATGTTAAAAAAGCCTTTATGAAAGAATTAATGGCAGAATTCATTAAACAATTGTACGGTGAAAAGGCCTATTATCAGTTTGTCTTAACCGATGATCCTATGGTTAGGAAAGTGTTGGAGTTTAAAAACTAATTATATGATAAATTAAAAACCAAAAAGGGCTAACTTTTATGTAAAAGTCAGCCCTTTTTGATTACCTCACTATAAGATTATTTATTCTCTTCAATCAAAGCTTTAATATTTTCTTCGGAGCTATCTACAGAAATAATATTGCCCTCTTTGTCAATTACGATTTTAGCCGGAATACCTCTGACTATATATTTCTTAGCAATTTCACTGTCAAAATCATACAACACATTAAAAGTGTATTGGTGTTCTTTAATAAACTCGGTTACTTTGTTTTTGGTTTTTTCATGTTGATTTCCTTCCCTCGTATCAATAAAAAAGAATTCCACATTATATGCTTTATATTCATTTACCAATTTCTGCATATTAGGAAAAGAACTTCTACAAGGCCCACACCAAGTAGCCCAAAAATCTAAAACAACCATTTTTCCTTTGTAATCAGACAACTTCACTTTTTTACCCTCTAAATTTTCCAATTCAAAATCAGGCGCTTTTACATCGCCGTATAATTTTAAGACTTCTTTTTTAGCATTTTCGGTTACTAATTTTTTAAGCTGTTGTTTTTTTGCCTCAAGGGTTTCTTTAGGTAGATTTAATTCCTGATAAATTCTTTCTAACTGCTCGGTTAACAATTTTGAATTGGTACCTCGGTCTAATTCTTTTTCAATGTAATTTTTGGTAAATTCCAATCCTTTGGCTTTTTCGGCATAAGCAGCATAACGTTCTTTTCCTCCCGTATCTAATTCGTCTTGTTCTACAATAGGATGTTGGTAATCAAAAGCTTCTTGATATCTTTTTTGTTTATACATGATTAAAGCATACGTATCGGCAAACATGTTGTAGTTTCTATTTAAACCTATTGAATAACTGCTATAATCTGGATTTTCGATTTTATACCTAACAATTTCCAAGGATTTTTTAGACAGACTTTCGGCAAAGTCTAAATCAGTACCTGAACTAGTAATATTTTCATCTGCCAATTGCCATGCGTAATCATTGAATTGATGTGCAACAGAAATTTTATTATTAATTCTCTGTTCAACAGAATTCATTTTTTCGATTTCCTTTTGCTTCAAAAACAGTGATAATAAATCTAGTTGAAAACTTTCTTCCTTTGAATCATTTCCAAATATTGAAAAATACTCATTTTCTTTGTTTAGGATAAAACTTTCAGTTTTATTTGATTCTGAATAGTATTTTTCAAAAAAATTATTTTTAGCATGATTTCCTTTCGGGAATTTTTTAAGAAGAATTTCTTTTGTTTTCTCACCATCATCATGCATGCCTAAAGCACTATAAAAGGCAGACAAATAATACAAATTACCCTCGTCAGATGTATTTTTCTTTAAATATTCAATATGTTTAATAATATCTGATTTTGTTTCCTCTGGTTTTAATTCAAATCTTAAATTAAGATAATCTGAATAAGCATATTTCTTTTTTAAATTAGGGTTAGCATTAAAAGCTTGTTCATACATATCTATCTGCTTCTGAAAGCGAACCTCTTTACTTAAATGGTTGGTAAAAAGCCATATAGGAGCTTCTTTCAAAATAGTGTGTTCTTTTGAAAGTTTAGGATTTAGTTTTATAAGATATCCATTATTATTATCGTAATCAATATGATGACCTTTACCATTGATTATTTTTACTAAAAACAAATCATCTGTAACCGAAAATTTCATCAAAAACTCATACTGATTATTATTTTTAATTAGTGGTGATGATACTAAATTGAAAGAATCCGATTGCCCTAAAGCCAAAGCATTTTCAGGTATTTCCAATCCCGCAGGTGGTTCGTAGATGTAGGTGTTTATTTCACCGCGATTGATTTTTTTGTTTTTAGGGTAAATTTTTCCAGTTTGTGAAAATCCTAAAAAGGAAACCAATAAGGTAAAAGCAATGATTAAATTTTTCATAAAGGATGTTTAGGGGTTAATTTGAGCAAGCAAAATACAAACTAAATTGATATTTTTTGGAATCTAGGTTCTAAAACTATTGTGAATTCATTACACAAAAAAAGAACCTTTGAAAAGCTCAAAGGTTCTTTTTTAAATCCTAATTATTTCAATATTTAACTTAAGCCATCGCTAATTCGGCTTCTTTTGCATGATGATTCACAATAAATCGTTTCAGTAAAATAGAAACAATTAAAGCGATTACAAAGAATAATGAAAATATTTCTAAAGCGGTGTTCAAAGAGCCAGTTTGCTTTTTTACCATATCAAATACCGTAGGGCCAAATACGCCTGCTAGTCCCCAACAAGACAATACCATTCCATGAATAGCGCCTAATTGTTTTGTGCCAAATAAATCTCCCAAAAATGCTGGTAGTGTAGCAAAACCGCCACCGTACATAGTGATTACCGTAAATAATATAATAAAGAAGGTTAATTCCGTTGACATTTTAGGCAAGAAGTAAAAGGCTAGTATTTGAAAGGCAAAGAATAGAATATAGGTGTTTGATCTTCCCAAATAATCAGATGCTCCAGACCATAATAAACGACCTACTCCGTTAAAAACCCCAATCAAACCAACAATACCTGCTGCTTGCATAGGTGTATACCCCAGTTGATCTTGAACCATCGGACTTGCCGCTGAAATTAAAGCAATTCCGCAAGAAATATTAATGAACATCATAATCCACATATAATAAAAACGAGTGGTTTTTATGGCTGAATTGGCATCGATATTCGAAATGTCTTTTTTGATTTTGGTATTTTCAGTAGCCTGATATCCTTCTGGTGCATATCCTTCGGGCGGTCTTTCGATGTATAACGAAGAGGAAAATATTAATACCATATATAGTAATCCTAAAACGTAAAAAGTATTGGCCACACCAACCGTTTCGAATAATTTAGCCATAAGTGGTCCAAAAATAAGGGCGGAAAAACCAAACCCCATAATCGCCATTCCAGTGGCTAATCCTCTTCGATCGGGGAACCATTTTACCAAAGTACTTACGGGTGTGATGTAGCCAATACCTAGTCCGATACCTCCTATAAATCCATAACAGATAATAAATAGAGGTAAAGATTCTAATTGAACAGCTAAACCAGAACCTACGATTCCTACTCCGTAACAAGCGCCTGCGGTTAATCCGCTGATTTTAGGACCAACTTTTTCTACCCATTTACCTAAAAAAGCGGCTGAAAGACCTAGTAATAATATAGCAATCTTAAAAGCCCATTTGATATTGCTTTCATCGGTTCCAAAAATATCTTTTACGGGGTTTGTCATCACCGAATAGGCATATACAGACCCAATGGAAATATGAATTCCAACCGCGGACGCTGCAATAAGCCAGCGGTTTTTTAAATGTTTAGGTTTCATTTTATTAATTATTTAATTTGAACATTATCTAAATACAAGCTAAAAATAGCTTTGGTTTTTTGTAATAATTCTTCTGAAGGAGCTTCGGTTTCCGATAACTCGTATTTCATGTTTAGCAATTCCCATTTGTGTTTCCCTAATTGATGAAAAGGAATAATCTCTACTTTTTCGACCATTTTATAATCTTTAAAATGTTGAGCCCATTCATGCAAATATTCTTCTTGGTCAGACCAACCCGGTACCAATACATATCGTAACCACATGGGTTTTTGGCTTTCTTCCCGATAGGCTGCTATTTTCAAAGGATTGATGTTTTCTACTCCAGTTAGTTTTTTATGCCAGTCATTATTGATGTGTTTTACATCTAATAACAATATGTCCGTTTCGGCTAAAAGTTCTTTGGCATCGGTGTCTAAAACCCTTCCGTTACTGTCTAAACAAGTGTGTATGCCATGGTAGTGCAATTCTTTAAAGAAAGGAACTAATGCGTGTCTTTGTAATAAGGGTTCGCCTCCAGATACAGTTACTCCTCCGTTGTGTCCAAAAAAATCTTTTTGTCTTAAGGCTTTTTTAACGAGTTCTTGAATTTTATATTCTGTACCGCCTTTTAATTCTAGGGTATCGGGATTTTGACAATATAAACATCTGAACTGGCATCCTTGAACAAATACCACGAGTCGGATTCCCGGGCCATCGTGTGTGCCAAAAGTTTCTATGGAATGTACCCGAATATCTTTACCATATTCGGGTGCTTGAATATTTACATTCCCGTCCATTTACATTTGGGTATGAAAAGTTCTGCTAATTACCTCTAACTGATGCGCTTTGGATAATCGTACAAAATTTACAGCATAACCCGAAACTCTTATGGTTAGTTGTGGATAATTTTCGGGATGTTCAAAAGCATCCAATAAGGTTTCTCGGTTCAGAACATTTACATTTAAATGGTGTGCATTTTTTCCGAAGTATCCGTTTAAAAGCGTTACTAAATTGTTTTTTTGCTCTTCTTTGTTAGCACCTAACGATTTGGGAACCATGGTAAAAGTGTAAGAAATTCCATCTTGGGCTTCTTCGTAATTCAATTTACTTACCGAATTTAAAGAGGCTATGGCTCCATTGGTATCTCTGCCGTGCATTGGATTGGCTCCTGGGGCAAATGATTCTCCTGCTTTTCTTCCATCTGGTGTGGCGCCTGTATTGGCTCCGTACATTACGTTTGAAGTAATGGTTAGTAACGATAGCGTTGGATTAGCGTTTTTATAGGTTTTATGTTTTCGTAATTCGTTAATGAATAATGTAGTTATTTCTTTAGCGATTTCATCTACACGGTCATCATCGTTTCCGAACTTTGGATAATCACCTTCTATTTTAAAATCTACAGTTAAGCCTTTTTCGTTTCTTACTGGATATACTTTTGCATATTTAATGGCTGAAAGTGAATCTGCAATAATAGATATTCCCGCTGCTCCGTAAGCAATATCAATGGCAGGATCGGTATCAATCAAGGCCATTTGTGCTCTTTCATAATAATATTTATCGTGCATATAATGAATGATGTACATGGCTTTGGCGTACACACGAGCTACTTCAGACAATGATTTTTTAAAAGTATCCATTACTTTTTTATAGTCTAAAACTTTGTCTTTGATTTGAGGAATATTCGGAATCACTAAATCCCCTTTTTCTTCTTCTCTACCGCCGTTTAAGGCTAATAATAAGGCTTTAGGTAAATTGGCTCTGGCGCCAAAGTGTTGGATGCTTTTTCCGATTTTTTGGTAAGAAACACAACAAGCGATTCCATAATCATCGTATCCTCTTACTTCACGCATTAAATCGTCATTTTCATATTGTAACGATGAGGTATCAATGGAAACTTGTGCACAAAATTCTTTAAAACCTTGAGGTAAGTAAGTAGACCATAAAACCGTTAAGTTGGGTTCTGGAGAAGGCCCTAAATTATATAGGGTTTGTAAAAATCTAAAAGAGGTTTTGGTTACTTTGGTTCTTCCGTCATTAAACTGACCACCAATGGCTTCAGTTACCCAAGTTGGGTCGCCTCCAAAAATTTCATCATACGCCCCAGGTCTTAAGTGACGTACCAAACGCAATTTCATCACAAATTGATCAATTAGTTCTTGGGCTTCTTCTTCGGTAATTAATTCTTCTTGTAAATCTTTTTCAATATAGATGTCTAAAAATGTAGATACATTTCCTAAAGACATGGCCGCTCCGTCTTGTTCTTTCACGGCACTTAAATAGGCTAAATAAGTAAACTGAACTGCTTCGTAGGCGTTTTGAGCGGGTTTAGAAATGTCTATTCCATACAATGCCGCCATGATTTTCATGTCTTGTAGGGCTTTGATTTGCTCGGCAACTTCTTCTCGTAATCGAATTTTATGGTCGTTAAGTGCTCCGTTGATTTCTTTTAAATCTTCTTTTTTGGATTCAATTAATTTATTTGTTCCGTATAAAGCCACTCTTCTGTAATCTCCAATAATTCTGCCTCTAGCATAGTTGTCTGGTAATCCAGTTACAACATGTTTTGAACGGAATTTTCGAATTTCATCATCGTAAGCGCTAAAAACAGCGTTGTTATGATCTTTAGCGTAGTTAAAAATTTCAACCACTTTTTCGGAAACTTGTAATCCTTTTTCGGCTACGGCAGATTGTACCAGTTTAATTCCTCCGAAGGGTTTCATGGCTCTTTTTAGTAATTGGTCGGTTTGTAATCCTACAATTACTTCGTTTTCTTTTTGAATATAACCCGGACCGAAAGCAGTCATGGTGGAAATGATGTCGGTGTCAATAGCTAAACAGCCATTTTGATTTCTTTCTTGGAGTAATTCTTGTTTACAAACTTCCCAAAGGGCCTTGGTTTTTTCAGAGGCTCCAGATAAAAAAGAGGCTCCGCCTAAATAAGGTCTGATGTTTTTGCTGACAAAGTTATGGACGTCAATGGTTTGATTCCAGACTCCACTTTTGAATTCGATTTGTTCGATAGTTGTGTTCATATCTTAAAATTTAATCTCTATACAATATTGAAATGATTTAAACATATAGTTCGATTTGTTTTTATCATAGCACAAAGGAACAAATATCACATAGTTTAAAGTGTGATATTTGTCATGTAAACCTAAGATTGAATTTGAACAAAGAGGCCTTTAAAC
Source organism: Flavobacteriaceae bacterium UBA7684 (assembly GCA_002482885.1). Lineage (GTDB taxonomy): Bacteria > Bacteroidota > Bacteroidia > Flavobacteriales > Flavobacteriaceae > Flavobacterium. The sequence continues at coordinate 180,498 of DLGW01000016.1, read as the reverse complement.
GTTAAAGGGATTCATGTTTTTGTAGTTTCTGGTCACGAATTGGAAAGCCGCATTAATGATTTGTCCCATGGATTGGGCATTTTTAAAATTCAAATCTTTGGTATAGTCAAACAACTCCATTTTAAGTTGATATAAATGGGCTTCGGTAGAAATCGTATCGTTTTCCATGATGCGGATTAGTTTTTGGATACGCATTCCAGTAGAAATAATGCGTTTAGCCAGTACGGCACGTTCTTCTTTTTTGTACTGTTCTATAGATCTTTCTTGTAATTTTTCTTTGATGAGTTTTATCATCGGAAAATTTTCTTTGAAAAACTGTGGGCGGTATATTTTAAAATTGCCCTCATAAGATTGTTGATCAAAGTCAATGGCACGAATTTTATAAACTACTTGGTCAAAATCGTGACTTGGAATCACCACATAATTATAAGCCCGCATATCTCCTAATAAACGAATCATGCATCGCTCGTTGAATTTTACGAATTCTTTGGCGATTTGTGATTTTTCGATTTCTGAACATTTGTTAAGCATGGTTTGCATAAAAACGTCTCCGGGTATTCCAGAAATATGTTCTTCAATTAAGGTGTCTTGAAAGACTAAAAAATTGATTTTATCAGGAGACAGGATGTGCTCTAGTTCTAAACCATAAATCCTAGAAGCATCCGCTTTTTTAATGTATAAATAAGTGTAATTGTCGTTTAGAATATTTCGGATTTTTATTCGGAAAGGTTTTGAATTCCCAAACGTACAGTAATCAATTGCGTCTACATTTAAAAATTGTAGAATATCTAAATTTCCATCGGAATGCAGTAAGGAATAAATTTCTTTTAAATTGTAATCTATTTCATTTTGGTCGTACTCGGTATAGAACACACGTACCCAAAGGGTGTCATTGCCATTTTTATCGTACACATTTATGGAACCAGAAAAACGCAATAAATCATCATAATTAATAGAAACTTTAGAGATTCTGTTATATCGGTTTAAGTAATGAGCCAGGGCTTCGTTTATAGGATACGAAGGTTTCTTAAAAAACATTTTAGGTTCGCTCATGTTTTAATAAATATATTTTAATTTATTTTTTCCAACGAATGGATTCAATTAAAACCCGCATGTCTTCTTCTATATAATGTGCGGCGGGTAAAATAGAGTCAAAATGGGGTTTGGCGTAAAAATAAACGGAGCCCAATAAAAAGTGTTTGGTGCTATCGGTTAAATAAAATTGACTATTGGATGCGGCATTACCTCCAATTTTATAAAACATACCAAAAACTTTATTTTCGGAATTAATATAAGGTTGTTCTATAATGTCGTCGGCTTTAATGACGTGTTCGTAGGTAAGTTTTTGGGCATCGCGCAATAGATTATTTAAGTTGTTTTCAACGGGGCGGTAATTCAAAAAAATTGTGGCTTTCATGTCGGGATATTCCACTGTAATTTCGCCCTTATTATTTTCTTTTATTAAAGCTAAGGTATTTACCTTAAATTGTAACGGACTGTTTTTTTGGTAATTTACATACTTAGGATTGGGGTACGAAAGTCTTAAATATCCTTTAGGTTTTGGTAAGGTTTCGTTACAACTGATAAGGAGCAAAAAGCCTGTAAAAGCAAACAAATATTGATAAAATTTCATGCTAAGTTAATTGTTAATCTGTACTTTAATTTGTTTGATTCTTCGGTTGTCCATTAATTCAATACTAAAAGTATAGTTGTCGAAAGTGATTTTTTGACCTTTTCTGGGGAAGCTTCGATTGATTTGTAAAATTAGCCCTGCTAAAGTTTCGGCTTCACCTTTTTGCTCTTCGAATAGTGTTCCGTCAATGGAAAGTACGCGGTAAAAATCCCTTAAGGAAGTTTTTCCTTCGAATAAGTAGGTTTTTTCGTCTAATTGAGAATAGTTAATTGAAACATCGTCGAATTCATCACTGATGTTTCCTACAATTTCTTCAATAATATCTTCTAAAGAAATTAATCCCGAAGTACCTCCGAATTCATCAACTACAATGGCTAAGTGATTTTTGCTGTTTTGAAAAGTCTTTAATAAATCATCTAGTTTTTTATTTTCGGGAACAAATATGGGAGTTCTAATTAATGAAGTCCAATTAAAGTCTGGGGTGTCTATATGTGGAATTAAATCTTTTACGAATAAAATACCTTCTATTTGATCAATGTTTTCTTTGTAAACAGGAATTCTAGAAAAACCATTGTCTACAATTTTAGGAATGATTTCTTCGAACTTTTCTTCTATATCCAAAGAAAAAATATCAATTCGGGGTTTCATCACTTGGCTGGCATCGGTGTTTCCAAACGATACAATGCCTTTTAATATTTTTTGTTCTTCGTGACTGGTATCGGTAGTAGAGGTAAGTTCCAAAGCCTGAGACAATTGTCCAACGGAAATGTTGTTTTTTTGTTCCTTTAAATGATTTTGAATCCAAATGGTTAAATGACGCATTGGACTACTTAAAGGAGTGAACAAAATATCAAAAATATAAATTGGGTAGATGATTTTTAAGCTAAAAGAATGTTTGTGTCTGCTAGCATAAATCTTAGGTAAAACTTCGCCGAAGAACAATATAATAAAAGTAACCACTACCACTTCCACTAAAAACAACACAATAGGCGATTGAATATTTCCTAGAAAATTTTTACTGATTTGCGAAAAAACAATAACTACCCCAATATTTACCACATTATTAGCAATTAAAATAGTGGCGAGTAATTTTTTAGGTTTTTCTAGTAGTTTAACAATCAAGTTGATTCTAGAAGCTTCGTTGGGTTTTGGATTTTCTAAGTCTAATCTAGTTAATGAAAATAAAGCCATTTCCGACCCAGAAATCAATCCCGACAAAAACAATAAAACAGCAATAGTGATAATGCCTGTAAGGGATTCACTGGTGGTTGGGTCTAATTCTATAAGTAATAATAAAAAATGATTCAATTAAAATAGTTTAGTTAAACATTAAAAAGGTAATCCAGGTTTGTTGGATTCATTATCGGGTGAATCTGTTTTTTTGATTTCAGAATTTTGTTTGGCGGTATGTAAAAAAGTAACTTCTTGAGCATGAATTTCCACCACCGTTTTTGAGCCATTTTCTGACTGCCACTCACGGGTTCTTATTTTTCCTTCCACATGAACTAAGTCTCCTTTAGATAAATATTTTTCGCAATTTTCGGCAGTTTTGTTTTTAACTACAATGTGATGCCATTCGGTTAGGCGGGTTTTTTCGTTCGTTTTTTTATTGATAAAGGTTTCATGGGTGGCTAACGTAAATCTGCCCACACAATTTTCGGCATCAAAATAATGGATTTTGACCTCTTCGCCCAAGTGCCCAATCAAGATTACTTTGTTTACTGTTCCGCTCATGAATTCCATTAAATAACAATACTTCAAAAGTACTCTTTTTTAAAACATCAAAAAACAGCGGGTAAATTGTTTTTTATAAAATCGGCAATCACAATCGGAAAAGGATATTGATTGATTTCCGAAATAGGGGTATTGTTTTGGGCTAATGAATCTGTTTTTAGAATCCAAAATTGAATATAGAGTTCGCGGTGGGTAAGTTTGTGTTTTATAGGCGTTTGGTGTTTTATGATTTGGTTTAGGGTAGTTTCTTTAAAAAGTTCTTTAGCAATAGCAGTAATGTTTTGGGGTTCTTCGGCATCGTTAGATTCAAACAACGGGAATTCATATAAATTCCTCCAAATGCCTGATGTATTTCTTTTTTGTATAACCGTATGTTGATTCGTATCAATAGCAATAAAATAATGTAAGTACTGTTTTTTTACTTTTAATTTAGAAGTTTTAACGGGTAAGTCTGCTACTTTATTCAAGTTAAAAGCGATACAATCGGTGTTAAAAATACAAATCGAACAATCTGGATTTTTTGGTTTGCATTGTAAGGCACCAAATTCCATCATTGCTTGATTAAATATATCCGGAGAATTCTTAGGTAATAATTCTGTGGCTTTTTGCTGGAATATTTTTTTGGAAGCACCCGCAGCAATGTCGGCGTCTATTCCAAATATCCTAGACAGTACTCTAAAAACATTTCCGTCTACTACGGCTACGGTTTCTTTAAAACAAAAGGAAGCAATGGCGGCCGCAGTATATTCGCCAATTCCTTTTAGTTTGAGCAGTTCGGTATAATTATTTGGAAATACCCCTTGGTATTCATTAGCAATCACTTGCGCGGTAAAATGTAAGTTTCTTGCCCGGGAATAATAACCCAGTCCTTGCCATGTTTTTAAAACCTCTTGTTCGTTGGCTTGGGCTAGGTGTAAAACTGTTGGGTATTTGCGGGTAAATTCTAAGTAATAGGGCAATCCTTGATTTACTCGGGTCTGTTGCAAGATGATTTCGGACAAAAATACTCGGTAAGGATCTTGGGTATGTCGCCAAGGTAAATCTCTTTTATTGAGTAAATACCATTCAATGAGAGATTTAGAGAATTCCATAGGTTTTAAAGATTCTATGCAAAAATAGAATTAAATCAAAAAAATACGATTTTTATCCCCATAACATATTTTATTAATTTATATATTTGCGCTCTGAAAAAAAATAAGGTATCACTTTTTAAAATTATTACAAAATGACTAAAGCAGACATCGTTGCTAAAGTTTCTGAGAAACTAGGTATTGAAAAAGGAGATGTGCAAGCAACCGTGGAATCTTTTATGGAGGAGGTTAAATGTTCGTTAGAAACAGGCGATAATGTTTACCTAAGAGGTTTTGGTAGCTTTATAATTAAAACAAGAGCCGAAAAAACAGGAAGAAATATTTCTAAAAACACTACAATTAAAATTCCTGCGCATAATATTCCTGCATTTAAACCTGCAAAAGTTTTTGTAGAAGGAGTAAAAACAAACAGTAAAGTAAAACAAAATTAGTATTAATCATAAATAAGGTAAGATTATGCCAAGTGGTAAAAAAAGAAAAAGACATAAGGTAGCAACGCACAAAAGAAAAAAAAGAGCAAGAGCTAACCGTCACAAGAAGAAAAAATAGTCTGTAAGACACTTTAGTTTTAAAGTTCTTTGAAATAAAATAAAGCAAACCCTCAAAATAATTTCTGAGGGTTTGTTTCTGTTTTAGATTGTTCAATCCATCTGTTTGTGTTTTTACAAACAGAATAAAATTTACAGCGTGAATAAAGAATTAGTAATCAGAACCAATGCTGATGCCGTAGATTTTGCTTTGTTAAAAGATGGACGATTAATCGAGTTACATTCCGAAAAAGAAAAAAATCAGTTTCAGGTAGGCGATATTTTTATTGCTAAAATCAGAAAACCTGTTACAGGATTAAATGCCGCATTTGTTCATTTAGGATACGATAAAGATGCTTTTTTGCATTATCATGATTTGGGTCCTAATGTGCGTTCTTTAATTGAATTCACAAGACAAGTGGTGTCTGGAAAAAGAAAAGATTTTTCATTAAAAGATTTTCCTTTAGAAGAACCTATTCAAAAAGATGGGGGAATTCTAGAAGTGCTAAAACCTAATTTATCTATTCCTGTACAAGTAGTAAAGGAACCGATTTCCACTAAAGGTCCCCGATTGAGTTCGGAATTATCTTTAGCCGGACGTTATTTGGTGTTAGTGCCTTTTTCAGACCGAATTTCTATTTCTCAAAAAATAGATTCTAGCGAAGAAAAAACGCGTTTAAAGCGTTTGGTTCAAGCCATAAAACCCAAAGGATTTGGGGTTATTGTTAGAACCGTTGCCATGGATAAAAAAGTAGAGGAATTAGAAGCGGATTTAGCTTATTTATTAGAAAGATGGGATACCATGTGTAGTAAACTACCTACGGCTCAACATCCTTCTAAAATTTTAGGGGAGCTTACTAAAGCTTCTTCTATGTTAAGGGATATTTTTAATGATACTTTTACAGGTATTGTGGTTGACGATAAAGAATTGTATGGTCAAATCAAAGAGTATTTACACACCATAGCCCCTGAAAAAGAATCCATTCTAAAGCTGTATAAAACAGCAGATATTCCTATGTTTGAGAAGTATAATGTAGAAAGGCAAATCAAAACTTCTTTCGGAAAAACCGTATCAATGAATAAAGGTGCCTACCTAATCATTGAACATACCGAAGCGTTACACGTTATAGACGTGAACAGCGGTAATCGATCCAATAAGGCAGCAAATCAAGAAGAAACAGCGTTAGAAGTAAATTTGATTGCGGCTTCAGAAATAGCCCGTCAGTTGCGTCTAAGAGACATGGGAGGAATTATAGTGGTGGATTTTATTGACATGTCTAATCCAGATAATCGTAAAAAGTTATTCGATTATTTACGAGAAGAAATGAGTGACGATAAAGCCAAACACAAAATTTTACCTCCGAGTAAATTTGGGCTAATACAGATTACCAGACAAAGGGTTCGACCAGAAGTGTCTATAAAAACACAAGAAGAAGATCCTAATAATGTTAATTTAGAAGTAGATGCTCCTATTTTAATTATCGACCGAATCAAAGGCGATTTAGAAAGATTATTAGTAAATCATCCTAAATTGGTATTGCACGTACATCCGTTTATTTCGGCGTACTTAACCAAAGGTTTTCCATCCTTGCGTGCCAAGTGGTTTATTGAATACAAAAAATGGATTAAAGTGATACCGCGCGATGCATTCACTTATTTAGAATATCAATTCTTTGATGGTCAAGGAAATAAAATAAAGGAATAAAAAAACCCGCCAATTGGCGGGTTTTTTTGTTTAAAACAGTTTTTTCAACCATTCTCTACATTTTACTTCCACTCCATAATACGTAAAATGGGCACTGATTAAGGTGAATCCAATAAAGGAAATCACATAAACCAACTTCATGAATAAATTTAATTCAGTTAAGTTCCATTGGTTTTTTAGATACGGAAAGGCAAACCAATACACCATAAACCAAATGCCGTGAATCATATAAATAGAGTAAGATATTTTACCCAAGTAATTTACTGTTTTGTGTTTTAAAAAAGAGGCAGAAGAATGGCTTTGATGAGCTACGCTTAATAACAAAATCATAAAAACAGGAATAACCATTAAGTCGTGAGCATTCCAGTGAAATAAAGCCGTAATCCATGCTAGGGCAATAATATAACCCCAAGGTTTAGAAAATTCACTATTTCCGAATCCCGAAAGGTATATTCGATAAGTGATTACACCTAAAGTGAATTCTGCAAAACAACGCAGCCAACCATAATCAAAAGTAATGTCTAGTTTTCCAAGGTGAAGATTCAAAAAATAAAGAATCAAAAAAGCAATCATCGCCATAATCACCGAAAAAATTCGAGGTGATTTAAACAAAAAAGGAATCGCAACACAGGCCACTAGATAATTCCACCATTCGGCACCAATCGACCACGAAACAATATTCCAAGAAAGGTAAGTGTGTTGTTTCATGGAATGAATCAATAATAAATTATCCCACAAAGCAGACCACGCAAAATAAGTTTCCCAACTGCCGTCTACCGCTGCCAAATAAAATAAAGGGACTATTAAAACAAAAGGAATCAGTAGTAGTAAAGTAAAAAGGTGTAAAGGGTAAATCCGTGTGAATCTTGCCCAAATGTATTTTTTAATGACTGCAAAATTTAAAAAACTTTTGGAAAGCTCCTGAGCGTAAACATGGCTAATAATGAATCCGCTTAATAAAAAGAAAAAATCCACCCACAAATAGCCTTTGGTTAAAATACCCGACCACTCATGCGGAATTAACGGGCCTAAATCTCTATAAAAAATAATCACATCTAAGTGAAAAAATAAAACCCAAAGTGCCGCAATGCCTCTTAAAGAAGTTAGTCCTTCAATGTATTTATTCGAAGATAGGTGCATAAAAATGTTTTGGATTATTTTATAAAAATAGTATTCTTTTATTGATAGTCTAAAGTTGATAGTTTGAAAGTCAAAATTTTTCTGGATTAAACAATTAAACGAATCAACGATTAAACAAAAATGTATATTTACCCACTCATTTTAAAACCGCATAAACACCATTAAAAATGAATAAGTTTTTAATTGTAGGATTAGGAAACATAGGTGCCGAATATGTAAATACCCGACACAATATCGGGTTCAAAGCCTTAGACTTTTTGGCCAAACAAGAAAATGTTGAATTTGAAACCGAAAAACTGGGCGCTTTGGCTAAGCTTTCTATAAAAGGAAAACAAATATTTTTGTTAAAGCCCAATACTTACATGAATCTAAGTGGGAAAGCTGTGAAATATTGGATGGACAAAGAAAAAATTGAAGCCAAACAAATATTAGTAATTACCGATGATTTGAATTTGAATTTTGCAACCATTCGCATCAAACCCAAAGGAAGCGACGGTGGTCATAACGGATTAAAAAATATTAATTTAGTATTGAATTCAAACGAGTATGCCAGATTGCGTTTTGGTATTAGTTCCGAATTTAAAAAAGGCAAACAAGTAGATTATGTGTTGGGCGAATGGGATGCCGAAGAAAAAGAAAAACTAAGTGAAAGATTACAAGTGGTGGCAGATGCTATTAAAGGTTTTTGCCTAAGCGGATTAGAAAACACCATGACTACTTACAACGGAAAATAAAACATCATGCACAAAGAAATCACCAGCATTCACAATCCGTTAGTTAAACACCTGATTCAATTACAAGAAAAAGCCAAACTTCGAAAACAAAGTCAAACATTTGTTATTGAAGGTAAGCGCGAAATAGAATTGGCTGTACAAGGCGGTTATGAATTGGAACAGCTGTTGTATTGCGACGTTATTGCTGATGTTAATCAAGTTGAAAAGATTCCTGCTCAACAATATATTTCCCTTTCAAAAGAAGTTTATCAAAAATTAGCTTATCGCGAATCCACCGAAGGAATCCTTGCGGTGGCAAAAACTCAAAATCACGATTTACAAGATTTTACCCCCAAACCTAACGGATTGTATTTAATAGCCGATGCCATAGAAAAACCGGGTAACATTGGCGCTTTGTTGCGTACGGCTGATGCGGCCCATGTAGATGCGGTGATTCTGTCCAATCCTAAAACCGATTTATATAACCCCAACGTAGTACGTTCTAGCGTAGGTTGCGTTTTTACCAATCGCATATTGTTGGGAAGTAGTGAGCAAGTCATTTCATTTTGTAAAAAATACGAAATCAAGGTTTTTGGAGCAGCTTTACAAGCTTCTGTGCCTTATCACACTCAAGATTATAAAGGAGCCACCGCTATTTTGGTAGGTACCGAAGCTACCGGGTTACCAATGGAATGGCTAGAAAATACCCATCAAAATATTGTAATTCCGATGCAAGGCAAAATTGATTCTATGAATGTGTCGGTAGCCGCTGCTATTTTATTGTTTGAAGCCAAAAGACAACGCGGTTTTTAATTTCCGAGGGCCTTTCTTTTGGCAGTCATTTTCCTGTAAAAAAGTGTTAAAAAAATCAGATTACAAGGCATAAAAGTAACAAACGCCCACTTATGTCGAATTTTCGCCCACTTATGACCAAAAATGCCCAATATTTTTTTTGGAAACTTAACAGAAGTTCAAGAAATTTAGTAACCAAGCAAGATTATATTTTTAACCCAACCTTCTTAAAATAAAATGTATGATTAAAAAATTACTTTTTGGAATTTTGATTTTGTGTCAAATCCAAGCTACCGCTCAGGTTAGCAAAAAAACATTTTTGTCTCCTTTGCCGGAAATCAGTATGATTGGTACCGCCGCCGAGGGTTGGGAAACAGATGTTGTACTGCAAACTACCGACGGAATAAATTATTATTCAAGTCCTTATACTTTTAAAACAGGAGGGTTGAAATTCAGACAAGGGCGCTTGTGGACGGTTAATTGGGGAAGTTTAGACTTTCCTATAGGTACAGGCATTCAATCTGGTGAAGATATACCAGTTGTTGAAGGTGTTTATACAGTACAATTCAATGCTCAAACAGGAGCTTACTCTTTTGAGAAAGAATGCATTTGCACAGCCGATTATATGCCGGTTTGTGCAAATGGTAAAACCTATGGGAATAGTTGCGCAGCAAAATGCGCTGGAGAAACCGAATGGGTTGAAGGTTCTTGTTACCTATATGAATTTAAAGTAGTAATCAGCGGAACCTCTTTAAATGAAAAAATTACTTTAAATAAAGGAGGAATTGGCATGATGGCGCCATCTACAACATTATATAGTACAGTCCAAAAATTTAATACTGGAACATTAAGGTTTGAAATCCAAGAAGATGATATGTTATATCACATGGCTGCGGAAACTTTTCCAAGTGGTAAAGCCACTATGAATTACGAAGTAACTATACCTGTAAAAGAAGGAACTTATGCTTTACTTTTTGATTCAAAAACAGGGCAATATGATTTTCATGCTACACCTTATGTATCCATAGCTGGGGTAAACTTAACCCAAGTAGATAATAAAGGGAATTATGAAGCTTTAGATGTTGAAATAGGAGAAACTGCTGTTGAAATCATGGACATTGATTATGGAAACGACGCGTTAATGATTTTATATGGGAATAATTTTCCTGAAGGAGTAGCTACAATGGAAGTTTTCACTCCAGTTAAAGTAATTCCTGAATATTATAACATTTATTACAATACGAATACAAAAGAATATCGCTTTGAACTTTCTAGACCTAAACTATGTGGTTGTGTGCCAGATTACAAACCAGTATGTGCGAATGGTAAAACGTATAATAACCCATGTGAAGCTGAATGTGTTGGAGGTGAAACTTCATGGGTTGATGGTGCTTGTAAAGAAAACTATATAGATATTTTTGGTAGTGCTGTAGGTGACCCTGTTCGAATGATTTTTGAAAATGGAGTTTATACAGTTAAGAATAAATCACTGGGTTATGGCGATGTATATTTTGGTGGAAAATTAGAAGGGAAAAGTATTCAAATCGGAGGGAATTCTTTCCCGACTGGAATCGCAGAATTTGATGAAAAACCAGTATTGGCGGAAGAAGGGGAATATGATATTGTGCTAAAACTAGGAGAAGGTGGCAACACTTATACTTTTACTAAATTGCTTATGGGTATTGGGGAGTATAACAAAAATGGTATTTCAGTTACACCAAACCCAGTAAAAGATATTTTAAATATTTCTTCCAACGATTTTAATCAAGCTAAAATTTATGATTGTACAGGAAGATTGATTAAAGAAGTTTCTGTGAGCAATCAAACGATTGATTTTTCAGGATTATCATCAGGTAATTATATTTTAAAAATACAATCCTCCGCTAATCAGGAAACGATAAAAATCGTTAAAGAGTAGTATATTTTAACCCCTATTTTTAAAAAGCAACTTTCCCCAACAAAGTTGCTTTTTTTTATGGTGAATGATTTTGCAATTGAACACCTATGTTTAATTCATAATTTACCATTCACCATTCATAATTAACACTTAATCCTTACTTTTGCTTCCAAATTCGATAAAATGACGCTCAAAAAAGCATACTTAATTATTCTGGCTATACTTTTAGTAGACCAATGGTCTAAAATATACATCAAAACCCATTTTGTATTAGGAGAAGAGGTAGATGTTTTCGGTTGGTTTAAAATACTTTTTGTTGAAAACGAAGGCATGGCGTTAGGCACCAAACTACCAGGTTCTTATGGCAAATTGATTCTTACATTATTTAGGATTGTTGCCGTTGGAGGTATCGGGTATTGGTTGTATGATGCTGTAAAAAGAAAGTCTCCAGATTTATTGATTATTTCAATAGCCATGATTTTGGCGGGAGCTGCAGGCAATATTTTAGACTCTATTTTTTACGGAGTTATTTTTAATGACAGTTACCACAGTGTGGCTACTTTATTTGCGGATCAACCTTACGGAACTTGGTTACACGGTAAAGTGGTAGATATGTTTTATTTTCCGTTATGGAATGGATATTTACCCGAGTGGATTCCTGTTTGGGGCGGAAGATATTTTGTGTTTTTTGAATATGTTTTTAACGTAGCCGATGCTGCTATTAGTGTGGCGGTGGCGATTTTGTTATTGTTTAATAAAAAGGTTTTTGTTGAAGATAAACCTGTAACTGAATAAAAATGATGTCTGATTATCCAAAAAGATATACCATTACTTCGGCCTTGCCTTACACCAATGGGCCTATTCATATTGGTCATTTGGCTGGCGTTTACGTGCCTGCCGATATTTATGCGCGTTACTTAAGACAACAAAAACGCGATGTGGTTTTTATTGGCGGTAGCGATGAACACGGCGTAGCGATTTCTATGAAAGCTAAAAAAGAAGGTGTAACCCCACAAGAAGTCATTGATAAGTATCATAAAATCATTAAAGATTCTTTTGAAGAATTTGGGATTTCTTTTGACAATTATTCTCGAACGTCTTTGCCTATACACCATCAAACAGCAGCTGATTTTTTTAAAAAATTATACGATAAAGGCGATTTTATAGAAGAAGTAACCGAGCAGTTATACGATGCCAAAGCCAATCAATTTTTGGCTGACCGTTTTGTGATGGGAACTTGCCCAAAATGTGGCAACGAAGAAGCCTACGGGGACCAATGCGAAAAATGTGGCTCATCATTAAACGCTACCGATTTAATTAATCCAAAATCAACCATAACAGGTGAAACACCTGTTTTAAAATCAACCAAACACTGGTTTTTGCCTTTAGACAGGTATTCCGATTTTTTAAAAGAATGGATTTTAGAAGGACATAAAAACGATTGGAAACCCAATGTGTATGGGCAAGTAAAATCGTGGATTGACGGTGGTTTAGAACCCCGTGCCGTAACCCGTGATTTAGATTGGGGTATTGATGTGCCTGTGGAAGGTGCCGAAGGCAAAAAATTATACGTTTGGTTTGATGCACCTATTGGATATATTTCATCTACTAAAGAATGGGCAGCGAACAAAGGCATAGATTGGGAACCTTATTGGAAAGATAAAGACACCAAATTGGTTCATTTTATCGGGAAAGATAATATTGTATTTCACTGTGTGATTTTCCCCGCCATGTTAAAAGCTGAAGGCAGTTTTATATTGCCAGATAATGTACCAGCTAATGAATTTTTAAATTTAGAAGGCAATAAATTATCTACCTCTAAAAACTGGGCGGTTTGGTTACACGAATATCTGTTAGAATTTCCGAATCAGCAAGATGTATTGCGTTATGCTTTAACCTCGAATGCGCCCGAAACCAAAGACAACGATTTTACTTGGAAGGATTTTCAAGCCCGAAATAACAATGAATTAGTAGCTATTTTTGGAAACTTCATCAATAGAGTGGCGGTATTAACCCATAAATACTACAACGGAATTATTCCAGCGCCAAATACTTTTTCGGAAGTAGATATTGCCACTTTAAATGAATTAAAAAAATATCCAGCCATTATTTCTGAATCATTAGAGCGATACCGTTTCCGTGAAGCTTTAGGCGAACTCATGAATGTGGCTCGTTTAGGAAATAAATATTTAGCCGACGAAGAACCTTGGAAAATTATTAAAGAAAATCCTGAGAGAGTACAAACCCAGATGTATGTAGGGCTTCAAATTGCAGCCGCATTAAGTGTGTTGTGTGAGCCCTTTTTGCCATTCACAGCTCAAAAATTAGGAAACATTTTAAAGTTAGAAAACGTATTGGATTGGAATGTCATTTCTGAATCTTCAGATTTAATCCCTTCGGGACATCAAATTGGTGAAGCAGCATTGTTGTTTTCTAAAATAGAAGACGAGCAAATTCAAAAACAAATCGATAAATTGGAAGCTACTAAAACCGCTAATCAGGCTGAAAATAAAAAGGCAGCGCCTCAAAAAGAATTGATTCAGTACGAAGATTTCGCCAAAATGGACATTCGTACAGGAACCATTTTAGAAGCTGAAAAGATGCCCAAAGCCAATAAATTATTGGTATTGAAAGTAGATACGGGTATCGATGTACGCACCATAGTTTCGGGCATTGCAGAAAGTTTTTCACCAGAAGAAGTTGTGGGTAAACGCGTTACAGTTTTAGTAAACTTGGCACCACGCAATTTACGAGGGGTAGAAAGTCAAGGTATGATATTAATGACACAAAATGCCGAAGGTAAATTGGTGTTTGTAAATCCTGATACTGAAGGAGTTGCAAATGGCGAAACCATTAATTAAATTTAAAACCAAATTTTACGGTTTATGTTCGAAAATATAGTTGCCTATTTTGAAAGCATACCTCCAGTTTTAGCGGCCTTTTACGCGGCTGTTTTTACTTGGGGCTTAACAGCTTTAGGGGCATCTGTAGTTTTCTTCTTTAAAAACATGAATCGTGTAGTGCTCGATGGTATGTTGGGTTTTACAGGCGGTGTAATGGTGGCGGCTAGTTATTGGAGTTTATTAGCGCCAGCTATTGAAATGTCTAAAGGAGAAGGTTTTGAAAAAGTAATCCCAGCCGCGTCAGGTTTTATGTTGGGTGCACTTTTCTTGTTCATGCTAGATAAAGTGTTGCCCCATTTACACATCAATTTTAAAGAATCAGATATCGAAGGTGTAAAAACCCCTTTACAACGCACCACACTTTTAGTATTGGCTATAACTTTACATAATATCCCTGAAGGATTAGCGGTAGGGGTTTTATTTGGTGGAGTGGCAGCAGGTATACCTGAAGCTTCTATTGCAGGTGCAGTAATACTGGCTATTGGCATTGGAATACAAAATTTCCCTGAAGGTATTGCGGTGGCTATGCCATTACGAAGAATGGGAATGTCTCGTAAAAAGAGTTTTTTTTACGGACAATTATCTGCTGTAGTAGAACCGATTGCTGCAGTTATTGGAGCATTTTCGGTTACTTTTTTTACACCCGTTTTACCTTATGCCTTAGCTTTTGCCGCTGGAGCTATGATATTTGTGGTGGTAGAAGAAGTAATCCCAGAAACCCAACAAGATAAAAATACCGATGTAGCTACTTTAGGGTTTATAGGTGGCTTTATAGTCATGATGACTTTAGATGTAGCGTTGGGGTAGGTTTGTCTTGCATTTCCTTTAGCTAAAGACGGTAGATTATTAGTTTCTTTTTTCGGAAAAAGGAATGGTAGAGTTTAAAATTTCTGCGATTAATTCCATGATTTTACGGGTATAATCCTGTAGTATTTCTGGGTTGATTAAGGTAGTTTCTGCGGAAGTTTTTATCAGTAATGGCATAAATTCTTTAGTCATATTTTTAAAACAAATAATTCCAGTTTCTACTTTTTGATTTTCGTGATTTTTTTGGGTCATTAAACAATATGCTAATAACTGAATGGCTTTTTCGTACTTAACATCTAACAACTGATTCCAATCCTTTACCACCAAATCTTTAGGCTCCACTTTTCCTGTTTTGTAATCTATGATTCTAACTATTCCGTTTCTTTCTTCTATTCTATCGATATTACCCCCAAGAACAACCTGAAAAGGCAACGGAGAACCTTCAAGAACACACTCAAATCTTTGCTCTAAAGCAATTATTTTAACTGTATTGGTTTCGGGTTGGTTTAGCCATTTTTCTTCTAATTTAAGCATGTTTAACACCTGCTGCCGGGCCACTTTGTAAGCAATTAGGTTTTTGCCTCGAATTACACCGTCTGAATATTCTTTACTGAATTGCTGATGAACGACTTGTTCCACACGCGATTTCATTTCTTTAGTGTCTTCTAAAGTTAAATACACCCCTATATAAGGTCGATACAAGACTTCTAAACTTTGATGAATTACATTCCCAAAAGTATTCATGGCTATACTTTCTTCTACTTCTTCTACCTGCCCTAGTTTTAAAATCCTTTGATAATAAAATAACATCGGATTTCTTAAATAAGAAGTTAGTCCTGTTGGAGAAAAACCTTTTAGCGCCATTTCTTTTAAAAGAACAATTACTTGTTCTGTTTTAGGAATTTGTATCGCAACATGAGGGTGTGTTGGAATTTGTGGTGCAATTATTTGAGCAGTGGTTTGGTGATTTTGCTTTTTTTCTATGAGTAATTGGGTGATATACCTGCTTTTTTCGCCCGCATCTAAACCATCGGGTTCAGTATTGTATAACAAATACACGTTTTTAGCGCGCATGAGTAAATGATAAAAATGATAGGTATAAATGGCGTCTTTTTCTTTAGTAGTTGGCAAACCTAATTCCATTTTTACATCGTAAGGAATAAATGACAAAGCAGATTTGCCAGAGGGTAAAGTGCCTTCGTTTAAAGAAGTTATGATAACATTTTCAAAATCCAACACCCTAGATTCTAACAACCCCATAATTTGTAAACCACCTAAAGGTTGTCCCTCAAAAGAAACTTCTGCCAACTGTACCGCTTGTTTGTATAACGAAAACAAGTATTCTAAATGAGTAATGGTCGGATATGCTATAAAATAATTCTTTAATTTATTAAACACCTGATGGATAGCAAATAAAAATACTCTTGTTAATCGGTTAGAAGCCTCTTTGGTGTGTAATGCTTCTTTTAATACATGAATGATGTTTAATTGGATTCCAATTACGTCCAATGCATTAGCTGGCCAAGGACTAACTAAAAGTTCAAAAAAATCATTTTTATTTAAATCTTCTGACAACACTACTAATTGCTGATAAGAAAGGAACGTGATGTTTCTTTTTTTTATTTCTTGAACCAATACAGACACCTCTAAAATTCCCGACAACATCGGATGATTTAAAACCGCCAACAAATCCTTATAATAAAACACATAACCACTTTTGGAAACCGCATTTAAGTGCAATCTAAACAACTTATTGAAGAATACCTGTACAGGGTTGTTCTTAGCGGTCATTCCCATAGTAATATTAACTTCATCAATATTATTTGGTAAAGAATAAATTAAGGGAGACAATAGATTTTCATCGCCCAAAACAATTGCTGTTTTTTGTATGGTTTCTTTAGGTAAATCTTGTAAAATTTGTCCAATAATTTTGGCTTGACCTACACTTTTGGGCGTTCCAATAATAGAGATGTTTTTAGGTTCGGAAAACGCATCCACCATCCATTCAAAATAATGTTGTTTGTAGTATGGCCATGATAAATATCTACGTGCAAAAAGACCTGCTTCATGATACGGATCGTTTACAAAAGATTGATCTACATCCCAATAAACTTCAGCGTCTTTTTCATTTAATAAGTATTGGAAAATTTGTTCTTCGGCAACATTTAAGGCGTTGAAACCCGCAAAAATATATTTAGTCTTTTTATCGGAATTGAATTGAGGCAATAATCGAATTGCTTCGCGATAAATTAAACCTTGATAACCTAATTGATTGGCTAATAAATGACGATATAAACTTTCATAATAAACAATTAGTCTATTATAAAATATTAAATAGTTAGCAATTAAGGGAGTTTGTTTGTCAACATCTACAGACCAATGTTTGATGTCTTCTATTTCTTTTAAATAAGACAGAACACTTTTAGGGTTTAACAAATAACGGTCAATCTCATTAAAGTCTTGCAACAGTACAGGAGCCCAACCCGAAAATTGATCAAAGGACTGCTGGTGTTCTAACGGAGTGTTTTGTATATAAACATCATAAAACTCAAACAACAATTCTACCGAGTCTATACTATTGATTTGAGTAATTTGAAATAACAATTCTTCAATACTTAAAATCGTAGGACAAAAGATATTTTCCTGAATAACTTCTTTAAAAGCTGATTCCAAAAAAATTTTGGCTCTTTTATTCGGCAAAATAATACACAAACGATGTAAATCGGTGGGATACTGATTACATAACTGAATGGCAAGTTTGTGAAGAAACGTAGAATTTGTCATATCACAAACATAAAAAAAACGCCCCGCAATTGCGGGGCGTTTCAAATATTTTATTTAACTAAGAATTAATTAGCACCTAAGTGGATAATTTCAACTCTTCTGTTTTTAGCTTTACCTGCTTTTGTTTTATTAGAAGCAATTGGTTTATCCATACCAAATCCTTTTGAAGACAAACGTTCAGCTGAAACTCCTTTTGAAACTAAATAATCAGTAATTGCTTTTGCTCTTCCTTCAGATAAAATTTGATTAGGAGCTTTTTTACCTACGTTATCTGTATGACCTTCAATTGAGAACTTATCATTTGCATATTCAGTCATCACAGCTACTACTTGGTCTAATGTAGCAAAAGACTGAGGAGTGATAGTTGTTTTGTTAGTGTCAAATGTTACTGATTTAGCTAAGAAATCATTTAATTGTTTTACTACTTCTTTAGTAACAATTGGACATCCTTTGTTTTCAATAGGACCCGCTACTTTCGGACATCTATCATCTTTGTCTAAAGTACCATCACTGTCAGTATCTGGCCATGGGCAACCTTTATTTTCAATTGGACCAGCAACAGTAGCACAAGCATCATCTTTATCTGCAACACCATCATTATCTGAGTCTGGACAACCTTTAAATTGAGCTAAACCTTTTTGTTGAGGACAAGCATCATCTTTATCTGCAATACCATCATTGTCTGAATCTGGACATCCTTTTAATTCTGGTTTTCCAGCAACTTCTGGACAAGCATCTTCTTTATCTTGTACTCCGTCTCCGTCTGTGTCAGGACAACCTTTAAATTGAGCTAAACCAAATACGGTAGGACACTCGTCGTCTTTATCAGCAACTTTGTCTTTGTCTTGATCTTTCATGCCTAAACCGAAAGTCAAACCAAATAAGTGTTGAAAATGTGTACGTATTTGATCGTGGTCATCAAATTGTCTTCTGTAACCAGTTTGAACAGTTAAAGCAAAACCTTCTGTAATCCAATAGTTCATTCCTAAACCAATGTTTCCACTCCAAGCTGAGCTTCTTCCCATCCAAGTTAAACCTCCGCCTAAATAAGCATAAGGATCGAAAGATTTAGTGCCAATCAATTCTTTAAAACCATATTTACCGTTTAAGTCTACTGCATAAAAAGATAAATTACCTGGATTATAAACAAAATGTTTTTCAGTGGTAGCATTATAACCTACTGATTTATTAATTCTGTTAACAGATCCTGTTATTCCAGCTGAAAAACCTTTACCTAAGTATTTTGAAACATTCAAGTAAGATACTGATGGAAGAACGTTCCAGAACTTATCTGGTGAATGATAGTTGGAAAATCTTTCAAATGTTTCTCCAGATGGAGCAGCAGAAGGTCTAGTTGATACTGCGTTAGCTCCAAAAGACAAAGTCCATGGGTTATTTTCGTCTTGCGCTTGTACACCGTTGATACCCACAACAGCTACAATTAATGCGATAATTTTGTTCAATTGTTTCATCTTATAAGTTTTTTATAGTGAATTATGGCGCAAAAGTAACTATTTTTTCAACATATAAAAATTTAAATGCTAAAATGTAACATGATGGTAATGAACACTATTAATCTTTTTTAACAATCATGTATTGATCATTTTCCAAAACCAAATACCCTTGGTCGTATAAAAAGTGATACACATTACCTGCTTTTGTTCGATATAGATTGGTAAAATAATCGAAATCAAATCCTTTGGCTAACAATTTAGTTTTGGAAACTTTTACTTTTCCTGTTGGATTAAAATCCGTTAAAATCCGATAATTCTTGCGTAGTTTATTATTAACGTTTCGCATCAGATTGGTAGCGTCTTTATTCATTTTATTATTGTAGGCATTTCTGCAATAATCACTACAAAATTTTTTGTCTTCCCTGCCTGTGATTTTAGCATCACATTCTAGGCATTTTTTTTCATTCATTTTTACTGGGTTTGGTGCCGCAAAATTAATCGATTTTTTTAAACATTAATTACTTACAAACGACTACAAACGATGTTAAATAATTTTAAACCGAATCGCAAAGAATGTCTATTTCATCTTTGCCTCATCAAAATTTGTTTAACTAAAAAAATTAAAATCATGAGTACACTAAGAAACAAAGTTCAATTAATTGGAAACGTAGGCAATCAACCAGAAATCATTTCATTATCTAACGGAAAAAAATTAGCTAAATTAAGTTTAGCTACTAACGAAAACTTTACGAATGACAAAGGAGAAAAAACAACCGATACGCAGTGGCACAATCTGGCAGCTTTTGGAAAAACGGCAGAAATTATTGAAAAATACGTAAGTAAAGGTAAAGAAATCGCGATTGAAGGAAAGTTAAATTACCGCAATTACGAAGACAAAAACGGAGAAAAACGTTACATCACCGAAATTGTAGTTGGCGAATTGGTTTTATTGGGCAGTAAGTAGATAAGATTCTTGCTTTATTTTTTACTTTTGGAAAAAATTAAATCGCATGAGTACTATTCGACACAATTGGACCAAAGAAGAAATCATAGCTATATACAATAAACCTTTTATGGAACTGCTATATGAAGCGGCTACTGTTCATAGATTACATCACAATCCTAATGTGGTTCAGGTATCTACGCTATTGTCCATAAAAACGGGTGGTTGTTCCGAAGATTGTGGGTATTGTCCACAATCGGCCAGATATGAAACAGAAATTGAAGGCAATGATTTAATGAGTGTAAGTCATGTTAAAGCACAGGCTTTAAGAGCTAAAGCCAATGGATCTTCAAGAGTTTGCATGGGAGCAGCTTGGAGAAACGTAAAAGACGGCGAAGAGTTTGACCAAGTGTTAGAAATGGTACGAACGATTAATCGACTAGATCTTGAGGTTTGTTGTACGTTAGGTATGATTACCGAAAATCAAGCGCAAAGATTGGCAGAAGCAGGCTTATACGCCTACAACCATAATTTAGATAGTTCCGAAGAATATTATAAAGAAGTGATTTCTACTCGTGCTTTTCAAGACCGATTGGATACGATTTCTAATGTAAGAAAAACTAATGTTACTGTTTGTAGTGGTGGTATTATAGGAATGGGAGAATCTATTGAGGATCGTGCAGGATTATTAGTAGCCTTGTCTTCCCTGAATCCACAACCAGAATCTACACCTATAAACGCGTTGGTAGCTGTAGAAGGCACGCCGCTGGAAGAACAAAAAACGGTTGAAATTTGGGAAATGGTTAGAATGGTAGCCACTACTAGAATTGTTTTACCAGAAACCCAAGTGCGTTTATCGGCGGGTAGAACGGAAATGAGTCAAGAAGGACAAGCTTTATGCTTTTTTGCAGGAGCCAATTCTATTTTTGCAGGAGATAAATTATTAACGACTCCAAACCCAGATATTAATGAGGATATGAAGTTGTTTGAAAAATTAGGTATGATTCCGCAAAAGCCTTTTACTAAAAAGGTACAGCCTAAAACCGTAGATGCAGAAAATTCTGAATTTCAAGCCTTAGGGGAAAAACCAAAATGGACTAGACCAGATTATAAAATTGAAAGAAATCTAGAAAAACAGAAATAAAAATATGAGGGCTAATTAGCCCTCATATTTTTTTATATTCATTTGGTTTCCGTCAAATTCTCCATAAGTGAAATAAGAAATCCAATCGCCTAAATTATAATAAGTAGCATTTTCCCCGACTTTGATTTCCATGGGTAAATGACGATGTCCAAATACAAAATAATCGTAATGTTTGGTTTCTAATTTTCGTTTAGCATACTGTACCAACCATTCATTTTCTTCACCTAAAAATTTAACATCTGCATCTCCAGAAATTAATTTGTTTTTTACAGATAAGTATTGCGCCAATTTTACTCCTATATCGGGATGTAACCATTTAAATAAAGATTTACAAAAAGGATTGGTGAATACTTTTTTCATTCTTTTATAACCTTTGTCTCCTGGACCTAAGCCATCGCCATGGGCTATAAAAAACACTTTTTCATTTAAATTAAAAACTCGAGAAGAATGATATACGGGAATTTGCAATTCTTTTTCAAAATAATCATTCATCCATAAATCGTGATTTCCTACAAAAAAATGAACGGGAATACCACTATCTGAAATTTCGGCTAGTTTACCCAATATTCTGGTAAATCCTTTAGGAATAACGGTTTCGTATTCAAACCAAAAGTCAAATAAATCGCCCAACAAAAAAATAACCGCAGCATCTTTTTTAATTTCGTCTAACAATTTTACAAATTTTTGTTCGCGTGGATAACTTAGCGTTGGAGTTGGAGCTCCAAAATGCTGATCGGAAAGAAAATAGGCTTTTTTACCCGAAGGAATATTCATAAAAATAAAATATAGCCAAAGATAAGAATGTTAACGACATAAGAAAACCCCCATGTATCATATGGAGGCTATCCTACACTAACCTAAAAACTAACTACTACTATCTTTATTAATATTGATCGATTAAAAACTTCAGTAAATCTGTCGTGGTTACAATCCCTATTAATTTGTTGTCTTCTACTATTGGAAGGGCATGAAAATCACCTTCCGATAAAATTTGTGCTACTCTTTTTACCGAAGCTGATGGTGCTACGGTTACCAAATTTTTGGTCATCACCTGTTCTAACTTAAAAGTATTATATACCATAGCCTCTACTGATTCAGCATCGTCATCTACACCGTCTACAAAACTCACTTTTAACAAGTCTGTATAGCTAAGCATGCCCACGATTTCATCACCATTTACCACAGGTATATGACGAATTTTATTTTTCTTGAATAAGGACTCCGCTTTAGTTAAATCATCGGTGAGATTCAGTTTAACTAAATTGTAAGTCATGATGGTAGTTACGGGTGTGCGAAGTTTCATAGCAATGATTGGTTTGAAATTCTTGAATCAAATTTCTGATAATCAATACATATAAACCATGACTTTTATCATATCTGTATTTAGTTGAAACATAAAAAAACCCCGCTGTTGCGAGGTTCTATATAATTATCTAGCAGGTTCTACCCACTTGAAGATATGTGATTCTGCTGGAATAACCAATCTTTCAGAAATTCTGGTCATTCGGTCTGGTAATTTCATTAAATAATCACGGGCTTTTTCGGCTTCGCTGGTTAATCCTGTGATTTTGTCGATTTCCCACATTTCATTTAATTTTTTCAAAATATCAACATAATCTGTAGCAGTATAAACACCTATTCGTTGTGCGGAGTCTGAAAATTGTTCAAAGGCACTACTGATTTTGTTGCCTGATTCTCTTAAAAAATGAGCGGGCATGGTGATTTTTTGTTTCATCATGTATTGAAAAGCCAACATCATTTCACTAGGATCTACTTTAAAAATTTGATTGATAAATTCACTGTATGCATGATGATGGCGCATTTCGTCCCCAGCAATGATTTTACAAAGTCTAGATAATTTGGTGTTGCCTGCTTTTTTAGTAAGTTGTGCTACTCTGTTGTGTGAAATATAAGTAGCTAACTCTTGAAAAGAAGTATACACAAAGTTTTTATAAGGATCTCTTCCTGTTCCAATATCAAAACCATCATTTATTAAGTATTGTGTAGTAATTTCTACCTCACGCATATTAATTCTACCTGATAAATACAAATACTTGTTCAGTACATCACCGTGGCGATTTTCTTCACCCGTCCATTGACGTACCCATTTAGACCATCCATTTTTGGCTTCCTCATCTACTCCTTCTACTTGGGTTAACCAAGATTCATAAGTAGGTAAAGCTTCTTCGGTAATGGTATCACCTACTAATACTACCCACAAATCATAAGGCATATCGTTAGCTATAGCGCGTAATTCTTTAATTTCTTCAAAGAAATTATCTCCTTCTGGATTTGGTAAAAAATCAGAAGGTTGCCATATTTTTTCTACTGGAATTAAATATTGATCCACATAAGATTCAACCTTTTTTTCCAGTAATTGCATTACCTCCAATCGGACATTTTGAGCTGACATATAATTTTAGTTGTTTAGTGCATTGATAACCGTTTGTTCGGTTTTTTTAAATAATTCTTCGAAATCGGAGCCTTTTACAGCCATGGGTTCATGAAAAATAAATTCCAATTGATTACCTAAACCTAACGGAAACTTTCCGTATTTTAATACCTTCCAAGAATTATTAATAGTTACAGGTACAATATACGCAGAAGGAGCGTATTTACATAATATTTTTAAGCCTGATTCTGCAAAAGGCTTAGGCTCACCGTTTTTGCTTCGTGTTCCTTCGGGAAAAATAACTGCCGAGCGGTTGTTTTTTTCGATGTATTCGCCCATTTTTTTAATTTCTGGAAGGGCTTGTTTAGGATTTTTTCTATCGATTAAAACCGAGCCTCCGTGTCTTAAATTGTAGGAAACACTAGGTATTCCTTTACCCAATTCTTTTTTACTAATGAATTTTGGATGATACTTTCTCATGAACCAAAATATGGGCGGTATGTCGTGCATACTTTGGTGATTGGCTACAAAAATAAAAGGCGTATTTTGTGGTAATTCCGATTTAACAACTACTTTGTAAGTAGTTCCTAAAATGTAAGTGCTTTTAACCAAACAATAGTTTAGCGCATCTACCACTAATTTATGCCCTTTATAACCAAAAACATTAAAAGCAATCCATTGTAAAGGGTGAAAAATAACCAATATCAATCCAAAAACTACTTGGTAAAGGATTGATATTGGAAAAGAGATAATTTTAATCATGATTTTTTGCTAAAAAGAAATTCTGCTTATGAGCAAAATTCGTTGTAAGCATCTTTTAAGTTATCGGCTATCATTTGCGCTGGGCGACCTTCTATATGATGACGTTCTAACATGTGTACCAATTCTCCGTCTTTAAACAATGCCATAGAAGGCGATGATGGTGGAAAAGGAAACATATACGCTCGTGCTTTATCTACCGCTTCTTTGTCTACACCTGCAAAAACAGTATATAAATGATCGGGTGTGTTTTCGTTTTGTAAACTTAATTTAGCCCCAGGACGCGCATTAGCAGCTGCACAACCACAAACAGAATTAATCACCACAAGAGCAGTTCCTGATTTTGAAAGTGCTTGTTCTACCTCGGATGCGCTAAATAATTCATTGAATCCGGCTACGGTTAAATCGGCACGCATCGGTTTTACCATTTCTTCTGGATACATATAATATGATATTTGAGTATTTATAAACCGCAAATATAAAAACAAATACAATTAAACCGATGTTAAATTAAATTTAGCCAGAAGTGTTTAATCTATTCCAGATAAAAACTTTGTTCGAAAGAAAATAATCCAATGAACTCCCAAAGATGTTGTTATAAAGTATTGTTTTATGCTTATTTAAATAAGAGGAATTATGAATGTTTTTAATCCAAATGCAATGTTATTGTTAATTGTAAAAGTGTGATTTATGTAAATTTTATTCAAAAGAGTGTAACGCTTTACAAATAGCATAGTTGGTTATTTGTATTTAACTTAAAAAACACAAGAAAATGAAAAAATGTACTGTATACTTTGTAATGATGGTTATGTTGTTAGGTGTATTTCCTACTCAAATGAGAGCCACGGAAGTAAAACCAAACACTTCTGCACCTGCTAAAGAAATTCCTGCGAACGTTCAAGTGATGTTGAATCGTTTAGACGAAATCAAAGCAATGGATAAATCCGATTTAACTTCCGAAGAAAAAAAAGAACTTAGAAAAGAAACAAAATCTATTAAGGCTGCGGTTACCGCTAACGGAGGTGGGGTTTATTTGTCTGTTGGAGCAGTGATTCTTATAGTTTTATTATTGATTATTTTACTTTAGGATTTTTCTAAAACTGTTAAAATCAAATGTTTATTAATAACAATTGAATGGCACGGTTGTAGTTTACGCTAATATATAATCTTAAAAAATAGAGTCTTATGAAACTTTTACAATTATTTGCATTAGGTCTGTTGGGCATAATGTATGGTTCTGCACAAGCACAAGTTTCGGTAAATATTAATTTAGGAGGACAGCCCGATTGGGGGCCTTCTGGATATTCAGAAGTGAATTACTATTATTTACCAGATGTTTATTCATATTATGATGTTCATGCGTCTCAATTCATTTTTTTTCAAAACGGAAATTGGATCAGAGCCAGACATTTACCTAACCGTTATAGAAACTACGATTTATACAATGGTTATAAAGTAGTTTTAAATGATTACCGCGGAAATAGTCCGTATGCCCATTATCATCAACACAAGGTAAAATATCATAAAGGATACAGAGGTGGCCCTCAAAAATCTATTGGTTCCAGAAAAAATCACCCTGTAAAACATGCTTACAAACAAAAGGGACACGGAGGTGGAGGAAATGGTAAAAAAGGTCACGGAAATCAGGGTCATGGTAATCAAGGCCATGGAAACAAAAAAAATCATTAAATTTTGTCCGCTAAAATATACCCCGTTGTCCACGCATTCTGAAAATTAAAACCACCTGTTACCGCATCAATGTTTAAAGTTTCGCCAGCAAAGTAAAGGGTGTCGTGAATTTTGCTTTGCATGGTTTTAAAGTTGACTTCTTTTAAATCAATACCGCCAGCGGTTACAAATTCTTCTTTAAAAGTGTTTTTGCTGACGATGTTGTGCGTGTTTTGGGTAAGCGTTTCGGCTAATAATTGAGTCTCTTTTTTAGAAATGTCTGCCCATTTTTTTTCGGGATTAATTTGGGCGGTTTCTAAAAAATAATCCCACAATCGTTGTGGAAATTTAAATTGAGGTTGAGTGCCTATGTTCTTTTTGAGTAGATTATTTTTGATTTTTTGAATTTCTTCAATAGCCTGATTAAGGCTTACTTCGTTGGTTAACCAATTGATTTTAAGTTGAAATTGATAGTTTTTGTCGGCTAAAATTGAGGCTCCCCAAGCTGATAGTTTTAAAACGGCAGGCCCGCTAAAGCCTTTGTGCGTAATCAGTAGATTTCCTTCTGTTTGGAGTTTTGTTCCTGTTACTTGTAGGGAAACCGCACTAGAAATGCCAGATAGTTCTGTGATTGAATTCTTTTTTTCGACACTAAAAGTGAATAAAGAGGGTGCAGGTTCAACAATCTTGTGCCCGAGTGATTGTATCATTTCCCACATTTTGGGATTACTACCTGTAGTAATGACTAATTTTTTACAAATAAACTGTTGATTTTGCGTACTTAATTGCCAATCAGTTTCAATTTTTTGAATGTTTTGAACACTTTGTTGGGTAAGAATTTGAATTTTTAGTTTTTGTGCGTAATGTAAAAAACAATCAATAATGGTTTGTGAGGTGTTGCTTACGGGGAACATTCTGCCGTCGGCTTCCGTTTTTAAATTTACACCGTGATTTTTAAACCATTCAATGGTATGAGTGGGATTAAATTGTTGAAAAGGCCCGCGTAATTCTTTTTCACCCCTCGGATAAAACTTTACCAATTCGCTAGGTTCAAAGCAAGCGTGGGTTACATTACAACGTCCACCGCCTGATATTTTTACTTTACCTAATAATTCTAAGCCACGCTCTAAAATAGCGACAGACAGTTTTGGATTTTTTTCGGCAATATTAATCGCAGAAAAAAATCCAGCAGCACCGCCTCCAACAACAATAATGTCAAAATTTTGAATAGCCAAAGGGTATTATTCTAATTCTAAAATCAAAACACCTTTACCTTCGATTTCTAAATTGGTGTTTAGATTAAACATTTTTTTGTCGAAGATATTTTTTCCTTTGGTGTAATTTTTAATGTTTTCTTTAAAACGTTCTAATCCAATGTTTTGTTTTTCAGAATGATTGTTTAAAATTATCATCACAGATTCTTTTTCATTATGACGGAAATACACATAAACATTGTTTTCAGGAATGTAATGCGTCATTTTTCCTGAATGAATCACACTTTTATTTTTTCGCCAATTAAATAAAGTAGAAGTGAAATTATAATAAGCTTTTTGGGTTTCTGTTCTGCCTTCGTTGGTAAATGCATTTTGTGCATCACCTTTCCATCCACCCGGAAAATCTTGACGGATATCAGCATCACCTTTATCTTTATTACCTGCCATACCAATTTCACTACCATAATACAATTGCGGAATACCACGAACAGTTCCTATAAGTGCTGTAGCTAATTGACACCCTTTAATGTCGTATAAATGATTGATTCTTTGGGTATCATGATTTTCGGTAAATAATAACAGATTATTTGGGTTTGGATACAAAAAGTCGTTAACAAAATTGTCGTATACTTTTACAATGCCTTGGTCCCAACTGGGTTTATCTTCTTTAAAAACAGTTCCTATCGCGTCGTGCAAAGTAAAATCCATTACACTAGGTAAGTATGAGTTAAAGCTTTGAATTTTCGCTATTGGACTATCTTTTTGCCAATACGACATTTGTGCTTGGTCGTGCATCCAAACTTCTCCAACAATATTAAAATTAGGGTATTCGTCGGTAATGGCTTTGGTCCATTTAGCAATGCCCTCTTTGTCGTTGTATGAATAAGTATCTACTCTAAATCCATCTAAATCAGCATATTCAATCCACCAAATAGCATTTTGGATTAAGTATTTTAAAGTTAACGGATTGGATTGATTTAAATCGGGCATTGATTTTACAAACCAACCATCCATACAATATTTACTGTCTCGTGCAGATGCATTCGTGTCAAATTGAGTAGTCATTTTAAAGTTAGATTGCGCATAACCCGGAAATTGGTGAAACCAATCGTAGGTTGGCATGTCTTTAAACATCCAATGTTCAGCACCCCAGTGGTTGGTGACATAGTCTTTGATGAGTTTTAATCCTTTCTTTTTCATGGCTGCAGAAAGATTTACGTACTCTTCGTTTGTGCCGTAACGCGCATCAATTTTATACACATCAGATTGTCCGTAAGTATGATAAGAATATGCCTTGTCATTGTCTTCACAAACTGGAGTTATCCAAACTGCAGTAGCTCCCAAATCTTTAATATAATCTAAATTTTGTTTGATTCCTTCAATATCCCCACCGTGTCTGCCACCCGGAAGTGATCGATTCCCTTTTTCGGTTAAACTGGGATGAGAATCATTATCAGGATTGCCGTTTGCAAAACGGTCTGGCATGATTAAATACATCACATCGGCAGAGGTGTAACTGCTTCTGTTGGCTGAATTTTCTGCTCTTTGCTTTAAGATATATGGTGTAGTGAAAACAGTTTTAGTTTTCTTTTTAAAATGAAATTGAATTTCCGAAGGTTCAATATCTTTAGTATCAATAGTTACAAAAATATAATTGGGATTTTCTGTTTTTGTAATTTCTTTAATGACAAATTTCCCTTCAGAACTTACTTGATATTCCGCAATGTTTTTACCGTAAAACATGACTTGTAAATCCGAATTATTCATACCACTCCACCAAAAAGGCGGTTCCATTTTTTCGATTTGTGCAAAAATATTTTGAATACAAAATAGTATTACAACAACAAAACTGATTGTTTTTTTCATAAGAGTTAGTTTAAAAAAAAGTGCCTTAAAAAAGAATTTTTTTAAGGCACTTTAAAAATAGGAAAATGTTTTGAATTATACTAAAACACCAGGTTTAACTGTAACTTCTTTTTCGTTTAAGAAAACATTTACATCGTTTCCATTTACTAATGAAAATTCAGTTCCTTCTTGTGAAACTTTTATTTGTATAATTTGGTTTCTGAAATTAATTTTAAATGAATAAGATTTCCATTCTTTTGGAATTCTTGGTGTAAAGTGCAATTGATTGTCTTTTACTCTCATTCCTCCGAAACCTTCAACAATACTCATCCAAGTACCAGCCATACTGGTAATGTGTAAACCTTCTTTTACTTCTTTGTTGTAGTCATCTAAGTCTAAACGTGAAGTTCTTAAATAGAAAGTATAGGCTTGATCCATTCTGCCTAAAACAGCGGCTTGAATAGAGTGAACGCATGGTGACAATGAAGATTCATGAACGGTGAATGGCTCATAAAAATCAAAATGTTTCTCTAATTCTTCTTTGCTGAAATCATCTTCAAAGAAATAGAACCCTTGTAATACGTCTGCTTGTTTGATATATGGCGAACGTAAGATTCTATCCCATGACCATTTTTGGTTGATTGGTCGTTGACTTCTGTCTAAATCAGCTACTTTAACTAGTTCTTTATCTAAGAAACCATCTTGTTGTAAATAAACTCCGTGTTCTTCAGAATAAGGGAAATACATGTTGTCGGCTACTTTTTTCCATTGAGCTACTTCCTCTTTGGTTAATTTCACTTTGCTCATGATTCTACTATAATCTGCAGCATATTCAGTTTCTACTCTGCTGATTTGCTCTGCAGCATAATCAATACACCATTTAGCTAAATAGTTAGTGTAAAAGTTGTTATTTACGTTGTTTTCGTATTCGTTAGGACCAGTTACCCCTAAAATTACGTATTGATTTTTGTTAGTAGAGAAATTTGCTCTTTGATGCCAAAAACGGGCAATTCCAATTAAAACTTCTAATCCTTTTTCTGGAATATAGCTGTAATCTCCTGTGAATCTGTAGTAGTTATAAATAGCGAAAGCAATAGCCCCATTTCTGTGGATTTCCTCGAAAGTAATTTCCCATTCGTTGTGACACTCCTCACCATTCATGGTTACCATCGGATATAAAGCAGCTCCATTTTTAAATCCTAAGTTTTTCTCAGCATTTTCGATGGCTTTATCCAATTGGTTGTATCTGTATGTCAATAAGCTACGGGCTACATTTTGGTTTTTAGTAGCCATGTAGAATGGAATACAATATGCTTCTGTATCCCAGTATGTACTTCCTCCGTATTTTTCACCAGTAAATCCTTTAGGACCGATGTTCAAACGAGCATCTTTTCCTAAATAAGTTTGGTTTAAGTGGAAAATATTGAAACGAATACCTTGTTGTGCTTTTACGTCACCTTCAATAGTAATGTCTGCCATTTCCCAAATAGAAGCCCATTCTTGAATTTGGTCACTTAACAACTGATTGAATCCTTTAGCTACTGCTTTTTCAATTACAGATTGTGCAGCTGATACTAAAGCGTCGTTAGCATAATTCATAGATACAGTGTATCCTCCAAATTTTTGAATACTTACAGTTTCTCCTTTGTTGGCTTGTACAGTATAACTGTATTCGATTCTGGTATTGGTTTTAATCGTGTTTTCAGATGATAAGTCTAATGCTTGACCATTTTTTAAGATGGTATTGTGCATAAAAGTAGCTACATGAAAATTAGTTTTGAAAGTTTTAGAAACTACAAATCCGCTATTTCCTTTTTCAACTACTTCTAATGATTCCCAGAAAGATTCTTCCCAGTTAGCATCCATATTTTTAACACCAGCTTCAACGTATGGGTTGAAAGTAATTTTAGCATCAGATGAAGGCGTGATTTCGTAATGAATAGCCCCAACTTCGTCTAATGACAAACTTAAGAAACGTTTTACGTTTACAGATATTTCAATATTGTTTTGAAGAACAGCCACAAAAGAACGGTTATACCAACCTTCTTTCATGTTTAATTCTCTTTTGAAGTTTTGAATTGATTTACAAGTGTTTAAATCAAAAGATTCTCCGTTTACCGTTATGTTAATGCCAATCCAGTTAGGTGCATTTAATACTTTTGCAAAGTATTCAGGGTATCCGTTTTTCCACCAACCCACTTTAGTTTTGTCTGGATAATAAATACCTGCGATATAACTTCCTTGAAAGGTGTGACCTGAATAATTTTCTTCGAAATTGGCACGTTGCCCCATGGCTCCGTTTCCAATGCTAAATAAACTCTCCGACGATTCAACTCTATCAGCTTCAAATCCTTCCTCTATGATTGACCAATTGTCTGGAATAATATAATCTTGATTCATTTATATGATAAATTGATTAATACTCAAATTTTTATGTTACGCCATGGTTAACAAAGCAGTGCGCAAATAAAAATAAAATTTGCTAATTATTTATTAAACTATCTAAAAAATCAGTGTCGAACTCATTAAAATTGGCAAAAACATACTTGGCTTCCCCTAAAACGGTAGGGTCTCCTATACCTATGCTTAACATTCCTGCAATATTTGCGGCTTGAACACCTGCTACTGAATCTTCAAATACAATAGCATTTTTGTTTTCGGCATTTAGCTTTTTAGCCGCTTGTAAGAATACTTCTGGATCAGGTTTGGCGTTAGATACATCATTACCGTCTACAATTACATCAAACAAAGGCATGATACCTGTTTTTTCTAGGATTGGTTTTGCGTTTTTACTTGCTGATCCTAAGGCGATTAATTGACCTTTATTTTTTAAGTATCTTAAAGTTTTAGCTACGCCTGGTAGAATTTCACTTTCGTCAATATCTACTAAATAACTTAAGTAATCTTCGTTTTTATCAATTAACCACTTGTCTTTTTGTTCTTGTGTGGCGGTTTGTTTGCCTAATTCTAAAATTAAATCTAAAGATCTAACACGGCTAACTCCTTTTAATTGTTCGTTGTCTTCGTGGGTGAATTCGATTCCTAAACTATTGGCTAATTTTTTCCAAGCTAAATAATGGTATTTTGCAGTATCCACAATAACTCCATCTAAATCGAATATGAATGCTTTTGTACTCATTTTTTATGATAATTTTTAAACTGATTTTTTCTCTTTTACGGTGAACACTAGTATTCCTGCAATAATCATGGATACTCCTGCCAATACTAACATCATAATTGGGCTTCCTCCGAATGCTCCTAAAATAATTCCTCCGAATAATCCAGCTGCAATTTGTGGCAAAGTGATAGAGGCGTTAAATAATCCCATATAAACACCCATGCTTTTTGCTGGTAAACATTCAGATAGTAAAGTGTAAGGCATGGCCAAAATAGCAGCCCATGCTACTCCGATTCCTACCATAGAACCTAATAATAAATTTTTGTCTTGAATAAAAAATATCGAAATAAAACTTAAACCTCCAAAAAGTAAAGAGTAGCTGTAGGTTTTTTTTCTGCCAATCATTTTTACAATTGATGGAATTAAGAAAGCGTAAATGGCAGCTACGCCACTGTAAAAGCCAAACAATACTCCTGTCCAATCTCCTGCTTCGTTAAATCCAACTGATTTTGCATCTAAAGCTTCTGGTCCCCATATATGGTCAGCAATTGCTCTTGTGGTGTAAACCCACATTAAAAACAACGAAAACCAAGAAAAGAATTGTACAGAACCCAATTGCCAAAATACTTTTGGAGCATCTACAATCAATTGCCACATGTTTTTGTCTGATTTATTTTCTTCAGATTCTTCTTTAATATCATTATAGGCGGCATATTCTTCTGGTGGATATTCTTTGGTTCTAAATACAGTCCACAATACCGCAGCTAATAATATAGTTCCTCCAATATAAAAAGACCAAATCACTGAATCGGCCACTTTATCTCCTTCTGCAGGAACGTTGGCTACACCGATAGCGGTTAGTATGAAAGGCAAGAGAGACCCAAAAACGGCTCCGAAATTAATTAACGCACTTTGTAAAGAGAAACCCAAATCTTTTTGGTCATCGTTTAACATATCTCCAACCAAAGCTCTAAAGGGTTGCATGGTTACGTTAAAAGAAGTGTCCATGAATAATAACATGGTGGCTCCAAACATTAATGGGGGTAATAAGTAAGCAAAATATTCTGCATTAGGCATGAAAAACATCGCTAAAGCAGAAGCAATGGCTCCAAAAAATATGAATGGAATTCTTCTTCCTAATTTAGTCCAAGTTTTATCGCTAGATAAACCAATAATAGGCTGTACGAATAAACCAGCTAAAGGGGCCGCAAGCCAAAATAAATTGATGTTGTGAACATCTGCTCCTAAGGCTTCTAAAATTCTACTGGTATTTCCATTTTGTAAGGAGTATCCGATTTGAACTCCCATGAATCCGAAACTTAAATTCCAAATTTGCCAAAAACTTAGTCTTGGTTTTTCCATAATTATAGCGAAGGGT
The DNA here is from genome assembly GCA_002482885.1 of Flavobacteriaceae bacterium UBA7684. Classification (GTDB taxonomy): domain Bacteria; phylum Bacteroidota; class Bacteroidia; order Flavobacteriales; family Flavobacteriaceae; genus Flavobacterium. The sequence goes on along the minus strand of DLGW01000016.1, from coordinate 146,857 downwards.
TAAGGTTTAAAATAGCCAAATGCCGATAGTTAAGTTTATTTCGGCGCGTAAATATAAAATATTTTTTAACATGAATTTAGATAGTTTTAACACTTGCTTATTCTTTACTTAATACAGAATCTCTGAAAATAATGTTGGTTGGGATGATTTCAGTTTGAAATGAATCTGTTGCCTTTCCTTCGATTCTATTAATAAGTAGGGTAGCGGATTTTTGCCCCATCAAAAAGCCATTTTGATTTACAGCAGTAATGCTGGGAATCATGTGTCTAGAAATAATACCGTCCGATAATGATATAACCGAAACTTTTTCAGGGGTTTTAATTCCGTAGTCATGGAGTACTTTAATGCCTGTGGCTGCAAAAGCTTCGTTTACGGTTACTAAGGCATCAAACGCATGTGTTTTTACTAGTTTTTCAATTTCGGTGTAGTAGTTGGATTGGGTGTGTATTTTTAAAACTAATGATTCGTCTATTTTAATGTGATTGTCTGTTAAGGCTTGATAGTAACCATCTGTTCTTAGTTTTCCAACAGATAAATAATCTTCGGTAGTTAAAAACCCAATTTTTTGATGTCCATTTTTAATTAAATGATTAACACAATGGTAAGCCACTGATTTATCGTCAATAATCACTTTGTCACAATCTATGGTATGGTTGATTCTATCGAACATAACTATAGGAAGTTCCAGTTCATTTACTTCTTCTAGATGTGAATAATCGTTATGATGTAGTGTTTCTTCCGATAATGATAAAATATATCCATCAACCGTTCCATGAGATAATTTTCTGATGCTATTGGCTTCTTTTTCTAAGCATTCGTCGGAAATAGAAATGATAATGGTATAGCCTCTGGAAATAGCAATATCTTCAATGCCTTTAATTACCGATGAAAAAAAGTGATGCACTACATCGGGTAAAACAACTCCAATCACATTGGAGCGTCTGTTTTTTAAGCTTAAAGCAATATTATTTGGAGTATAGTTGTAGAGTTTAGCAAAAGCTTTTACTTTTTGACGGGTATCTGTACTTATTTCGGTATAATCTTTAAGGGATTTTGAAACAGTAGATACTGAAATACCTAATTCTTTGGCTATTTCTTTAAGGGTAATCTGATGCTTCATTATTGTTAATATCTTTAAAGGTTACTATAAATAGATATAAATCTAGCGCTTATTTTGAATTATTGATAAAAATTTGTGGTTAAAATACTGAAAACGGCAAAGTTATTAACACGAAAACGTTTTCGTAACTAATTTTAACATCCGTAAATTAACGGATTGAGATATTTAACTAATTTTAACATTTAAAGTGAATTTTTAAGAATTTTTAATCAATTATTAATTTAAACAAATTGTATGAAAACAATGATGAAAAAGTTGTTGCTTTTGTTGATGTTCATACCTTGTGGAATCTACGCTCAGGAAATGAGTGGGGTTGTTTCGGATGCTATGGGTCCGTTACCAAGTGTGAATGTTAAGGTTCAAGGAACAAGTAATGGTACAACGACCGATTTTGACGGTAATTATGCTTTGAAAAACCTTAAAAAGGGAGATAAAATTGATTTCTCTTATATAGGTTACAAGGTATCTACTGTTGTTTACAATGGTCAAAAAAGCCAGAATGTAACCCTGCAAGAAGACGCAAAGCAATTGGATGAGGTAGTTTTAGTAGGTTACGGGTCTGTAAAGAAAAAGGATGCTACAGGTTCGGTTACTACCGTTACAGCCAAAGATTTTAACAAGGGGCCAGTTGTTTCAGCAGATCAAATGATTCAAGGTAAGGTTGCGGGGGTACAAATCACTAACGGAGGTGGAGCTCCTGGTGAAGGATCTCAGGTAAGAATTAGATCTGGATCTTCAATTTCAGCTAGTAATGATCCCTTGTATGTAATTGACGGTGTGCCAGTTCAAAATGGCGGTCCTTCAGGAGGTCGTAATCCTTTAGCTACAATTAACCAAAATGATATTGAAACAATTACGGTTTTAAAAGATGCTTCTGCCACCGCTATTTATGGTTCAAGAGCGTCTAATGGGGTAATTATCATTACTACCAAAAGAGGAAAAGCTGGAGACTTACAAGTAAATTACAATGGAAACTTTTCTGTAGGAACTATAACAAAGTATGTTGATGTATTAAATGCTAATGAGTACAAAAACTACATTAATGAAAAATTACCATCAAAAGCTGGACTATTAGGAAATAGCAATACAGATTGGCAAAAAGAAATATATAGAACCGCAATTGGTACAGATCATAACGTGGCATTAAATGGAGGAAACAAAGGCTTAACTTATAGAACTTCTGTTGGTTTCACTGAATTGAATGGTTTGTTGAAAAGAGACAAAATGCAACGTACTACGATGTCAGGAGGTATTACTCAATTTTTATTTAATGATAATTTAAAAATTGAATTAAATACTAGAACTTCTGTGATGAAAAACAACTATTCTAACGGAGGAGCGATAGGCGCAGCTGTTACATATGATCCAACTAAGCCGGTTTATAACGAAGATGGTACTTTTTATCAATGGCCTTTAGAGGAAGCTTTATCCGGAAGAAACCCAGTTTCGTTAATTGAGCAATTCAATAATTTAGGAAGATCTTTCAGATCTATTGGTAACCTTCAATTCGAATACAAGTTGCCTTTCTTGAAGGAGTTAAAAGCGGTAACCAATTTTGGTTATGATTACGGGTCAGGAGCTACTACAAATACTACTAATCCCAATTGGTACAGACCTCAGGATAGATTTAACTATTCTACAGGGACATCTGATAACAAAAACAGGTTAATGGATATTTATTTAAATTATAATAAAAGTTTAGGTAAAGTTAATTTAGATTTAACTTCAGGTTATTCTTATCAGAACTTTAGAAATTCAGGCTGGGGGTATAGTGAAAATCAAGATAATTTAAGTAAGCCTTATGCAGAAAGAGTTACTAGAGGGGTTTCTATTGTAAATATGCAGTCAATATTTGCGAGAGCTAATATTGGATTCTATGATAAATACTTATTAACATTGTCTGTTAGAAGAGATGGTACTTCAAGATTTGTTGGAGAAACAAGTCCTTTTGCGACAGGAACCGAAAATTTAAAATTTGGAACTTTTCCAGCAGCTGCTTTGGCATGGAAAGTAAAAGACGAAAGTTTTCTTAAAAACAATAAATATATAAGTGATTTAAAATTAAGATTAGGTTGGGGTATTACTGGTCAACAAGATATCTCTACATATCCTGCGGTTGCTACATATAGTATATCAACATTATCTAATCAATATATGTTTGGTGGTCAGCCTATACGTGTTATTAGACCAAATTCCTATAATCCGCTTTTGAAATGGGAAGAAACCACTACCCAAAACATTGGTGTTGATTATGGTTTATTCAAGAATAGATTAACGGGTACTGTAGATTATTACAGAAGAAACACGAAAGATTTGTTGTTTTACGTAGCGAACCCAGTTGGGGTTGGTTTTTCAAACTATGATAACTATAATGCAGGTAATTTGTTGAATTATGGTGTAGAAGTTATGGCTAATGTGTTAGTGATAGATAAAGAAGATATGAGATGGAACGTTGGGGGTAACTGGACATATCAACACTCAAATATCGAAGAGATTTTTGCAGATGTAGACGAGAATTTTCCAGGTATTTTCACTGGGGGAATTAGTGGTGGTACAGGAAACCTTGTACAAAATTTACAAACAGGATATGCTCCAAATACTTTCTATGTTTATGAGCAAAAATATGATTCAAATGGTAGACCTTTAGAAGGAATGTTTGTTGATAGAAATGGAGACGGACTTGTAAATACCTTAGATTTATATAGATATAAAAAACCAGCGGCAGATTTCTTTTTCGGGTTTAATACAGACTTTACGTACAAAGCATGGGATTTAAGTATGGTTTGGAGAGGATCTTTGAATAATTATTTATATAACAACGTACAATCACAACGTGGAAACTCATTTGAAGCTTCACCAGTAGGAAATTTTATAAATAATGTTAATCAAAACGCGGTTGAAACAGGATTTGTAGAGCCTCAGTACTTATCGGATTATTATGTTCAAAAAGCTTCTTTTTTAAGATGGGATAACGTAAGTTTAGGTTATAACTTTAAAGATGCAATACCTTACACTTCTAATATGAAAGTTTCTGCAACAGTTCAGAACGTATTAGTTATTACTAAATATGAAGGTCTTGATCCCGAGGTAAATGGTGGTATAGACAACTCTATATACCCAAGACCAAGAACTTTTATGCTTGGTGTTAATGTTAATTTTTAATAAATTAAAACGATGAAAAAGATTATTAATAACATACTAAAAGCGAGTGTAGTTTTGAGTACATTACTCTTTACTTCTTGTTTTTCGGAATTAGATCAATCTCCAGAGCCTCAACAAAACTTAGGTAATGAAGAGTTGTTAAAAAACCCAGAATCATATAAACAATTTTTAGGAAAATTATATGGTGGATTATCTTTAACTAATACCGCTGGAGGTTCTGATATTGCTGGTATTGATGAAGGATTCAGTCAATATATACGTGGTTACTGGAAAATGCAGGAATTAACTACCGATGAAGCTGTTATTGCTTGGAGAGATCAGACTATTCATGATTTTCATAACCACGCTTGGACATCTACTGATGTTTTTATTACAGCAACATATTTTAGATTTGATTATCAAATTAAAATTTGTAATGATTTTTTAAGACAAACTACTCAAGCTAAATTAGAGAGCAGAGGTATTCCATCAAGTTTTTTTGCTCAAATTGAGGATTATAGAAATGAAGCTAGGTTGTTAAGAGCTATGAGTTACTATCATGCTTTAGATATGTTTGGAAGTTTTCCAATTTTTACAGAAAACAGTCCTACAACATATTATTTAGCTGAACCCGCAACTAAATCAGAGCTTTTTAATTTTATCGAAACTGAACTTAAAGATATAGAAGGTAAGTTAAAAACTCCAGGGTCTAATGAGTATGGAAGAATTGATAGAGTTTCTGCTTGGATGATTTTATCTAAATTATATTTAAATTCTGTACAGTACATTGGCTCTACAAAATACGAAGATGCTTTAGCATATGCGGATAAAATAGTTAATAATGGTCATTATGCTTTACATGATGATTACAAAGAATTATTTATGGCAGACAACGGTGAGAACGGTGCTCAAAAAGAGATTATTTTCCCAATTATACATGATGGGATTTACACAACATCTTTTGGTGGAACTCAATTTATAATTCATGCTGCTGTAGGAGGAGATATGAAAGCTGGAGACTTTGGAATAAATGGTGGTTGGGCTGGTTTAAGAACTACAAAATCTCTAGTAGATAAATTTTCTAAATCTGATGTCAGAGGGATGTTTTTTACTACTGGTCAAAGTTTAGAAATCAGAGATATTGGAAATTTTCAAGATGGTTATGCGATTACTAAATTTACTAACACCAAGTCTGATAATCAAGGACCTGGTAGTAGCTTGAATTTTGTTGACACGGATTTCCCTTTATTTAGATTAGCAGATGCATATTTAATGTATGCAGAAGCTCATTTAAGAGGAGGAGGAGGTAGCGCCGCTACAGCAGTAGACTTGGTAAATCAATTAAGAGCAAGAGCTGGACTTACGAATTTATCCCCTTCACTTTTTAATTTAAATACAATTTTAGATGAAAGAGCTAGAGAGTTGTATTGGGAAGGACACAGAAGAACTGATTTAATTCGTTTTGGAAAATTTACAGGAGGTTCTTATGTATGGCCTTGGAAAGGTGGGGCTTCTAGTGGAGCTTCAACACCAAGTTTCAGAAATGTATTTCCAATACCATCGATTGCTAGATCAGCAAATGGAAAACTTACTCAAAATCCTGGGTATTAATATTTAAAATTTTATCAATGAAAAATATGAGTAAAATATTAATGATGTTATTGGGGTTATCTTTAATCTCATGCGACATCGATGAACAAGACAAAACTATTGTTCCTGTTCCCTCAAGTTCAGATGCACCGGTATTATTAACTCCTGTAACTGATTTAGAAAATGTCTTGGTTTTAACTGAAGAAACAAAAAATGATACTGTTTTTAAAGCAACTTGGACAGGAGCAAATTATAAAGATGATTCTCAGGAAAGTTACCAACTTTATGTTGCTACCGCAGGAACTGGATTTGCCAAATATGCTAAAGTCGGTAATGTTTCTACCTCAGTAAATGTGCCTGTAACAGTTACTGATTTAAACTCTGCTTTAAGTGCAATTAATGCACCCGCTTTTACTGATGGTACCTTTGAATTAAGATTGATGTCTTTCTTGGGCAAACCAGTTTCGCCTCAACTACCGCTTTGGTCAAACACAGTAACTATAAAAGCAAATCCTTTCCCTACAACTAAGGATGTATTGTATGTTATTGGTGATTTCCAATCTGATAGTGGGTATGGAAATAATAATGACATTTCTACTGCTCCAACGTTGTTAGAAGGTGCTCCTTTAAGAAAAGATTTTGAAGGTTTTGTGTACTTTAAGAATCCAGGATCATTTAAATTGGCTTTCAGAGATACTTATAAAGTAAGACCGGATGTTGATTACGGTGATAGTGCAGGTAAATTAGGTGCCGGAGGAGCGTCTATTGCTATTACAGAACCTGGAATGTATCAAATTACTGTTAATGCAGATCCTGAAAATATGACTTATTCTGTTGAGAAAACAAACTGGGCAATTGTTGGTTCGTCAACACCAGGCGGTTGGCCACCAACGCCAGAAGGATCAAACCCAGAATATAAAGACACGCAAATGACTTATGATATTAAGCAAAAGAAATATATTATTGATATCTCTTTAGTTGCAGGAATGATAAAATTCAGAGCGAATGATGCTTGGACTACTAATTTAGGAGGTGATAAAAATAATTTAACTTTTGGAGGAGGAGACATTCCTGTGGCCGAAGGAGGAAACTACACAGTTACTCTTGATTTAAGTTCACCTCGAGAATACAAAACTGTAGTCAAAAAGAATTAAATTTTAACTAATTATTTTGAACAAAATGGATTATAAAAAAATAATGCTCGCCATTGTCGCTTCGTTGTCAATTGTCTCTTGTACAATTGATGATGTTCAAGACAGACCTGCCAAAATTGCAGCGTCAGTAGATGTCGCCCCGGTTCTTCTAACACCTGTTAGTAATACCGTAAATTTAAGTATGTCTCAGTCAATATCGGCTAATGAAGGATTGAACATATCATGGTTAGATGCTAAATTTGTTGATGCAGGTAAACCTACATATCAAGTTTCTATTGCTAAAGCTGGAACTAATTTTGTGACGCCTGTTTTACTTGGTTCTTCAACAGGAACAACTCAAACTTCTCTTTTAGTTTTTCAATTAAATAAAATTATTAAGGAAAATTTTGAAGTTGAACTTGGGGTTATCACTGATTATGAGGTTAGAGTAGAAGCCACATTGAAAGATAAAAAATTATACAGTGCTCCTGTAGCCGTTAAATTAGCTACTTACGAACCGCCTATAGAAGTGCCTTCAGAATTGTCTGGAACTAGCGTTTTGAGTTATGCTGGACAAGTTTTAAATGGGACATCGACCGATTTTGTACTGACTTTTAACTGGACAGAAGCTAGCCTAAAAGGTGTGCCAGCATCAGGTTATCAACTGGAATATTACATAAAAGATACTAGTGGTAATATAATACTTCCAATGTCTAACGGGAAACAGTTATTTATTAGTACAAACCTATATCCTTCTGAAAATAGATCAATTGAAATTGAAGCTGTTACTTTAGGACGTAGATTGAGAAATGCTGCATTGGGTCTTAATTTTAGTAATACAAATCAAATCTTCTTTAGACTGAGAGCTATTAATAAAACAGACGAAGGCGATGTAATCTTGTTATCTAACGAATTTGAAGTTACATTAAATCCATAAAATATACTTTATTGATTATAAAGCCCCGCTTATGCGGGGCTTTTTTTATTGATAATGCCCCGAGATCGAAGTAGTGTGGTTAAAATTGGTTGGTGATTTTTTGAATTATTTATGTTGTATCAAATCAAAGAGGTATTGGTTCTGACAAGGAATAATTTATCAGCAGAAGACTTTTTGCATATACAAAAAATGAGGCAATGCTTTTTTTGTATCTATAAGGTTTAAAAAACCTATTTTTTCAATATGATTCTATTATTCGTATTAGTTAAAATTTTCTGAGAAGTTTATAGTTCAAAGCCGAACCAGCGAGGCAAACTAATCTTAAAAAGGCTGTAAAGCATTATGTTTTGTAATGTTTTACAGCCTTTTTAATTACTAAAACAGAAAAAAGTAGGCCGTATCACAACTAGAGATACAGCCTACTTTTATGTGTATATTTAAGTTATAAATTAAAATCTATAACCTACGGTAATATTTGCATTAGGTTCAACAGCAACAAATAGATCTTGAACGTCTTTGTTGAAATTTCTTCCTAAACTACCACCTACGCCTACCGTTAATTTTTCATTCCATAACCATTTATAACCGATGCCTAAACCTACAATTGGACTAGATATGTCATAAGATACTTTGGTAAGAATGCCTGCAATGTCTTCGTTCTTAACATAGTCTCCAAAACGATATTTAAAAAAAGGACTTAAATAATATCCAGAACTGTTGTTTCTTCCAGAAAAGTAAAAGTTGTAAGAAAGCGCAAAACTATTGGTTTCAAACTTTCTTCCTTCGGTTTCTTGCGCGTACGAAAAACGGTCGTTGATAAACATTTCCAAACCTACCGATTGGTCATTTCCAAAGAATCTTTCATATCCAATTTCAACAGAAGCAATAGCAATAGTGTTTAAAAAGTTAACTTTTACTTCATTTTCTCTGCTTTTTGTTTCTCCCTGAGCATAACTCAATCCAAAAGATAATAATGCTAATGCTACGAATAGTTTGTTTTTCATGATGATTTAATTTTTAAAATATGTTTTTATATTAAAATCTATAACCTACGTTAACTCCAGAATTGAATTCTACTTTATCGAAAGCTTCGTTTACCTTGTTGTTGAAATTTCTTCCAATATTGGCAAATAAGCCAATAGCCATTTTTTCGTGCCAAACCCATTTATATCCAAGCCCTAATCCTAAAACAGGACTTGATATATTCATTTTTTGAGTAATGTTAGTTGTTTCGTCGAATTTGATATTTTTTTCTACCTCTCCAAATCTATATTTAAAGAATGGAGATAAATAATATCCAGTCCCGTTTTTAGCTTCTGAAAAATAAAAATTATAAGAAGTTCCAATACTGTGACTTTTAAAAGTAAATTTTTCTTCTCTGTTGGGGTTGTTTTCTATTTGAGGGCTTTCGGAATAGTAACTAATACGGTCATTAATATAAAGATTAACTCCAAGAGAATGGTCTCCTCCAAAAAAGCGCTCATAACCTAATTCTACAGAGGCTATAGTAATGGTGTTGAAAAAGTTTAAATTAATTTCATGAATTTTTTGTTCTTTTTTTTCCGTTTCCTGAGCAAAAGTTGATAGACTCAAAAAAAGAGCGAAACAAGTAGTGGTCAATTTTTTCATTTGGTAAGTGGTATTGGTTTTATGGCGCAAAGATACATTAATTCCTTCCCGATTCCTTAGGATACAATTCACATACAGGTTGGCTTTGCCAAAACTCTTTAGTGTCTGCGTCCATTACGGTTAAGGGCCCCCAAAATGCCGCCCCGGTATCTGTATTCCAAATATTTGCTTTATTTACGGGTATGGTTTGGTTGATTCGGGTTACGGGTGTGTGACCAATAAAAATTTCTTCAAAAAGTTTAAATCGTTTAGGATACAAAACATCATCGGTAGTTAAATTTTCATTTAAAGCTAAGGCAGTTTCCCACAACGTTCTGTCCCAATGGAACATTTTAGGAAAATATTCGTGTTCAATGCCGTTAGGATTGGTAAAGCCAGCATGTATATACAGCCGATTTCTGTCGTCAATATAGTATGGGGTAAGATTCTTTAAAAAATGAATGTGATTACTTTGGGTAACTTGGTCAATGTCTTGATATGCATCAATTGTAGATTGTCCGCCGTGTTTTAACCATAAGGGATTATGTTCATTTGTTAAAAACCATTTTAATAATAATTCATCGTGGTTGCCTTGTAAAAACACACATTGATGGGTTTGTTTTAATTCAATTAAGTAGTCTAATACCTTTGGGGAATCGCTCCATCCGTCTACATAATCGCCTAAAAATATTAGTAAATCATCGGTTTTTAAATCGCATTTTTTTAAAATATCTTTTAAAGCTAAATAAGCTCCATGAATATCCCCAATAACTAAAATTCTATTCTTGCATAATGTTTTTTTCATAAAATTTCGTTATTGAATGATTTTTTTATCTAACTTTAAAAGTCAAAAAAACTAAAAATACTAACAACTATGAAAAAAATTACTCAAAAACTACTATTGGCAATGTTTGTCTTAGGAGCCTTTAGCTTGCAGGCTCAAGACATAGAAACGCCAAAAGATTCTTTACGGACCTTTCCAGATAAAAAAAATGCAGTTGCGGCGTATTTAGGATTACCGGGAATTGGAGTAGGATATGCCCGTAAGTTTAATGAGCATATCGCCTTAAGGGGTAAAGTTACTTTTTTTGCTTTTAACATTTTAAGAGAAGGGGTGGATTTAAGTGGAAGAAAGGTAGATGTAGACGCTACTTTTAAATACAATACTTTCAATTTGTTGTTTGATTATACGCCATTTGAAAGTAGTTCATTCAAATTGGTAGCAGGATTGGCTTATTTGACTCAAACTAAAGTAGATGTAGTAATTAAGCCAGCAAGCGGCATGAATTACGGAGAAATAGTATTAACTAAAGATCAAATCGGAGATGTTAAAGCTGGAGCAAATTGGTCTGGTTTAACGCCTTATTTGGCAATGGGTTTTGGTAGGGCTGTTCCTAAAAACGACGTAGGGTTTGGATTAGAATTCGGGGGATATTTTATGGGGAAACCAGCTACTACTTTTGAAGCTACAGGAATGCTTACCCCAACAGCCGCCGCCGAAGAAGATGAATTTAAATCTTGGATGAATAAATTTACCTTTATGCCAAGTGTTATGTTTCATTTAAATTTTAAGTTTTAAACAACCAACCTAAAAATATTATAAAAATGAAAAAGTTCACTTTAATTCCTTGGTTGACTTTATTGTTAACAGGAATAATTACCAATTGCGACATGCCCGAAACCGAGGTACATGTGTCTCAGGATTTTATGACCCATGTAGCTCAGGTTAGTTTTGTAACGGATACTTCAAACGAAGCCTCGGGCAAACTATTAGAAGAATTAAATGAGGTTACGGTAACCATTGATGGTCCAGACAAAGACAAGGTTTACAATATAGAAGGAAAAAGAATCTTTAAAATCCAAGGAGGCAGATTGCATTTATTGTTGTCTCCTAATGAATTAACTTCAGATACAGACTCTAGAACGATAAATGTAATCGTGGATATTCCAGGGTATTTAAAAAGAAATGTACCGGTTACTTTCATCAAAGGAATCAACAATGGGTTTGTAGAAGTAGCCTTAATTAAAAAAACTAATTTACCAGCTGGAATTAAATTAGCAGAGGATAAAACAGGAACAATAGATGCTGTTGCAGGATTAGATAAAACCATTCCGATTAAAGCCAGTAATGAAGATGTTGGAGGTGTGACTACTGAAATTATTATTCCAGAAGGTGTAAAAATGAAAGATGCTACAGGTGCTGTTTTGTCTGGAAAATTAGAAGCAGAAGTTGTAAGTTTTACCGATAATGGAGATTTAACTGCATATTTTCCGGGTGGATTAATGCCTAATAACATTGATATGAATAATGGTACTACTGAAAACGGAGCGTTTGTTTCTGCTGGATTTTCAGCTATTAATATGAAAGTAAATGGAAAAACCGTAAAAACTTTTGAAGGGGGCGAGGTAGAGGTAAAAATGACTTTAGGAAAAACCACCCATAATCCAGCTACTGGATTACCCTTTAAAAAAGACGATACTATAGATATTTGGAGTTATGATGACGATAAAGGACAATGGAAATCGCATGAAAGAAATGCAATAGTAAAAGCAGATAGTTATGGTTCTTTGTACGTGACTTTTATTACAGATCACTTAAGTTATTTTAATTTAGATTATTTGGCTTCGGGTAATGGAGGAAAATGTTTCTATACTAATCTTAAAGTAAAATGGACGGGAGTAACTACAGAAAATAAAGTACGTGCACGTTTTGTATTTACTTATTTAGGAACTGGAGCAAGTCCATGGACACAAAGAGTAATGACTACCGAAGGAGAAGTGTATAACGATGCTAATATTTATATATACAATGCACCAAGATTACCAATACAAATAGAAGTTTACGATATAGATAACGGAAAATCTTTAGCTAAAAAGACATTTGCAAATGGTGCATTGTGTAATGGTAATGCGGAAATTAGTATTACTGCACCTGCGCCAGTTGTAGAACTAATTAGTTTAACCTACAAAGGAATGTGTAGCGGAACCAGAATTTATCCACCAGTAGGAACTTTAGTATATTATAAACCAGCAGGAGGCAATTGGCAAATATTCCATTATGTGGATTACGCTAAACGATTTGATACTAAAATTGTAACCAATAAATTAAAAGTAGGAAGCACCTATGAATTTTGGATTTTTGCTGGAGGTAAATCGCAGCAAAGAACCGTAACGATTGATAAAGCGGTGAACTCAATAGAAGTTAAATTACCAGATGATATTTGTAAAGCTCTAACCAGATAATCCATTTTTTAAATAAAAATAGAGCCATCTAGTAGAAATATTAGGTGGCTTTTTATTTGCTTTATACTAATGCAATTAAAGGATTGATTCGTATTTTAATTTCCGTAAGGTTCTAATCGCACCTTTAAAAGATTGATATACCGCAGGGTCGGGGTATAGTTTTAGAATAGGTTTGGCCTCCCACAGCGCATTTAAAGCGCCTTCAAAACCTTGTAAATGACACATCATAAAAATGGCTGGAATGTTTTCCATTTCTTTAGTTTCATGCTCAAATAACAATTCATTTTGTTTTACTTTTTCAAGCAAAACCAAACAGTTATTGAATAAGGCCTTTAATAGCTTTTTATTGTAGTTAGGGGTTTTAAAAATTACTTCGCGTTCAATATTGTAGTTTCCATTTTCAAAAAAATTAATACTTACCTTTTCTAGCGGAAAAAAATCTCGTTTGTAGTTAATCTTTACCGAAATATATTCTGTAATTTCAAAACGGTCTTCGTTGTATTCGATGCTCACTTCGTCTTGTGCCGAGTAAAACAATTTAATTTGCTCGCTTATTAATTCAATGTCTACTCTAGAATAATAAACATCTTCTTTGACCTTCTTTTTGATTCCTGCCCAACACAATACGAACAGTTCTTTAAAAACTTTGTATTTAGGATTCATATTTAGGTGTCCGTTACCCATGAATTCAACCACGCCGTCTAAGGTGTCTTGAATACTGTTTTTAGAATTTTTTTCTATGGATTGAACAATTTCAGTATTTTCAGATTCTATGGTGAATTTCCCAAAATAAGGCATGGAATTACTGCCAATTCTACGGTAAACCGTGCCAGGGTAAATTGTATGGATGCCTTTTTTAAAACAAGAAACAGCCTTATTATTATAAATAGTGACTAATCCCACCACTTTGTCTTTGGGTAAATGTGGAAATGGGATGTTTTCGTATAAAATTTTTGGTGGATTGTCTAAATAGGCATTCACCAAATTTTGAATTCTACTATCGTCAAAAAAGTCTACCCCAACAATAGTATTGTCAGCATCTTCAATCCCAACCACCAAATAGGAATTGTTGTTTGGATTGGCATTAGATAAAGCACAAATATGTTTTAAAAACTTAGATTTTCCTTCGCGAGTTTCTAATTCTAAACGGCGTTTTTTATCATAAAAACTGTTCTCGTGAGTATGCGCCAATAAGTTTTTAATCAGTAACCTTTTATTAATCATAGCTTCTTACAAATTATTATTTTAAGGAACCTTATGACCCATGGCTGCCTCCCATAAAGCAAACCAATCTTCGTTAGCCAATTGAATGCGCCATGATTTAGCAATGTTGTGAATTTTGTATTTGTCGGATGTGCCCGTTACGGGGATAATATTTGCGGGATGTTTTTGAATCCAAGCTAACAAAATAACATCTGTAGTAACATGATATTTAATCGCTAACTGACTTAAAACTAATTTAACCCTTGTGCTGTGCTCGGACTCTTCTCTAAAAATAGTTCCTAAAGGATTCCAAGCCATGGGTGTTATTTTGTGCAACCTCATGTAATCTAAACTGCCATCGGTCATGGATTCGGAATTAGAAATCGAAAATTGAATCTGATTAAAATCGACTTTGATTTTAGATTGTATTAAATCGGTTTGTGAACTGGTAAAATTAGACAAACCAAAATCTATGATTTTACCTTCTTTTTTTAATTTAGAAATGGCCTCTGCAATAATTTCGGGCTGCATTAAGGGGCTAGGTCTGTGTAAAAGCAATAAATCGATATAATCGGTGTTTAAATTTTTTAAGGAATTTTCTACCGAAAATACGATGTGTTCTACCGAATAATCGTAATGTTTTAAAGGATAATTTCTATTTTCTGAGGGGTATTTAATACCACATTTAGTGATTAACTGAATATCTTTTCGAGCAATGTCCGTTTCTTTAAAAGCTTTTCCAAAAGCCGCTTCGGTGGTATGCCCGCCATAAATATCGGCATGATCAAAACTGGTGATTTGATTGTCTAAACAAACCGCTATCATTTCCGCCATTTGAATAGTGGTTAAATTACTACCCCAAACACCCCAATTCATGGTGCCTGCAATTACTTTTGTATAGTTAGGTTTATTAAGCATATTTTAGTGGTTGTAAATAAGTCATAAAATGGAATACAAGATAAAAAACTATTCTTTATTCCCTAGGTATAAATGTCTGATTTTTGATTCTTTTTAACGCTCTATTAACATCATACCTCGAAATAAATTTTTCAATTTGCTAACTGTAAACTAAACTCAATTAATACATGGAAGAGAACACTACTATTGACATTCGAGCGATTAACGAAAAGATAGAAAGAGAGAGTGCATTTATTGATTTGTTAACTATGGAATTATCCAAATCCATAGTAGGTCAAAAGCATATGATTGAAAGATTGTTGATTGGTTTATTGGGTCAGGGCCACATTCTTTTAGAAGG
Source organism: Flavobacteriaceae bacterium UBA7684 (assembly GCA_002482885.1). Classification (GTDB taxonomy): domain Bacteria; phylum Bacteroidota; class Bacteroidia; order Flavobacteriales; family Flavobacteriaceae; genus Flavobacterium. The sequence continues at coordinate 131,624 of DLGW01000016.1, read as the reverse complement.
AGTTCCAGGTTTGGCAAAAACTTTAGCCATTAGTTCTTTGTGTAAAGCTTTGCACGGTACTTTAAGTAGAATTCAATTTACCCCAGATTTATTGCCTGCCGATGTGGTGGGAACCATGATTTACAACATCAAACAAAACGAATTCAGCATCAAAAAAGGTCCCATTTTTGCCAATTTTGTATTGGCAGATGAGATCAACCGAGCGCCTGCAAAAGTACAATCGGCTTTACTACAAGCCATGCAGGAAAAACAGGTAACTATTGGCGACCAAACCTTTCACTTAGAAAGACCTTTTTTAGTGTTAGCTACCCAAAACCCATTAGAACAAGAAGGAACTTATCCGTTACCCGAAGCCCAATTAGACCGTTTTATGCTTAAAGCGGTAATTGATTATCCTAAAATGGAAGAAGAACGTTTGGTGATGCGCCAAAATTTAAAAGGAGCTTCAGATGTAATTAACCAAGTGGTGTCTGTAGAGCAGATTTTAAAAGCACAACAAATGGTTCGCGAAGTATATATGGACGAAAAAATCGAAAAATATATACTAGATATTGTTTTTGCGACGCGTTTTCCTGAAAAATATAAACTAGCGGAATTAAAACCATTAATCAGTTACGGAGCTTCTCCAAGGGGAAGTGTCAATTTAGCTATTGCGGCAAAATGTTACGCTTTTATTAAACGAAGAGGATATGTAATTCCCGAAGATGTTAGAGCGGTAGTACACGACGTGTTAAGACACCGAATAGGCATTACCTACGAGGCAGAAGCCGAAAACATCACTTCGGTAGACATCATTAATAAAATCGTAAACGAGGTTGAGGTTCCTTAATTTTTGTATCAAGTTTAATGTTTCAAGTTAAAACCTGAAACAAAGAAAACCTGAAACCTGAAACAAAGAAAAATGGACACCAAAGAACTACTCAAAAAAGTCAGAAAAATAGAAATTAAAACCCGCCGGTTAAGTAATCATATCTTTTCCGGGGAATACCATACCTTTTTTAAAGGTAAGGGGATGACTTTTAGCGAGGTAAGACCTTATCAGTTCGGAGATGAAATTCGAAATATTGACTGGAATGTAACCGCCCGTCATAACGATCCTTACGTGAAAGTTTTCGTAGAAGAACGAGAACTAACCATGATGTTGATGATTGACATTAGTGGTTCAGAAAACTTCGGAACAGTTAATGGTTTTAAAAAAGAAATCATTACCGAAATTGCAGCAACTTTAGCTTTTTCAGCTACCCAAAACAACGATAAAATCGGATTGATTTTATTTACAGATCAAATCGAATTATATATTCCACCTAAAAAAGGAAGATCCCATGTTCTTAGAATTATTCGTGAATTAATTGAATTTGAACCTAATAACACCCAAACAGATATCGCTCAGGCTTTAAAATTTTTATCGGGCGTTTTAAAAAAGAAAGCGATAGTGTTTTTGATTTCGGATTTTATGTCCGATGATTACGAACACAATTTAAAAATCGTAAGTAAAAAACACGACATTACAGGGGTTAGAATATTCGATCCCCGCGAAGAAAAAATGCCCAATGTAGGATTGGTGCCGATGATTGATGCAGAAACTAAAAAAGTGGAATGGGTAAATACTTCATCGGCTACGGTAAGAATGGCTTATGAAAAATACTTCCGTGAAAAAACCGAAGAATTCCAACAGGTGTTTACCAAATGCGGCGCAGGGCAAATCCAAACCCGAGTAGACGAATCCTATGTAACCAAGTTGCTAGGTTATTTTAAATCCAGATAAGTGGTATGAATAAAAAATTACTTTGTTCTTTTTGGATTTTATTAGTTACGCTTTCAGTAAGTGCTCAAAAGCTTGCTGTGGAAGCCAAAGTAGATTCTTCGGCCATAAAAATAGGTGCACAACTTAATTTGGTATTAAAAACCAAGGTGCCTAAAAAATTTAAAGTTATTTTTCCAGAAGCCAATCAATTCGGGGCTTTTGAAGTGTTGGAATCTTATCCTACCGATACCATTAAAAAATCAGACGCTTACGAATTAGTTAAACGTTATGGCTTAACTAAATTTGATTCTGGTAAATATGTAGTGCCTAGATTGTCGGTAATTATTAACGACCAAGTGCATTTTTCTGATTCTATATCGGTTACCGTAGCCGATGTGGTAGTTGATACCTTAAAACAAAAAATGTATGATATTCGCCCTATTATCGATGCCGAAAAAAGTTTTTCTTGGCAATGGTTGTGGTGGTTATTAGTGCCTGTAACACTTGGGTTGTTCTATTATTTATTTAAAAAATACCGTTCTATTGCTAACAAAGAAGAAGTCGAAGAACATTTTGCCACCCCTATAGAAAAAGCCGTAACCCTATTGTCTAGGTTAGAAGAAAAGGAATTATGGCAAAAAGGAGCCGTTAAAGATTATTACATTGAATTAACGGAAATTACTCGAACTTATTTAGAAGAAGCGTTACGAGTACACGCTATGGAAAGTACTACTTCGGAATTGATAGAAGAACTACGTACCCAAATTGTAGATAAAAAAATGTCGGTATCTGCCGAGGTGATGCATCATTTAGAAAAGGTGTTAAAAAATGCCGATTTGGTAAAATTTGCTAAATCTAAACCCTTGGATTTTGAAATCACTTCTGATAGAAATCAAATTGAAAAAATAATTACAACGATTAATCAGGCCATACCTGAAGAAGTTGTGGTTACTCCAGAACAGCAACAACAAACCGAAAAACAAAAGAAAAAAATCACTAAAAAGCAATGGATTGGAATTGCCATTGCGTCTTTAATTCTGGTGTATGCAGGAATGGGTTATTTGGTTTTTGATAAAGGTTTGGGCTTTATGTCCGAAATATTTGGAGGCAAAAGTGCTAAAAGTGTTTTAGAAGGGGAATGGTATCTGAGCGAATACGGAAACCCTAGTTTAAAATTAACCGCTCCAGATGTTTTAACCCGAACTAGTAAAAGTAAATCTACCTTTACCTACGGAGACCTTTCAGAAAATCTATACATTTTGGTAGATACCCGCCCGACTACAGAAAAAGTGGATTTAGAATTAGAACTGAATAAAGCCTTAAAAAGAATAGAATCTAAAGGAGCGCATAGTATTTTGGTAGATCAAGACGATTATCAAACCACCGAAGGATTTACAGGCAAAAAGGCATTTGGGTCTTTTTCTATGCCCATAGCCATTGGCGAGGAAGAATACAAACGCGTACGTTACGAAATGTTGCTTTTTGCACAAGAAGGAGCGGTTCAGCAAGTTATGGTCGTTTATAGAGACCAAGACGAATATGCCGAAAAAGTAAAACAGAAAATCATTAATTCGGTAGAACTTAAAAAAGTACATTAACATGAAAGGAGTCACTTTTTTAAATCCAGAATTCTTTTGGCTGTTTTTATTACTGCCCTTACCCATATTGTGGGAAATTTGGAAACGAAATAAAAAACAAAGTCATTTAACCATAAGTACTTTAAAAGGTCTGGAGCATACTGCCCATTGGTTAGGACAATTCAGATATATTTTGATTGTGTTAAGAATCGGAGCCTTAAGTTTATTAATAGTAGCCTTAGCCCGACCGCAAAAAGTAGACATCAGCAACAAAACCAAAACCACTAAAGGAATTGATATTGTTATGGCGATTGATGTTTCTGCCAGTATGTTGGCCAAAGATTTAAAACCCAACAGAATAGAGGCGTTAAAAAAAGTAGCTGCTGAATTTGTACAAGCCCGAACCAACGATCGAATAGGTGTGGTGGTCTATGCCGCAGAAAGTTATACCCGAACACCCGTAACTGTTGATAAAACTATTGTTCAAGAAGCTTTAAGAACTATTAAATATGATAATGTTTTAAAAGACGGAACAGGTATCGGAATGGGATTAGCGACTTCCATCAATCGATTAAAAGACAGCAAAGCCAAAAGTAAAGTGATTATACTGCTAACTGATGGAGTGAATAATTCTGGGTTTTTAGAGCCAGGTTCGGCAGCTGAATTGGCTAAAGAATACGGTATAAAAGTATATACCATTGGAATCGGTACCAATGGCGTAGCGGAATTTCCGTATGCTTTAACCCCAACAGGCGAAATGTTGTTCAGACCCATGCAAGTAGAAATTGACGAAGCTTTAATGCGGAATATTGCCAAAATTACCGATGGTAAATACTTTAGAGCTACCGATAATAAAAAGTTAAGAGAAATTTACAATGAAATTAACAAGCTGGAAACAACAGAGATAGAAGAATTAAAGTACTTTCACTACGATGAAAAATTCAGGTTATTAGCACTGCCTGCCTTGTTGTTGTTGTTGGTAGAATTGATTTTAAAATACACCGTATTCAGAAGTTTTGTATAAGATTTATGTTTGAGTTAGACGAAAAAATATATCTGTATTTATTATTAATTATTCCGATTATATTCGGGCTGTTTTTGTATTTATTATTCTGGAAAAAACAGAAACAAAAAGAATTTGGAGCATTAGAATTGGTAAAAAGACTAAGTGCTTATCAATCCAAGTCTAAACAATTCTTTAAACTTTTAACAGGAATTTGGGCCATTATATTTATAGTAGTTGCTTTAGTGAATCCCAAAGTAGGTACTAAATTAGAAACCGTAAAAAGAGAAGGAATTGATATTGTTTTTGCCGTAGACGTTTCTAAAAGTATGTTGGCGGAAGACATTGCGCCCAATAGATTAGAAAAAAGCAAACAATTGGTCATGCAGTTGATTAACCAATTAGGCGCAGACAGAATCGGTATTGTTGCTTATGCAGGTAGTGCTTACCCAGTATTACCCATAACCACCGATTACAGTGTGGCTAAAATGTTCTTACAAAGCATGAATACCGACATGGTGTCTTCACAAGGAACAGCCATCAACGAAGCCATAGAATTGGCCGCGGGTTATTTTAACCAAGAAGAACAAACGGCGCGGTTGTTAGTTTTGGTTTCCGACGGAGAAGATCATTCCGAAGACGCAAAAGATGCTGCCGAAAATGCCGCGGAAAACGGAATGAAAATCATCACTATAGGCGTAGGAACTCCCAAAGGAGGCCCCATTCCTATAAAATCCAACGGGATTGTAAAAAGCTTTTTAAAAGACAATAATGATGAGGTAGTGGTTACCAAAATGGACGAAGAAGAGTTGAAAAATATAGCTTTGGCAACTAGTGGCGTTTATATTAATGGCAGTAGTACCAAACAAGTGGTAGACGAATTTAAAAAAGAATTAGACGAGATTGAAAAGAAAGAATACGAAACCCAAAAAGTGTCCGATTATAAAGACCAATTTCAATGGTTTTTGGCTTTAGCATTTTTAGTGTTGTTTTTAGATATTTTTGTACTAGAAAGAAAGACTCCTTGGCTAAAAAAATTGAATCTTTTTAACGAAGAACAATCATGAGTAAGTGGCAAGTTTTTAACATCTTATTTTTAATTTTTTTGGGTGCTCAGGCACAACAAAAAGATAAAGAATTGGCTGTGGCGAATACTCAGTTTAAAGAAAAAAAATACGTAGAAGCAGAGTATAATTACCGAAAATCACAAGCCAAACAACCTTTAAAGGCTGTAAGTGTCTATAATTTAGGAAACACATTGTACAAAACCAATCACGCTTCAGAAGCCAAATACGCCTACGCCAAAGCGATTGAAGTGGTAACCGATAAATTAGAAAGACACAAAGCGTTACACAATATTGGTAATGTATTTATGAAAGAAAAAAAATATGGCGAAGCCGTAGAGGCCTATAAAAACGCCTTAAGAAATAATCCACACGACGAAGAAACTAGGTACAATTATGCTTTAGCCAAAAAAATGCTGAAAGAAAATCCACCTAAAGACGATAAAAGTGGCAAGGATAAAAAAGACGACAAAAACGAGAATAAAAAAGAAAGTCCAGAAAATAAAAAGCAAGACAATCCTAACGATAAAAAGGATAATCAAGACGAGAATAAAAAAGACAATCCAGAAGCACCTAAAAAAGGAGAGGATAAACCCCAAGAGGGTAAATTTTCCAAACAACGTATGGAAAGTTTGCTAGAAGCGGTTAACAACGAAGAAAAAAAGGTGCAGGAAAAAATGAATTTACAAAAGGTAAAAGCGAAACCTGTAAAACAAGAAAAAGATTGGTAGTGATATGAAAATCAGAACTTACCTATGTTTAAGCATGTTATTAATTGGCCAAATCATTTGGGCTCAAATTCAGTTTGAGGCTAAAGTGAGCAGAACCTCTATTGCTTTAAACGAAAGATTAAGAGTTGATTTTGTAATGAATGAAGACGGAGATAATTTTGACCCACCTGCCTTTGAAGGATTCAGATTGGTAGGCGGACCGAATCAGTCGGTGAGTTTTTCGTGGGTTAACGGAAAAAAATCATTCAACAAAACCTATTCTTATTATTTAATGCCTTTGCAAAGAGGTAATTTAACTATTAAACAAGCTTCCATAGAAATTGAAGGACAAGTATATAAAACTTCACCTATCGTGGTTAATGTTACCGCCGCCGCAGAACAACCTAAAGACCCGAATAGTTTAGATGTTGCTCCAACGAATCAAGGGATTCATTTGGTGGCAGAAGTATCTAAAACCAACCCGTATTTAAACGAGCCCATTACTGTAGTTTATAAACTTTATGTAAGTCACCGAGCGAGTGTTAGAACTTGGAAAGAAATAGACACACCCAAATACAATGATTTTTGGAGTCAGAATATAGATATTCCTAATTTGGTGGTAGAACAAGGGAAATTCAACGGAGAAGATTACCGATATGTGGTGCTCAGAAAAACCATTTTATATCCTCAAAAATCAGGTAAATTAGAAATTGAGCCTTTAAGTTTAGATATAGTGGTAGATGTACCTACCAACCGCAGAGACATATTCGGAGGCATGATTATGACTACCGATAATAAAACTGTATCGGCGGGTAGTAAAACCATTCAAGTAAAACCATTGCCCGAAAATGGTAAACCGATAGGGTTTAGTGGAGCCGTAGGTAGTTTTGATTTTAAAGTAGTTCCTTCTAAAACCGAATTAAGTCATGGAGAATCGTTGGAATTAGAGGTGAGCGTTTCGGGTAACGGTAACTTAAAATTGTTTAGTTTGCCCAAACCCATTGTTCCAGCTTCTTTAGAAATGTATGAACCCGTACACGATGAAAATGTAGTAACTGGTTTAACAGGTATCAAAGGAAAAGTGTCGGACAAATACACCATTATTCCGCAACAACAAGGCAATTTCCCTATCCAACCTATAGTGTTTTCTTACTTTGATGTAAACACGGGTTCTTATAAAATAGTTACCACTAAAGATTTATTAATTAAAGTAACTGATGGTCCGGGCTTAATGGGTGGTGACGAAAACACGATTTTAGGAAATACAAAAGTTGTGGTTAATGCTTCAAAACAATTTAAGTTTATTAAATCAGATACAGAATTATATCCTGTAAATACCACTGATTTTTTGGGTTCAGCCTTACATTTTTCTTTAATGATGGGTTCTTTGTGTTTGATTCCTTTATTGATTTTGTTTAAGAAAAGAAAAGAAACCATCAGTTTAGATGTGGTAGGCAATCGATTAAAAACATCTGATAAACTGGCTAAAAAATATTTATCAGAAGCTAAAAAACAATTGAACAATAAAGAACCTTTTTATGTAGCATTAGAAAAATCATTACATAACTTTTTAAAGGCGAAATTACGGATAGAAACTTCTGAAATGCATAAAGAAAAGATTAAAGAAATTTTATCTAACAGAAAAGTTAATGACGAAACCATAACTAATTTTATTGCGTTAATTCAAAATTGTGAATTTGCAAGGTATGCTCCAGCTTCAGAAGTAATGATACACGGAGATTACGAAAAAGCAGTTCAGTTGCTGGGTTCACTGGAAAAACAATTATCATAGGAAAGATGAAAGCAATATATTTTTTAATGATAGTATGCAGTACTGCGATAACGTGGGCAAATCCTTTATTGGAAAAGGCTAATGAGTTGTATAGAAAAGAAGAATATGCAGCAGCTATTGAAACCTATGAAAAAGTGTTGGAATATAAACAACACTCCGTGGCTTTGTACTACAATTTAGCGAATGCCCATTATAAATTACATCACATTGCCCCATCGATTTATTATTATGAGAAAGCTTTGTTGTTGAATCCGACTGATGAGGAAGTGCTTAATAATTTGCAATTTGCACAAGCCATGACTATCGATGATATTAAACCAGTTTCTGAAGTAGGTATTTCGGCTTGGGCTAAAAGTGTTTCAGGTTTATTTCATTATGATACTTGGGCTTACCTATCGGTGTTTTTATCGGTATTGATATCGGTCTTTTTTGCGGGCTATTATTTTTCGAGACAAGCTAGTTATAAAAGATTTTCTTTTATCAGCATGATGGCGGTTTCTTTTTTATTGGTCTTGTCGTTCATCGTTGGGTTATATGCCAAAAGTGTGGATGAATCTGAAAATCCAGCCATTGTTTTTGCGAATACCGCTCCAGTGAAAAATGAACCCAAAATAGCTGCAGAAGATACTTTTGTGTTGCACGAAGGCGCTAAAGTAAATATTAAAGAAAATCAGGGTGAGTGGTGTAAAATCGCACTATCTAACGGCTCCGAAGGATGGATTTTAACCCAAAGTATAAAAGCTGTTAAATCGATTTTTTAAGCAATTCTTTTTGTTCCATCACTTCGGGGAACCATTCGTTTAAAATGGGGTAAATCTTTTTTGCGACTTCAGTTACAGGAACAAAGGTTTTAGATTTCGCTATGCTTTCATGAGTCATCAAACCTTCTTTTTGATTTAACTTAGTAAAGATATTCAAAACTATACTTAAGAATAAAAGCATTTTTAACCCTCCGAAAACGCCTCCAAGAATAGTATTAAAAATACCCATAGCAGCAAACTTGGTTACCTGAGTGAAGAATTTGGCTGAAAATTTTATGCCAACAACTGCTAAAATAAAAGTAATAATAAAGGCAATAATTCTTAATTGATTCCCATGAACGTCTAGTTTAGATTCAATAATATGATGGGTTAGGTTAGAAAATTGTATGGCAATAAAAATTCCAAGTCCCAAGGAAATAAATTCTGCCATTTCAAAAAAGAACCCCTTCCAAAGGCCTTTAATAATTCCGTAACTGATGCAGATGATGATTAAAATGTCTATAAAGTGCATAAAATTCGTTTCAATTGATACAAAGAAAGTAAAAGATTGAATTTTAGCAAGAATTATAAGTAAAAAACAAAAAACCGCCTCTTTTTACGGAGGCGGTTTTTTATTTATAGAAAATTTAAGCTATTAATTATTTATACTCATGTAAGCAGAAAAAGTTTTAGATACAGATTTGTCGCTATTTTTGAAAGCTACAATATTTACAGCTTCTACAATAAGTTTGTTGCCCGATATCTTAACGGTTATCGATCCTGTTGAGTTTACACCTGATGTGTAATAATTAGCAAAATCAAATATATCTGTTGGAACATAACTAAATACAGCTTCGTTGTCGGCAAGCGGAGTGCTTGGAGTGTCTAGAGTAATTTTATAAGTACCCGATTTGGTTGGTCTTTCTTTAAATCTAACCGAGAAAGAGCCGCCATCTACAGTCAAATTAGCATTGTGCTGATTTTGAACTGATAAAAAAGTTCCAGTGCTATTATATTTAGTGTCGGTTGATTTTACACCATCAATAATACCTGTTCCATAAGCTTCGGCAGATGGGTTTGGATCTACAGGGTCAATTGGGTCTATAGGATCTACTGTAGGAGGAGTGTAAGAAAAATCATATTTAACAGATACTTTTTTACAAGTAGTGCCATTGCAAACGTTTAAGGTACTTACGTCAATAGTGATTTTTCCATCTTTAATAGTTATGGTAACTGTTCCTCCTGTACCATCAGTAGCTTTATAAAGGATATTATCTTTACTGGTGTATTGAAATATCACTTCTTTTGGAGTACTGGCTAAACCTTTAGCGGCAGAAAATGCAGATTTTACGGTGTATGTACCACTTTCAGTTGGTTTACTTGCAAATTCCATTTCAAATTTACCCGCAGTGGTCTCCAAAACAGCAATCTTGTCAGACATTACAGGGTCAGAAACTTTGGTTACTGCTACCCCGTCAATTAAAGCGCCATTTGTCGCAACGGTTGGTGTTGTTGGTGTATTCGTTGTATTGTCATCGTCCTTAGAACAAGACGAAAAATTCATAACTGCCCCCGCAGCTAAAAAAGCTAAAACTAAACGTAGTTTTTTCATAGTTTATTGTTTTATAATTGTTAATAAATAGCAAAATATATAATTTCTTTTGGAATGCAAAAAAATTAACAACTGTTCATTCTAAGTAAATTTTATGGTATGATTCAACAATCAAAATAACTCATAACTCACCATTCATCATTAAATCAAAAATTATTGCCTAATGCCTATTGGCTTATAACTAAAAAATTCACCATTCATAATTCATAATTTATTACTTTGCATCACAACTAAAAAAGCAACTCCTGTGAAGTTATATCCTATAGAAAGTGGCCATTTTAAATTGGACGGAGGTGGAATGTTTGGTGTGGTTCCGAAGTCTATTTGGCAAAAGACCAATCCTGCTGACGCCAATAATATGATAGATATTGGCGCGCGATGTTTGTTAATCGAAGACGGTAAAAAACTGACGTTAATCGATACTGGAATGGGCGATAAACAATCCGACAAATTCTTTGGATTTTATTACCGTTGGGGCGATTTTACTTTAGAGAAATCATTAGCTAAACACGGATTTACTACCAATGATGTAACCGATGTGTTTTTAACCCATTTGCACTTTGACCACGTGGGCGGCGCCATTCAGTGGAACAACAGTCGCACAGGTTTTGAGCCCGTTTTTAAAAATGCTAACTATTGGAGTAATGCCAATCATTGGCAATGGGCGACACAACCCAATAAACGTGAAGTAGCATCTTTCCTTAAAGAAAATATTTTACCCATACAAGAAAGCGGACAATTGCAATTCATTAACGATGTGCCTTCTTATTTTAGCGCACATTCGGAGTTGGATTTTGGCATTTATTTTATGGATGGTCATACCGATAAACAAATGTTGCCTAAAATCAATTATCAAGACAAAACCTTGGTTTATATGGCCGATTTATTACCCACAGTAGGGCACATTCCTTTGCCATATGTAATGGGTTACGATACCCGACCCTTGTTGACTTTAGACGAAAAAGAAAAATTTTTAAACGAAGCCGCCGAAAATAATTATTACTTGTTTTTGGAACATGATGCTCATCATGAAATAATCACGGTAGAAAAAACAGAAAAAGGCGTACGATTAAAAGAAATCTTTACTTTTGAGGAAATTTTTGGATGAGAGCACAGGGCTGTCAGCTATCAGCTGTGAGCCAATGATGCATTCACGATTAAATAAATAAAAAACAAGAAATGAAATACATCTTAACAACTGCTTTAGCGATTGCTTTAATAGGTTGCGCTCCTAAAATGATTGTAGCTTCTGGCGAAAAAGTAATCATACCTATAAAAAATAAAAAACTAACCGATGAACAGCTTAAAAACTGGAGTCATTTGGATTTAGTTAAAGATACTGTTCCTGGTTTAAGTGTAGATAGAGCTTATGCTGAAATTATTAAAAGCAAAAAGGGAACAAAAGTAATTGTAGGAGTTATTGATTCAGGTGTTGATGTAGAACACAAAGATTTACGCTCACACATTTGGGTGAATCAAAATGAAATTCCAAACAACCAAACAGACGACGACAAAAATAATTTTGCAGACGACATTCACGGATGGAACTTTTTAGGAGACATTGTACACGAAAACCTAGAATTCGTAAGGGTATTGCGCGAGGCCGATAAAGATTCTGAAATCTATAAAAAAGCAAAAGAAAAATACGAGGAAAAATATGCCGAGGTAATAGAAAATAAAAAACAATTAGATTTTATTGCAGCTGTAAAAAAAGGAATTAGCGATCATCTTAAAAAAGAAGATTACACCTTAGCCGAAGTAAAAGCCATTAAAACAACGGATGGCAAATTGAGTCAGTATAAAGAAATCATGATTCGAATTTTAGGCAAAAGTTCAAAAGCTGAATTCGACAAACAAATCAAAGATTTTGAAGACCACGTAAATTCACAAGTAAATAACCACTTAAACTTAGAATTAAATAGCCGAAAATTATTAGGCGATAACCATAACGATATAACCGATACCAAATACGGAAACAACAACGTGATTGGGCCAGACAAAGAAGAAGCCAAACACGGAACCCACGTAGCAGGAATCATTGTAAAATCATTCGGAAAAAATAATAATTCGAATACTTCTAATATTCAAATTATGGCCGTAAGAGCCGTGCCCGACGGAGACGAATACGATAAAGACATTGCCTTAGCCATTCGTTACGCTGCCGATAACGGAGCCAAAGTAATCAACACCAGTTTTGGAAAAGAATTCTCCCCTAAAAAAGAATGGGTTTTTGAGGCTATTAAATATGCCGCTTCTAAAGATGTTTTAATTGTAAATGCCGCAGGAAACGATACTTATAACATTGATGAAATTCCAGTATATCCGAATGATGCCGATTATTCTAACAGTATAGAAATATCCGATAATTTTTTAACCGTAGGAGCTTTAAATTATGTTTACGGTTCAGAGCTTTTAGCGGAATTTTCTAACTATGGTAAAGTACATGTAGATGTTTTTGCACCCGGAGTAAAAATTTATGCGACTACACCCAATAACGAATACGAATTTTTATCAGGAACTTCTATGGCAGCACCTAGTGTGTCTGGAGTTGCGGCTTTAATTCGTTCTTATTACCCTGAATTAACTGCATCCGAAGTAAAACACATTTTAATGGATTCTGGTTTAAATATCAATAAAGAAGTTTCTATTGGTGGCGATGCATCGGGTATAAAAATGCCGTTTTCCGAAACTTGTAAATCAGGCAGAATGGTTAATGCTTACAACGCTTTGCTGTTGGCTAAAAAAGTAGCGGCTAAAAAATAATCATGACAAAATTTTTCACATTATTATTTTGGATTCCATTGGTTTTAGGGGCTCAAAACACTCCTAAACGTACCTATTGGCAACAACAGGTAGATTATAAAATGGACATCTTTATGGATGTGAAAAACTTTGAATACCACGGAGAACAAGTATTAACCTATACCAATCATTCCCCAGACACCCTAAAAAAAGTATATTATCATTTGTATAACAATGCTTTTCAGCCAGGCAGTGAAATGGATGCGCGCTTACAAAACATCTCTGACCCAGACGATCGCATGGTTCATGTGGTTAAAGTGGGCGATAAAACCGAAAAAGTAAGTCGCATCAAAAAATTAAAACCCGAAGAATCAGGGCATATTATTGTAGTAAATCTTACCCAAGACGAAGATTGTTTTCATTTAAAATATAAAATTACAGGAACCATATTAGAAGCTCAATTAGCTCAACCTTTATTACCTGGTAAAAGCACTAAATTAACCTTAGATTTTGAAGGGCAAGTACCTTTACAAGTTCGTCGTTCCGGCAGAAACAGTGCCGAAGGCGTGGCGTTATCCATGACGCAATGGTATCCTAAAATGGCGGTTTATGATTTTGAAGGATGGCACATCGACCCATATATCGGGCGTGAATTTTACGGAGATTTTGGTAATTATGACGTAAAAATTACCATTGATAAAAAATACATTTTAGGTGGCACAGGTTATTTAAAAAATAAAAACAAAATAGGTTATGGTTATCAAGATGCAGGAGTTAAAGTGGTGCATCCTAAAAACAAAAAACAATTAACTTGGCATTTTTACGCACCTAATGTGCACGATTTTGCTTGGGCTGCCGATCCCAATTATATACACGATGTTTTAAAAGTACCCAATGGGCCTACGTTACATTTCTTGTATAAAAACAAACTCGATGTTGTAGAAAACTGGCAAAAACTACAGCCTAAAACCGAGGAATTGATGCAATACTACAATCGGGTATTGGGTAAATATCCATACGAACAATATTCGGTAATACAAGGAGGCGACGGAGGTATGGAATACGCTATGTGTACTCTAATTACAGGCGAACGCACTTTTGGAAGTTTAGTAGGGGTAACCGCGCACGAATTGGCTCATTCTTGGTTCCAACACGTCTTAGCCACCAACGAAGCCAAACACGCTTGGATGGACGAAGGATTCACTTCTTACATATCCGAATTAGCCATGGACGAAGTGATGAAAAAAGAACAACCCTCTACTTTTCAAAGCGCCTATAAAAACTATTTTTATTTAACTCAATCTGGTAAAGAAGAACCCTTAACCACCCATGCTGATCGTTACCAGTCTAACATGGCGTATAGTATTGCGGCGTATAGCAAAGGCACTATATTTTTAAGTCAATTGGCCTATTTAATTGGCGAAGAAAAATTGTTCGAAACCCTAAAAAAATATTATAAAGAACACCAATTTACCCATCCAACTCCTAACGATTTTAAACGGGTAGCCGAAAAAGTGTCGGGAGCGCATTTAGATTGGTATTTAACCGATTGGACACAAACCACCAACACTATAGATTACAGTATTAAAGAAATTAAAGACGAAGGCACCCAAACTAGAATTACTTTGGAATGCATTGGCAACATGGCAATGCCTTTAGATTTATTTGTTGTTTATGCTGACGGAACCCAAGAAACTTACCTCGTGCCTTTACGCATGATGCACTACACCAAAGACAATCCTTACAAACAACTCAAAAGAACTGTGTTGCCCGATTGGGCGTGGGCTTATCCTACCTATGAATTCACGCTACCCAAGCCTAAAAAAGAAATACTAGCGTTTATCATAGACCCTAGCATGCAAATGGCCGACGGCAATAAAGAGAATAACATCTACCAAAAAGAAAAATAATTCGGTTGATTAAGTTGTTAATATCTTGAAAATCAAACTTTCGCTAGTTTTTTTCAATAGTTAACTTTGTATATACAACAAAAAACTATCAATCATGAATACCAACACTCAAACCAACCCCGACATGAATTCCCAACAACGTACCAATTGGATGTTGTTTACATTATTTATAGTTGTCTTCTTCGTCTTGTATTATTTATCACAACAATTTCCGGAGATTATACCTTATAAATAAGTTTAATCGTTAAATGTTTAATCGGTTAAACGATTCCACGATTAAACAAATCAACAACTATTTCTCAATCCACTGAATCACTTCTGCATCATCAGGAGCAGTTTTTGGGCTAATTACTTTATCGATTTGCCCTTGTTCGTTAATCAGGTATTTCTGGAAATTCCAGGATACTTCGGAATCCATAAATCCGTTCAACGCTTTTTGAGTTAAAAACTTGTAGATAGGATGTTGGTCTTTACCTTTTACCGAAATTTTAGCCATCATCGGGAAAGTTACCCCATAATTGCGTTGGCAAAAAGTAGCGATTTCTTCGTTCGTGCCCGGTTCTTGCCATAAAAAGTCATTGGCAGGAAATCCTACAATTACCAAGTTTTTGCTTTCTCCGTATTTTTTATACAATTTTTCTAAAGCTTCATATTGGGGCGTCAATCCACATTTGGAAGCTGTATTTACCACTATGATTTTTTTTCCTTTTAAACTGGCAAAGTCAAACGTGTTTCCGTTCAGATCTTCCACTTTAAATTGGTGAATGCTTTTTCTGTTTTGTAAGTGTTCGGGTGTCATTTGTGCCATAGCAGTTGTGTTTTTATTACCACAGGCAAATAAGCCCGATAATCCTAAAATGTATAATAAACGTTTCATGTGTTTGTTTTTTATAAAAGTATTTGATTTTTAAGCTTTGAAATTGTAACAGGTGTTAATGTTTGTTTAAATAGTTTTGAGCTGTCAGCAATGAGCCAAAAACATTCATCATTTACCATTCATAATTCACCATTACCTATTCATCAAATCCTCAATTTCCTCAATTTCAATTGGAATATTTTTCATCAAATTAATAGGCAAACCCTTTTCTTGAATTACCACGTTGTCTTCTAAACGAATACCAATACTTTCTTCAGGAATGTATATGCCGGGTTCCACGGTGAGTACCATTCCCGCTTGCATAGGTTTTGTGTTGTCACCATAATCATGGGTGTCTAAACCTAAAAAGTGCGAAGTGCTGTGCATATAATATTTTTTATAGGCTGGTTTTTCAGGTGTTTGGTTCTGTAGATCGTGTTTGTCCAATAAACCCAGTTGAATGAGTTCGCCAGTCATGAGTTCGCCAATATTAGTGTTGTAGTCTTTAAACAACAAGCCGGGTTTTAGCATGCGGGTAGCTTCGTTTTTGATGCGCAATACGGATTGGTAAACTTCTTTTTGTCGTGGGGTGAATCGCCCAGAAACGGGAATTGTTCGGGTCATGTCGCTACTGTAGTTGGCATATTCTGCCGCTACATCTAGTAATAGTAAATCTCCAGCTTTGCATTGTTGGTCGTTTTCTATATAATGTAAAATATTCGCGTTTTTACCCGAAGCAATTATTGGCGTATAGGCAAATCCTTTAGAGCGATTTTTAATAAATTCATGAATGAATTCTGCTTCGATTTCGTATTCCCACACATCGGGTTTTATAAAAGACAAAACACGACGAAATCCTTTTTCGGTAAGGTTACAAGCGTGTTGAATCAGTTCAATTTCTTCAGGTTCTTTTACGGCTCGTATTTGGTGTAATAAGGGATTGCTTTTTTGATAGATATGATTTGGATATTCTGATTGTATCTTTTTAATGAAACGATCTTCTCGGGTTTCGGTTAAAGCGCTGTTTCGGGCATGTTCGTTGGTGTTGATGTATAGGTTTTTACTTTCTGAAACATATTGTTTTAATTGAGCGTCAAATTCAGATAACCAATACACTTGGTTAATGCCCGAGATTTTTTGCGCTTCGGCTTGTGTAAGCTTGTGTCCTTCCCAAACCGCAATGTGTTCATTAGTTTCTTTTACAAAAAGCACTTCTGAAATTTTCCCTTGAGCATCTTTGTGAATCAATAAAACACTTTCTTCTTGATCAATTCCGCTTAAATAAAAAATATCGGTATGTTGTTTAAACGGCATAGTGCTGTCTGCACTTATGGGGTAAATATCGTTAGAGTTAAACACCGCTAAAGCATTATTGAGCAATAAGTCGGAAAACTTTTTACGGTTTTTGATGAATAAATTGGGGTTTATAGGGAAGTATTTCATTTTATTAAAAATAGGTGTTTACTGCAAATTCAAATTGACTAATAAATATTTCCTTAAAACTAGAAATATTGTTTTGTTCGTAAAACAATAACATCGCTTTTTTGTATTCAACGGAATCAACGGTTCGGAACGAAATAGGACAAAAATTGTGATTCATTAATAGGGCATTACTGACTATTCTTGCGGTTCTTTTATTCCCATCCATAAAAGGTTGGATATACGAGATTAATACTAAAGTTAATAAGGCTTTTTCAAACACATTTTCTTTATGATTGACCAGTTCACACATTCGTAAAAGCGCTTCTCGAATTTGAAATTCGTTATCTAAAGGTTTGTAGTTTGTTCCTGAAATACCTACTCTTCTTTTTCTTAAATTTTTATCAATTCCTAATTCTTTTATCAGTAAACTATGAATATCTTCTATCTTAGAAACGGTTAATGGAATTAAGTAATCTGGGTGTTCTATTATAAAATCTAAAGCATCTTTATGATTTAAAAGCATTACTGCTTCTTCTTTGGTTTTTCCTGCGGCAGTTTCTTTGTCTTTTAAAAGTCTTTCTGTTTCTAGTAAAGAATAGGTGTTTCCTTCTATTTGAGATGATTTCCAGCTTAAATCAATCGCTAATCTTTCTAATTCTTTTTTAAGCTCATTGGCATTCAGTTGAGATACATTTTCTAAATATTTCTGTTGTAATTCGTTTAATTTTAGTTGTTCAGATGGATTAAATAATTGGTGTTTTAGTAAGGTTTCTGTGATGATTTTAAAATTAAAATCGGGTATGATTTTTCTTTCATCAATTTCTTTTTTATAATATTCCGATATATCAATCGGACGTAACAATTCATATGCAGAAGATACAAAGTATTTAGTTCCCTTCCCTTTTCCTTTAACTTCTAAAAAATGCTCACTAACCAGTTTTGCTAATATCCTTTTTGCGGTAGCATAGCTTATGGTGTTTAAAATATTTTCATGAATTTCTTTAGAAGAACTTCCTGGATTTCTTTTTAAAAAATCAACTATGGATTCTGTGTTTATTTTCTGTTGCATGGGTTATTTTTGGCTCACTAAAATAACAAATAAAGCTCAATAGTTTGACTTGTTGAGCTTTATTTTTAAAATAATTGAGCTTTATAGGGTTTGATCTATAGAATTTTTTTGGACTTGATTACTTGCTTCATAAAAATTCGATTAAACGAATTCACAGTAAAACGGTTAAACCACATACATGACCAATATCATCTTTTATATCCTAAAAATATAATTACATTAGTCTTTACTAAACTTTTTTATGGCATGAAAACAAAATTACTTTTGAGTTTTTTAACTCTTAACTTGTATTTGACCTGTTTTGGTCAGGTACATACCACATATTTGTGGCACTTGCATCAACCTACGTATTGGGGCGATAAAAGTAAAATCAATCCAAATCGTTCGCAGTTGCTAAAAGAATCCCAAGAATTAAAATTTTCGGGTGGCAATATGTATTCCGATGGATTGGCACATCCTTTAAATGATTTGCAAGAAATTTTTGGATTACCCGATCGCGTGGCGGCTTATCAGTTTAAATGTAAAAACGCGATAGGTTCTATCTCGCATTTGCCTAAAGCAGGGGCCCAGGTAACTTATGGAGGTTCTTTATTGGAGGGCATTAATAGCTTGGCGGATGCCAATATGTGGGGTTACAGCCCTAGTTGGAAAGAAAACATCAAGACGGCAAAAGGTTGGAAAACCAGTGGTGGATTTCCAAGAATGGATTTAGTTGCCTTTACCATGCATCATACTCTATCACCTTTAGTTAGTGATGAAGTCTTGAAAAAAGAAATTCAAGCCCATAAATATTATGCTCAACAGACATTTGGTAGTCAAGATTCTAAAGGATATTGGCCTGCGGAATGTTCTTTTTCGGAACGTATTATTAAAACATTAGTGGAAGAAGGCATTGAATGGACAGTGGTAGGGAACAGTCACTTAGCTAGAACCCTATCGGATTATCCATTAGTTTTTGGAACCAACGGATGTAATATAGATCCACCTAATAAAGCGGATGTGGTACCTACTACTGGGGACAATTGGCACAACGGACAAATAGATGGACGTGGCGGACAATTTGCTGCACCGTATTGTTTTATGCCTCATAAAGCTAAATATGTAGACCCTAATTCTGGTACAGAATACAAATTAACGGTAGTGCCAATGGCTGATTTAGACAGTTACCGTGATGGATTTTCTGAGCAAGGTATCGGAGGAGTGCAAACCAATATTGGAGCATTTTCATCTAAAAGCCGACCTTCATTAGTTTTATTAGCGCACGACGGAGATAATGCTTGGGGCGGTGGTTCTAGTTATTATGACGAAGCCGTTAAAAACTTTTCTAACGCTGCTAATGGTGCAGGATATACGCCAACCACTATTCAACAATATTTAGCTGATTTTCCGGTTCCAGATTCCGATATTGTTCACGTAGAAGATGGTTCATGGCCTAACGCGGCTAACGATTGGGGTTCTCCTCAATTCATCAATTGGTTATGGCCTTTGTATGATGCCAATCAAGAATTTAATCCTGATGGATGGACAGAAGACGTGCGCAATCAGGCTGTTATGGTAGCGGCTGAAAATTATTGTGTGATGGCAGAAAATTTAGAAGGCACTTTACAAATCGCCGACATCGTAAATCCGACCGCTTCGGCTTCCAATGCCGAAAAAGCTTGGCATTTTTACATGCCCGGATTAGATAGTGGTAATGCTTATTATGGCGATGCGATTGATTTGGAAATCAAAGCTACCGTAGCTGCCAATAACGCTATTGAATTTGCGCAAAAAACCATCAATGCAAATGCAGGAAAAGACCAAACCAGACCAAGTGTGTTTATTCCACAACGATATCCGTATAATCCTGGAGAAATTGGTTTCGGACCAAATTTAGGGTACAAACAAAAATTAAATACGGCCGATTTTACCGTTTGGACTTTAGCTTATGACGTTAGTGGTATTACCCAAGCGGTAGTAAAATACCGTACCGATAAAGACGGAACCAACCCATTAACTAGTAATCAAAATGAAACCTATGCAGGTGGTGGAGAAGTAAGCGAATGGCAATCATTACCCATGACAGGTAAAGTTTTCCCGAAAGGCAATGTGATGAACAATCCTAACATCAGTTTCTTTATCGAACCTACTGAAATAAGCACTCTTTATCATGCAAAAATCAAAGGCATTTCCGAAAAATTAGTAGATTATTATGTAGAGGTAACGGATGCAAAGGGGAATGTAACCAAAACAGCTATTCAGCATGTTTGGGTGGGTAAAAATTTAAATATTAAACCTGCGATTGCTTTTGCGCCAGAAACTAATTATGCCGAAACAGCTATGGAAGTTACCATTTTAGCAACCGATAGTACAGACCCAAATCCTACGATTTATTATACTACTGACGGAAGCACACCAACAACTGCATCAGCTTCGGCAGTTGGTTCTGTAAAATTTAATATAACTCAAACCACGGTAATTAAAGCTTTTGCTAAAGATAATGAAGGAAATTTATCAGATGTTTCCACTAAAACATTTTATATAGGCGATGTTCCAAAAATTATGGTTTATGTGAAAGCTCCAGCGTCTTGGACTACCGTAAAAGTTCATCATTGGGATGCTTTGCCTGCTGGTAGTTTAGCAAACTCTACTTGGCCCGGAGACGCCATGACCAAAGCGTGTGACGGATGGTACAGTTATACTTTTACTGCCATTTCATCCACTAAATTAATTTTTAATAACGGAACGGGTGGAACAGGCAATCAAACTGCCGATTTAACTGTAAACGGCGATGCTTGGTATGATGTGGCTTCCTCTAGTTGGGTAACAGGCCCAAGTGGCGGAAATGGAGCACCATGTGTAAACATTGATCCTAAAGGGGGTACTTTTGGCACAGGAACAACCGTAAATGTAACAATATCTGCTACCGATACGGATGATGCCAATCCTACATTATATTATACTTTAGACGGAAGTACCCCAACAACAGCTTCGGCATCAGCATCAAAACAAAAATCACTAAGCATTACTTCTAATACCACTTTAAAAGTAATGGCTAAAGATGCTACGGGCAATATTTCGGATGTAATTACAGAAACTTATACTTTTACTGTGGCACCACCAGCAGGAATAACGATATATTTTAAACCACCTACAGGATGGCCAACTCCAAAAGTGTATTACTGGGGGGAATTACCAGCTGGAAGTGTTACCGCAGCGACTTGGCCAGGAGCAAATATGACCGCAACTACTGATGGATGGTATAAATATACTTTCCCAGTTGCTGTAACTTCTATTAATGCGATTTTTAACAACGGAAGCGGAGGAGTTGGTACTAACCAAACACCCGATTTAAAAGGAATTACCAAAGAATATTGGTACGATTGGACAAAAGGGGAATTACTAGGAACTAATGATTTTGATTACAGTGATTATCAATTGCGTTTGTATCCAAATCCAGCCAGTGAAACCATTAATATTCAAACCGTAAATACTATTGATGAGGTTCAAATTTACGATGCAAAAGGTATGTTGGTTAAAAATATCAAATCACCTGCGTTAAACATTGATATTTCTGATTTATCAAACGGTGTTTATCACTTTAAGTTTTTAACTGACAACCAAAAGGTAATTGTTAAACAAGTGGTTAAATATTAAATTTTAGGTTTAGGTTTTTAAAAGAGCTGTCTGAAATACGTTTTAGACAGCTTTTTTATTTTTTCTATTCTTGGATTGAATTTTTAAATAGCAATCCCCTCGCTAACTCATTTTTAGATTTATCTTTGCAATCTAAATTCAGTTTAAATAAAATTAATTGGGTGTTAGTTAAAAGGTTTTAGGTGTTAGGTCATGGGTGATAGGTAAAAAGTTTTAGGTTATAGAGTAAATTTTTTAAAATTCGAAACCCAAAACCAAAGACCCAAAACCAAAGACCCAAAACCCAAAACCAAAGACCTAAAACCCAAAAACCCGATTTCAAATGAAAATAGATAAAAAAGAAATTCTTAAGGCGTTAGAAACCATTTCTGTGGCTGGTGAAGGAAAAAATATGGTAGAAAGTGGTGTAATTGCTAATGTAGTCACTTTTGGCGATGAGGTTATTGTTGATTTGGTATTGTCTAGCCCTGCGATGCATATTCGTAAACGTGCGGAATTAGATATTCAAAACACTATTCAAACCGTTGTAAATAAAGACGCTAAGGTTAAAATTAATGTAAAAGTTCAAGCACCCGAAAAAAATGAAATTAAAGGAAAAGCTATTCCAGGAATTTCAAATATTATTGCAGTAGCTTCTGGTAAAGGTGGGGTTGGAAAATCTACCGTTACGGCAAATTTGGCAGTAACTTTAGCCAAAATGGGATTCAAAGTTGGGGTGTTAGACGCAGATATTTACGGGCCATCGATGCCCATTATGTTTGATGTAGAGTCTGAAAAACCTTTATCGGTTACCGTGGACGGAAAATCAAAAATGAAACCTGTTGAAAATTACGGAATCAAATTACTTTCCATAGGATTTTTTACCCAGCCCAATCAGGCGGTAATTTGGAGAGGCCCTATGGCATCTAAAGCTTTAAATCAAATGATTTTTGACGCACATTGGGGCGAATTGGATTTTATGTTGATTGATTTACCTCCGGGAACGGGCGATATTCATTTGTCGATTATGCAATCGTTACCCATAACTGGGGCGGTGGTAGTAAGTACCCCACAAAATGTGGCTTTGGCTGATGCTCGTAAAGGAGTGGCGATGTTTATGCAAGAGAGTATTAATGTGCCTGTTTTGGGTATTGTGGAAAACATGGCGTATTTTACCCCTGCGGAGTTGCCCGAAAATAAATATTACATTTTTGGAAAAGAAGGGGCTAAGAATTTAGCAGAAGATTTAAACGTGCCTTTTTTAGGTGAAATTCCAATTGTACAAAGTATTCGCGAAGCAGGTGATGCAGGCAGACCAGCAGCTTTACAAACGGCTACACCGATTGAAGCAGCTTTTGAAAACTTAACCCGCGCCGTAGTAACCGAAGTCGTAAAACGTAACGAAGAATTACCAGCCACAGAAGCGATAAAAATCACTACTATGGCAGGATGTTCGGAAGTGAAAAAACGTTAAACCGTTTATTGTTTGATCCGTTTAATCGATTTTGAATTATATATTTTAAGTAGATGAATTCTTTCAATTGAACGGATTAAACAAGTAGCGACGATTAAACGATTAAACAAACAACGATTAAACAAAAATTAATGACTTCAGAAGAAATTAAAATTAATGTTCAAAAAGCTTTAGACGAAATTCGTCCGTTTTTGAATTCGGATGGTGGGGATATTACCTTGATTTCCATTGAAAATGATAAACACGTAAAAGTACGTTTGGAAGGGGCTTGTGTGGCTTGTGGTGTCAATCAAATGACCTTAAAAGCAGGTGTGGAAACTACCATTAAAAAATATGTTCCTGAAATTGAAACGGTAGAGAACGTGCTTTAAACCGTTTCGTTTTTTCTGTATAGTTTAAAATTTTTGAGAAGATTAATCATGTCAAGTGATACAAAAAAGGCAGCCTAAATATATTAAGTTGCCTTTCTTGGGTTAACAATGATTTAATTAGTTTGAAAATTAAAACTTTTAATATATTAGGTTATGAGCCATTAAAAACTGAAAACTAAACCTAATTGACCAACGGGTTGCTCATAAAATTTATAATAATTTACAGAGTCATTACCGAAAAGACCAAGCTTAGCTACTGGAACATTAGCCTCTGCATAAAAACCAAAACTATCGCTTATTAAATACCTAAAACCAATTTGTGAACCTATATTTCTAAAACCTAAATTTAGCCCACCATATACATCAGACATTTCAGACATTCCAATCATTTCGCCAAAATGACCGTTTAATCTGTAGTTTAAATCTAACTTTTCTAAAAAAGAATCTGACGCTTCAATTTCATTTGAATAACTTTCTCCATTTACAACTGTTGTAGTTTCAATTTTTTTGGCGTTTAATACGATTCCAAAATTAAATCCCATGGATATATAGTCGCTCATGCCTCTATCAGAGCTTACGCTTAATCCAATTCCGCCATTTTGAAAACTTAAACCTGTAGATAATTTCGTGTCTCCAAAGCCGTCATAAGCTTGGCTGAAGCCAGTTGTTGTTAATAGCACTGCTATTAATGTGATAATTTTTTTCATTGCGTTTTTTATTTATGTTAATTTCTTTCAATATTTAATTTTTCAAGTCTAATTTCTAGTGTTTTTTCATCTTTTTTAGGATTTCTATAACGTTCTACAATACCGATATATCCAGTCTTGGCTCGTACTACTGAAATATCGCTTTTTTCATTATACATAGGCATTTTAGACAAGCTGAATTCATTAGTTGTATAGTTTAAATTCAAAATATTTAGTTCTGCTTTTTTATCCTCATTTTTATCATAAAAGAAAAATGCCTTACCTGAATTATTTGCCAAATCTTGAGAGAAACTATATTTTGAACCTCTGGTTTTATTTGTGTCAAAAGCTTTGATTTTAAAGGGCTTAAAATCTTTGTCTAACTGAAAGACATATACTTCAGAAAAAATGGCTCCTGAATTTTTGGGAATAAAAGGTTCCGCAATAACAAAATAACTACCATCAGGATTTCTGTGTATTTTTTGAAAAGACAAATATCCTTCTCTTTTAATTTTTCCGTTTTCACTAATGTTTAAATCTCCGAATTTTGAATAGGGTACAAATGCATCGTTATCAATTTTACCCGACTTTATATCTACGATTCTTCGATACAAGCCTAGGGATTCGTTATATTCTACATTGTCTCTTTTGTCTTTTTCATAATACTTACCTGCAATATATATCTTACCTTCACTAACTTTTACTGATGATATAAACATGGTATATTCCGCACGATACAAATCAGTGAATGCAATTTCTTTTCCTGTTTTTGAATCAATTATCAATAAATGATCGGATACTTTTTTATCGTTTCTTTTTTTCGTAGCCATAAGAATGGTTACATCTTTATCATTATCAACAAAAGAGTATTCAAATTCATGTCTTTCTTCTGCAATTTTGTTAGGCTGATCCCATATTTTTTTTCCTTCAAAATCTATAGCGTAATATTTTCTATTGTACATCATGTTTTCTTGAACGATGTAGCCAAAACTCGTTAGTGCAATAGTAGAATATAACTTAAATTTTGAATATATTTTAGGTATGTTTTCTTCGGTATTAATATTTTTATCAAAATAATCATTAGCAATAATTTTATTTTCTTTTAGATTTAAAATCTGATATCCCATTCGCAGATATAAAACGTTAGAACCATTAAGAAAAGATTCTCTAAAACTTATAAGAACGTGATTATCACTGTACGATATTTGAAATAATTCTGTAAAACATTTTTTCTTAATCAGTTTTTGAACAAATTCACCTGTAGACACCGTGTTCATGTTCTTATCTAAGATAGTGTATTTGTAACTTTCGGTTAGTTTATCTGTTAAATCAAGCTTTCTTAGCTCTATATATCCAAATAAATCACTGTCTTCAACTAATGCTTCAAACCCAACTAGGGTTCCAATTGCTGAATTCATTATTTTATATGATTGCGCATGAATTTGTTGAACCCCTGCCACTAAAAACAGGAAAATAATTATTTTTTTCATAGGTTTTTGGTTAGTTCTTCAAAATCTTTTTGGAGTCTTTCCATTTCAGAGTTTGAAATATTTGTAATAAAATTAAAAAATTGTTGTTGGCTTTTGGTTTGTTCTTTTGGATTAACACTTGGAATATATGTGTTAAGTCTCATTTCTTTTTTTGATTTAGCAAGTTGCGTAAAACTCTTCGACATCATTTTTAATAAATATGTATCGTTTTCTTTATATTTTAATAATTTTAATGTTTCATATAAACAATATCCATATTCTTTACTACGATAATAATTCGCAATTAATTCGTATTGTGAAATATTTTTTAATTTTTTGAAGAATTCTGCATTAATTGAAAAGTCAGTTTTTGTGTCAATTGGCTTTAGTATAGTTATTTTTTCTATTCTAGTTTTACAGTCTGGATGCGTTTTTAAAGAGTCAATATTAAATTTAAGGATGTTTTCTTTTGAATATCTGTATTGAGAAAAATCTTCCATAATCATCCAATCAGGAATGAATTTTTGATTTTTTGTGGTAAAATATTTTTTGTAGTCGGCCTCAATTAATGAATCCTTTTCTTCATCAGATGTTTCAAGTCGTTTAAGAAGAGATAAGAAATTAATTTGATTGTATTTTGTTTTTTTTAAATAGTTTAATCCTAAAGAATCTGCTTCTAATTCGTGATTTCTTGATTTGTTTTTTTTGGAATAAACAACATTTTTAATAAGCTTCTCTGCTCTTTTTTGTTTATTGTATTTGAGTCGACTTATTTCTCGTTCTTCTTTTTTTGTTTCGTTTGATAATAGATTTTTTATATAAGTAGTTACACTTTTGTTTCGGTGATTTAAGGTGTAATGAGATATTTCATGACAAATAACACCGGCTAATTCTCCTTCTGTTTCAAGATGTTTTAGTAATTCTAAATTTATAACTAGAGTTCCATCACCAATACTATAAGCATTTGCATTTGTGTCCCTTGAAAAATAAATTAATATTTTTTTTGATTTCAGGTCGGGATTAGACGCTATAATGTGAAGTAAAATTTTTTCAAGGTAATCTTGATTTTCTTTTTGAAAGTACAAAGATCCTTTATCTAACTCTTTTACAAAATCATCAAATTGATCTTGATAAATAGCGACCATTTTTCGTTTTAAATCTCCAGAAAAATCATCCTTTACAGACTCAATATTTAATTTATGACGTGTCTCAAAATCTTTTTTGAAAATTGCCTTTTCAGAAATAGCAAGCGTGTCAATAGGAACATAGTTCTGGGAAGAAAGATTTTTTAACATCAAAAGAAAAAAAATGAGAAAGATTTTTTTTATCATGAACTGAACTAATTTTTTTATTTGGCTTAATCGATGAAAACTGCAAATCAGTTAATCATACGTTAAATTTTTACAATATTAATACAATCATATGATAAAAAAAAATCAAGATAAAATAGCTAGTTTGAAGTAAATTAGTGTTTTTTATACATCGCCATGACCGATAGTGAAGGGGAGGGTTCTTAGTATAAATCAATATAAGGGCGAGACAGTTGAAGTTTAAAATTAAAAATGTGCTTTAAACTGTTTCGGTTTTTTTATAACTGATTTGCATTGTAGTGCCTTTTCCGATTTCGGAATTCAATACTTTGATTCTTCCAAAATGATATTCTTCCACAATTCTTTTGGTTAAAGATAATCCCAATCCCCAGCCTCTTTTTTTGGTGGTAAAACCAGGTTCAAAAACATTTCTGAAATTATTTTTGCTAATACCAGAACCTGTGTCACTTATTTTGATTCTTACATAACCATTGTTTTCAGAAATGATAATGCTTAATTTGCCTTTGCCCTTCATGGCATCAATGGCATTTTTTACTAGGTTTTCAATGGTCCAACTGTGTAAAGAGCCGTTTAAGGAAATAGGAATGCTTCTGTTAGGGGCTCTGAAAGTAAATTCAATTTGTGAAGAAGTTCTTTTTCTTAAATATTCTACGGTTTCCTGAGTTTCTTTAACAATGTCTAAAACTTCTAAAACGGGAACAGAACCAATTCTAGAAAAACGATCGGTAATGACTTGCAGTCGATTAATGTCATTCTGGATTTCTTGTAAATAAGTTTCGTCTACCCCTTCGGCGCGCATGATTTCTAACCAGCCAATTAACGAAGATAATGGCGTGCCGATTTGATGTGCCGTTTCTTTAGCCATTCCCACCCACAAATTGTTTTCAGAAGCAGATTTATTGGCGCTGTAGAAATTATAAACAATGACTATAAATAGTAGAATAATCAAGGATAAAATCAGGGGGTAGTATTTTAACTTATTCACCACGGGGGAATTGCCATAATACAGTAGTTGATATCTTTTTTGGTCTATAGATAATTTAATAGGGGTGTTTTCGTTTTTAAAATCATTTAACAAGGTCAAGGATTTTTCTTTATTCCCTAAAAAGGACGGATCCACATTAATCATGTCTAGGATTTCATCTTTTTCGTCGGTTTTAATAATCGGAATAGAGGTGTTGTTTTTAATGACCAATAACAATAAATCCACATCGGTATTTTCATCGGCTTTATTTAACTGTTCCAAAGCCTTGGCCCAGATTTCCATTTTGGTGCGTTCGTCATTTTTGAACACTACAAAAATTTGTAAGATTTGGTAAACGATAAACACCACCAATACAAACGAGAAGCAGACAAAAATCCAGCGGGTCATATTAGTTTTATCAACAAAAATCATAGGTAAGAATTAAAACGCCAACTAAGATAAAAATATATCCGTGAACAATCGTTCATAACTGTTGAAAACTAATTGAAGTACCAAACATGGATTTCAATATATTTGTTTTTTAAATTAATCAGGAATAAAAATTACAATATGGAAGTAGTAGGAAAAATTAAGGTATTAGACGAAACTAAAACATTTGGTGCTAACGGTTTTAGAAAAAGAGAGGTAGTAATTACTACTGATGAACAATATCCACAACACATCCTGATTGAATTTACACAAGATAAATGTGATGTATTAAATAGTTACAAAGCTGGGGATGAAATTAAAGTTTCTATCAACTTAAGAGGTAGAGAGTGGGTGAATCCACAAGGAGAAACCAAATATTTTAATTCTATTCAAGGTTGGAGAGTTGAAAAACTAGGTGCTGAGACTTCAGGAAAAACACCATTACCAACGCCAGATCACTTTCAGCCTGTAACTGAAATCAATGAAGATCCAAATGACGATTTACCGTTTTAATTAAAAAAGCCCGAAAGGGCTTTTTTGGTTTTAGGTCATGTGGGTTTTAGGTTTTTTTAATAGGTTAATGGTTTTAGGTCATGGGTTTTAGGTCTTATGAATTGGAATTTTTAATTTTGTTACCCAACACCCAACACCCAACACCCAACACCCAACACCCAACACCCAACACCCAACACCCAACACCCAACACCTAAAAATGATAAAACGCATCTTCTAAATGCTCAATCTCTGTAGCGGTTTCGGATTTGTAAATGGCAATAATATCAAAGCGAACTTCTACATCTAATTGTTTATAATTCACGTAATTATTTATAGCTTTTACCAAAAGTTGAATTTTTTTGGGATTCACAAAATCTTGTGGATTTCCAAAATATAAAGAGGAACGGGTTTTTACTTCAACTACTGCCAAAACGCCTTCTTTTTTAGCAATAATATCCACTTCGGCTTTCTGAAAAAACCAATTCCGCTCTAAAATTGTATACCCGTGTTGGATTAAATAATTTACCGCTTCTTGTTCTCCGAATTTTCCTAGTTCGTTGTGTTGAGCCATTATTTTTTATACAAATTATTATGGTCTATATATTGCCAAACCACACTAGGCAACATGGGTTTGATGTTTTTTTTGAGTTTGATTTGTTCCCGAATAAAAGTAGAAGACAATTCAATAATTGGAGCTTCTATGTTTTTAACTTTCGGGTGTTGATCAAATTCTGAAGTTTGATTTTCTGCATGAATTCTAGGATAAACGTACAATTCATAATTTTCTAAAATAGCTTCGTAGTTTTTCCATTTATGAAAAGTGTGTAAATTGTCTTGCCCCATTAATAAACAAAAATGGTATTTGGGATATTTTTCTTTTAAGTGGGCTAAGGTAATTACAGTATAATTGGGTTGAGCCAATTTGAATTCTATGTCGCAGGGTTTTAGTTTAGGATATTCCGCCACTGCTAAATGCACTATTTCCAATCGGTGATGGTCTGCCAATAAAGTATTCTTTTTTTTAAGGGGATTATGCGGTGTAACCACCATCCAAACTTCGTCTAAATCGCTGTGTTCGGCTAAGTGATTGGCAATGATTAAGTGCCCTATGTGAATGGGGTTAAAAGTGCCAAAGTATAATCCTATTTTCATAAATGGGTTTGATTTATAAAATTTCTTCGACGTGTTTTTTAATGTTTTCTGCTATTTTTTTAGTCGGTAAATCATTGGCGTCATTGCCAAAAGGATCTTCAATCTCTTCGGCAATTAATTCTAAACTGGCTAAAACATAAAAGATAAAAACTACTACAGGAATCACCAAATAACCTAAACTAAAAACGTATCCAAAAGGTAAAGTCATCACGTATACAAAAATAAATTTCTTAATAAAAGAACTGTAAGAATACGGAATAGGTGTGTTTTTAATTCGCTCACAAGCGCCACAAACTTCGGTGAACGAACTGATTTCTGAATTAATAATAATCAATTCATCACCAGATATTTTTTTTGCCCGATATAAATCATTGGTTTTTTGAATCAACATTCTAGCCACTTGATTGGGGCGGTGTTTGTGGTGTTCCAGTTCGTGTTCTAAATCTTCGAATAATTGTTTGGCAGTTTCTTCGTTGGTTAAATGTTTGGATAGTATAGAAGCATATCCAGGAATTACTTTTCGGTAAAAAGCCTTGTCGTTTTCATCCGTTAAAATAGTGCTTAATTTTAAAGCTAAATTTCGGCTGTTGTTTACTAAAGACCCCCACATTTTTCTGCCTTCCCACCAACGGTCATAAGCGGTATTGGTTCTAAAAACCAACAGTAAGGAAATCACAAAACCCAGCATATTATGCATAATGGTAATGTTTTTCATGTAACTGTTACTTTCTGTAAGTTGCCAATGCACTAATTCTAGGTAGGCTACGGCTCCAGCGTATAAGCCAATGGCAATCATTAGCGGAAGCAATTTTCTAAAAGTATCTGCTTTATGTAACCTAAAAATGAAGGTAAACCAATCTTTTGTGTTGTAAGAAACCATTTTTATTCTTTTGGAAATGCCTGCAATTTAAAACAAATATTACATGTGGGGCATTGGAAAGAATTATAATCTGAACCTTACACTAAACAATCAGTAAGCAATTCAAAACTCTGTTTGGCAATTTCTAATTCCTCATTAGTAGGAATAACCAAGACTTTTACTTTGGATTGTGTTTTGTGAATGCTCATTAATCCCGAAAAATGTTCGTGATTTTCTTTAGTATTGATTTGAATGCCTAAATAATCTAAACCTTCGCATACTTTTTCGCGAATGTAGTCTGAATTTTCCCCGATTCCAGCAGTAAAAATAATGGCATCTAATCCGTTTAATACCGCAGTGTAAGCACCAATATATTTTTTAATGCGATACACATTCATGTCTAAGGCCAATTGGCAAGCACGGTTTCCGTTTTCGGCTTTCGCTATAATATCCCGTAAATCACTGTGTCCGGTAAGCCCTAACATACCACTTTTTTTAGTTAGTAAGTTGTTGATTTCGGCAGTGCTGTATCCTATTTTTTCTAAATGGAAAATTACCGAGTGATCAATATCTCCGCTTCGGGTGCCCATAATTAATCCGTTGGCAGGGGTGAATCCTAAAGAATGGTCAATACTTTTTCCGTCTTTAATAGCAGTGATACTACAACCATTGCCCAAATGGATGCTAATAATTTTTGATTGTTGTAAGCCTAAGAAATCAATCGCTTTTTCGGAAACATATTTATGACTGGTACCATGAAAACCGTACAATCTGATTTTATTCTTATCGGATATTTCGGTAGGAATCGCATATCTATATGCATGCTCCGGAATACTTTGGTGGAATGCTGTATCAAAAACAGCAATCTGTTTACTGTTCGGAAAAATTTCTTCTGCCACCACTATGCCTTCATAATTGGCAGGATTATGTAGAGGTGCTAAAGAAAATAAATCTTTAATGGCATTTTTAACATTTTCGTCAATCAGAGTGGTTTCCGAAAATAAATTACCTCCGTGTACTACCCGATGCCCAACGGCTTCGATTTCTTTGGCAGATTGAATCACACCAACACTCTTATCCATCATTTTTTGCGCCACCAATTCTAAGCCTTTTTTATGGTTTGGAATTTCGGTTTCTTCGGTGATTTTTTGATTTCCGATTTTGTAGTGAAATACACTACTTTTTTCTCCTATCCGTTCTACCAATCCTTGGCACAATACTTTTTCTGAGGGCATTTCAATAATTTGAAATTTTAGCGAAGAGCTTCCCGAATTTAATACTAGTACTTTCATAAGATTAAATTTCTTGTGCCTGAAGGGCGGTTATTATTACAGTGTTTAATATGTCATCAACAGTACATCCTCTGCTTAAATCATTTACGGGTTTGTTTAATCCTTGTAACATGGGGCCAATGGCTAAAGCGCCTGTTTCTCTTTGAACGGCTTTATAGGTGTTGTTTCCGGTGTTTAAGTCTGGAAAGATTAACACGCTGGCTTGTCCGGCCACTTCGGAATCGGGCATTTTGCTTTTTCCTACTTCTTTATCCACTGCGGCATCATATTGTATAGGACCTTCGATTTTTAAATCCGGACGTTTTTGTTTTACAATTTCGGTGGCTTTACGTACTTTGTCTACTTCATCTCCGGTTCCTGAAGTTCCAGACGAATAGGACAACATGGCAATTTTAGGTTCTATGCCAAAGGCGATGCTGGAATCTGCAGACGAAATCGCAATTTCTGCCAATTCCTCGGCCGTTGGATTGGGATTAATGGCGCAGTCTCCGAATATAGAAACACGGTCTTCTAAACACATAAAAAATACTGAAGAAACTAAAGTGGTTCCCGGTTTGGTTTTAATGAATTGTAACGCGGGACGTATGGTGTGTTGCGTAGTATGCGCGGCGCCAGAAACCATTCCATCGGCATGTCCTTTATACACCATCATGGTGCCAAAATAAGAAACGTCTAACATTAAATCTTTGGCCACTTCTATAGTCATGCCTTTGTGTTTGCGCAATTCAAAATAAGTCTCAACATAATTTAAATAATGTTCTGATTCCGATGGATTGATGATTTGTATTTTAGAATAATCAAAATGGATTCCCAACGAGGCTACTTTACTTTCAATGGCTTTTTTGTTTCCCAGAATAATAATATCTACCACATCCATGGCCAATAACCTAGAGGCGGCAATAATAATTCTATCATCGGTACCTTCGGGTAAAACAATGCGTTTGCGGTTCTTTTTAGCGCGTTTTACTAAATTGTATTGAAACATTTTGGGCGTAATTCCATCGGCTTCAAAAGTGACTAATCGTTGGGCTATTTTATCTACGTTGACAAATTTGTCAAAAGTTTCTATAGAAATCTCAATTTTATTTTTGTTGTTGGCGTAGATTTTAGATTTAATATCACCAATTTTATTGGTGACTATATAAGTGCCTTCGTCTACCGAAATAATCGGCACCAAATTATTTAATCCTTCAATTAATTTTAAAATAGAATCTTCGGGTAAAATACTTCCGGTTAAAACAATACCCGAAATTTTAGGGTAATTGGCGGATTGGTGGGCTTGTAATACCCCTAAAATAATATCAGCTCGGTCTCCTGGAGTAATCACTAAAGCATTTTCTTTTAAATGCAATAAGTAATTTCTTAATTGCATGGCGCCTACACTATAACTGCTGATTTGATTGTTGATGTATTCATTCCCAAACAAAACTTTGGCATTCAGAATTTTTACAATTTCTTGAATAGATGGATTGGCCAATTGCTGAATAGCGGGCACGGTATAACATAAAATCTGTGGAGGTAACGTTTGTCGAAGTTTGTTTTTTAAAGTGTAAACAAATTCAGGATTTACTTTGTTGGCAATTAAAGCCACCACTTCTACATCTTTGGCACGGAATAAATTATAAGCAATGGTTAAAGAATCTATCATTTCATCGATATTTCTTTTCACTCCGCTACCTACAATAATGGTTGGAATTCTTAAGTTTTTGGCGATTTGAACATTAATTTCCAGTTCAATTACCGCAGAATCTCCGATAAAACTAGTGCCTTCTACTAAAATAAAATCATAACCTTCTTCTAGTTCTTTGTATCGGTCAATAATGGCGTCAATGATTTCGCCTAATTTGCCTTGGCTTTTCTTTTTAATGAACTGAGATTTAGTAAACGAAAAAGCTTTATCAAACGGAATGTCGAGTCCAAAATGACTAATGACGGTTTCAATATGATTGTCAAAAAATCCCTCGTCGCTATCTTCTACAATCGGTCTAAAATAACCTACACGCGCCGTTTTTCCTAATAACATAGACATTAATCCCAAAGTAATTAATGACTTTCCACTGTCGGTTTCGCTGGTTGCTATATATATGCCTTTATTACTCATTGTGTGAAATTTTATTCAAAATTAGTGATATATCACACATGAAAATATGACAAAAAGCAGGAAAAAGATAGTTTTACCCTATTTAATATTTTGGCAGATTTCGATTAAAACCCCATGCGTGTTTTTAGGATGAAAAAACAAAACCCATTGATTGTCGGCTCCTTTTTTAGGTTCACCAATTGGGATAAAACCTTCTTGAATTAAACGCTCGGTTTCTAGGGTTAGGTCGTCGACTTCAAAAGCGATATGATGAATGCCTTCACCTTTTTTTTGAATGAATTTAGCAATAGGACTTTCAGGTGTTAGTGCCTGAAGTAATTCTATTTTGGTATTTGAAATCTCAAAAAAAGAAACTGCTACTTTTTCGGAATCTACGATTTCTTGTTTAAAGGGATTCGTATTCAATAAAGCCCGATAAGTATTTTCGGCTTCGGTTAGATTTTTAACGGCTATGCCGATGTGGTCTATTTTTTTCAAGATTTATAAAGAAAGTTGGTGTAAACGAGCCACGTATTTTCCAATTACATCAAATTCCAAATTCACCTGTGTGCCAATTTTAAAGGTTTTAAAGTTGGTGTGCTGGTAGGTATAAGGAATGATGGCTACGCTGAATTGGTTTTTTTTAGAATTCACTACCGTTAAACTGGTTCCGTTTACGGTAATCGAACCTTTTTCGATGGTGATGTTGCTTAACGCAGCATCATATTCAAAGGTGAAAATCCAACTGCCATTGTCTTCTTGAATTTCTATGCAGGCACCTGTTTGGTCTACATGACCTTGCACGATGTGCCCATCCAGTCTGTCGCCTAACTTCATGGCGCGTTCTAGGTTAATCAAATCTCCTACTTTCCAAGTGCCTAAAGAGGTTTTTCTAATAGTTTCAGGAATAGCAGTAACGGTATATTCCTGATTTTGAATATTTACCACAGTTAAGCAAATGCCATTATGGGCAACACTTTGGTCTATTTTAAGTTCTTGTGTAATAGCGGATTCGATAGTTAGGTGTATATTGCCTAAATCTTGAACTAAATTTTTTACAGTACCAAGTGTCTCAATAATTCCAGTGAACATATAATAGCGGATTTTATTTTATAAATTTGCCCTCCAAAGTTAACGAATAATATCAAGTAAAATGAGCAAGCCAGTCGAAAATACAATAGTAGGAATCTCTATCGGGGACGTGAATGGAGTAGGGTGTGAAGTCATTTTAAAGACTTTTGAAGATGTTCGAATGCTCGAAACTTGCACTCCTGTGATTTTTGCTAATGTTAAAACCATTTCTAATACCAAACGATTAATTAACTCTCAGGTTAATTTTCAACGCATAGATAAATTAGAAAATATCATTGCGGGAAAAATCAATGTAATTAATGTTTGGCCAGATGCCGACGAGGTGATTCTAGGTGTAAAAAGCGAGATTGCAGGAACTTATGCTGTAAAATCTTTACAAGCGGCTACAGAGGCTTTAAAAAACAATCAAATAGATGTTTTGGTTACTGCGCCAATTAATAAAAAAAATATTCAGTCTGGGGAATTTAATTTTCCAGGACACACCGATTATTTAGCTCAGGAATTGCAAGGCGATGCGTTGATGTTTATGATTCACGATCAGTTAAGAGTAGGGTTGTTAACCGATCATGTTCCTGTTAAAGAAGTATCTTCGCACATTAACGAAGCTTTGATTCATAAAAAAATCAAATTAGTCGTACAATCATTAATTCAAGATTTTACCATCACCAAGCCTAAAGTAGCGGTATTAGGGATTAATCCACACTGCGGAGACGAAGGGGTAATTGGTAACGAAGATGATGCGGTTTTAAAACCCGCTTTAGTTAAATTGTTTGATCAAGGGTACATGGTTTTTGGACCTTTTGCTGCCGATAGCTTTTTTGGAAGTGGACAATATAAAAATTATGATGCGGTAGTAGCGGTGTATCACGACCAAGGGTTGATTCCTTTTAAAACATTAGCTTTCGGAGAAGGAGTAAATTATACTGCGGGTTTAAATAAAGTAAGAACTTCGCCTGATCACGGAACGGCTTATGAAATTGCAGGAACAGGTACTGCCAATGAAACTTCTTTTAGGCAAGCTATTTATAGTGCGGTGGATATATTTCAAGCCAGAAAAACACATCAAGAAATTGCTGTAAATCCCTTAAAAAGATCAGAATCAGTAAAAGAATAAAAAAAGCTTAGGTATTCAATATTTTTATATATTTGCCAATTAAATTTTTTTCATGAAACTGAACAATGAGTATTTAATTCCTTTCACAGGATTAAAACTAGGAAAACACCAGTTTGCATTTGAAATTAAAAATGACTTTTTGAAGTCTCTTGATTGCGAAGAATTCAATGATTGCAACATTTCATTGAATCTGACATTAGACAAAAAAAGCACTTTAATGGAATTGGAATTCAGTTTTAGTGGAACGGTAAATGTGCCGTGTGATTTAACCATGGAAGATTTTGATTTACCCATAAAAGGGGAAAACAAGTTGTTGGTTAAGTTCGGAGATGAGTATAATGACGACGATGATCAGATTTTAATCTTGCCTCATAGTGCTTTTGAAATGGATATCAAACAATACGTTTATGAAATAATAGTATTGTCTGTCCCTTTTAAAAGAATACACCCAGGGGTTAAAGATGGGACATTAAAGTCCGAAATATTAGATAAATTAAAAGAACTTTCTC
Organism: Flavobacteriaceae bacterium UBA7684; assembly: GCA_002482885.1. Taxonomy (GTDB): domain Bacteria; phylum Bacteroidota; class Bacteroidia; order Flavobacteriales; family Flavobacteriaceae; genus Flavobacterium. Next base: position 94,451 of record DLGW01000016.1, on the reverse strand, counting down.
CTAAAAAGGAAAAGACAAAAGAAAAAGATCAAGAAACAGACCCCATGTGGGATAAATTAAAGAAACTATTAACAGATAAATAATCAATTAAATGGCACATCCAAAGAGAAAGACCTCGAAAACCAGAAGAGACAAAAGAAGAACACATTATAAAGCTTCTGTCCCTCAAATCGCTGTGTGTCCGGTAACAGGAGAATCGCATTTGTATCACAGAGCTTACTGGCATGAAGGAAAACTATATTACAGAGGTCAAGTGGTAGTCGATAAATCGGTTGCTGAGGCTTAGTAAAACCTAATAACAGCAAAAAACTCTCTTTTGCAAAGGAGAGTTTTTTGCTGTTTACACATTAATACCTGTCTGTATTATATTTTTTAAATACTTTTTATGAGTAAAATAACAGCAGCCATTACTTCTGTTGGGGCTTATGTTCCAGAGTTTATTCTAACAAATAAGATGTTAGAAGAAATGGTCGATACCAATGATGAGTGGATTTTAACCAGAACGGGTATCAAGGAAAGAAGAATTTTAAAAGACCTTGACAAAGGAACTTCTTATTTGGCTATTCAGGCCGCTCTAGACTTGCTAGAAAAATCAAAAGTTAATCCCTTAGAAATAGATGTTGTAATTGTTGCAACAGCTACACCTGACATGATGGTGGCTTCAACGGCAGCCTATGTAGCTACCGAAATAGGCGCTATTAATGCCTTTGCCTATGATTTGCAAGCTGCTTGTTCTGGTTTTTTGTACGGAATGAGTACTGCTGCTGCTTATATTGAAGCGGGTCGTTACAAAAAGGTGTTGCTAATTGGAGCGGATAAAATGTCTTCGATTTTGGATTATACCGATAGAACCACTTGTATTATTTTCGGAGATGGAGCAGGAGCTGCTTTGTTTGAGCCTAATTACGAAGGTTTGGGATTACAAGACGAATATTTAAGAAGTGATGGTGTAGGACGAGATTTTTTGAAAATCGAAGCCGGAGGATCGCTTTTTCCACCTACTTTAGAAACTGTATCAGGAAGAAAACACTTCATTAAACAAGAAGGAAAAACAGTATTTAAGTTTGCGGTATCTAACATGGCAGATGTGAGTGAAAAAATTATGCAACGCAATAATTTAACTCCAGAAAATGTAGATTGGTTAGTGGCGCATCAAGCCAACAGACGAATTATTGATGCTACTGCAGAACGCATGAATGTAGATGCTTCAAAAGTGTTAGTAAATATCCATAAATATGGTAACACTACTTCGGCAACTTTGCCGTTATTGCTAAATGATTTTGAATCTCAATTCAAAAAAGGAGATAACCTAGTATTTGCTTCCTTTGGAGGCGGATTTACTTGGGGTTCTATTTATTTAAAGTGGGCTTATAACAAATAATTATAGAAAAACGTAATATCATGGATATCAGAGAGATTCAAAATTTAATCAAATTTGTTGCTAAATCTGGAGCAACAGAAGTTCGATTAGAAACTGGTGATTTTAAAATTACCATTAAAACTACTCAGGAAGTTGCTGCAAAAGCAGATGGGTTAACCTATCAACCGTTACAAGGTGTGCCAGCAGTTACTATTGCTTCTCCAATTCAACAAGCAACTGCAGAAGAAGTTAAAGCCGCTTCAGCAGCAGCAAGCGCCGCAGCCGAAGACTCAAGATTAATTACTGTAAAATCTCCAATTATTGGAACATTCTACAGAAAAGCATCTCCAGAAAAAGCTCCATTTGTAGAAGTAGGAGATGTAATTGGTAAAGGAGATGTATTGTGCGTGATTGAGGCGATGAAATTATTTAACGAAATTGAATCAGAATTATCTGGTAAAATCGTAAAAATCTTAGTTGAAAACAATTCTCCTGTAGAATTTGACCAACCTTTATTTATTATAGATCCGTCATAATTAAAGGGTTTATAAGATAAAATTAAGATTGGGTTTAATTCAAATTCACAAAAGAATGTTCAAAAAAATATTAATAGCAAACCGAGGAGAAATTGCTTTACGAGTAATTAGAACTTGTAAAGAAATGGGGATTAAAACAGTTGCTGTTTATTCAACAGCTGATGCAGATAGTTTACACGTGCGTTTTGCCGATGAAGCTGTTTGTATAGGGCCTCCGCCAAGTAATTTGTCATATTTAAAAATGGTTAACATTATTTCGGCTGCCGAAATAACCAATGCTGATGCTATTCATCCAGGATATGGGTTTTTATCTGAAAATGCTAAATTTTCAAAAATCTGTCAGGAACACGGTATCAAGTTTATTGGAGCTTCGCCTGAAATGATTGAGCAAATGGGAGACAAAGCTACGGCTAAAGCTACCATGAAAGCCGCAGGCGTACCTTGTGTGCCAGGTTCAGAGGGAGTTTTAGAGGATTTAGAAGATGCTTTTAAAGTAGCTAAAGAAATCGGATATCCTGTAATGATGAAAGCTACCGCAGGTGGTGGTGGAAAAGGAATGCGCGCCATTTGGAAAGAAGAAGATTTAGAAAAAGCATGGGAAAGTGCCCGTCAAGAAGCTGCTGCTGCTTTTGGAAATGACGGTATGTACATGGAAAAACTGATTGAAGAACCAAGACATATCGAAATTCAAATTGTTGGAGATGCTTACGGAAAGGCTTGTCATTTATCTGAAAGAGATTGTTCTGTACAAAGAAGACATCAAAAATTAACCGAAGAAACTCCTTCTCCGTTCATGACCGATGAATTGAGAGATAAAATGGGAGAAGCAGCTGTAAAAGCAGCCGAATTTATTAAATACGAAGGAGCAGGTACTGTAGAGTTTTTAGTGGATAAACACCGCAATTTTTACTTTATGGAAATGAATACTCGTATTCAAGTAGAGCATCCAATTACGGAACAAGTAATAGATTACGATTTGATTCGTGAACAAATTATGGTGGCTGCTGGTGTGCCTATTTCGGGTAAAAATTATTTGCCACAATTACATTCTATTGAATGTCGTATCAATGCCGAAGATCCTTATAATGATTTTAGACCTTCGCCAGGTAAAATTTCTGTTTTACATGCGCCAGGAGGACATGGAGTGCGTTTAGATACCCATGTATATGCAGGATATACCATTCCGCCAAATTATGATTCTATGATTGCCAAATTGATTACTACGGCGCAATCACGTGAAGAAGCTATTAATAAAATGAAAAGAGCCTTAGATGAGTTTGTGATTGAAGGAATTAAAACTACGATTCCTTTCCACAGACAATTAATGGACAATCCAGATTATGTAGCAGGTAATTATACTACCAAATTCATGGAAGATTTCGAAATGAAATAAAAAAAATTGGGCGGTCATTGACCGCCTTTGTTTTTTAGTATAGGTTTCAAATTTAGGGTGTTGAAATCACTTTTAGATGTTCTTCCTTTTGAAAAATGAGAGGAATGATACCATTTGTTGCAATCTTTTTACAAACACTTGTTGCTAGATTAAACGATTAGATGAATCCATGATTAAATCAAGTGTAAACTGACTAAAATCATTGTTTTTTCGAATTAAAAAATACTCGGAAAAGTACGTACTTTAAATTCATTATAAATAACGATTAAGTAGTTGTACGTAATTCTTAATACACGTATTTTTGTGTGACTTTTTTAAGATTTAATAAACATTTAAAATAAATTATGGCAAAATCAGCACTTTTAAAGTCATCTATTGTTAAAAAATACTGGATGGCTCTTACGGGATTGTTTTTATGCTTGTTTTTGGCAGGTCACTTGGCAGGGAATTTACAATTGATATTCGGTACGCCGTTACAATTTAACGAGTACGCCCTTTTTATGACCTCTAATCCAGCGGTAAAAATTTTAAGTTATGTTACTTACCTGTCTATCTTATTTCATGCGATAGATGGTATTGCGTTAACTTTTCAAAACAAAGCAGCGCGTCCAGTGGGTTACGCCATGCAAAATGCTTCGGCAAACAGTACTTGGTCTTCTAGAAACATGGCCTTGTTAGGAACAGTAATCTTAGTATTTATTGTAACACACATGGTGAATTTTTGGGCAGTAATGCATTTTGATAAAAGTATGCCCTTATACAAAACTACCATTGAAGTACAGCCTGGAATGCCACAAGAATTTTATGTAACTACTTTAGGTAATTATTTACCCGCTACAGAAGGAAGTATTAAAATAGTGGGTAACGATTTTTATGATCCTAATGTAAATGTAAAAGTGGCAGAGGGTTATAAAGATTTATATAAAATTACGGTTGACTTTTTTAAACATCCTGTTTATGGATTGTCAGCTACTATTTTATATGTGTTGGCTATGGGTGCGTTGGCTTTTCATTTATTACACGGATTTCAAAGTGCATTTCAATCTTTAGGTGTTACGCGTTTTGCTTGTACAATTAAAGCTTTTGGAAAAGGATACGCTATTGTGGTTCCTTTGTTATTTGCGATTATTCCGTTGTACCTTCATTTTATTAAGTAATCATAAATCGATACGATTATGAAATTAGATTCAAAAATTCCTCAAGGTCCTTTAGCAGATAAATGGACAGATTATAAAAACCACTTAAAATTAGTTGCACCCAATAACCGACCTAAAATTGATGTTATTGTTGTTGGAACTGGTTTAGCGGGTGCAGCAGCAGCAGCTTCGTTAGGTGAAATGGGATACAATGTAAAAGCATTTTGTTTTCAAGATTCACCTCGTAGAGCACACTCTATTGCGGCTCAAGGAGGTATCAATGCTGCAAAAAATTATCAAAATGATGGCGATAGTGTTTACCGTTTGTTTTATGACACCATTAAAGGTGGAGATTACAGAGCACGCGAAGCTAACGTACACCGTTTAGCTGAAGTTTCTGGAAATATCATTGACCAATGCGTAGCTCAAGGGGTTCCTTTTGCACGTGAATATGGCGGATTATTAGATAACCGTTCATTTGGTGGTACCCAAGTACAACGTACTTTTTATGCTGCCGGACAAACAGGACAACAATTATTATTAGGAGCATATTCTGCATTATCTCGTCAAATTGGTTTAGGACGTGTAAAAATGTACAACCGTCACGAAATGTTAGAGTTAGTGAAAGTTGATGGGAAAGCCCGTGGAATTATTGCTCGTAACCTAGTTACAGGGGAATTAGAAAGACATTCTGCTCATGCGGTAATTATCGCTACAGGAGGTTACGGAAACGTATATTTCCTTTCCACCAATGCCATGGGAAGTAACGTTACCGCAGGTTGGAAAATACATAAACAAGGCGCTTTATTTGCTAACCCATGTTTTGTACAAATTCATCCAACATGTATTCCCGTACACGGAATCAATCAGTCTAAATTGACTTTAATGTCTGAATCTTTAAGAAACTCAGGAAGAATCTGGGTTCCTAAAAAGAAAGAGGATGCCGAAGCCATTAGAGCAGGAAAATTAAAACCGACTCAAATTGCAGAAGCTGATCGTGATTATTTCCTAGAAAGAAGATATCCTGCGTTTGGTAATTTAGTACCTCGTGACGTGGCTTCAAGAGCGGCTAAAGAACGTTGCGATGCTGGTTTTGGAATCGAAGCCAATTCAACCAACGAAGGAGTGTATTTAGATTTTGCTACTGAAATCACTTCAAAAGGAAAACAAACTGCATATGCTCAAGGAGATCACAATCCTTCAGAAGAAAAAATACAACAATTAGGTAAAAAATGGTTAGAGGAAAAGTATGGTAACTTATTCCAAATGTACCAAAAGATTACCGACGAAAATCCGTATGAAACTCCAATGAAAATTTATCCAGCGGTACACTATACCATGGGAGGCGTTTGGGTAGATTATAATTTACAATCTACGATTCCAGGATGTTTCGTTGCAGGTGAAGCCAATTTTTCTGACCACGGCGCTAACCGTTTAGGAGCATCCGCTTTAATGCAAGGTTTGGCTGATGGATACTTTGTGTTGCCTTACACGGTTTCCAATTATTTGGCAGACGAAATCAGAACAGGTAAAATCTCTACAGATTCACCAGAATTTGCAGTGGCAGAAAATGCAGTAAAACAAAGCATTGATAAATTCTTAAATAATAACGGTTCAAAATCAGTTGATTATTTCCACAAAAAATTAGGATTAATCATGTGGAATAAAGTAGGAATGGGACGTAATGAAAAAGGATTACAAGAAGCCATTGCCGAAATCGCACAATTAAAAGAAGATTTTTATAAAGATGTGTATGTGCCAGGTTCAGCTGATGAATTAAATCCTGAATTAGAAAAAGCCTTACGTGTAGCTGATTTTATAGAATTAGGACAATTAATGGCGATGGATGCTTTACAACGTAAAGAATCTTGTGGAGGTCACTTCCGTGAAGAATATCAAGATGCCGAAGGAGAAACCCTTCGTGACGATGAAAACTTCTCATTCGTAGGTGCTTGGGAGTATAAAGGAGATGACATTACTAAAGAAGAACTGCATAAAGAAGAATTGAAATACGAATTCATCAAAATAGCAGCACGTAATTACAAATAAGATTCTTACATCAAAACATAAGATTATGTCAGGAGCAAAAAACATCAATATAACCTTAAAGATTTGGCGTCAAAAGAATGCCAAAACACAAGGTAAATTAGAAACTTATCAGTTAAATGAAGTTTCAACAGCTAGTTCGTTTTTGGAAATGTTAGACCAATTAAACGAACAATTAATTAATCAGAAACAAGAACCTATTGCCTTTGACCACGATTGTCGTGAAGGAATTTGCGGGATGTGTTCCTTGTTTATTAACGGACGTGCACACGGACCAGATACAGGAATTACTACTTGTCAGTTACACATGCGTATGTTCAACGATGGCGATACCATTTATGTAGAACCATGGAGAAGTAAAGCATTCCCGGTAATTAAAGACTTAGTGGTGGATCGTTCTGCTTTTGAAAGAATTCAACAAGCAGGTGGTTTCGTATCGGTAAATACTTCGGGGAATACAATTGATGCGAATGCGATTCCGGTGCCTAAACACGATGCTGATCAAGCTTTTGAAGCGGCGGCCTGCATAGGTTGTGGTGCTTGTGTAGCCACTTGTAAAAATGGTTCCGCGATGTTGTTTGTAGGTGCAAAAGTATCTCAATATGCATTACTGCCACAAGGTCGTGTAGAAGCTACGGAAAGAGTTTTAAATATGGTGCGTCAGATGGACGAAGAAGGTTTCGGAAATTGTACTAACACTGGTGCTTGCGAAATAGAATGTCCTAAAGGTATTTCATTAGAAAACATTGCAAGAATGAATCGTGAGTTTTTAAGTGCTTCATTGAAGTAATAATAACAGTTATATGAATAAATGTCTTTTCGTAATATTGTTATTAAGTATTATAGGTTGTTCTAAAGATAGTGATCCAACTCCGGCTAATAATACTGTTCTCACTCCAACAAGTGCTGCTTACGCTTATTTTATTGGAAAAATAGACGAAAAATCTATTAATTATGAGGCTTTTATTTCTGCTGATACTAAATATGTGGGATCTTATGGATCATCAGGAGGTCTTTCGATTAATCCGAATATTAATTATTTAGGGGGAATAAGAACAATATCACCTGAAAATACAGAATTAATTGATATTGATTTTATGAACTTTATGACGGGAGTTGATGGAATTACTGCGTCAACTCATGAAAAAGAATTCTTCGATAAACTATTTAAAGTTGGTAATTACAATTTCGTTTCTACTGGAGCAGAAAACACAACTGTTTTAGGAGTAGGTGTAAACTATCAGAAGGACGGTAATTATTATTCGTCTAATGGTTCTCAACTAACATCTTCTTATTTTAAAATTTTATCTGTTTCAAAGTCTGAATTTCAAGAAGGAGGTAATGGTCATAAGACAATAACAATTACAGGTGTTTTTAGTTGTAGACTATATGATCCAATTGATGATAAAAAATATGTTGACATTAAAGATATGTCGTTCAAAATCCAAATCATGAGTAATAAGCCTTTAATTTAAAGTATTAAAATATTTTACAATGAAACCGTCTAAGCAATTAGGCGGTTTTTTTGTTTTAATGGGTGGAGTCAGTTATCAGTCGTTTACACATATCAATTATTAAAATGTTGATTTACCCAATGGCTTTTTAACATATTCTCATTTTAAGGCTTTTTAGAATCTGCTTTTTTCAACTTTTTTTCGGGTTTGGTCAAAATCTGACGTTTTTTGGTGTTTCCGAAAAAGTTATTAACAGCCACTTATGGGTTCAATCGCCCACTTATGGCTAAAATCGCCCACTTATGACTAAAATCGCCCACTTATGACCAAAATCGCCCACTAAATTTTTTTTTGGAAACAAGGTTTTTATTGGTTTACTTTGAAAGTAACAAATTGATAATAAGTGATATACGAAATGTGCTAAAGCAATTTTAAAAATCAAATCACTTAATGTTAAATAGAAAAAAGTAAAAAATAGTTAACCCTTATTTAGTCCCTATAGTATGAAAATAATTATTAAATCAGTGGCGGCGATGTTGGTATATTCAATGCCACTTTTTTCTCAGCAAAGTTATTTTTCGAACAAGTTCTTATCGGTTGCCAACAACCCTTCTACAGAAGGTTTGTACTTTGACGTAAGCGATGCGGGATACAATTCTGATCAAGCTGAAATCGGAGCTACATTTTACAAAAACAAATTGATTATTCTTTCTAATAAAAAAAGAGGAATGTCAAACATAGTGCGCAACCCTCACACCAATCAATATTACAAAGGAGTGTTCTGTGCCGATATTAAGGAAGATGAAAGTTTGTCTTATCCATTAGTATTTTCAAAAATATTTAACGCAGAGGGAGATCAAGGAGGAGTAGCTTTTACGCCAGATCAAAATACAGTTTACTTTACTCGAACTAAAAAAGGAAGACAAAATTCATATTCTATTTATAAAGCCAATTTGGATTTAAATTCTAAATATTATTGGGCAAACATTAATGAATTGGAATTCAATAATGATTCTTATTCGGTAGAAACTCCATTTATAGGCTCAGAGGCTAATAAAATATACTTTTCATCAAATATGCCAGGAGGTTTCGGAGGTTTTGATATTTACGAGGCCACGTTAAATGAAAAAGGAGAAATTGTTAATGCCAAAAACTTAGGTGCTGAAATCAATTCAGATAAAGATGAAAAATATCCATTTGTATCGGAAAATGGTAAACACTTTTACTTTTCTTCAAACGGTTTAGGGGGATTTGGTGGATATGATGTGTATCGTACTTCGGTAATTAACGGGGAGTATGCTAACAGAATTAATTTAGGAAATAAGCTAAATACGACAAACGACGATGTGTCTTTTATGTTACACACTGAAACATCAGGCTATGTTTCTTCAAACGACAGAAACAATCCAGATAACTTTAATGTGTACAAATTCAGATTGTTAGATGCTCCACAACAACATCAAATTGTAGTAACCGATGCCGAAACACAACGTCCGGTAGCTCAAGCTTCAGTTGTCATTAAAGATGAATTTGGAACAGAAATCGTAAAATCAGTTACAGATGCTAAAGGTTTTGTAAAAGCAGATTTAGAAATGCTTACTAATTACACGGTAATAGTTGCGGGTAAAGGTTTGGAAACCGTAGAAAACACTTTTGCAGTTACCAATAACAATAATGGTACAAATACACACTTAAAATCGTTATCAATTGCTAAGGCAAAACCAATTGAAATTAAAAATAATACCATTGTAATCGAGAATATTTTCTTTGATTTTGATAAAGCATCTATCAAACAAGAATCAATAATTACCTTAAATAGATTAGTAGAATTCCTAAAGGAAAAATCAAATATTAAAGTGTCTATAAATGCTCATACAGATGATAAAGGAACCGATCAATATAATCAAAATTTATCAGAACGCAGAGGAGGAGCAGTATTGGAATATTTAACCGCACATGGAATAACTAAAGAAAGAATGACTTACGCTGGACACGGAGAATCTTTACCTAAAGTAAATTGTGCTCCAAACTGTAACAAGTCAGAAGATCAAGTAAACAGACGAGTAGAATTTATAGTAGAATAATTTTATATATATGAGAGCCATGAGATACCAATTTCAAGATTTAAGAGATGTTCTATCGGCTATTAAAGCAAATAACTTTGATAGAAATTTTGTGTCATCTTTAGCAATGGGTTACATTTTTGAAGATAATAACAAGTTTGTTTTTAATGAAAACAATTTTTCTAGCAATGGATTTATGATTGATTTCTTTAATGTGGAACAATATGATTATTCAGATAATGAGTTTAAAGAAATCATCAATAATTTAATGAGTTTAGAAGATTATTCGGATTTATTAAAAATTAAAAGTGTGGTTTATAGAAATTATTTAAAAGCATACGAAGAAAAGTTGCATAAAAAAGCAATTTCGTATGATACCTATAATTTATTAGTTAAAAGAGTTTTGAGTTAGTTTTAGTTGTTAAGACGGGTCTTTACACTTCCCAACCAAAAGTAAAGACCCGTTTTTAAAATTAGATTAGTTTTTAGTTGTTTATATAGTTGTTAGTCAGGTCTTTGCGGCTACCCAATCACAAATTAGTAAAGACCTGTTTTTTTAAAGTTGGAGTTAGTTTTAGTTGTTAAGAACGGGCCGGAAATATGGCCCAACCATTTAATATCATGGCCCGTTTTTTTTTTAAATGAGAGTTAGTTTTTAGGTTAGTTTTAGTTGTTAGAAATGGGTCTTTACAAAACTTCTTCCCCCAAAATGTAAAGGCCCGTTTTTTTTATTGAATTTATATATTTGTGGTATAAACCACCGCTAATGTCTAAACCTAATAATCGAAGAAAAATAATCGCCAAGAATCTTTTTAAAAAGATGCGTCTTTTGGTTGTTAACGAAGACACGCTTGAAGAAAAGTTTTCATTACGCCTTACTTTAATGAATGTTTTTGTGGTGCTTACCCTAGGTGCCATTATTATTATTTCGGTAACTACCTATATTATTGCCTTTACTCCCTTACGAGAGTATATTCCAGGATATTCATCATCCATTCTAAAAAAATCAGCTACGGAATTGGCTATTAAGTCAGATTCTTTAGAAACCATAGTGCGACAAAATAATATTTATATTGAATCCATAAAAAAAGTATTGAATGGGGATTTACAATATGCCCAACTCAATAAAGATTCAATTATGGCTGGGGAACAGTTAGATCCTTCTAAATTTAATTTGGAACCTACCCCTGAAGAAGAAAAATTAAGAGAACAAATAGATCAAGAAGACAAGTATAATTTATTCGAAAAAACTTCTGCAACTCAAAATATGGTGTTATTTGCACCTACCCGAGGAAATATTCTTAAAAAATTTGATGTTCAAGACAAACAGTTTGGGGTAGAAATTAGTACAGTGGTTAATGCGCCCATAAAAGCTGTAACCGCAGGAACGGTAATTTTTTCCAGTTGGACTTTGTCTGATGGATACGTTGTTATTCTTAGGCACAAAGAAGGACTATTGTCTGTTTATAAAAAATGTGCTTCGGTAACCAAGTCTCAAGGCGATATTGTGCGAACAGGCGAAGTAATCGCCTTAGGCGGACTTGTCGCTAAAAATACTTCGGGAATACATTTGTTATTTGAACTTTGGAAAGATGGCTATCCGATTGATCCTACCAGTTTAATAGAATTCGAGTAATTTTTTAAAATTAAAAAAACCGTTATGTTTATTAAACCACTTGCTGCTAAGATTTTTGCTAAAATAGTTCACCATCAAAATCAAAAATGGATATCAGAACCAGTTAAAACCCAGCAAAAGGTTTTTCAACAGTTAATTCATCAAGCCCAAAATACTTCCTTTGGGAAGGATCATCATTTTGAATCTATTAAAAATCATCATGATTTTTGTCAAAAAGTTCCTGTAAAAGATTACGAAGGATTAAAGCCCTATGTAGACAGAGTGGTTTCGGGCGAATCAGATGTTTTATGGATAGGTAAGCCCTTGTATTTTGCTAAAACATCAGGAACTACTTCTGGAGCAAAATACATTCCCTTAACCAAGGAATCTATGCCTTATCACATTCAAGCAGCTCGTAATGCTATCTTATCTTACATACACGAAACGGGTAAAGCGGATTTTGTAAATGGTAAAATGATTTTTTTACAAGGCAGTCCAGAGCTTGTCGAAAAAAATGGGGTAAAGCTGGGTAGACTTTCGGGCATAGTAGCTCATTTTGTGCCTAAATATTTACAGCAAAATCGCATGCCTTCTTGGGAAACCAATTGTATTGAAGATTGGGAAACCAAGGTTAATGCAATCGTAGAGGAAACGCTTCCCGAAAACATGACTGTAATCAGCGGGATTCCTTCTTGGGTACAGATGTATTTTGAAAAAATTCATGAAAAAATGGGTAAAAAGGTTGCGCAGGTATTTAAAAACTTTAATCTGTTTATCTATGGCGGAGTTAATTTTGAACCCTACCGTGCTAAATTTGAACAATTAATTGGACGTAGGGTTGACAGTATAGAACTGTTTCCTGCTTCTGAAGGTTTTTTTGCCTATCAGGATTCACAAAAAGCAGAAGGATTATTACTGTTGTTGAATTCGGGTATATTTTATGAATTTATTAAAACAGACGAATTTTACACCGAAAATCCCAAAAGACACACCATTGGTGAAGTACAATTAGGAGTAGACTATGTATTAATTATATCTACCAATGCGGGGTTATGGGCTTATAATATAGGCGACACAGTAAGATTTACTAGTTTAAAACCGTATCGGGTTGTAGTTTCAGGCAGAATCAAACACTACATTTCTGCTTTTGGGGAACATGTCATTGGAAAAGAAGTAGAAGAAGCGCTTAAAGAAGCCATGCAGGACACCCATGTAGTTGTGAATGAATTTACAGTAGCTCCCCAGATTACACCATCGGAAGGATTGCCTTATCATGAATGGTTTATAGAGTTTGAAAAAGAGCCCGAAAACTTGCAAGTATTCATTGAAAAGCTAGACTTGTCGATGCGCAAACAAAATATTTACTATGATGATTTGATTAGCGGAAATGTTTTACGTAAGTTAGTAGTAACAAAAGTGAATAAAAATGGATTTCAGGAATATATGAAATCCATAGGTAAGTTGGGTGGACAAAATAAATTGCCAAGATTGTCTAACGACCGAAAAATCGCAAATGCATTGTTAAAGTAACTTAGCCTCTATTGGAACCGTCAAAAAACATCGTTCGAACAAAAGCGCAGATATCAACCAACGCTATTGAAAAGCTGTATATCACTATGCGGCATTTGTTTTATCGTGGGTCTTTTAAACCTATGGGAATTTCCGGAGAAACCTTGTGTGAATCTTTGTTAGCCTTAAGCCCCGAAATTTATGGTTCTATTGCCGAAGAAAAAGTAGAATTGAAAGGATTACTTTACGTTATAGAACGTTTACCTTTTGGAATAGAACAGTGCCGTTATATTAATTTAACTTCCGAAGAAGGCTACCATAAATCTCATTTTAAACCCATTGTTCCGCCTAAAAGAAAAAGAAACTGCTATCGTATAGACGAAGAGCAAATGAATATTGAAATTACCCGAAGTCGTTCGGATATATATGATATTCTTACTCATTTGACTTTTATGTTTATTGAATCACATAAAATCAGAAAAAGAGTTCTTAGTTCTGAAAATCACGAAATCACTAGGGATTGGAAAAAAATAGAGCAAATAATTTTATCCAAAAAGAAATTAAGTCTATTAGAACGCGAAAAAGCCATTTCGCATATGGCATTAATTTTAGGAAGAACTTTTGAAGATGTTTTTTCTATATATGATGAATTTGCAGTGCCTAACAATCCCGATCAGTTATTACATGTCATTTATTGGTTAGGTAAAATTGCTATAGAAGAAGTCGTTGATCAAAATTACAGGGTAATTACTTTTAGCCCGATTTTAAGAGAAAGATTAGGTCATCATATTCACAGCGAAACTTGGGCAATTAATATTAAAGAAAAATTAAAAGAACATCAATTATTACAAAGACCTTTACATATTGTGAGTGCCAATATGCATAGTGTAATGAACTCTATATTTGCCACTAAAGAATTAACGGGAATTTCTGTGGAAGCCGATGATAATTTTTATATTTATCGCGAATTAAGCAATCCTGCTAATCAGACCTTACGAAAACAAGTGGAAGATTTAGCCTTTTCACAAGGAATGATTTTTTTAGAAGACAAATCAGGAGCCAATATTGATGTTCAAATCATAGACACAGCTCAGATAGACTTTTCTAAAACTAATTTTCCAGAAGTTCAATTAGGGGTGGCTAAACCGGTAATTATAGTAATGGATTATGCTTTTGGGGAACAGGCTTATGAAACAGTAGATGAATTATTAAAGCCCTATAAAAACGATGATGGAACTCGAACTTTTTTAAAGGTAGAATCCATATCCATTATGGGAAAAGCAGGAATACTAGCCGGAGAAAAAGGAGATGTTCTAATTCCGAATGCGCATATTAACGAAGGAACGGCCGATAATTATCCCTTTAAGAATGAATTAAAAGCAGAGATGTTTAAAAATAATGGGCTAACTGTTTTTGAAGGTCCTATGGTTACCGTTTTAGGAACTTCTTTACAAAATAAAGATTTATTAAAATTCTTCCATGAATCTACATGGAAAGCGATAGGACTAGAAATGGAGGGAGCGCATTACCAAAAAGCAATACAAGCGGCTTCTCAGATCAGAAAAAGTGTTAATCCGCATATTAAAGTTAGATATGCTTATTACGCCTCAGATAATCCTTTGCAAACAGGAGGTACATTGGCATCGGGAGGGCTAGGTTTTACGGGTGTTAAGCCAACCTATCTGATTACGATGAAAATATTAGAACAAATTTTAAATATTAAACATATAAATTAATTAGAATGGATTCACATAATAAAAAAGAAAAAGAAATTGAAATTATTGATATAGGCAAGGGTATAAAAAACTTAACCTACGCCACGGCAAGTGGAATAGTAGATTTATTCGTGTTTGTAAAGAGAAAGGTAGTGTTGTTAATTTTAATTGCATCTGTTTTTTTTGGAATTGGCTATACAGGAGATAAATTATTGGAATCTTTTGAAAGTTATGTGATTGTAAGTGCTAACTTTGAAAGTTCGGATTATCTATATAACACGATAAACCTTTTAAATTCTAAGGTTAAACAAAAGGATAAGAAATTTTTTGAGAAGATTGGAATCAAAAATTATAATAATATTCTTGAAATAGATGTTGAACCTGTGATTGATGTTTATCATTTCATTAGTTTAAATCCACAGAATTTTGAAATGATTAAATTATTGGCAGAAGATGGAGATGCTTCTTCAACAATAAAAGATTTAACTACCAGTAAGAATTATTCGGCTCATCAAATTAAAGTAGTTACTAATGATGATGAATCTACAAAAACTATTATCGATAATATTATAAAGTTTCTAAATTCGAATGAATATCACGATGAGTTAAAAGCAGCCACCATTCGAAATATTGATTTTAGAATAGAGTCTAATAAACAAATGATTGCACAAATTGATAAAATTGTACAAGAATTTTCAAAAAGTAATGAGCAGTCTTCAAAAAGTATTTCAGACAAATTGGTCTATTATAATGATAATATGCAGTTGAACGATATTATTGCCACTCGCAATGAACTGGTTATCCAACAAGGTGCTTTAATATTGGATAGGCAGTCTTTCAGTAAGTTCATCAAAGAAAAAAGTACTACTTTAAATATAAGAGACAATAAAAGTCTGAAATCAAAGTTAAAGATATTCCTGCCATTATTCGCACTAGGATTGTACCTGTTAGGTAATTTGATGATTTTTATGTCCCAAAAACATAGATTAAATGCGTCTTAAAAGCATCTTAGTTACAGGCGGAGCAGGTTTTATAGGGTCTAATTTTGTACCCTATTTTGTAGAAAAATACTCAGATTATCATGTGATTAATATAGATAAATTAACCTATGCAGGTGATTTGTCTAATTTATCTGAAGTTGAAAATCACCCAAGATATACTTTTGTACAAGGCGATATTTGTGATAGAAATCTAATAGAAAAATTATTTCAAGAAAATGATATTCGAGGGGTAATCCATTTTGCGGCTGAATCTCATGTGGATAATTCTATTAAAAATCCAGACAGTTTTATGGTGACCAATGTAATGGGAACATTTACCTTAATTGATGTAGCTCGAAAATATTGGATGGAAGCTCCTAAACAATACAAAGTAGGTTACGAAGATTGTTTGTTTCATCACGTGTCAACCGATGAGGTTTATGGAACTTTAGGTGAAACAGGCCTATTCACCGAAGAAACGCCTTATGCGCCCAACAGTCCGTATAGTGCTTCAAAAGCCTCTTCAGATTTTGTAGTGCGTAGTTACTTTCATACCTACGGGATGCGAGTAGTAACCACCAACTGTTCTAACAATTATGGGCCTAAACAACACAAAGAGAAATTAATACCCACTATTATCAGAAAAGCGCTTTCAGGAGAAAATATCCCTATCTATGGTGACGGAACGAATGTAAGAGACTGGTTGTATGTGTTGGACCATTGCAAAGGAATTGATTTAGTATTTCATAAAGGAGCGATGGGCGAAACCTATAATATTGGCGGTCGTAACGAACGTAATAATTTATACATTGTAGATACGATATGTTCATTGTTAGACACAATGAAACCAAGTACAAAAGGCACATCATACAAAGAACAAATCACCTTTGTAACCGACAGACCAGGACATGATTTTAGATACGCCATTGATGCCACAAAATTAGAAAACGAATTAGGATGGAAAGCCGATGAGAATTTTGAAACAGGAGTAAAAAAAACGGTGGAGTGGTACATTAAAAAGTTTCAAGTTTAAAGTTAACCAAACTTGAAACCTGAAACTTGAAACAAAATAAACAAAACTTATGAAAGGAATAATACTCGCAGGTGGTTCAGGTACTAGATTACATCCACTTACTTTGGCGGTAAGTAAACAGTTAATGCCTGTTTATGATAAACCCATGATTTATTATCCTTTATCTGTATTGATATTGGCAGGGATACGCGAAATATTAATTATTTCTACGCCCCATGACTTACCTTTATTTCAAAAATTATTAGGGGATGGAAAATCCATAGGATGCCATTTTGAATATGCGACGCAAGAGCATCCGAATGGTTTAGCCGAAGCTTTCCTTATTGGAAAAGAATTTATTGGAAAAGATAAGGTAGCTCTTATTTTGGGAGATAATATTTTTTATGGATCAGGGCTTTCACAAATGTTACAAAATAATAATAATCCTGAAGGAGGAATTATTTATGCCTATCATGTACAAGACCCCGAACGTTATGGAGTAGTTGAGTTTGATGAAATGGGTAAGGCGATTTCTTTAGAAGAAAAACCAGAAGTTCCTAAGTCTAACTATGCCGTTCCGGGAATTTATTTTTATGATAATGATGTAGTTGAAATTGCCGAAAATATTAAGCCCAGTCATCGGGGGGAATTAGAAATTACGGATGTAAATAAAGAATACCTAAAACGAGGTAAGTTAAAAGTAAGTATTATGGATAGAGGAACAGCTTGGTTAGATACCGGTACTTTTGATTCCTTAATGCAGGCCTCTCAATTTGTACAAGTAATCGAAGAACGCCAAGGATTAAAAGTAGGTTCTATTGAAGAGGCTGCCTTTAGAATGGGGTTGATAACCAAATCAGAATTAATAGAATTAGCCCTGCCATTATTGAAAAGTGGTTATGGAAAAAGTTTAATGCATTTAACCCAAGAAAATGATTTTTAAAGAAACCAAATTAAAAGGTTGTTTTGAAATTGACCCGATGGTAATTAATGATGGGAGAGGTTATTTTTTAGAAAGTTATAACGAAAAAAAATTTCAAGAAGGAATTGACGAAAAAGTCTATTTTGTACAAGATAATCAGTCTTTTTCTACACAGGGGGTTTTAAGAGGTTTGCATTATCAAACGGGTGAACATGCCCAAGCTAAATTAGTTCGGGTGTTACATGGTGAGGTATTGGACGTGGCGGTTGATATTCGTCCAGAATCTCCTACGTATGGCCAAAGTGTAGCAGTAGTTTTGTCTGATACTAATCACAAACAATTTTATATACCCAGAGGTTTTGCTCACGGATTTCAAGTGCTGAGCGAAACGGCTATTTTCTTTTATAAATGTGATAATTTTTATAATAAAGAATCCGAAGGAGGTATTAAGTATAATGATTTGGATTTAAACATAGCGTGGTTGCCTTTTGAAGGAGAATACATCATTTCTGAAAAAGACCAATTTTTACCAGATTTTAAAAATGCCCGAAAAGTATGGTAGTTTTAGTGGTAGGAGGCTTAGGTCAATTAGGTCAATCGATTCAATTTATATCGTCAAATTACCCTGAAATTACCTTTCAATATGTAGATGTTCAGGATATGGACATCACCGATGAAGTTCGGGTTCTGCAAAAGTTTGACAAAATTAAACCTCAATATTGTATTAACGCAGCTGCTTATACTGCGGTAGATAAAGCAGAGTCAGATTTAGATAAAGCACATGCTATTAATGTTGTAGGGGTGGAAAATATTGCAAAAGCATGCCGACAAAATCATACCGTTTTATTACACATATCTACTGATTTTGTTTTTGACGGCAATCAAACCTCTCCATATACCGAAAATGATGAACCAAACCCATTAGGGGTTTATGGTCAAACCAAATTAGATGGGGAAAAAGTGATACCAACAATTTTGGACAATTATTATATTATAAGAACGTCTTGGCTGTATTCTCAGTTCGGAGCTAATTTTATGAAAACCATGATCAGGTTAGGGAATGAAAGAGATAAGCTATCAGTAGTAAATGATCAAATAGGCACTCCAACTCATGCTGTCGATTTAGCAACAGCCCTGATTAAAATTGTTTTATTCAACACCCAACACCCAACACTCAATACCTACGGAGTATATCATTTTAGTAATGAAGGTCAATGTAGTTGGTTTGATTTTGCAAAAAAGATATTTGAAGTTAATCATATAAATATTCAATTAACTCCAATACCGACATCGGCTTATCCAACACCTGCCAAGCGACCAGTTTATAGTGTTTTAGACAAAACGAAAATTAAAGAGACTTTTGATTTGTCGATTAAAAGTTGGGAAGAAAGTTTAAAATTTTATTTTTTATAAACAAAAAAAATTAACTTTGCGCAAAATTATAAAATCATGAAAAAGACAATATTATTTTTAAGCTTAATGGGCTTATTATCATTGACTTCTTGTAAAAAAGAACAAGACAAGAAAAGTGAAGGGGAAGTTGTAAAAAAAGATATTCCTTTTACAGTGGAAATTAATGTAGATTCAAAAAAGAAAGATGCCTTTTGTCTTTTGTACAGAGACAATTCTTTGGGGTATTTTACAGAAGATAATACTATTTACTTAGACATGTGGGCAAAAGGAGAGAGTGAAACTTTAGTTTTTGAACTACCTAAAAACTTTTTGCCGAGTGATTTAAGATTTGATTTGACTTGTGATGATGTGGGAAATGAGATAAAAATCAACTACATCACATTAATGTATAAGGATAAGAAATTTACTATTGAGAATAAAGATTTGGAAAATTATTTACAGCCAAACGAACAAGTTGTATTTAATAAAGAAACAAGAATTTATTCTTTTGATAAAAAAGGAGCACAGGTTTATGACCCTTCTTTAACTACAAATACTAATTTCTCTTCAATATTAGTTGACTTCGTAGGTTATAATGCTGTCGTAGGAAAAAAATAATCGTGCAACGATGATGATATTATAGAAAAGGGGTGTTAAGCCCCTTTTTTTTTCTGCATTTATAAGATAGTAATGAGTACTACAAAGAAAATAAAAGACATAACCAACCTCTATTTAAATAATAGTATTTTATCTTTATTCTTAAGGATAATAGGGGTTTTTTTTATCTTTTTAACTTCTTTTTTATTGACTAAATCATATAAGTCTGAAACTGTTGGATTGTATGACTTTACAAGAAGTTACCTTTTGGTTGTAGGGGCATTAAGTATGATGTCAATCGATCAATCGATTTTATATTTCTTGGGCAAAAGAAAGTATAATAAATCTAATTTTATAAATTTCTATAAAATAATAATAAAAATATGCTGCGTTAGTTCACTGTCTATTTATATCCTTACATTAATATTCCTTCAATTTTTTAAGTTAGAGACCAATACGGAAAGTATTATTATTAAGTGTAATTTAATTTTGTTTTTTTACAATCTCTATCTGATAAATGGAGAAATATATAGGGCTTTTAACGGCATAGTGGTCTCGGAATTATTTAGAAATGTAATAAAGTATATCCCATTATTACTAGGGATTTTTCTTTTTTCATATTTTGAAGATGAGTGTTATGTGCTTGACTTTTTTATTTATGGATTTTTTTTTACTGCATTAATCTCATTTTTAATTTTGTTTTATTATTACAATAAACTTGAAAATAATAACAAAATATTTAAAGAGGAGACTTTTAAAAGTGTTATAAACTATACTTATCCAATAGCAATTAGCACGATTCTCTTATATATGCTTAATTTTATAGATATAACTTTAATCAAATATTTTTTAGGAGATAACCATGTGGCTTATTTTTCATTAGCGATTAAAATAGTTTCTATTTTTAGTGTATTAATTAATGCTATTTCATTATCTATTGCCTCTTCTATTGCAGAAAATTATACTTTAGGCAGTACTTCCGAAATACAAAGAATTATAAACAAAACTTCTAAGTTAATATTTATAGTAACTATGTCTTTGTCAATAATTTTATATGTAGTACACGAACCTTTTTTGAGCATCTTTGGAGAGGAATATTTAATATCTGCCAATTCATTTAAAATATTGTTGGTAGGTAATGTCGTTTTTTCTTTATCCGGTCTATCCACAATTTATATGTTGATGACTAATAAAGGGCGAATTTTATCCTTATTTTTATTTTTGGCAGTGTTAATCAATCTAGTGTTGAATTATTTATTTATTCCAAAATATGGAATTGAAGCTGCGGCAATTGCATCTATAATCTCCTTTATTTTTTGGAGTTTTATTTCTGGTATATATATTCTTAGAAAGGACAATATCAATATATTTTTAAATTTTAAATAAATTGAAGATTTTATTCAAAAATAAAAGTAAAAAACTCTTTTTCTATATCTTTTTAATAAGTATGGTTTTTGGGTTGCTGTCTACTTTTATGATGCCGTCAAAGTTTTATAATGACGCTATTATTATTGTAAATGATTATTACAATGAAATTGGACTTTTTGGAGGTTATCCATTCACTATTTTATTTTATCATATTACTTTATTAAAGCATTTGCCTTATTTTCTTATAGCCTTAATTCAAATTCCAATTCTTTTTTATTTGATTTATAAAATTGGTATTCCGGATTCACTTAATCAATTCACTCTAAAAAATATTGCGATCATTTATGGCCTTCTTTTTTTAGGAGCATTTACCAGTATTCCTTCTAAAGAGTTTATTAATTTTATTGTTATAGGATGGGTTGTGCTTTTATTTAAAAATAAAAATTATCCATTATTAAAGACTGTTATTTTTGCTTTTGGAATTTTTATATTGACGGGTATTTTTTTTAGACCCTATTATATTATAATTCCATTACTTTCATCTTTTATGTTTGTTTTGACATATTATATAAAGTTGCAGAATAAAACTATAAAAATTTTGTTATACAGTTTTTTGATGTCTGTTTTACTGTCTCTAAGTCATGGATTGATAAAAGGTGAGTATATCTCAGAAAGCACAAGAGAGGCTCATAACGAGGAAAGAATGGGAAGTAGCGAGGCTCAAACAATGATTTTATCCCCTATAGAATCCGATACTTGGTATGGAGAGTCTTTTGCTGTTTTTTACGGATATGTATCTATTAATATTCCATTTAATGGTTTTAAATATTATACGAAGCCCCAAGTTATTGCGTTTATTTTGTGGCAATTATCTTTATTTTATATATTGTTGATTGGGCTAAATAAATGCGTATCTAATAGGGAAGAATATAAATATGAAATTTGGATATTTTATTTCGTATTCTCCTATTTTGTTATACAGGGATTGTTTGAACCAGATTTAGGGAGTGCTTTTAGACATAAAGTGGGTATATTGCCTTTAATTTATTTTGCCTTTTACCATACTCAACTTGCAAGGAAAGACAATGTGAGTGCCTAGGTTTTTTAATTTCCATTAACAAATGTTTTTTTGTGAAATAACGATAATGACCAATGATTCTGGTTGTCTATGAATGTTGATATTTAATCCTTTGCTTGTAAGTGAATTGTTTATACATTTGGCAGGAGGTGCTTGTTTAAATAAGATTAACAGGCTTTTCGTATAAATTATTAATAATAGCAATGCAGTTTAATAGTGCTTTTTACAGGGTTAATTATATTGAATATCTATTGATGTTTTTAATATTAACGATGCCTTTTTTTTATGGTATTGCCAATGTTCTATTTGTTTTATTAGTTGTATTTTCTTTAAAAAAAACTTCCTTTACTAGACTTGTAAATCCTTCTTTTATAGTACTATTTTTATTGGTTTTATATTTACTTACAAAAGCTACATTGACCAATCAAATAATTGAGGATTATAAGCAGTATAGCTTGTTTTTTTATATTTTATTGACTCCTATATTTTTTAAAAAATTAGATTCTTTGATTTGGGTAAAAACGACTGTAGTTTTTACTAACGTTCTACTGATTTTAATCAATGTTTTTTTAATAATCCAGTTTTATTTAGAGTGTAGGTATCTTCCCTTTAATGATGTTTGGGTCCTAAATAAGGTGTTAGTTGTAGAACGACCTTATTTGGGATTAATGAGTGTAATTTCCATTTTATTATCATTAGACTTATTAAAAGCAAAATGCTTTCCAAAGTATAATTTCATTTTACTTTTTACAACCCTATTGTCTTTATTTTTTATTGTCTTTATTTCTATAAGAATTTCACTGCTTATATTAATAATATTAGCTATTGTATATGTGTTTGGTTATTCTGGATTAACTAAGACCTTAAAAGTTGGATTTTTTTTAGGAGTTTTGTGTTTCATCGTTTCTGTATTTTATCTAAACGATAATCTTAGAAATAGATTTTTTATTGATCAATCTTTAGAACAATCCATAAATAAGTTTAAAGATTCTGAACCTAGAGTGATAATTTGGAGTTGTGCTTACCAATTAAGTCAAGGGGTTGAATTTTCTAAATTATTTGGAACATCTTCATATAAAAAAAATAAAGAAGAGATGGTCGACTGTTACACCACAACCATAAAAGATTCTTTTAAGAGGAATGCTTTTTTGGAACGCAAGTATAATACACACAATCAGTATTTGGATTTTTATTTAGTAGGTGGTATAGTTGCAGTATTGCTTGTCGCAGGATTTTTTGTGTGGGCTATTTACCTCAACAAAAACAACTATTTTGCAATAGGTATATTTATTACTTTTTTTATAATGTTTATGGTAGAAAATGTACTTCATAGACAATTTGGTACGATGCTTTTTTCAATAATAATTAATTTGTATAATGGAAAAGAAGAAGATTAAAGTATTACATGTTTTACACAGTGTGGGAGGGGTTGATGTCTCCCTTAGACTTATATTAGAAAATATTAATTCTGATGAATTTGAAAATGTTGTCGTTCATGGAATGGTAGACACAGATAGAGTATTTTTAGATAATAAAGGGCAAAAAATAAAACATTATAATACTGCAATCTCTAGAGATATCTCTTTTTTAAATGATTTAAAATCTCTCTATCAAACCTATTTGATTTTAAAAAAAGAGAAACCAAATGTTATTCATGCTCATAGTGCAAAGGGAGGGGTGGTAGGAAGAATCGTTGGTAAATTATTGGGAATAAATGTGTTGTATACCCCACAAGCTTTTTCTTATTTAAGCACTGATAATCGTTTTAAAAGATTTGTCTTCCTTGGAATAGAAAGATTATTGTCGTTTAAAAACACTTTCATTTTAGCGTCCTCTAATTCTGAGAAAGTGAGGGCAATTACTGAGGTTAATTATAAAAAAAATCAAGTTTTACTTTTTAATAATTCCATCAAAGCAGTAGTGCCATCGGAATCTTTAATCATAAAAAAAACATGGCCTGATCAATATATTTGTACCGTAGGAAGACCATCATACCAAAAAAATATAGAATTAATGATAAGGGTTTTTCATGAGTTGAATCAAGTTCAGAAAACCCATTTAGTTGTTATGGGGGTAGGGCATCATATGGGTCAGTTAGAATCGGTGAAAAATCTGATTAAAGAGTTAAATATGCAAAATGATGTGACATTACTAGATTGGACAGAGCGTTCAGATGTATTTCACATCATTAAGAATTCATTGCTTTATATATCAACAGCTAGGTATGAAGGTTTGCCTTATTCTGTAATTGAAAGCTTGGCTTTGTCCAAACCTTGTGTGGTGTCCGATTGTGATGGCAATAGAGATTTGATTCAAGATGGAGTTAATGGCTATGTGATTAGCGGTGATCATGTAGAAGAATATAAAGAAAAAATATTAAGATTACTTAATGATGAAGATTTAAGACATGCCTTCTCAGATAACGCATATCGAATTTTTTTAGAAGAATATGATATGGTAAAGAACATTTTAAAATTAGAGTCTATTTACAGAGCATATTCAGATTCACAATCAGTAAAAATAAATGAATAAAAAATTACTCGCAAAGACAATTGATAATGAAAAATTTTTCCCAAGCGTTATAGGGTTTTTTATTAATCATAACTTTTTAATTCGTAAATCAATCCTTGCATCTATTAAAAATAATGCTCATTGTTTGAATAAATCACTATTAGATTTTGGATGCGGAACTAAACCTTATAAATCTCTTTTTAGTCATGTTGAAGAATATATAGGTGTTGATTTAAAAATTGAAGGAAGAGAAGATAGACAACAATATGTAGATGTTTTTTATAATGGCAAGACGATTCCTTTTGAAGATGGGCGATTTGATTCCTTATTGTGTACGGAAGTATTGGAGCATGTGTTTAATATTGAGGAATTATTAGCAGAATTCAATCGGGTATTGAAAACAGGGGGTAAGGCTTTAATAACCACTCCTTTTATGTGGGAAGAACATGAAATGCCTTACGATTATGCTAGGTACACCACTCCTGCTCTTGAATTTTTATACAAAAAACACGGATTTAAAGTTATAAAACATGAAAAAAGCGGAAATTATGTTCAGGTAATTTTTCAGTTTATTTTAAATTATTTTAAAAACATCTTACCTCAAAATAAAATGTTAAGGCATTTAATTTTGTTTCCTATTATATTTATAATCAACGCTTCTGGTGTTGTTTTTAGTTTTGTGCTTCCTAAGGATCAAACAGCTTATTTTAACAATGTTTTTGTGTTAGAAAAGATTTAATTTTCTTGTGCAAATTTTTCACATATTGCTTTTGCAGTATTAATGATAAGCTTATTTTTGACAGAATCATTTTTTGAATGCAACATAGAGTTGTGTTTTTATATTGCTTACTTAATTCAAATTATTCATTATATTCGTTTAAATGAAAAGAATATTAATTACAGGTGCTGCAGGGTTTTTAGGGTCTCATTTGTGTGACCGATTTATTAAAGAAGGTTATCATGTGATTGGGATGGATAACCTAATTACAGGAGATTTAAAAAACATCGCCCACTTATTCAAATTAGAACAGTTTGAGTTTTATCACCACGATGTCACTAAGTTTGTACACATACCAGGCGAACTTGATTATATCCTTCATTTTGCATCGCCAGCCAGTCCTATCGATTATTTAAAAATACCTATTCAAACCTTAAAAGTAGGTTCGTTAGGTACGCATAATTTGTTGGGATTAGCTAGAGTTAAAAAAGCCAGAATTTTAATAGCCTCTACTTCTGAAGTTTACGGAGATCCTTTGGTTCACCCACAAACCGAAGAATATTATGGCAATGTAAATACGATTGGACCTAGAGGTGTTTATGATGAAG
Source organism: Flavobacteriaceae bacterium UBA7684 (assembly GCA_002482885.1). Taxonomy (GTDB): domain Bacteria; phylum Bacteroidota; class Bacteroidia; order Flavobacteriales; family Flavobacteriaceae; genus Flavobacterium. Next base: position 68,438 of record DLGW01000016.1, on the reverse strand, counting down.
CCAAGCGTTTTCAAGAATCCATTACTATGGCGTATCATACTTTTCATGGGGTTGAAACCAGAATCGTACGAATTTTTAATACGTACGGGCCAAGAATGCGCTTAAACGATGGTAGAGTAATTCCTGCATTTATGGGACAAGCTTTGCGCGGAGAAGATTTGACTATTTTTGGAGATGGTTCTCAAACCCGTTCTTTTTGTTATGTAGATGATCAAGTAGAAGGGATTTTTAGATTGTTACATTCGGATTACTCTTCCCCGGTAAATATTGGCAATCCCCACGAGATCACCATAAAACAGTTTGCGGAAGAAATTATTAAATTAACAGGAACCACACAAAAAATCATCTACATGCCTTTGCCACAGGATGACCCTATGCAACGTCAGCCTAATATTTCAAAAGCAAAAGCCATTTTAGGATGGGAACCTAAGGTTTCTCGTGAAGAGGGTATGAAGTTAACTTTTGACTATTTTAAAACCTTGTCTTCTGAAGAATTATTAAGAGAAGAGCATAAAGATTTTTCAAAATATATTTTTTAGTGAAAAATACTACAGGCAGATATTCCGCTTATATAAGACCTTTTTCTTATGTCTTAGATATTGTAATCATCAATGTCTTGGTCTATATAATATTGTTGAATAATTTAAATGTTTTAAATTATTATCTGTTTGTTTCTGCTTCTTGGTTAATTATTGCATGGAATGTAGGGTTTTATGAGGTTTACAGATACACCAAAGCAATAGAAATTTTAAGTAAGATATTAAAGCAATATGTTTTATTTGTAATTGTCAATTTTGCGTATTTAGGATTGTTATTTGAGTTTTCTGAACCATCATTAATGTTTCAGTTTACAACAATTTCAGTTTTTTTAATTTCTGGAGCAAAATTATTTGTTTACTATTTTTTAAAACGTTTTAGAGTAGTTTTTGGTGGAAACTTTAGAAGGGTTGTTATTGTTGGAGAAGATAAAAATGCAATTCAATTAGCTGATTTTTTTAATGAAAATCAAGACTATGGGTATAAATTAATTAAAGTATTTAATTTAAAGGGAAATAAAAAAGATCAGATTGAAAATTGTTTCGATTTTGTTTTAAATAATAATATTGATGAAGTGTATTGTTCTTTGTCTGAAATAAGCCATACACTAGTTAATCGCTTTATTGATTTTTCGGATAATAATTTAAAAATTTTAAAATTTCTGCCAAGTTCTAAAGAAGTGCTGTCTAGAAATATCGTTTATGAATATTATGGATACATTCCAATCATCTCACTTAGGCACATTCCTCTTGATAATACGGCAAATAAGATTGTGAAAAGAATTTTTGATCTTATTTTTTCATCTATAGTAATTCTCAGTGTACTTTCTTGGTTAACACCGCTATTAGCTATTTTAATTAAGATAGAATCCAACGGGTCTGTTTTTTTTAAACAAAAACGCAATGGGTTAAATTATTTAGAATTTAATTGTTATAAGTTTAGATCCATGAGGCCAAATGAGGTTGCTGATTTAGAGCAAGTTTCTAAGAACGATCCAAGAATAACCAAAGTTGGGAAATTTATTCGAAAAACCAGTATAGATGAGTTGCCTCAGTTTTTTAATGTGTTAATTGGCAATATGTCTGTGGTTGGCCCCAGACCACATATGGTTAGTCATACAGAAATGTATGCCAGAAGTGTAGATAAATTTATGGTTAGACATTTTATTAAACCAGGAATCACAGGTCTAGCACAGACTAATGGCTATAGAGGGGAGATCGAAAGTCATGAAGACATCATTAATAGAGTTAAGTACGATATCTTTTACCTTGAAAATTGGTCCTTGTTATTGGATATTAAAATTATACTTATGACTATTTTAAACGCAATTAAAGGAGAAGAAAAAGCCTACTAATGAATAAATTAGTTTCTATAATTACTCCAACCTATAATTCTGCAAAATATATAGCCGAAACCATACAATCTGTTCAAAATCAAACCTATTCTAATTGGGAAATGTTGATTGTAGATGATTGCTCTACAGATGAAACGTTGGCTATTGTTAAAGAGAAATCTGAAGTTGATTCCAGAATAAAATGGTTTAAACTAGATAAAAATTCAGGGCCTGGATTGGCTAGAAATAAAGGGATTGAAAATGCTAAAGGAGATTTTATGACCTTTTTAGATGCTGATGATATATGGTTTCCAACATTTATTGAAAACAGTATTAAAACGATAAAAGAAGTAAATATTCCTTTTGTTTTTTCTTCCTATAAAAGGTCAGATGAAGAATTAAATTTCGTGTATTCTGATTTTATTGTTCCTCAAAAAGTTAATTATCTAGACATACTAAAAACTAATTCTATTAGTTGTTTAACTGCGTTTATAGATGTAAGTCAATTGGGTAAAAAGAATATGCCTTTAATTAAAAAAAGGCAAGATATGGGCTTGTGGCTACAATACTTAAAAGAAATTCCTTACGCATACGGAATTCAAGAAACACAGGCAATATATAGAATTAGAAAAAATTCTCTTTCAAGAAATAAATTAGCGTTATTAAAATATCAATGGGAATTTTATTACAAATACGAAAAGTTAGGTTTTTTTATGTCAATTTACATCATGTTGTGCTGGATGTATAATGGATATGTAAAGTATAGAAATTAGAGATTGTTCTGAAACTGTTTCAACTTTCCTCTTGAGGTTCTTTCTAAGGATTTTTTTTGATGATAAGTAAAAGTTAAACCAGGTTCTAAATATTTTTCTACCGCTTTTTCAATTTCTTTGATTTGTTCTGTATTTAGAATAGTTTGACTAACATATTCAATTTCAAAAGTATCTATTTTAGTTTGTTTTATGATGAATTCTTTTACGTTTCCATCATCTTGAATAATACTTTTAGTAATATAATAAAAGGTTAAACCAGGCGCTTTTTTTCCGCTGGGTAAAAGAGCCACATCATTAGTTCTACCAATTAATTTTTTTAAGATGGGTTTTTTAAGCGTGCTTTTTTCATCTAAAACACCCATATCTCCAATTTCGTATCTGATAAAAGGATGCGCTTTATTAAATAATGAAGTAATTACCACCTTTCCTTCAGTGCCGTATGGTACAGGTTGATTTTTTTCATCTAAAATTTCTACAAATAAGGTTTCTGCATTTACTTGCCATTCATCATTTGTGTTTTGAAAAGCAATTAAGTCCAATTCCGAAGCACCATATTCGTTTACCACAGGAATTCCAAATTGGGTTTCCATCAATAATTTATCGTCGTCAAACAACATTTCAGAAGTAACCATGCAAACTCTTAAAGTTGGGCAGATGTCAATCAATTTAATGTTTTTCTTCTCTAAAAATTTGGCAAACAAAACAATAGAACTAGTGTATCCGTTAATGTATTCAAATTTTCTCTTTTTAAAATGAATCAAAACCGTTTCTAAAAATTCATCCGATAAATTAAAAATCGGGAATCTGTAGCGTTGTCCTAAAAAGTCTTTCAAACGTTCTTTTTGATAACCAATAAAATCTAAGGGAATACCATAAAATCTGGCTTGATACGATGAGTTAAAATTAATACCATACCAACCAAATCTATAAATAATAGATGCCCAAGTAAGCGCATGTGCAGGTTTGTCTTTGGCAAAAACAAAAGGATCTCCACTAGAACCAGAGGTTTTATTTACAAATATATTTTTTGGGGAATATCCAACAGAAAGCCTGTCCGATAAAGGCTTTTGAAGGTCTTTTTTAGTTAAAACAGGTAAGTTATTCCAATCTTTAAAGTGAGTGTCTCCAACTAAAGATTGATAAAACGGGTTATTCTTTAAATGAAAGTTGACAATTTCTTGTTTTTTGGATTCTAAATGATTTTTAAATTCCTGTTCAGGGATATCTAAAATGGCTTTAAATTCCTGTTGTGCCTTCTTCATAGGAAAGCCACTTACGCGTAAAGAAAAGTCAAAAAGTTTAAACACGGTTAAGAATTAGTTTCCTCAAAAATAATAAACAACTACAAACCTCAAAGTTTTTTAAACCATTACTTTTATATTATTATTTTTGCTAGCATTAAAAACATCATATCAAATGAATATACTATTATTAGGATCAGGAGGAAGAGAACATGCATTGGCTTGGAAAATGGTGCAAAGTCCCAAATGTTCAACGTTATTTGTAGCGCCAGGAAACGCGGGAACCGCCAGAATTGCTCGTAATGTGAATATCAATCCCAATGATTTTGAAGCGGTAAAACAATTGGTGTTAACTGAAAATATCCAAATAGTAGTCGTAGGTCCCGAAGATCCATTAGTAAACGGCGTGTATGATTTTTTTAAAAATGACGCACAGTTAAGTCAAATTCCGGTGATTGGACCATCCAAATTAGGTGCTCAATTAGAAGGAAGTAAAGAGTTTGCTAAACAATTTTTAATCAAACATAATATTCCAACCGCTCAATACGGTTCATTTACCAAGGAAACAGTAGAAGAAGGTTGTGCTTTTTTAGAAACTATGAAATCTCCGTATGTGCTAAAAGCCGATGGATTAGCGGCGGGTAAAGGCGTTTTAATTATTTCTGATTTAGAAGAAGCCAAAACAGAACTAAGAAGCATGTTGGTACACGCCAAATTTGGTCAAGCCAGTTCAAAGGTCGTTATTGAAGAGTTTTTAGACGGAATAGAATTGAGTTGTTTTGTGTTAACCGATGGTAAAAGTTATAAAATTTTACCAACGGCTAAAGATTACAAACGTATTGGCGAAGGAGATACAGGATTAAATACCGGAGGTATGGGGGCGGTTTCGCCCGTTCCGTTTGCAGATGCCGTTTTTATGGAAAAAATAGAATCTAGAATTGTAATACCAACCATACAAGGGTTAAAAAAAGATCAAATAGAATATAAAGGATTTGTATTTATTGGATTAATTAAAGTAGGAAACGATCCTTATGTGATTGAATACAATGTAAGAATGGGAGATCCAGAAACCGAAGTGGTAATACCACGAATCAAAACTGATTTAGTATCTATTTTTGAAGCGGTAGGTTCCCAAAACTTAGAAAACATCAGTTTGGAAATTGACGAAAGAGCAGCTACCACAATTATGGTAGTTTCGGGAGGATATCCAGAAGATTACGAAAAAGGAAAAGAAATCAGTGGATTAGAAAATATAGAAGGTTCTTTGGTATTTCATGCGGGAACAACTTTATTTAACGGTAAAGTAGTTACTAACGGAGGTCGCGTAATTGCCGTTACGTCCTATGGGAATGATTACCAAGAAGCCATAAAAAAATCTTACCAAAACATTAATAAATTATGTTTTGATAAGATGTATTTTAGAAAAGATATTGGATTCGATTTAGGATAAAAAAGAATGCGCAGTAGTATCTTGGTTTTCTTCGTTGTTGTCTTTGTGTGATTTTAATTGTTTTACCCAGTACACAATAGCCGCAGCGCAAACAATCATAAAAATCCAATTTACTAAATTAGCACCACTCCAACATTCTAGTTCTAAACTTCTTAGAAAGTTGTAGGGTAATAATAAGATATTTTCAAATAAAAATTGAATTCCTTCAAAAAGTGCTTTCATAATATGATGGAGTTGTAATTGATAACGTCAACAAAAGTAGAAAAAAAATATAAGTAACCTCATTTTTTATGCTATCTGTATTCTTTAGTAAATCAAAACCCATCAACTACATCTTAACCACTGTGTTTTTTGTAGGATTATATGCTTGGCATTTTGTCAGAAAAGAGCCCTCTGCCAGCATCGCGGGGTTAAATGCTTTGATTTACATAGATCGGGTGATTTTCGGATTAGTATTGCTTTTAACGCTATTAATTGGTCATTTTATTATTAAAAATAATAAACTAGACAACAACAACAGTTATGCATATTTGATTAATATTTTGTTGTTGATTATTTTTTCAGATGTTTTTTATGAACACCGATTGGTTTTATCTAATCTTTTTATTCTTCTAGCTACTTGGAATTTAATTTCTTCAGACTCCTTTTTCGTTTCTAAACAAAGAGTGCTCAACGCTTCGCTTTGCGTATTTGTGGCGATGTTATTTCATTTTTGGGCAATACTGTTTATTGTAGTTGTTTTTTTATCCGTTTTATTAAACTTTCAGCACGATTACAGAAGAATATTAATTCCCTTTATTACCCTATTTGCAGTTAGTTTAATCTATTTAGCGGTAGGATTTTATATAGATGAGCAATTGCTGGAACACATTGGCCAACAAATGATTTACGATATTGATTGGTATTATGTTCAAACTCCGTTGGATGCTTTTTTGTTTGGATTCTTTTTGATTCTTGCCACACTAACCTTAATCAGTTTGTTGTTTAATATGTCTGATTTATCAAAAAAAATTACCGAATCTTATTTAAAAGTAATTAGTATCTTGTTTGTAGGTTTATTAATAGCGGCAGTAACTCCCGAAAAAAGAGAGGCGTTATTAATTTATTCTTTGTTTCCTGTTTCGGTTATGGCTACTCATTTTGTGGAAAAATTACAAAAAACGTGGGCCCGAAACCTTTTTCTTTCACTACTTACTTTAATAGCCATTGTTGCTTATAGCTCCTTTTACTGGGAGTCTTATTTAACTTGGGAGTTGGATTATGAAACTTTTGAATTCATATCCAAATATTTTATTTCTAAATAACAACTAAATCATTACGCATGAAATCCGAAAAAGCCTTTTTAATATTTGAACAAAGCATCAATGATTATCATAAAACAGACGATGTAGATTTTCCTATAAATAACCCTTACCCAAAAGAAGCTATTGAGCATTTGTTTTATCATAAAAACTGGGTAGATACCGTTCAATGGCATTTTGAAGACATTGTGCGTGATCCAAATATTCAACCCGAGGCTGCTTTGGTTTTAAAAAGAAGAATAGATGCTTCCAATCAAGTACGCACCGATATGGTGGAATACATAGATAGTTATTTTTTACAACTTTATAAAGATGTAGCTGTAAAACCCAATGCGAAAATTAATACTGAAAGTCCAGCTTGGGCATTTGACAGATTGTCTATTTTGGCTTTGAAAATATACCACATGAATGAAGAGGTAAATCGTACAGATGCCGATGCTTCACACATTCAAAAATGTCAGGAAAAATTAAATGTTTTATTAGAACAGAAGAAAGATTTATTTACCGCCATAGATGAATTGATTACAGATATTCAAAATGGCGATAAGTACATGAAAGTGTACAAACAAATGAAAATGTACAACGACGATGAATTAAATCCGGTATTGCGTGCAGCCAGCAAATAGTTCTATTAAACATATATTAATTACCCGATTTTCCGCCATGGGCGATGTAGCCATGGTTGTGCCTGTGGTTAAGGCGCTTCAAGAGCAATATCCAACCTTAAAAATTACGGTGGCTTCTCGTGGGTTTTTTAAACCGTTTTTTGAAACCATTCCAAATGTTCATTTTTTTTCTATAGACGTAAAAGGCAGACACAAAGGCTTTTTAGGTTTGATCAGATTGTTCTTAGATTTAAAAAAGCGTAAAATAGATGCCATTGCTGATTTGCATAACGTATTACGTACACAAGTAATACGTTTTTTGTTTTTATTTTCGGGAGTGGTTTGTGCCTCAACAGACAAAGGGCGTGCAGAAAAAAAAGCGCTAACACGTGCCGAAAATAAGTTGTTGCAACCTGTAAAATCCATGTTTGAAAGGCATATTGAAACCTTAAAAAAATTAGGATTCGTTATTGATTTAAAACAAGTAACCTTTCCTAAAAAAGAAAATCTTTCTCAAAAAATCCAAAATATAACAGGGCAAAAAAATAAATCTTGGATAGGAATTGCTCCTTTTGCGCAATACGAAACCAAAATGTATCCCCTACATTTAATGCAAGAAGTGATAGCTTCTTTGGCTCTGGAACATCAGATTTTTTTATTTGGAGGTGGTAAAAAAGAGCAAGAACAATTAGATGAAATAGCTTCAAAAATTCCTAATGCTATAAATATTACTGGTAAATTAACTTTATCCGAAGAATTACAATTAATCCATCATTTGGATGTAATGTTAAGCATGGATTCGGGCAATGGGCACCTTGCGGCGATGTTAGGTATTCCTGTGATTACTTTGTGGGGAAATACGCATCCGTATGCGGGTTTTGTGCCTTTTAATCAGCCGTTAGCAAATAGCCTAACCCCAGATTTAAAACAATATCCTTTATTGCCCACATCGGTTTATGGAAATAAAAAGATTGAGGGTTATACAGATTGCATGAAAAGCATTAGTCCTGAACAAGTGGTGGAAAAAATCCAACAATTACTTACACATCATCAAAGTCAACACTAATAGTTTCGCTGGTTGGAACGGCTTGGCAAGATAAAATCAAACCCTCTGCTATTTCGCTATCGGTTAAAATGGAATTCTTTTTCATTTCTGCGGTGCCATTTAGAATGCGACACATACAACTGCTACAAATACCTCCTTGGCAAGAGTAAGGCACATCCAAACCTTGTTTTAGCGCGGCATCTAACAAGGTTAATTTGTTGGACATCACAAAAGTAGTTTCTTCATCATCTACCAAAACAGTCACTTCACATTGCCCGTCTGTTTGAGAAATAGTTGTTTCTTTAGTTGATGAGGTAAACAATTCAAATTTGATTTGTTCTTCGCTGATGCTGTTTTCGATTAATGTGTCGTAAACAACATCAATCATTTGTTCTGGCCCACAAATAAAGAACTGACTAAAATCTAGGGTTTTGTATTTGTTTCTAACAATGGCATTAACCACCGATTTGTCTATTCTTCCAAAAAAATGAGGTTCTACATGAGCTTGGCTGTACACAAAATGAATGAATAATCTGCCGGTATATTTTAATTCTAAGTCATGTAATTCTTGATGAAAAATGGTTTGATTCGGATTTTTATTTCCGTAAACCAATATAAAAGTACTGTTAGATTCTTTTTCTAAAACAGTTTTAATAATAGAAAACACAGGTGTAATTCCGCTACCAGCTACAAAAGCTGCGTAGTTTTTTTGATTATTAGATGCAATGTCGATGGTGAAACGACCTTCGGGGCTACTCACATCTAGGTAATCTCCTGTTTTTAATTCTTGATTGGCAAATACCGAAAAAGTTCCATTCTTAACGGCCTTAATGGCTATTTTTAAGTTTTTATCTTGTGGGGTGCTACAAATCGAATAGGAACGACGAACTTCTTCTCCATTCAATCGATGGAGTATAGTAATGTATTGCCCAGGAATAAATTGAAAAGTACTTTTTAAAAGTTCTGGTATTTCAAAAGCAACAGATATAGCATCGGGTGTTTCTTTAATTACAGAAGCGATTTTTAAACTATGAAAAGTAGACATGCGATTAATTTTTGGCAAAAATATAAAATATGTGCAATTTACACCCCTGACATTCATCAGACATTAAACAAAATTACATATATACTAGTTTATGTTTAGTATGAAAAAGAAATGTATTTTTACCAAAATTTTTTTAACAAGTTTAGTCTTGAATAGGTCTTTAATAATTACTTTTTTATCGATTCTCTTTTTGTGTGTAGCCGCAGCTTGCTCTACCAAAAAGAATACTTTTATGAGTCGAAATTTCCACGCCTTAACCACAAAGTATAATGTGTTGTTTAATGGCGAGGTAGCCTTACAAAAAGGAGTAGAAGAATTAAGAGTTTCTTACCGCGATAATTTTTGGGAAATGTTACCTATGGAAAGGTTAGATGTTTCGGACGAAATGATGATTCCTGGGGTAAAAAAGAATCCGAATTTTGATAGAGCCGAAACCAAAGCGGTTAAAGCGGTTCAAAAACATTCCATTAATGTTGGGGGTTTTGAACATAATTATCAAATGGATGAAGCTTTTTTTGTTTTAGGAAAATCAAGGTACTACGACCAAAGATTTTTGCCAGCCTTAGAAGCGTTTAATTACGTGTTGTATAAATATCCTAACGCCAGTCAGATTGCCGAAATTAAAGTTTGGCGCGAAAAAACCAACATGAGATTAGGTAATGATCCGTTGGTTATCGAAAACATTACTAAATTCTTAAAAGAAAACAAACTTAAAAGATCAATTCAAAAGGAAGCAGAAGCGCTTTTAACACAATCGTTTATTAATTTAAAAGAATATGATAGCGCCGACGTGCACCTTACTAAAGCCATTAAGTTGGTTAAAGTAAAAGAAGAAAAAGCCCGTTTTAGATTTATTCAAGCACAGTTATACGATCAGTTAAAAAAGAAAGATAGTGCTATTGCGGCTTACCAGTCGGTGATTAAAATGAACAGAAAATCGCCTAAAAGTTATTGGATATTCGCTCATATAGGATTAGCTAAATATTTTGATTTTAAAAATGATGATAAAGTAGCTTTTGTGAAAAAATTTAATGATTTAATCATGGATAAAGAACACAAACCTTTTGTGGGTGTTTTACATCATCATTTGGGGGTGTTTTATGAAAAATCACAAGAAGTTGAAAAAGCCAAGGAATCTTACAATAAATCATTAAAGTTTAAAACCGAAGACACTTATTTAACGGCTTCGAATCATAGAAATTTAGCCGAAATTTATTTTAATGAAGCCAAATATGCCGATGCCGGAAAATACTACGACAGTACTTTGGTTAATTTAAAACCAAAAACTAGGGAACACCGAAGCATCGAAAAAAAGAAGTTGAATTTAGCCGATGTCATCAAGTATGAAAATATTGCACATGAAAATGATAGTATATTAAGCATTGTTGCTCTTTCATTAGAGCAAAGACAAGAATTTTATCAAAAATACATCGACAAGCTTAAAAAAGAGGATGCTGAAAAAGAAGCCTTAAAACAGAAAAAAGAAATGATTGCCAATGCCGCAGTCAATGCACCTGTAGCCAACACCTTTATAAAACCAACAGGAGGCAACGATACTTTTTATTTCTATAACGCCAGCATTGCCCAATCAGGCAAGGCCGAATTTAAAAAAGTTTGGGGTAATCGAGGATTAGCAGACAATTGGAGGTATAATTCTAAAGCAGGTACAACCAATGGTAACGAACCTATAAATACGACGACCAATGATTCCGCCGCAGTGGCTTCAGAGAAAGAAAAAGTAGAGGATAAACGTTATCAGTTAGAAACCTATTTAAGCCAAGTGCCTACAGACAGCATGGCCATTAATGGTTTAATTAAAGAAAGAAATGAGGCGTATTATCATTTAGGAAATATTTATAAGGATAAATTCAAAAGATACGATTTGTCTATAGTTAAATACGAAAAACTATTGACCTTAAATCCAGAAACCAAATTTGTATTACCTTCTTTGTATAGTTTGTATAAAATGTATTTGATTTCCGATGTGGCTAAAGCACAGGTTATCAAAGACAGAATTTTAACGGATTACGCAGATTCTAGATATGCTCAATTGTTGAGTAGTAATTCAATTGAATTAACCGAAAATGACCCGCAAGTGGTTTATGCCAATTTAATGAAGTTGTATGATTCCGAAAAATATGCAGATGCTTTAACGGCCTTAGAAACCTTTTTGATTCGATTCGAAGGAGAGCCAATTATTCCTAAAATGGAATTATTAAAAGCGTATTGCTTAGCAAAACTAGATGGGGTTGACGAATACAAAAAGGCCTTACAGTACGTGGCTTTAAATTTTCCGAATGTAGAAGAAGGTAAAAAAGCAGATGAATTATTAAAAACCAGTATTCCAGAATTGGAACAGTTCCAATTTAAACAAAGTGACGGAGGTTCTTGGAAAATAATTTATGAATTTGGTTTAACAGAGGCCGATTCCGAAAAAATTAAAAAAGAAACCGAACTGATTTTAAATTTCTTAAAAGAAGCTAAAACTTACGGAATTACTTCTTCTGCAGATGTGTACAATCGAAATAAACGATTTTTGGTATTTCATGGATTCACAGCAAAGCACCAAGCTATAGCTATGATGACTTTAATTAAAGACGACAAAAAATTAGCCTTAAAAAAATCAGGATTAATCATTTCGGCGCACAACTATAAAGTAGTACAAATATTTAAGAACCTAGAAAAATATATTGAGCAACAAGATAAACTATAAACTATGTTCGATAAAAATAAATACAAATCTACCACTGATTTATTAGGAAAAACCAACAGAATCGTGGAAGGTACTGTTATAAAAGGAGACATTACTTCTGCCGCAGATTTTAGACTAGATGGTCAATTAATAGGGAATTTTAAATCAAACGGAAAATTAGTAATAGGCCCTGCCTCCATAGTAATGGGTGATATTATTGCCGAAAATGTAGATATCGAAGGGCGATTCGAAGGACGAATCAAAGTTTCGGGCATGTTGTCTTTAAAATCAAAAGCGGTCGTAAAAGGAGAAGTCATGGTAGGCAAATTGTCTGTAGAGCCAGGAGCCGATTTTAGTGCTTCTTGCATTATGAAAAGTAGCGTACAACCACCCGTAGTTCCGCCTACTTCAACTACCGAAAATGCAGGATAAAAAAAAGCCGTCTTATAATAAGTGGATGAGTTTGATGACTATTCCGTTCCAAATGGGATTAATCATTGTTGCTTTTTCGTACTTAGGAATTTGGTTAGATGAAAAATATCAAAACCCAGATGGTCTTGGTTTAAAAATCAGTACACTCATAGGTGTTTTTATTGCACTCTATAATGTAATCAGACAGGTAAACGATTTAAACAATACTAAAGAAGAATAGTTTGAACGGATTAAAAAAGCAATTCATTCTTTTAATCAGTGTGGCAACCCTAATTTTTTTGGTGTTGCACACAGCTGTGATTTATTTCTTTTTAAGTGCAGTTCAAGAAATTGTTTTTCAGTATTTATTTTGGAATTATTTAAGTTTCTTTTTCTTCTCGATCATTTTTGCAGTAACCTTAGTCAAGGTAAAAAATGACTTTTCAGAAAATTTCGGATACATTATATTGGCATTAATGACTTTAAAAACTGCATTAAGCTATGGATTGTTTGAATTTTTTGTGATGGAATCGCCAAAGGACTTGCTCGTTTATAAATATAATTTTTTGATTTTATTTGTTTGCTATCTGATTATAGATGTGCTTGTTGCTTTAAAATTGTTGAATAATTTAGAATAAAAAAATTCAGGATAAAATTGAGCCGAAAAAAAACATATTCAGGCTCTTGGTTTTTTAATTAAAAATGTACCTTTGCACAAAATTTAGAGACTGTAATATTAAGATATTTAACTACGATATGCCGATTTCCTTAAAACCAGTTCGACTTATTACAACAATCGTTGCGTTGTTTTCTTCGTTAATATTAGTGGCTAATCCAGGTGTGGATTCCCTTGCTGTAGTTCAAGAAAACATTCATGCTTCAGAAGAATTTCCTGCAAATGCGGTGGCTCATGAAGGTGTTGAATCACAAGATCCAAAAGCAAAAGTGGATGCTTTTATAGAGCATCACTTACAAGATTCGTATGATTTTACCTTGTTTTCAGATGAAAAAGAAGGTAAGCATTATGGTTTTCCTTTGCTGGTAATTTTATTCGATAATGGTTTGCAAATGTTTTCTTCTGCTGCATTTCATCATGGGGAAACTATCGCAAATGTAGAAGGGAATTACTACAGATTATATCACGGAAAAGTTTATAAAACAGACGCAAAAGGAACGATTAGTTACGATGAACATCATCATCCAACTAATGAAAAACCTTTAGATTTTTCAATTACGAAGAATGTAGTATCCATGTTGTTTACTTCAGTATTGTTATTGTTGATGTTTGTAGGTTTGGCTAAGTCATACCAAAAAGGTCCAATTCCTACTGGTTTTGGAAGAATTTTAGAGCCTTTAATTATTTTTATTAGAGACGAGATTGCTATTCCAAACATTGGCGAGAAAAAATACAGAAGATTCATGGGTTATCTTTTAACCGTTTTCTTCTTTATTTGGTTATTGAATTTACTAGGAATGACTCCGCTAGGAATCAATGTTACGGGTAATATTGCCATTACAGTTTGTTTGGCGTTGTTTACCTATTTCATTACTCAATTTAGTGCCAACAAAGATTATTGGAAACATATTTTTTGGATGCCAGGCGTTCCTGTTCCCATGAAAATCATTTTAGCTCCTATCGAAGTTTTAGGAACTTTAACTAAACCATTTGCTTTGTTGATTCGTTTGTTCGCTAACATTACAGCGGGTCACGTAGTTATCATGAGTTTAATTGCTATGATTTTCGTAGGTAAAAACATTTATGCAGATTTACCTATATCTTTAGGTCTAACATTGTTTATTTCTGTTATTGAAGTATTAGTTGCATTTTTGCAAGCATTTATATTTACCATGTTATCTTCGTTATTTATTGGTATGGCAGTTCAAGACCACCACCACGATGACGAACACCATGGACATCATTAATTTATTTATTTTAGAAGTTTAACTTTATATATATATAATTATGGGAACTATTCCAACTTTAGTAGGTGCAGGTTTAGTAGTAATCGGTGCTGGTTTAGGCTTAGGTAAAATCGGTGGATCTGCTATGGATGCGATTGCTCGTCAACCAGAAGCTGCTGGAAAAATTCAAACTGCGATGATTATTATCGCGGCTTTATTAGAAGGTTTGGCATTTGCTGCTTTAATCTTAGGAAAATAATAAAGAAACTAAACAATATCTGTAACGGTTGGTTACAGGTATTGTTTTTAATTTTAAGTCAAGTTTAAAATCACTATATATTCAACATAATGGAGAAATTAGTTAACGATTTTTCATTCGGATTATTCTTTTGGCAAGCTACTATATTAGCTATTCTAATTTTCTTGTTGGTTAAATTCGCTTGGAAACCAATCATGGAATCTATCACTGCTCGTGAAGAAGGTATTAAAGACGCTATTGCTGCGGCTGAAAATGCTAAAAAAGAAATGCAAAATTTACAAGCAGATAACGAACGTATTTTAAAAGAAGCTCGTATTGAAAGAGATGCTTTGTTAAAAGAAGCTCGTGAGTTAAGAGAAAAAATGATTGCAGACGCCAAAGAAGACGCACAAGTTCAAGGACAACGTTTAATTGAGCAAGCTAAAACCATCATCGAAGGTGAAAAGAATGCAGCTTTATCGGAATTAAAAGCTCAAGTTTCTGCGATTTCTTTAGAAATTGCCGAAAAATTAATCAAACAAGAATTGTCTACTAAAGATGCGCAAGTAAAATTGGTAGATCAATTGTTAGGAGAAGTTAAGTTAAGCTAACAAATATGACAGGTACAAGAGCGGCATCCAGATATGCCAAAGCTATTTTTGAAATTGCTTCTTCTAAAGGTCAGTCCGAAGCGGTAGGAAAAGATATGGGTACTATTGCTCAGTTGATTCAATCTAATGCGGAATTAAAAGATTTTATTTTAAATCCAACAGTTAGCGTTGAAGCTAAAAACGGAGCTTTACTAAAAATATTTGTTGACGCTAATGACATTACTAAAAGTTTATTTCGATTGTTGTTCGAAAACAAAAGATTTGAAATTTTGGAACAAATATCAAACGGCTACAATAATATCTATCAAGAAGCGAACAATATTCAAACCGCTTACGTAACTACTGCTTTTGAAATTACTCCAGAAGTAGAAAAACAAGTTTTAGCAAAAATTGCTACTTTTTCAAACAAAAAAATAGTAATTAAAAATATTGTAGATCCATCTATTTTAGGAGGATTCATATTAAGAATTGGCGACCAACAGTTTAATGCTTCAGTATCGTCCAACTTAAGAAAATTAAGCAGAGAATTAAGTAATTAGTAATTTATATCATACGTTTCTAACGTAAAAAAATTATAGATAAATAACATGGCAGAAATTAAATCGGCTGAAATTTCAGCAATTTTAAAGCAACAAATATCAGGTTTTGAATCTGGTGTTACTTTAGAAGAAGTGGGAACAGTTCTTCAAGTAGGAGATGGTATTGCTCGTATTTATGGTTTATCTAACGTACAATATGGAGAGCTTATCGAGTTTGACAACGGTTTAGAAGCCATTGTATTGAACTTAGAAGAAGACAACGTAGGTGCGGTATTATTAGGGCCATCTACTGGAATCTATGAAGGTTCAACTGCCAAAAGAACGCAACGTATTGCTTCTTTAAAAGTAGGAGAAGAAATCGTAGGTAGAGTAGTAAATACTTTAGGACAGCCTATTGATGGTAAAGGTGCTATCGGAGGTACTTTATACGAAATGCCTTTAGAGCGTAAAGCGCCAGGGGTAATCTTCCGTCAGCCCGTAAACGAACCATTACAAACAGGTATTAAAGCAATTGATGCGATGATTCCTGTAGGTCGTGGACAACGTGAGTTGGTTATTGGTGACCGTCAAACTGGTAAAACCACGGTTTGTATTGACACCATTTTAAATCAAAAAGAATTTTACGATGCTGGTCAACCAGTATATTGTATATATGTTGCCATTGGGCAAAAAGCTTCTACAGTAGCAGGTATTGCTAAAACTTTAGAAGAAAAAGGAGCTTTGGCTTACACCATTATTGTCGCTGCTAATGCTTCTGATCCTGCTCCAATGCAAGTTTATGCGCCATTTGCAGGTGCAGCTATCGGAGAATATTTCCGTGATACAGGTCGTCCAGCTTTAATCATTTATGATGATTTGTCTAAACAAGCAGTAGCTTACCGTGAGGTGTCTTTATTATTAAGAAGACCACCGGGACGTGAGGCTTACCCTGGAGACGTTTTTTACTTACACTCAAGATTGTTAGAGCGTGCGGCTAAAGTAATTGCCGATGATGATATCGCTAAAAACATGAATGATTTACCAGATTCTTTGAAACCAATTGTTAAAGGTGGTGGTTCGTTAACAGCGTTACCAATCATTGAAACACAAGCGGGAGACGTTTCTGCTTATATTCCAACCAACGTAATTTCAATTACCGATGGACAGATTTTCTTAGAGTCGGATTTATTCAACTCTGGGGTACGTCCAGCAATCAACGTAGGTATTTCGGTATCTCGTGTTGGAGGTAACGCACAAATTAAATCTATGAAAAAAGTAGCAGGTACTTTAAAATTAGATCAAGCACAGTTCCGTGAGTTAGAAGCTTTCGCTAAGTTTGGTTCTGATTTAGATGCAGCTACCTTAAACGTAATCGAAAAAGGAAGAAGAAACGTAGAGATTTTAAAACAATCAGTGAACGATCCATTCAAAGTGGAAGATCAAATTGCGATTATTTATGCGGGTTCTAAAAACTTATTAAGAAAAGTTCCTGTGAATAAAGTTAAAGAATTCGAAAAAGAATATATCGAATACTTAAACAACAAACACAGAGATACTTTAGATCAATTAAAGGCAGGTAAATTTACAGATGCTATTACCGATACTTTAGCTAGTGTTGCTAAAGAATTATCGGCTAAATATTAATATTTATGGTTAAAGGTTTTAGGTCTTAGGTTTTTACCTATAACCTAAAACCAAATACCCAAAACCTATTTTTTAAAATGGCAAACTTAAAAGAAATACGTAATCGAATAACTTCTGTTTCATCCACGATGCAAATCACTAGTGCGATGAAAATGGTTTCTGCAGCTAAATTAAAAAAAGCTCAAGATGCTATTACCGCCATGCGTCCGTATGCGCAAAAGTTAACAGAGTTACTTCAGAATTTAAGTGGCGCATTAAGCGAAGATGTCGGAGGCGAATACACTGCTCAAAGACCAATTAATAAGGTTTTAATTGTAGCGATTACTTCGAACAGAGGTTTGTGCGGCGCTTTTAATACCAATATAGTTAAAGAGGTTAATAAATTGTCGGAATCTTATAAAGGAAAACAATTAGACATCCTGACTATTGGTAAAAAAGGTAATGACGTTTTAAGAAAAACGTATAATGTAGTGGATAACCAAAGTAAGGTATTCGATCATTTAACTTTTAGTAATGTATCTGTAATTGCCGAAGTTTTAATGAAAAAATTTGTAACTGGCGAATATGATAAAATTGAGTTGGTGTATAATCACTTTAAAAATGCTGCCAGTCAAGAGATTTTAGCCGAACAATTTTTGCCGTTACAGGCACAAAGTTCAGCAAATGTAAATGCAGATTATATTTTTGAACCTAGTAAGGAAGAAATCGTAGTTACTTTAATTCCTAAGGCATTAAAAATACAATTATATAAAGCCATTCGTGATTCATTTGCTTCTGAGCACGGAGCACGTATGACGGCCATGCATAAAGCAACAGATAACGCAACTGAATTAAGAAATCAGTTGAAATTAACCTATAACAAAGCCCGTCAGGCAGCCATTACCAACGAGATTTTAGAAATCGTAGGCGGCGCCGAGGCATTGAATAATTAAGAAAATTATTTTTCTAAGATAAAAAAGTCCACCGTTATTGGTGGACTTTTTTATTTCTTAACATTTAAACGATTTTAGTTTCAATATATTAATATTCAACAGGTTATTATTAATACATCAATAAAGGTTTGTTAACGAACATGGTAAACACTTAAAATACTTTTGCTCTTAGTTTAATTAAAAAATTAATTATTTAAGAGATGAAATTATTATACACTGTTATTCTTGTTTTTTGTGTACAGTTAGGCTTTTCACAAACCGCTACTTTAAAAGGTGTTACCGTTGATGAATCTTTAGGTAAACCTTTGCCTTTAGTATCCATCCTGATTAAAGGAACCAAACATTCTGTATTGTCGGATATGGATGGTAAGTTTCTAATTAAAAATATTAAACCAGGCAAGTACGATATTGAATTTACGGCAATTTCATTTAAAACTAAAATGGTATCTGACGTTGAATTTAAAGAAGGTGAAGAAGTCGATTTAACCATTTCTTTAGAAGAAAATATCAATCAATTAGAAGAAGTTGTAGTAGTCACCTCTTCTAAAATGAAAGCAGAATCACTAAAGTCATTACTTACGATGCAAAAAAACAGCGCGAGTGTTTCTGATGGGATTTCTGCAGAAGTTATAAAAAAGACACCCGATAGAAATACTTCAGACGTAATTAAAAGAATTAGTGGCGCTAGTATTCAGGACAATCGATTTGTGGTGGTAAGAGGTTTAAATGACCGATATAATGCCGCATTTTTAAATGGTTCTCCATTACCCAGTTCTGAACCAGACAGAAAAGCTTTTTCTTTTGATATTTTCCCTTCAAATATGATAGATAATTTGGTGATATCTAAAACGGCATCGCCAGATTTACCAGGTGAATTTGCCGGAGGGGTGATTCAAATTACTACTAAAGGAATTCCAGATAAAAATTTCCAATCTTTATCGGTTAGTGGAGGATACAATACCATAACTACTGGAAAAAATCAATTGTACTACGAAGGTGGAAAAAATGATTGGTTAGGTGTTGATGACGGTACCCGAGCATTGCCTTCAAACATGCCCGATAATTTTACATTTTCTGAATTAAATGCAGAACAGAGAGCTGAATATGCCAAATCTTTTAGTGGAGATTGGGGCTTATATCAAAAGAAATTTTCACCTAACGTTAATTTTCAATACTCTTTAGGAAGATCAATTAAAATCAAGGATAAAACTTTGGGGGTAATGGTGTCTACTTCTTATAATAAGAGTAATAGCTTTAATGAAACCACCAGACGAGATTACGAGGAGCAAGGAGAAGGTTTAAGACCCATGTTAAACACAGATTATTTAGATAAGAATTATGCGGAACAATATTTATTAGGTGGTTTGGCTAATTTTTCTTTGAAATTGAATGCAAATAATACCATTAGTTTTAAGAATATATACAGCATTAATTCTGATGACCGTGTGATACAAAGAAAAGGGGCTCCACAAGAAGCTAATATTGATAATCCACTGAAAGTTAGTTCTACCGTACGATGGTTTACCAGTAATAAAATCTATTCAGGACAATTAAACGGAGATCATAACTTCTCAAAAAGCAAATTCAGAGTTAATTGGTTGGCTTCCTTAAGCAAAGTTTCTAGATCTATACCTAATCTAAGAAGAAATGTTTATACGGGTTATGATAAATACCAAGATCCGTTAAATCCAAACCCAGTGGATTTACAGTATACTGCAAATATTCCAGACGGAAATGGTGGGCCTGATTATGGTGGTGGAATGTTTTTTTCTGAGAATAATGAAAATGTTCAAAATGCCAGATTAGATTTAACTAAAAAATTAGGTTCAAAAAATTTACATGAATTGAAAGTTGGTTTTTTTGCACAAAATAGAAAAAGAGATTTTTTTGCTAGACAACTTCAGTTTAATATGTTGAATACTGGGGACATTAGTTTTAATCCAGATTTATTATTACTAGACGACAGTAAGATTTTTAATGCCCAAAATATGGGGCAAACTGCTCCGGGTGTAGGAGGATTTACTTTATATGATGCTTCAAAATATTTTGATAAATACGATGCTTCTTCAAGTTTAGCTGCGGGATATTTAATGTTAGATAACAAAATAGGTTTTTTTAGAGCGGTGTATGGGTTTAGAATGGAAAGTTATCATCAAAAATTAACTACCAAATTGTCTCCAACAGAAGACTTGAACGTAGATAATAAACAAAACGATTTTTTACCATCAGTCAATTTGATTTTTTCTTTAAATCAAAAACAAAATTTAAGATTTAGTTTTTCAAAAACTTTAAATAGACCAGAGTTCAGAGAATTAGCACCATTTGGTTTTTATGATTTTACCACCCAATTTTTTACTTCGGGTAATCCAGATTTACAAATTGCTCGAATCAATAATTTTGATTTTAGGTACGAAATATATCCAGGTAAATCTCAAATCTTCTCGGTTTCGTTTTTCCATAAAAAATTCAGTAACCCAATAGAAATGATTGCTGGAGTAAATAATAAAGAGGTGGTGTATAAAAATGCACTTTCGGCTACTAATTATGGTTTTGAATTAGAGTTTAGAACCCTATTAGCTTCCGTTTTTGGTAACGAAGATTCTCTGTTTTTAAACAATTTGACCTTGTTTTCAAACGTGGCTATTATCAATTCTAAAGTAGATGTTTCCAATATTGCAGCTTCATCAGATACACAAAAATCAAGACCCATGCAAGGTCAATCCCCGTATGTGTTTAATGCAGGAATTCAATTTTTAACCAGTGAATCGGGTTGGTCAGTTTCGACAAATATTAATACTATTGGAGACCGAATTGCAGTAGTAGGGAATTCTGAAACAGAACCCAATCTTTGGGAAAAGGGCAGAACCTTTTTAGATGCGCAAATCGCTAAATCTTTTTTAAAGAAGAAATTAGAATTAAAATTTAATGCTCAAAATATCTTAGCTCAGGATTTAGTTTTCTATTGGAACAGAGATTTAGGAGAAGCAGGAGATTCTGGTCTAAAAGGAACGTTTGATGCTGTTTTTAATGGAGACAAACAAAACAAAAACGGATATAACGCTAATGAAGACGATTTGATTTGGCTAACTAAATTCGGAAGAACTTTTTCATTAGCCTTAACTTTTAATTTTTAAGGATTTAAAAACACCCGCTTTTTCAAGTGTTCTTTATAACCGCCTTTCTAAGGCGGTTTTTTTCTTAACATTTTTAACATTCCATAAACCTTGTTTTAACATTCATAACATTAATAAAGCGTTTATATAATATATTAATAATTAATAGGTTACATCTTTTAAAGTATGTGGAACTAGTTTTACCCCATCAATTTTAATATATAAAAAATGAAAAAAATTAACTTATTAGCATTGCTTGCTTTATCAAGTTTTGCCTCGTTTGCACAAATTACGCAAACTGCTTACCGAGGTGCATTTGCACCTGCACCAACGGCTCCTTGGACACAAGGATGGACGGATTTTGATCCGCAAAACACAGTACATCCAACGCCCAATGTAACCGTGAGTGGATCGATTACCACCAACACAACTTGGACTACGGGTAATACTTATTTATTACAAGGTTTGGTTTATGTAAAAAACAATGCGACACTTACTATCCAACCTGGGGTTAAAATTTTAGGAGATAATACAGGAGCTGCTTTAATTGTTACTAAAGGAGCTAAATTAAATGCGATAGGAACTTCTTCAAGTCCTATTGTGTTCACTTCTGATAAAGCCGTTGGTTCAAGAAACAAAGGTGATTGGGGCGGTATTATTTTATTAGGTAAAGGTTCTTTCAATATCAATGGAGGGGTTAACTACATTGAAGGTATTGCTCAATCTGCGGATACTCAATATGGAGGAGGGGCTTCACCTGACGACAATGACAACTCGGGTACTTTAAAATATGTACGTATTGAATATGGTGGATATGTATACGCGCCAAATAGCGAAATCAATGGTTTAACCATGGGTGCTGTGGGTAGAGGTACAACTATTGACTACGTTCAAGTATCTCATGTTAACGATGATGCTTTCGAATGGTTCGGAGGTTCAGTAAATTGTAAACATTTAGTATCCTACAGAACTTTAGATGATGATTTTGATGCTGATAATGGTTACAACGGAAGCGTTCAGTTTGGTTTGGCTATCAGAGATCCACAAGTTTCTGATGCACCAGCTGTATCCACTTCTGAAGGATTTGAAGTAGATAACAACCCTACAGGTTCATCAGTTTCTCCTTATACGAGTCCTATTTTCTCTAACATGACTTTAGTAGGTCCATCATACCGTCTTACTTTACCTAACGGAGGAACATTAGCTTCAGGTTACAAAAGAGCTTTACGTTTAAGACGTAACAACAAAATCAAAATATACAACTCAATTTTCATGGATTTCCAAGAAGGTTTACACATAGATGGAACCACAACCGAAACCAATGCGCTTAATAACGAGTTAAAGTATAAAAACAACATCTTAGCGGGTATCGTAACTACTTCTAAAGTATTACAAGTAAACTCACCAGGTACTATTACCGTAGGTAATAATGCATCATTTAATATGCAATCTTGGTATGATAGCAATGGAAATAGCACACTTACTACTAATGCAGGATTGTTAACTACTCCTTATAACGCATCAGATGCTACTATTTACACAGGTTTAGATTACAGACCAGCTACAAGTTCACCTGCTTTAACAGGAGCTAGTTTTGCGGATTCAGATATTGCAGCAATTTCTAACCCAATCCCTACCACTACCATTAAGGGTACTTCTTGTGGAGTTACTTTAGCTGCTTTAAATACCAACGTTTTTGCAAATGCAAATGCCAATGCACAAAAATTCAAGTTTAAAGTAGTAAATGGAGGCACTACCAGATATTATGAAACAACTAACAATTATTTTAACTTCACTCAATTATCTAGTTCAAAATACAATACTGCACACCAAGTTAGTGTAGCTATTATGGTAGAAGGATTATGGAGTAATTATAGTGCAGAATGTACAATTACCACTCCTGCAGCCCCGTTAACTAAACTTAGAACATCTGAGTGCGGAGTTACTTTACCTCAAATTAAGTATAATATTTATGCTAATCCAGTTGCAAATGTTGAAGGATATAGATTTCAAATAGTGAACGGAGGAACCACTAGATATTATGAAACAACATCTGGTAGTAGAAATTATTTTTCATTAACTCAAGTAGCTGGTTCTTTGGATAATATGACTTATACTATTAAAGTAGCTACAAAAACAAATGGTTCTTGGAATGCTTACGGGGATGCTTGTGTTGTAACTACCCCGGTACCTGTTGTTACTTTAAAAAATTCATCTTGTGGGATAAGTATTTCAACCTTGTTAACAAATATTTATGCTAATGCAGCTACAAATATTCAAGGATATAAATTTGAAATCGTAAACGGAGGAACTACCAGATATTTTGAAACTACAAATAGTTACTTCTCATTATCACAAGTAGCAGGATCTTTATATAACACTGTTTATACTATTAGAGTAGCTATTAAAGCAAATGATGTTTATGCCGCTTATGGAGCAGCTTGTACAGTAACTACTTTAGGCGTGCCAAACACTAAGTTGAAAGCATCTTCTTGTGGAGCTACTTTAGCTGCCTTGAATAGCACTGTTTATGCTGATGCAGTTCCTTCAGTAGAAGGGTATAAATTTGAAGTAGTAAACGGAGGTACAACACGTTATTACGAGCATGCAACTAAAAATTTCTTTAACCTAACTCAATTAGCTGGAGGTGCAGCTTATAACACTACTTATACGATTAGAGTTGCTACAAAATACAACAGCGTTTACGGAAGTTATGGTGCATCATGTACTGTTACAACTCCTGCATCAGCTCCAAAAGGTGCGTTTGATGAAGAAGTAGTTGAAACTGCTGTAAAAGCTTATCCAAATCCATTTGAAAACAACTACAGTTTAGAATTCGTTTCTTCTCAAAAGGATAATGTTATTGTAAGTGTTTATGACTTGTCTGGTAGATTAGTAGAATCTTTAGAAAGTACAGTAGAAGAAATTAATGGTAAAGATTTCGGTTCAAATTATGTAGCTGGAGTTTATATTGTAACTATTCAACAAGCAAACTTTACAAAAACCATTAAGTTGGTTAAAAATTAATCATCAGAATTTTTTTAATTTCATTTTTTAATTTTTGTTTCAAAACCTGTGGAGATTACTTCACAGGTTTTTTTACTTTTATAAACTAGTAAAAAATGAATATGTTAAAATATATAGCGTTGTTGTTTTTGTGTGTGGGGTGTTCTTTGTTTAAAACAGAGAAACCTTATGATGTTAGCCATCATATTGAAAAAGCCGTGGTTCAGAAATGGCAATCTTCAACCGATAATTATTATACACTTACGATTTCTATTTATTTAAAAGATTCTTTACCGAGGGCAACGGTGTTAGAAAACATTTATTATAACAATAAAATCAGTTCTGTAACTCAAAAAGACAATCGTTTATACGTTGCCACTTTCGAAGGTGTTTTATTCGCCGAAAACCAATCGTTTGCCGACGTTACCAATGAATATGGTAACAAGCCTCCGCAAGTGGTTATTCCACCCATAAAAATAAAAGACAACGAAGCTTTGTTGGCTTATCGTGTTAAAGGCAAAGAAAAGTTCGAAATACTTCAGAAATTGACTTTAAATCAGGTAATTGTTTACCCAGGGGTAAGATACAAACCAAAGAATTAATTAAGTTTGCATTCGCGGTATTTTTAAGCACAGTTAATGTATAAACTTTTATTTAAACAAACTTTAATTTATGGGCTAGCTACGGTTTTGCCCCGGATGTTTAGTTTTATACTAGTTCCTTTGTATACGCAGGTTTTGCCTGTAGTAGAATATGGAGCTGTTTCTATTATATTTTCTTGGTTAGTGCTTTTTAATGTGGTGCTTTCTTATGGAATGGAGACCGCTTTTTTTAGATTTTATACCCAAGAAGAAGATAAGGAAAGTGTATTAGGTACTTCGTTGATTTCTGTTTTTTGGACTTCTATTTTATTTTTAGTTTTAGGATTGGTTTATAGGCATTCTTTAGCAGAATGGTCTTCTTTAGATGTTGAAAACATTACCTATACCGTTTGGATTTTGGTGTTAGATGCCTTAGTGGTAATTCCTTTTTCTAAATTAAGAGTACAACAAAAACCTGTTTTTTATGCCGTACTTAAGATCATTAATGTAGCTATTAATTTAGGATTGAATATTTTCTTTTTGTTGATTTTGCCTAAATTATCACAAGAATTACCCGATACTTTTATCAGTACACTTTATGTAGAAGATTTTCAGGTAGGTTATATTTTCTTGTCTAATGTAATTGCCAGTCTATTTGTGTTTTTAGTGCTTTCCCCAGATTATTTTAGAGTACGTTGGACTTTTGATTTTTCCATTTGGTGGAAAATGTTGAGCTATGGTTTTCCGATTTTATTGGCGGGATTGGCATTTGCGATCAATGAAACTTTTGATAGAATTATTTTAGAATGGTTGTTGCCTCCAGACACAGCTATGCAATCGGTTGGCGCTTATTCTGCCTGTTATAAATTGGCGATTTTTATGACCCTGTTCGCTACGGCCTTTAGGTTAGGCGTAGAGCCTTTCTTTTTTAGTCATGCCAAAGAAAAAAATGCTCCAGAAACCTATGCGCAAATCACTAAGTACTACGTTATTTTTGGTTCTGTAATTCTACTTTCAGTAATCGTTTTTGCCGATGTTTTAAAATGGTTTTTGATAAGAGATTCCAACTATTGGGAAGCCATGAAGGTGGTGCCATTAATTATTTTAGCCAATTTATGTTTGGGAATTTATCACAACCTATCCGTTTGGTATAAGCTGATTGACAAAACCATGATTGGTGCTTATATTTCTATAGTGGGGGCTTTGGTTACTTTAGGGTTAAACTTTTATCTAATTCCTCAGTACACCTATTACGGAAGTGCAGTGGCTACTTTAGCGGCTTACGGAGTAATGATGTTGATTTCGTATGTATTGGGCAGAAAATATTATCCTATTCCTTACGATGTCAAAAAAATAGTGAGTTACTTGGTTTTATCGGTAACCCTATCTGCCATTTCCTTTTATTACTTTAGAGAAAATTATCTTGTAGGCACTACCTTTTTAATCATTTTTGCCTATTTTGTCTATCGAAATGAAAAACGAATGATTCTTAGAATTTTTAAAAAATCTAAATAAATTTCTTTATGAAGATCAAAATCATTAATAAATCAAAGCACGATTTACCCAATTACGAAACCATCGCTTCTGCGGGTATGGATATTCGTGCCCATATTGATGCTCCTATTACTTTAGGTTCCTTAGAAAGAGTTATTGTTAAAACAGGACTTTTTATAGAATTGCCCATAGGTTACGAAGCGCAAGTTCGTCCACGTAGCGGGTTGGCGGCGAAACACGGAATCACCATGTTAAATTCCCCAGGAACTATTGATGCCGATTACCGTGGCGAAATAGGAGTCATTGTGGTGAATCTTTCCAAAGACCCATTTGTAATTAATGACGGAGAACGAATCGCCCAATTAGTAATTGCCAAACACGAAAGAGCCGAGTGGGAAGCGGTAGAAGTACTGTCTGAAACCACCCGAGGGGCAGGAGGATTTGGAAGTACAGGAGTTAAATAGGGCTTTCAGCAATCAGCTCAACGATTAAAATTAATTCACCATTTACAATTCATAACTCACAACTATAACAAAATGAAAATAATCGTTCCTATGGCGGGGCGTGGTTCCCGATTAAGACCACATACCTTAACCGTTCCTAAACCGTTAATTCCTATTGCAGGAAAACCAATTGTACACCGATTGGTAGAAGATATTGCAGGAGTAATCAATCAAAAATTAGAAGAAGTTGCCTTTATTATTCACGAAAGTTTTGGAAAACCAGTAGAAGAAGAATTAAAAGCCATTGCCGCTAAATTAGGGGCTAAAGGAACCATATATTATCAAAACGAAGCTTTAGGTACGGCACATGCCATTATGTGCGCCAAAGAATCTTTAGACGGGCCGTGTGTAATTGCTTACGCAGACACTTTGTTTAGAGCCGACTTTACTTTAGATCCTAATGCCGATAGCGTAATTTGGGTGAAATCCGTGGAAGATCCTTCTCAGTATGGTGTTGTAAGTTTAAACGAGCAAGGGCATATTATGGGTATGGTAGAAAAACCAAAAGAATTTGTGTCAGACTTAGCCGTAATTGGAATCTATTATTTTAAACAAGGCGAGGTTTTAAGAAACGAATTGCAAAAAGTTTTAGATGCTAAATTAATGCACGGAGGCGAATACCAAATCAACGACGGAATTAAAGCCATGATTGCTCAAGGAAAAATATTTGTGCCAGGCAAAATAGATGAATGGATGGATTGCGGAAATAAAAACATCACCGTAGAAACCAATTCCAGAATGTTACAATTTTTACAAGAAGACGGATTTGAATTGGTGGCTAAAGATGTAGTTTTAAACAATTCTACCATTATTCCACCTTGTTTTGTAGGAGAAGGCGTGGAGTTAAACAATACCGTAATAGGACCTAATGTTTCCATAGGAAAAGGTTCTAAAGTAGAAGATTCTACCATACAAAACAGTTTAATTCAACACGCTACTACAATTAAAAATGCGCATTTAGACAATGCCATGATTGGAAGCAATGCTCACTTTAACGGGAAATTTACCGCCATAAGTATAGGTGATTATAGCGTTTTAGAATAACAAAAACATGATTCAACCACGGCATTTTCTTTTTAAGGCGATTGGCTGGGTAGTTTTTTTAATCTTCCCACTAATAACTATCGCTCAAGAGGAAGAAGCCGTGGTTGATGTTTTTCAAGAAGCTTTTTTTGAATCCTTAAAACAAAAAGGGATTGAAAATTATGATAAAGCGATTGAGCAATTACAAAAATGCTTAGAGCTAGAACCCAACAATGCTACTGTTCATTACGAAATAGGACGCAATTATTTCTTTCAAAAAAAACATAACGAATCTTTACAAGCCTATTTAAAAGCCAAGGAACTACAGCCCAATCATAAATGGACTTTAGTGGGTTTGTATGATGTTTTTTACGAGTTAAAAGATTTTAACCAAGCCTTAGGCATTATTAATGATTTGGTATTAATAGATAAAAAATACCGCGAAGATCAAGTGTCTTTGTACATGTACACTAAACAGTACGACAAGGCCTTAAGCTTAATTAAGGTTTTAGATGAAGAAGTAGGTGTTTCTGTAGAAAGAGATGCTTTTAAAAGGCAAATTTTTATGGATGCTAAGTATCGCGAAGCGGAAAAAGAATTTTTACTGGCTCAAATAAAAAAGTATCCTAAAAAAGAATCCAATTATATATCCCTTATTTATTTGTATTCCGAAAGTAATCAAGAAGAAATGGCTTTTGAAATGGCTAAACTGCTGGAAAAAAATATTCCAGATTCTGAATGGGCACAAGTAGGATTATTTAAGTTTTATTTGAATAACAAAAAAATAGAAGAAGCCGTGCAGTCCATGACCACCGTGCTAAAAAACACTTCTATAAACAGTAAAATCAAATACAAAATCATTAATGAATTTTTGATTTTTACGAATAATAATCCTGGCTACGATAAGTATTTGGAAAGTACTATAGAACATATAGACGAAGAAGGAACTGTAAAGATTGCTAAGGATATTGGTAAATTCTTTCAAAAAAATAACAATGAAGATAAAGCCATTCGGTATTTTAGAATTGCTTTAGAAAATGCGCCGAATGATTTAGATGCTCATTTACTACTTTTGCAATCGTATTTAAAAAAAGGTGAATTTAAAATGATTGCTGTAGAGTCCGAAAATCTATTAGAAATTTATCCTTTACAACCCGATTTATTTTACTTAGCAGGAATGTCTAACAATAAAATAGGTAGATTCAAAAAAGCTAAAGATTTTTTAGAATCAGGTTTAGAATTGATTGTAGGCGATGTGGATTTAACCATCAATTTTTATTTGCAACTAACAGAAGCCTGTACTGGTTTAGGCGATGCCAAATGCAGAGATAACTATTTATATCAATCTAAAAAATCGATCAGACAAAAAAAATGAAGTCTATTCAAATATTATTTTTAGGATTATTTTTAGGATTAATAGGATGTAAATCCAAACAAGCTTTTGTTTCGGCTACTCCAGACGCTACAACAAACACCACTGTTTTAACGGCCGAAAAATTAATTACTAACCAAGACAGCATCGCCAACAATTTCCAAACCTTATCCATTACGGCTAATGTTAAGTACGAAGGGAAAGGAAGTTCTTTTCCATTAACGGCCGAAATCAAATTAAAAAAAGACGAAATGCTGGGCGTAAATGTTCGATTCATGGGCATTATTATGGCAAAAGCATTAATTACCCCACAAGGTGTAAAATATTACGAAAAAGCAGAAAGCACTTATTTTGATGGAGATTTTGAAACCTTAAGTCGGTGGATGGGAACAGATTTAGATTTTTCCATGATTCAAAATTTGATTTTAGGCAAATCGGTAATCCATTTATCTGCAAAAGATTATAATTTTGAAACCAACGAAACAGAAGCTCTGTTAACTAGTAAAAACGAATCCATAAAAACAGCATTTAGTTTTGGGATTTCTGATTTATTATTAGTCATGCAAAGTGTGCAACAGCCCCAACAAAACAAAGCATTTGTGGTGAATTATCAGGATAGAGTAGCGGTTGAAAATTCGTCGGTAGTTATCCCTCGAAAAATTTCCATAATTGCTACACAAAAAAACGAGAAACACACCGTAGATTTACAGCATCAAAATATTAAGTTTAACGAAGAAATAACATTTCCTTACAATGTTCCCAACGGATATGAAAGAATCTATGCCCGCTAAAATAATCTTTACCATCATCATAAAATTCAGTTGGATAATACTGTTGTTGATTTCTGTTTGTGTACAAGGGCAGAACAATAAAGCAGAACTTGAAAGAAAAAAACAACAGATTCTTAAAGAGATTCAGATAGCCGAAAGATTATTAAAACAAGGGCGTGAACAAGAAAAATCTGTGGTTAGTCAAATAGAGCAACAAGTGGCTAAAATCAGATTGCGCGAAAGTTTGATTCAAACCAATGAACGAAAAAAACAAATCTACGATCAAGAAATTGTAACTAACGAAAGACAATTAAAAAAATTAAATACAGAATTAGAGGTACTTAAAAAAGATTACGCCAACATTGTATTAAAATCTTATAAAAGCCGTTCCGAAAAAAGTAGAATCATGTTTGTATTGTCTTCTAAAAACTTTGTACAAGCGTACCGAAGATTACAATACATGAAACAATACGCCAGTTTTAGAAAATCCCGCGGAGAAGAAATCAAACACCTTACAGGGCAGTTAATTGTTTTGAATCAGGTAATTATAGAGCAAAAACGAGAAAAAGAATTGCTTATAGAAAGTAATAAAAAAGAGATTGAGGTTTTTGAAAAAGAAAAAGAAGAAAAAACAGAATTGGTTCAAACCTTAAAACAACAGCAGAAAAAAATAGTTGAAGAGATTCGAAAAAAACATAAAGAATCTATGGCTATAGAAAAGCGAATCGAGCAATTGATACGAGAATCTATATTAGCGGCTAATAAAAAGAAAGCGGCTGCCGAAGGTTCTAAAACCAAAACCACCAATAATGCTACTATTAGTTTAACTCCAGAAGCTAAAACCTTAGCCGATGGATTCCGATACAATAAAGGAAAATTACCTTGGCCAGTGGAAAAAGGATTGGTGACCAAAAGATTTGGATTACAACCCCATCCTGTAGAAAAATCCATTATGATTGAAAGTAATGGAGTAGAAATTACCACCGAAAGAGGCGGAAGAGCCCGTGCGGTTTTCTCGGGACAAGTGGTAGATATTCAATTAATGCCAAACAACACCGCTATTGTAATGGTTCGTCATGGTAACTACACAACGGTATACTCTAACGTAATTAACTTAGTAGTTCGTAAAGGAGACCATGTAAATACCAAACAAATTTTAGGCGAAATTCATTACAATGAACTATTAGGAAAAGCCGTTCTTAAATTTTTGATTTACGAAAATTCCTTTAAGCAAAATCCGCAGCATTGGATTTATAACATGTAAAATTAAATACGGTAAATCCGTCACGCGTGACGGATTTACCGTATTACTTTAAGTAAAAATCTTAGAACATAACTTTTTATAGTTAGATTTTGCAGTGAAATTCTCTGTTACATTTCTAATTTCCCTTGAATTTATTAAGATACAAAAAAAGCTGCCTTTTTAAAGGCAGCTTTTTTTGTGTTTACAGATAATTATAAATCTTTCAATTCAAAAATTACATCTGCATGTTTTTAGCTTCGATACTCATAGTAGCATGAGGCACAATTTTTAAACGCTCCTTGTCGATTAACTTTCCTGTGATTTTACAAAAACCATAGGTTTTATTTTCTACACGGAATAAGGCGTTTTTTAAATCACGGATAAATTTTTCCTGACGAATGGCTAACTGTGAGTTCGCTTCTTTAGACATCGCTTCGCTTCCTTCTTCAAATGCTTTAAATGTAGGCGATGTGTCGTCTGTTCCATTATTTAAGTCATTCATGTAAGCACTTTTGATTAGCTCTAAATCAGCTTTAGCTTTATCCATTTTTGCTAAAATGATTTCTTTGAATTCAGCCAACTCTTGGTCTGAGTAGCGTGATTTTTCCTCTTCCATAGCTTTTTATTTAGTTATTAGTAATTTAGTTTTTATGTCGTCAAATTCTATTTCTATTCCTTCTACTTCAAGCATCGTATCTACTACATTTAGCTCTTTGGTTAAAGTTTCTTCTTGAATATATTTTCGATTGGCTTCTATAGCTTCTTCAATGGCCAAACTTTTTAAAACCTGAACCTTAATCTTATCAGTCACTTCAAATCCTGAATCTTTTCTGATGTTTTGAATTCTGTTAATCAGCTCACGCGCAATTCCTTCTTTCCTTAATTCTGGCGTAATGGTGATATCAAGCGCTACGGTTAAAGCTCCTTGACTCGCTACCAACCAACCTTCTATATCCTGAGAACTTATTTCTACATCTGTAGGTGTTAAAATAATACTTTTTCCAGAAATTTCAATTGTAATTTCGCCTTTTTTCTCCAATTCATTAATTTGTTCTTGATCAAATTGTTGAATGGCTTTGGCAATTAATCCCATCTCTTTTCCAAACTTTGGCCCTAAGGTTTTAAAGTTAGGTTTGATTTGTTTGATTAAAATTCCAGAGGCATCATCTAACAATTGTACTTCTTTCACATTAACCTCAGCTTTAATCAAATCTGAAACCGCTAAGATTTCCGCTTTCTGAATTTCATCTAGTACGGGTATCATCACCTTTTGCAAGGGCTGACGCACTTTTATCATTTCTTTCTTACGCAATGATAAAACTAAAGATGATACGATTTGAGCTTTTTGCATCTTACTTTCTAACGACTTATCAACTATTTTTGAGTTATATGTCGGGAAATCAGCCAAATGCACACTTGTAAAATCTTCACTTTGTGTGGCATTCACTAAATCAGTATATAATTTATCCATAAAAAACGGAGCAATCGGAGCACCTAATTTAGCTACAGTTAACAAACAAGTATATAAAGTTTGGTAAGCCGCCATTTTATCGGTTCCGTATTCCCCTTTCCAAAAACGTCTACGACATAAGCGTACATACCAATTGCTTAAATTTTCTTGTACAAAATCAGAAATAGCACGGGCAGCACGGGTTGGTTCGTATTCTGCATACGACTGGTCAACCACCTGAATTAAAGAATTTAATTCCGATAAAATCCAACGGTCAATTTCTGGACGTTCTGCCAACGGAACTTCGGCTTCGTTGAATTTGAAGCCATCAATATTTGCGTATAAAGCAAAAAACGAATAGGTATTGTACAAGGTTCCAAAGAATTTTCTTCGCACCTCAGCTACACCTTCCAAATCAAATTTTAAGTTGTCCCAAGGATTTGCATTGGAAATCATATACCAACGCGTAGCATCTGGCCCATATTCTGCCAAAGTAGTAAATGGATCAATCGCATTGCCTAAACGTTTAGACATTTTTTGTCCGTTTTTGTCTAGAACTAATCCGTTAGATACTACGTTTTTATAAGCGATTTTATCAAAAACCAACGTTCCAATGGCGTGTAACGTATAAAACCATCCACGAGTTTGATCAACGCCTTCCGCAATAAAATCGGCAGGAAATGATTTTTTTTCGTCGATTAAGTCTCTGTTTTCAAAAGGATAATGCCATTGTGCATAAGGCATCGCGCCCGAATCAAACCAAACATCAATCAAGTCTGACTCTCGTTTCATCGGCTTGCCTGATGGCGAAACCAACACGATATTATCTACTACATTTTTGTGTAAATCCACCAAATCGTAATTTTCTTCGCTCATGTTTCCGACTTCAAAACCTTTGAATGGATTTTCGGATTGAAAACCTGCTGCGATTGATTTTTCGATTTCTTGGATTAATTCTTCAACCGAACCAATTAACATTTCTTCAGTGCCGTCTTCCGTTCTCCAAATAGGCAAAGGAATTCCCCAATAACGCGAACGGGATAAATTCCAATCATTGGCGTTTTTTAACCAATTTCCAAAACGACCTTCTCCTGTGGCTTTGGGCTTCCAGTTGATGGTTTCGTTTAAATCGAACATTCTGTCTTTGATTTCGGTTACTTTAATGAACCAAGAATCTAACGGATAATATAAAATGGGCTTATCAGTTCTCCAACAATGTGGGTAACTGTGTACGTATTTTTCAACCTTAAAGGCTTTATTTTCTTCTTTTAATTGAATAGCGATTTCTACATCGGCAGAACGCTCTGGAGCTTCACCTTCGTTGTAATATTCATTTTTCACGTATTTGCCTGAAAAATCACCTAAACCTTGAATAAACCTGCCTTGCAGGTCAACCAAAGGAACAGGATTTCCGTTTTCGTCCAAGACTAACATCGGCGGAACTTCAGGCGTTGCTTCTTTGGCCACTTTGGCATCATCGGCACCAAAAGTGGGTGCGGTGTGTACAATTCCGGTTCCGTCTTCGGTAGTTACGAAATCCCCAGCAATTACTCTAAACGCATTTTTTGGATTTTGATACGGTAACGCCCAAGGTAATAGTTGTTCGTAACGAATGCCTACTAAATCTGAGCCCTTGCATTCTTTTCCTAACTGAAAAGGAATTTTATCTTTTATTGATTCTAAAAACTTAATACTTTGATTTAATAAATCAGGACGATCTGAATTTTCAATATCAATTTTTTCCTGTTGAATTAAATCATTTACACCAACTTTGAAATCTTCAAGTGTATCAAAATTTGACATTAATTTTTCTAAATCTGTATCGCCCGAAATATTGAAGTTTTTATTATTAAATTGTTTAGCTACCAAAGATTTAGCCAATATCACATTAACGCGATTACCTGTATATTGATTATATGTCCTCACTAATACATAATCGATTTTTGGCCCCACAGTCAAAGCGGTGTTTGACGGCAAAGTCCAAGGTGTGGTTGTCCAAGCTAAAATGTGGATGTCTCCAAAACCTTGTAGAAAACTTGGTAAAGTTTCGGGCTTGGTTTTAAACTGCGCCACAATAGTGGTGTCCGTTACATCTCGGTAACAACCGGGTTGGTTCACTTCGTGAGAAGACAAACCTGTACCTGCTTTGGGCGAATAGGGTTGTATGGTATAGCCTTTATATAATAAATCTTTGTTGTAAATCTGTTTAAGTAACCACCAAACCGATTCCATGTATTTGGATTTATAGGTTACGTAAGGGTCTTGCATATCTACCCAATAACCCATTTTTTCGGTAAGGTCATTCCAAACATCGGTGTAGCGCATTACCGTTTTTTTGCACGCTTCGTTGTATTCGGTAACCGAAATTTTGCTTCCAATGTCTTCTTTGGTGATACCTAGCTCTTTTTCAGTACCTAATTCTACCGGCAAACCGTGCGTATCCCAACCTGCTTTACGCTTTACTTGGTAACCTTTTTGGGTTTTGTATCTACAAAATATATCTTTTATGGCACGTGCCATTACGTGATGAATTCCGGGTAATCCGTTAGCTGATGGTGGCCCTTCAAAAAACACATAAGGTGTTTTGCCTTCGCGTGAAGTTACCGATTGTTCAAATACGTTATTTTCTTTCCAATAAGCCAGCACTTCCGATGCTACTGTTGGTAAGTCAAGTCCTTTATATTCAGTGAATTTCATACTCATTTCGCCTCATTATTAAATGAATGTGCGAAAGTAATAATTTTAGAATTATGAATGATGGATTGTGAATGGTGAATTGGTTTTTTTGTTTCAGATTTGTGCTCTAAAATTCAAATTAGAACTGCGGTGTTCATAAACTAAAAGTATTACAGTAAACTAGCCCAGATGGAAACGGCATCCTTTTGCCCGTGAGCGTCGCTTTGGCGAGCGGGCAAAAGATATAGTGGACAGCTGGAAATCGCTTCTGAAAAATAATCCTATCTATTTTAAACGCTCATTTATAATGCTTTATTAGTATATTTACGCGCTAAAATGCTCTTTAAAAATGGGTGAAAAGGGTAAAATCTTTTTTTTATTAATCGTTACTTTCTTTTTTAATTCTTGCCAATTAATTAAGGATCCTCCTGTTTTTGAGGATTTGTATGAGCAAGAAATTAAAGGAATCAATTGGAATGATGTGGATGAATTGCCTTTGTTGGAACCTTGTAAGATTTTTAAATCTAAGGGGTTAAAGCAGGAGTGTTTTTTTAATATTATGAATGATTCCATTTATAATAAACTGCTTAGAAAATCGTCTTTTTATTTATTTACTAAAATTGATACGGTAAAATTGTTAGTTACGATTTCTGCCGATAGTAAAATTTCTTTTAAAACTAAGTTTCCAAGTACTGCTTCGGAGTTTGAACAACGTAAAGTGGATTCTATTATTCAGTCTAAGTTGGTCAATTTTCCCCCAATTTATCCTGCGACCAAAAGGGGAATTCCTGTAGCCTCTAGATTTGAAATCCCCGTGATTTTAATGCCTTATAAAAAACGAAAATAATTTACTGCGCAAAAGTTCTGCCTTTCCATTGGTATTTTCCTGTCCAACTGTATAGGGCTACGGCGCAACTAAATATTGGGTACAATATGCTGTTGATTAAGTAAGTTCCCCATTTAATTTTTTGATTTAATTTTTGTGCAGTTACGGTTAAAAAAACGGCATCTACCAATATTTTTATAATAAAAAACCGCACTGCTTTTTCGGAATCAACACCCTCATTTAGCGCTAAAACAGGCAACAGTATAGTGGCTAAGTTGGTGATAAATACTACTAAGGCAATGATTTTACTTAAGGGTAAAGTGTATTGAGTGGTTTTGGCTGCCCAACGCACTCTTTGATGAAAAAGTTTTTTCCATGTGCTTTCGGCTTGGGTAAATACTAAGTGGTTAGGACTTAATAGGTATTCAATATTTTTGTGTTGTTTTTGCGCTTCTTGTAATAAAAACACATCGTCGCCACTGGCTATGTTTTGGTTGTTTTTGTACCCATTGATTTGACTGAATAATGTTTTGGTGTAAGCTAAGTTGGCACCATTACATAAAAAGCCATTTTTTTGTCCGAAACTACCTAAAGTTACACCTTGTAAACTGAGCAAATCAAAATATTGGAATTGAAATAATAATTGGGAACCTTCGGGAATTAATACGGTTCCCACAATCATTTCGGCTTGGGTTTCTTGTATGGTTTGATTGAAAAGTTGTAGCCATTCCGCAGGTAAGATGCAATCGGCATCCGTAGTGATAATCCACTCGGTTTTTAAGTGTTGCATCGCCCAATTGATGGCGTCTTTTTTAGGGGAAATGCTTTCACGGTGATTGTTTAGAATTTCGTAAGCAACAGTTGGATATCGTTTTAAAATAGTTTCAATCACTTGAACAGAATCGTCTGAGGAATCATCATTCACCCAATAGATTTTAAAATGTTCGGTAGGATAATCCAGTTGAGATAGGCTGTGCAGTAAAGC
This sequence comes from Flavobacteriaceae bacterium UBA7684, assembly GCA_002482885.1. Taxonomy (GTDB): domain Bacteria; phylum Bacteroidota; class Bacteroidia; order Flavobacteriales; family Flavobacteriaceae; genus Flavobacterium. The sequence continues at coordinate 31,118 of DLGW01000016.1, read as the reverse complement.
GGGCAGGTTTTTTTCTTCATTTCTGAAAGGAATAATAATCGAAAAATCTTCAAAATAACTCGTTTCAGGTTTTTGAATAGTTATTTTGATTTGTTTCATACCTATAATAAACCAAACCATCCAAGCGGTGTAAAAAACAAATAGGCTGTAAAGAATTATTTCCATTGGGGTTGATATTTAAGTACAAAATAACTTCCGATTAAGCTGGGTAGGATATAATTGAATAACCACATGGTAAAAGCAGTCAGTACAATCGGCCACTCGCTAACCCCTTGTAAACTAAAAAGATAAATCGCAATACTGCCTTTTAAAGCCACATCGGCAATTTGAAAGTTAGGAATTACAGAAGCGGTTAAATACATCACAAATAAAGTAGCCATGACTTCAGCATAAGGCAAATTCACATTTAACAAATATAAAATGTAGACATACTGATGGCAGAAAACCATGAATCTTAATAAACCGTAAATCCCATTTTTCAAATGAATGGTGCTGCTGATTTGTTGCGTTTTCACCAAAAACTGTTGCAAGGTATAACCCCAAAAATTCTTATGTCTTAAAAAATATAAGGCTAAAAAAAAGAAAAAGGTAATCAGCAATCCCAATCCTACAGACCAATACAAACCTGCGTGAACAGAAAATTGTAACATAAAATACGCCAATCCTACCAATCCAAATAGGGTAGTAAAAGCCATTTGTACACCATTGGCTAAAAAATTAAGCAATAAAACGGTTTGGGTTTTAGCTTTTTCAAAATATAAGATTTTAGCTCCGTAATCGCCAATTCCATTGGGGGTAAATACCGAAAGCGTCATGCCGCTTAAAGATTGTTTAGCCGCTTCTTTAAAACTAATGGGTTGTATAACAGCAACTAAATTTTGCCATTTTAGGATTTCTAAGGTCCAGTTTAAAAAAGAAAAACAAACAATAATTGCGGTGGCTTGTAAAGAAATCGTGTTTAAAAAGTAGTGGTAAAAATGTTGCAGTTCATCGGTTTTGTTTTTAAGCTGAACATATAAAAAAATAAATACAGCACATACAATAACTATTTTAATAAGCCAAAGGGCTAAATTCTTAGATTTGTAAAACAGTGACCATTTCATTGCGACAAGTTAAAAAATAAAAGTTGAATACAGAGCGCATCATATTAGGAATAGACCCAGGAACTACCATTATGGGATTTGGTTTGATTAAGGTGGTCAATAAAAAGATGGAATTTTTGCAGTTGAATGAATTGCAACTGTCTAAATATGACGACCATTATTTAAAACTAAAAATCATTTTTGAAAGAACCATTGAACTCATAGAAACCCATCACCCCGATGAAATTGCGATTGAAGCCCCCTTTTTTGGGAAGAATGTTCAATCTATGCTTAAGCTAGGACGTGCTCAAGGAGTGGCTATGGCGGCGGGTTTGTCTAGGCAAATCCCTATTACCGAATACGAACCCAAAAAAATAAAAATGGCCATTACGGGTAACGGAAATGCCAGTAAAGAACAAGTTGCCAAAATGTTGCAACAATTGTTGGGTTTAAAAGAATTGCCTAAAAACCTAGACAGTACCGATGGATTAGCGGCCGCCGTTTGTCATTTTTTTAATTCAGGAAAAGTAACCGGTTCCAAAAGTTACTCGGGCTGGGATGCTTTTGTGAAACAAAATGAGAATCGCGTGATTTAATTTTTGGGCGTTCCCCGCCTAGGCGGGTCATGCCATTCGTTACAATCTTTTAACCCAGCCAAAATTCGGGCTGGCTTAAAAGGATTTTCACTGCTGTCATTAACGCGGTTAAGTTAGACTTTAGGAGTTGTTTAAAAAAAATAATACAAGAGACAAGGGTTTGGTGTTGTTAATCCATAACATATATATTTGAGTTATGTTTTGTTTAAAAAGAACAACCAAATAAGGATAACTGATAAAAAATTTAAGTTAAAACAGATTTATGATAGCAAAAAGAAATCATATACGAGTATTTGTTGCATCTACGGTTTACAATTTTGAGCATATACTAAAACAAGTTTATGAACTTTTAGATAGTTATGGATATGATGTTTGTATGTCACATATGGGTACAATTTTGCTAGATAGTTCTCAATCAAACTTAAATAACTGCGTTAATGCAGTTAATGAATGTGATATTTTTGTGGGATTCATCAGACCTAATTATGGTTCTGGAGTTTTAGAGAAAGATGGTAAATCAATTACCCATTTTGAATTTGAAACTGCCTTTGTTCGAAATATTCCACGATTTGTCTTAGCTGACTATCGTGTGGTTTTTACGAGAGCATTATTTAAAGATTCATTTGTCATAGAAGATTCAACAGCCAAGAGAATTAATTTTGATAAAATATCTTTTGAAGACAATGGTGTAATGGATACAAGATGTATTAGAATGTACAACGATGCTATAAAGGACAAAGAAAAGCCGGCTTCGAAAAGAACTGGAAACTGGGTTCAAGAATATATAAATTATGATGACATCAAGATGCATCTTGAAAGCCAGTTTAAATATCCTGAACGCATTCAAAAATTAATTGACAAATAAAAAAGAACGGGAATATGAGTGCAAAAACTTTTATAAAAGAACTCATCAGTCAGCAAGAGCATAATTCGCTTGAGTTTAAAACAAGTTGGAATGTGGAAGCTATTTTGAAAACCATCTGTGCTTTTTTAAATACAGAAGGCGGTTGGATTATTGTGGGTCATAACGAAAAAGAACTTATTGGTTTGACAGATATTACAGAGCAAAAAGTAAATGAGCTAAAACGAAATGCTTTAGAAAATATTTTTCCTCAACCTTTGGTCTATGTTCAATTAGAAACTGTAAATGAAAAATCTATCGTTCTATTGAATGTATTAAAGGGTTCAAGACAACCCTATTCTTATCAGAAAAAATACTTTATTAGAAAAGGAAGTCAAACTTTAGAAGCTAGTCCTGATGATGTGAGTTTAATTTTACGATCATCAAATCAATATACTTCCAGTTGGGAAAAGCTTACAACCGTTGATGCGAAATATATTGATTTAAGTGAAAATGAAATATCAGCCACAATCATTGCTGCCAATAAGCTTGGAAAAACTAAATCATTGCCCGAAAGCCCAAAAGATTTTTTGAGTTACTTCCAGTTGATTGACTATACTGCTGTAAAAAATGGTGCAGTTATTCTTTATGCCAATGAGCCAACCAAGTTTTTTACTCAATGTCGTATACGAATTACCAATATGCCCGAAGGTGCTACAGGCGATAGCTTCAGTGATATTGAAATAATTGAAGATAATCTATTCATGTCATTTGCTAAGGTGATGAATTACTTCAAGAAGAATAATCCAATTGTTAGTGAATTTCATCAAGATAGTCCATTAAGGATAGATCGTGAAAAGTATCCTTTTGCAGCCTTGGACGAAGCTATTGTAAATGCAATGGTTCATCGTGATTATGGTGATATGTCTGGTGAAATCACAATCAATATTCATAAAGATAAAATTGAAATCATTAATTCAGGCGAAATACCATCTGATATAATTACGAAGAAAAATAAAATTGAATCTCACCATTCTGTTTTGAGAAATCCCACTATTGCTCATATGTTTTTTTTGAGAGGAAAAATGGAAAAGTTAGGTCGTGGTCTTTCGCTTATTAAAAAACAATTTGATGAATTGGGTTTAAAATCTCCAGAGTGGACATTTCAAAGTGGATATACCAAACTTACTCTGTACGGCATAAAAGAAGAGATAAAAATAAATGACCGTATGATTCATTTTCTTTCTGAAATGAATTCTGACAACATCTATTCTAGTGAAGATTATATGGAGTTTTTTATGGGTGAAATTAAAGACAGAACTGCAAGGATGGATCTGCAAAAACTTACTGAAGGCGGTTGGCTTAAAAAAATAGGTGATGGTCCGCAAACCAAGTATTCAAAAACTAAGAAAAAATTGCCAGATATTGCCAGATAACAGGAGTTAAATATTGTAAGTTGTTTGAAATACAGTGATTTGGAACATTATAAAGGAGGTCTTTTTTGCCAGATTTTGCCAGATGATTGTTTTTAGTCTTAAAAATAATGACTCAATGCCGGATTTTGCCGAGTAGTAGTAGGTGAACAGTAATTACCTCTTGTTTATCAAGTATTTAAAACAATTAAGATTTGCCATTTATTGCCGGATAAGAAAATGGTAACCGACGAAAACACGAGAAAAAGCCCGACCACAAGCTTTTCCTGTTTGTGGGAACGGCATAAACCAACTACCTAAACTTATACCTCACCCCTAAAAACCCTCTGATGCCTTGATTGGGCGCAAAGGTATAAGCGGTATCAAATTCACCTGTAATGTTTGGATTTTTACCAAATGGGTCTGAAGCTCGTGAAATACTATTAGCTGGCGGCGTATAATCCAACAAGTTTTTAACGCCTCCGTAAATTTCAAAACCAGCTCTTAAAGTTTTGGTTAATTGAATGTTTTGTAAACTATAAAACGGAGAATAAGGTGCTCGGGTATCATTTTCTAATAAAGGAAGTTTCATAGGGCCGTATATATTTCCTGTGTAATCTACGGTAACCCCTAAAGCTTGAACATAATAACTAACGCTCCAATTACCCGAGAATTTTTCAGTTAATAATTGTTGTTGTTTGATGCCGTTTTCGGTAATACTTACATCCATGAATGTTACACCGGTTATAAACTTTAATCCGTTTGCCCACACCCAATCTGAACTTAAACTGATGCCCTGTGATACGGCATAACCATCTAAATTGGCGTAAATAATTTTGTTGGTATCGGTGGTGTAATCGGGTATTATCCTATTGGAAAAATAAGTGTAAAATACGGTGGCGTCTAATCCTAAAAATGAATTATTTTCAAAATTGATTTTCTTTACAAAATTAATGTTTCCGTTCCAAGAGGTTTCTGGTTTTAGATTTTCGGTAAATTCAACGGTTCTGGCACCTGTTAAGGCTGCATGATCTTCGGTGAATACATTGGCTACACGGTAACCGTTACCTAAGCTAAATCGTACCACATCTTTTTTATTATATGATGTGATTTTATAGTTTAATCTGGGGGTTAATACATTGCCGTGAATACTGTTGTAGTCATAACGCATACCCAATAATAATTTATGCTGAGGATTGATGCTTATTTCATCTTGTATGAATAAACCTGGTAATCTAATTTTACTAGCCCCTAAAATAGTTGCAGGTGTGTTGTCTTCATAACGGGTATATCGATATGATGCGCCTACTAACAAATCATTTTTGCCTAAACTTTTGTTCCAAGTTAATTGTCCAAAAGCAATGAATTGATCTGCAAAAAATGGTGTGGTGCCGTAATAACTGTTTTGATTGTGTCCGTTGGTGCTGAACTGAAAGCTAATTTTTTCGGTGAATGGTAATTCATAAATTCCGAATAATTCCCAACGTTTGGTATAAATACTTTCTCCGTAAATACTATCGGTTCCTCGGAATTGTTTGGTATAATTCATTTGTCCACCCCAACGATCTTCATAAAAATAACGCCCCGCTACCGAAAATTGTTTGTTGCTTTTTCGTTCAAAATTCCATTTGTTAAAAGCCGAAATTCGATGTTGTAAGGTTACATCGGTAAAACCATCTTTGTTATTATCAATCGGATTCTGATAATTAAAATAATTCACCCCCAATAAGGAATATGCTTTTTCACTGGCTTTAAATTGATAACCCAAATCGGTATTCACGTCGCCCCAATTGGAACTAAAAACATCGGCAGTAAATTTGGGTACAAACCTTGGATTTTTAGTAATTACATTGATTAATCCTCCTACGGCTTCAGAACCATACAAAGTAGAAGCGGGGCCTTTTACCACTTCCATTCGATCAATTAAGGATTGCGGAATTCCAGTTAAGCCATAAACGGTAGATAATCCGCTGACCAGTGGCATCCCATCAATTAAAACCATGGTGTACGGGCCTTCTAAGCCATTGATGTGAATGTCGCCTGTGTTGCAAATATTACAATTGATTTGCGGACGAACGCCATTAATGTTTTGTAAAGATTCAAATAAGGATGGAGTAGGATTCGCTTTAAAAAAAGCTTTGGAATAGACTTCGACAGGTACGGCACTTTCTAGTTTGGAAACCTCTTTCATGGTGCCACTAATCACTACTTCGTTTAAGGCATTGTCATCTTCTTGGATAGTAAAGTTGACAATTAGTTTTTCGTTTTCTTTTAATTGAATTTTCTTTTCTTGTTTTTTAAATCCAATGGTTGATACTACTATTTTATAGTTTCCTGCAACTAGATTTTTAAGATGATATTTTCCAATGGTGTCCGATAGCGTTCCTATGGTGGTTCCGCTTAAAACCACATTGCAAAATTCTACTGGTTTACCTTCAGAAGTGATTTTTCCAGAAATACTCGCATTTTGAGAAAACGCCATTTCAACAAAAAACAGCAAAAATATCAGACAATATTTAGTTAAACGATTCATTTTTAGTAGTGTAATTTTGGGCGAAAGTACAAATGTTAGATTAGTCTAACAAATTTATTTAGGTTTAATTTATATATTTGCCACATGTTAAGTATTACTGAAGAAAATTACCTAAAAGCTTTATTTAAGCTTACCTCGTCTAACTTGGAAAAATCCAATGCGGGAACCAACGAAATGGCGGCTCATTTAAACGTGAAACCCGCTACGGTTAACGATATGCTTAAAAAACTGAAAGAAAAAAATTTAATCAATTATGAGAAGTATAAAAAAATAACCTTTACGCCCGAAGGTAAAAAGTTGGCTTTGGAAGTGCTGCGCAAACACCGACTTTGGGAAACTTTTTTATATGAAAAATTACAATTTTCTTGGGATGAGGTTCACGAAGTAGCCGAACAATTAGAGCACATTCAATCGGAAAGATTGGTTAATAAACTAGATGAATTTTTAGGATTCCCAACCGAAGACCCGCACGGCGATGCCATACCCGACATTCACGGCAACATGAAAACCATCGAAAAACAATTGCTTTCCGACGGCGTCATCCAACAAAAGTACATTTGTGTGGGTGTAAAAGACAGTTCTAATGATTTTTTAAACTACTTGAATAAAATCCATGTTTCGTTAGGGACTTCTATTCAAATCATTGATTTTGAAAACTTTGATCAAACTTTTCAGATTAAAATCAACGACCAGTTTTTCACGATTTCCTTAAAAGTTGCAGGAAATTTATATGTTAAAAAGGAATAAAAAAGGCGACTAATTTTAGTCGCCTTTTATAGGTGTAAATTTATTATTCAGCAGGTGGTGGTCCAGGTAAAACTAGTGGTGGCGTAGGAAAATCAGATAAATCTACTGGTGTTGGGTCGTTGGTAAATGTCTTAGGAGTTTCCTCGGTTAATTTAACCGTTACCGTTTCGGTTTTAGTTTTAATGGTTCGGGTATTGTTATCGCAAGTGCCGTCTCCAAAATTTATCGTAATATTATTTTTTGGGTTAGTAATATAAACTTCGCCAGACACATAACCTTTCGATAAACAATTATTTAGGGTTCTTAATCTACTTCCAGCAATGGTAATTCTATTTCTTACTAAATCATTAGTTGAAGTGCTAGAATAACTGAAATTGGATTCGGTTCCCGCTCCTACATTACTTGTTATAAATCGAAGATCATTATGACTGTTCATCGAGGAAATGAACTTTCGCCAATTATTATAGGATTTTAAATCAGAGTTTTTAGTTAAATAATATTGGTTAACGTAAAGGGTATTAGTAGAATTAGAATACATTCTGATTGGTTCGGTGCCGCTTTTAAAAGCCACGAATCCTCCGCTGGTTAAAGACACATGATTGTAATGCTCGGCAGAATCATCTATTAGGGTAATTAATTTATCTAAGTTGATAGATATTTGACCATTAATATTTGCGAGGATAGTTATTTTTCCGTAAATCTTTTTGCCTTTTAAATAGCAAGCATCGCCTGTAAAATTGTATTCGAATTTGTAAGTTAGAGTTTTTAGTTCAAAAGCTCCAAGGGGTTTAATTCCGCAAATATCAGGGCCATAAATTTCTTTTGCATTTCCTTTCAGGGCAGGAATTTCGAAACCGCTTAACACATCGGAAAAGTCTGCCATTTGATTGATAAAGTTTGTGTTAGCATTGCTTAATTCAACACTTTGCTCGGTAGTTAATTCGGTTGCCGGTTTTTCTTGTTCCGTAACTTTTGGTGAAGAATCATCTTTACTACAGCTAAAAACTGTGGATAAGGTTATGAATAAAGCCGCTAATTTTAGATAGTTTGTTTTCATAATGAGTGTTTTAGTTAAATCAAAAATAATTAAAAAGGCATTATATAGCGTAAGGATTTGTATTTTTTTGCGTAAGGGGGGGGGCAGCGGCATCCTTTTATGAAGTGAAACGGAATAAAAGATATAGCGGAAAACCCGACCCGCAGGGTTACGCCCAAAGCCATTACCAAACACCTAAAACCCAAGACCCAAAACTAAAACCCAAACTTTACTTTACACCCTTCGTGGTTGCGTACATTCATGACAAAACCACCTTCAAAAATTAAATATTGCCCTTTGATGCCTTTTAAAACGCCTTTAAAAGTGGTGAGTTTATCTAAATTAATGCTGTTGATTTTGGTAGGATATTCTAATACAGGGTATTTGATTTCGGTAGTACTTAAAGCCGTTGGGGTTAAATATTCGGTAGCTTCTTTGGGAATGTAGTTTTTTATTTTTTCAAATTCTTCTGTCCAATGAATGTTGGCTTTTACATCGGCTAACATTTTGCGCCAGTTGGTTTTGTCGGGGTAAATTTCTTTTAAAGCAACTTCGGTAATGCCTGCTAAATATCGGTTAGGTACTTCAATAATGGGGAAAGCTTGGGTAGCGCCTTGGTCTATCCATCGGTAAGGAATTTGAGATTTTCTTGTCATGCCCACTTTGATGTCGCCCGTAAAAGACAAATACACAACATGTGGTTGTAATTGTACTTTCTTCTCATACTCCAAATCACGATCGGCAATGTTCAAATGGGCTTTGCTTAATTCGGGTCTAAAAATCCAGTCTCCGGCTTGGGGCGAACTGTAAAAACAACTGTAACAAAAACCTTGTCGGTACAAGGGTTTTTCTTGTCCACAACTTATGCATTGATGCCCAATGAGTTCGATGTTTAAGGTTTGGTTAAGCAAGGTATTTAAATGAATAAAATCGTTTTCAAATACTAAATAATACTGCACTTCCGATAATAATTCGGTAGCCATTTTTGTTAATATTCCCGAATATTGCATAAAAAATTTCTATTTTTAGAGCATAAATATACATCTAATGCCGTTACCTGTTATCAATTCAATCGCTTCGTGGATTCTTAAAAAAAGATTTCATCAAATTGAGTTGTTTTTAAAATATCCGAATGAAGTACAAGAAGAGTTGTTATTTCAATTATTGCGCACCGCCGAGGAAACTTGGATAGGGGTTAAATATGATTTTGATTCGATTAGAAGTTATAAAACTTTTACGGAAAGAATTCCGATAAGCACTTACGAAGATTCAGCCGCTATTATTGAAAAAACCAGACAAGGAGAACAAAATCTTTTTTGGCCGACTCCCATTACTTGGTTTGCCAAATCGAGTGGAACTACCAACGCCAAAAGTAAGTTGATTCCCGTAAGTGAAGAAGCTTTAGAAGATTGTCATTATAAAGCAGGGAAAGATATGTTGTGTTTGTATTTGAACAACAACGAAGATTCTAAACTGTTTTTAGGTAAAAGTTTACGTTTAGGCGGAAGCAAGCAGGCTTATCAAGATAATAATACTTTTTTTGGAGACCTATCGGCTATATTGATTGAAAACATGCCTAAGTGGGCGGAATTTAGCAGTACACCTTGTAACGAGGTTTCTTTAATGAGTGAATGGGAAACCAAATTAAATGCGATTGTACAAGAAACGATTACCGAAAACGTGACCAGTTTTGCAGGAGTTCCCTCATGGATGTTGGTTTTGTTGAATCGGGTGTTAGAAGAAACAGGTGAAAAAAATATTTTACAAGTTTGGGAAAATTTAGAAGTCTACTTTCACGGTGGGGTTAGTTTTGATCCTTATAAAGAACAGTATCATAAATTGATTCCGAGTGCTAATTTTAGATACTACGAAATCTACAATGCTTCCGAAGGATTTTTCGCTATTCAAGACAGTAACTACTCCAAAGAATTATTATTGATGTTGGATTACGGTATTTTTTACGAATTCATTCCTATGGATACTTTTGGAAAATCCGATCAAAAGGTAATTCCGCTTTCCGAAGTTGAATTAGATAAAAATTACGCCATTGTGATTACTACTAATTCAGGATTGTGGAGGTATTTAATTGGGGACACCATTCGATTCACTTCGTTAAGTCCGTATAGAATTAAAGTAACGGGCAGAACCAAACATTATATTAATGTTTTTGGCGAAGAATTGATGATTGAAAATGCCGACAAAGCTATTGCTAAAGCAGCTAAAGAAACCCAAACCGAAGTAGTGGATTACACGGTGGCACCTGTTTTTATGCAAGGCAAGGAAAAAGGAAGCCACGAATGGATGATTGAATTTAGAACGCCACCTAAAGATTTAAATGCGTTTAAAAAAATATTGGATGAAACGTTAAAAGAAGTGAATTCCGATTACGAAGCCAAGCGTTACAATAACATGACGTTGAATCCACCAGTGATTCATGTGGCTCGTGAAGGCCTGTTTTACGATTGGTTAAAGCAAAAAGGCAAGTTGGGCGGACAGAATAAAATACCAAGATTATCAAATACACGAGAATATATTGAAACTTTAAAAAGTTTGAATATATTTGTACCCAGTTAGTTACACTAACCAAAAACAAAATAAAAATGAATCGTCATAAAAAAACGTTTTTTGCAGCCATGATGACATTAGGCCTAATGGCTATGTCTTGTGATGCGCCCAAAAGATTGAAGTGTAGTGGAAAAAGGTATTGTAATGTATATCTGAAAAAAGAAAAATATATGAAATTTCATCCTAAAACAGCAATTGTTAAGGTAGATGAAAAAACAAAAAAAGGAGCTTAATTAGCTCCTTTTTTTATGCTTCAACCACTAGGCTATCATCAGTCAGCATATTTCTCAACATACTTTCAATGCCATTTTTTAAGGTAAAAGTAGAAGACGGACAACCGTTGCAAGCCCCTTGCATGATCACTTTCACCACTCTAGTTTCTGGATTAAACGATTCAAAAACAATATTTCCTCCATCGGCTGCTACCGCAGGTTTTACATATTCATCAATAATACTGATGATTTTTTGAGACATATCGTCTAAACTTTCGTAACGCACATCCGAAATAGTGTTGGGTTTTTCACTTTTCACAATTTTACTTTCATCTACAAAAACACCACCATCATCGGCGAATTTTTTAATAAAGTTTCTGATTTCGTTAGATACTTCTTGCCATTCTACCACATTAAATTTGGATATGGAAATGTAATTTTCATCTACATATACCTCTTTTACAAACGAAAAACTGAACAAAGCTTTAGCCAAAGGCGAAGCATCGGTTTCTTCGATGTTTTTACATTCTACAGGAATTTTGGTCAGCATTTTATTGGAAACAAACTTCATTACCGAAGGGTTGGGTGTGCTTTCGGAATAAAAGGTAATCGGGCTACGTTGTACCGTGGCCCCGCTTTTAATGATTTCTCCTCCGTTATTGATGAAGTTTTCAATTTGTTCGGCAACTTCATTTTTAACATCATCCCATTCCACAATGTTGTAACGTTCTATGGCAATGAAATTACCAGCGATATATACTTTTTTTACAAAGGGTAAATGAAACAGTTGTTGTGCCAAAGGCGACAAACCCGCTTCGTCAATATTGGCAAATTCAAACTGAATGTTTTGACCAATAAATTCGTCCATTTCAAATTTTAAAATAGCAGGTGATTTGGTTTCTTGTATGGATATTTTCATGTTATCTGAGTTTTAAGTTAACCGTTTACAGTTAACGGATAATTTTTATTTAACAGCAGGCAAAATTAAGTTTTTTTTGGAGCGATTTCCAGCCATTCGCTATATCTTTTGCCTATTCGCATATGCGAAACTCATAGGCAAAAGGATGCCGCTGCTGTCTGGGCTAGTTTATAGATTAACCACCAAACAATCGTCTCTTTTTAGGATTTTGTTTGTTGGAAAAAAACGAAAGAATTTCAATGTTCTGACCTTTTGTTCGATAATAAATGGTGTTTTGTTTAGTTACGACTGCTCGTCGTACATTTTTTCTGGATTGAGTTTGTGGAAAAAGTTCTGGATTTTTAGAAATAAACTCAAGAATGTTTTCAATTTTTGAAACTAAGTTTTTTATTTCCTTTTCCGTCCAATGTGTTTCTAAATATTCTATAGTTGTTTTAAGTTCGGCTAAAGCGTAGTCTGTCCAAAGAATATTATAACCACTTTTCATAAAGTTTGCGTGCGCTAGCGTGTGTGTTTAGTTTTCCGTTGTCAGCATCTTCAATTCCATTATCAATTGCTTTTTTTTCAGTATCAGAAACTAAATCCCACCAGTCCTTACTTTCTTGAAGTTTAATTTCAATGATTTTATTTAACACAGAAGAATCTTCTATAGTAGATAACCACTGAATGAGTTCCAATTTTTTGATTTGTAAGTTTACTTCTGCTTTCATGATTCGCATGATTTAGTTTTACAAATTTAAGGTTTAATTATTTACAATTTTTAAATCCTTTAAAAACCTATAGATTTTCTGATGCCTATTGCCTTTTGGCTAATGCCTTACCTATCAACCAAAATCCCGCCAATATAAACGGAATGCTTAACCATTGTCCAGTAGACAATACGTTTCCTAACGCTGATTCAAATCCGCCTTGACTTTCTTTTACGAATTCTACTATAAAGCGAACGCTCCAAAGCAATACTAAAAAGGTTCCAAACAACAATCCTTCTTTGTTTCTAGATTCGGTTTTCCAATACATATAATACAATACCGCAAATACAATTAAGTATCCAAAAGCTTCGTACAATTGTGTAGGATGTTTGGCGGGTACCATGTTTAAAATGCCTGCAAAATCAGGATTGGTAGCAATGGCGTGGTAAGCTTCTTTTGAATTGGCTATTTGAGTAAAATTAACGGCTTGTTGTTCACTAATGGATTCTTGAATAAATTTGATTCCGAAAGAGGATTGGGTAGGTTCTCCCACAATTTCAGAATTAAAAAAGTTTCCGATTCTTACAAAAATACCTCCACTGGCGACCGTTAAGGCCACCCGATCCATTACCCATAAAAGGGAACGTTTCATGATTTTTTTGTTGTAAAAATAAAGAGCGATAATTACTGCGGCGGCGGCTCCATGACTGGCTAAACCTGCAAATCCCGTGAATTCAAATGTTGGACTAAATCTAAAAGGCAATAATATTTCGGATAAATGGTGTTTAAAATAATCCCAATCGTAAAAAAACACATGTCCTAAACGCGCACCTAAAAGAGTTCCAATTACGGTGTATACAAATAAAGAATCTAGTTTTTCAACCGTTTCGCCTTCGCGGTCGAATATTTTTTTCATGATGTACCAACCCAAACTAAAGGCTACTACAAACATTAAACTGTAATATCTGATCATAAAAAATCCTAAATCAATGCCTTGCGAAGGATTCCAAGTAATTTGTAAGGGTAATAACATGTGATGCATATTTTAGCGAAGGCAAAAATACGGTATTGTTGGTAAAAGAGTGTTATTAAAAAAATAATTTAAGGTACTGGATCGTACCCTTTTCCGCCCCAAGGATGGCAACTCAAAATACGTTTGGCACTTAACCATCCACCTTTGAATAATCCGTGTTTTTGTAAGGCTTCTATGGTGTATTGAGAGCAAGTGGGTTCGTATCGGCAAGATTGTGGCGTAAATGGACTGATGGCAGCTCTGTAAAAATGGACTAAAAAAATAAATGGAGCGGTTGTCCATCTCCATTTATTATGATTTGTTGTATGATTGTGATTAGCGCACATGCTAGTTTAAACTAAAAACAGTGCCTTCTTTACCATCTTTTAATTGAATGCCTAAGGCTAATAATTTGTCGCGAATTTCATCGGATAACGCCCAATTTTTATCTGCTCTGGCTTGGTTGCGCATCTCAATTAACATTTCAATCACGCCTTCTAGTTTGTCGCTTTGGTTGTTTTCCTGATTAGCATCTACTAAGCCGAGTACGTCAAAAACAAAACCTTTAAGGGTTTGGGTGAAATCTTCTAAATCGGCTGCGGTTAAAGTCTCTTTTTTGTCGGTCAATAAATTAATGTATCGAACGGCTTCAAACAATTCGGCAATTAAAATAGGACTGTTAAAATCATCATTCATGGCTTCAAAGCAACGTTGTTTCCAAGTAGCAATATTGACAGATGAGGTTTTTCCTGCTTCAATACTCGCTAATTTTTCAATGGCTTCGGTTAGTCTAAAAAATCCTTTTTCTGCAGCTAAAACGGCATCGTTAGAAAAATCTAAAATGCTTCGGTAATGTGCCTGTAACATAAAAAAGCGCACCACAATAGGGGAAAATGCTTTGCTTAAGAAAGGACTATTGCCCGAAAAAATTTCGCGCGGTAAAATATTATTGCCTGTGGATTTTGCCATTTTTTTACCGTTTAAAGTAAGTAAGTTGGCATGCATCCAATAGTTAACAGGGCTATGGCCCGAGCAAGCTTCGTTTTGAGCGATTTCACATTCGTGGTGTGGAAATTTTAAATCCATTCCTCCGCCGTGTATATCAAAAGTGTCTCCTAAATATTTAGTACTCATTGCCGTACACTCTAAATGCCATCCAGGGAAACCATCTCCCCAAGGCGAAGGCCAACGCATAATGTGTTCTGGTTCTGCTTTTTTCCAAAGGGCAAAATCTTGTGGATTTTTTTTATCGGACTGACCATCTAAATCACGGGTATTGGCCATCATGTCTTCGATGTTTCTACCACTTAAAATTCCATAAGGTTTTACTTGGTTGTATTTTAAGACATCAAAATACACGGAACCATTAACTTCATAAGCAAAGCCATTGTCTAAAATCTTTTTAATGATTTCTATTTGCTCTATGATGTGGCCTGTTGCGGTGGGTTCTATGCTGGGTGGAAACGCGTTAAACAGTTCCATAATTTGATGAAAATCTACGGTGTAGCGTTGTACTACTTCCATAGGTTCTATTTGTTCTAAGCGTGCTTTTTTGGCAATTTTATCTTCACCTTCGTCGGCATCATCTACAATGTGTCCTACGTCGGTAATGTTGCGTACATAACGCACTTTATATCCTAAAAACTTTAAGTATCTAAAAATTAAATCAAAGGATAAAAAGGTACGACAATTACCCAAGTGCACTAAGTTATAAACGGTAGGCCCACAAACATACATGCCTACATGTCCTTCGTGAATGGGTTTGAAGATTTCTTTTTCGCCTGTTAGAGAATTATAGATTTTAAGCATAATTTTTTTAATTGTGAATGGTAAATTATGAATTGTGAATGATTTTTATAATCATGCAATTTACTTTTTATCAAAAAATAAATAATTTATAATTCACCATTCATAATTCATAATTAAAAAGAAGTTTCCAACTTAATATATTCCAAAAATTCGCGACGAGTAGCTTCTTCTTTGAATTTTCCACCGAATTCTGCAGTTACAGTGCTGCTTTCAATATCTCTGATGCCTCTGGAATTTACACACAAATGTTTGGCGTCAATAATACAAGCGACATCTTCGGTATTTAGAACTCTTTGTAATTCACGAACAATTTGAATGGTTAAACGTTCTTGTACCTGCGGACGTTTGGCAAAATAATCTACAATACGATTCATTTTAGATAGTCCTACCACATTTCCGTTAGAAATATAAGCCACATGAGCGCGTCCTACAATCGGTAACAAATGATGCTCGCAAGTAGAATAAACCGTAATGTTTTTTTCTACCAACATTTCACCGTATTTGTATTTGTTTTCAAAGGTGGATGAACTTGGTTTTTTCTTAGGATTTAAGCCTCCAAAAATTTCTTTCACAAACATTTTAGCCACACGGTTAGGTGTGCCTTTTAGGCTGTCGTCGGTTAAGTCCATGCCTAGTGTTTGTAAAATGTGTTCCACATCTTTTTTAATACTAGCAATCTTTTCCTCGTCAGACAATTCAAAAGCATCTGTTCTTAACGGGGTGTCAAAATGAGTAAACATGTGATTGTCTCCAAAATCCTCCTGCAAATCGTGGTTGTGTGCCATGTACAAAGCTTAAAATAAATACGATGTAAAAAATAATAGGGGCAAAGATAGATAATAATAGCCGTATATACCACTATCCTTAACGTAGGAATCATGGCGAATTATGTATGGTGAATGTAAAATGGTTTGAACGTTATCAAGTTTAAGATTCAAAGTTTTTTCGATTAAACGATTCCGCGGTTAAACGATTCCATAATAAACCAAACATTTTTCTAAATTTGTCCATCTTATAAACTAAACTGATATGTTACAGATTGCTTATATCCGAGAGAATCAAGAAAAAGTAACGAATGCTTTGTCTCGAAGAATTTCAAATGCAAAAGAATTAATTGATGAAGCGGTTCTTTTAGATGAAAATAGAAGAAACACACAAGTTTCTTTAGATAACGTTTTGGCGGAATCCAACAAATTGTCTAAAGATATAGGCGAGTTGATGAAAAATGGTGAAAAAGCAAAAGCCACCATTTTAAAAGAAAAAACAGTTCAGTTAAAAGAATCATCCAAAGAATTATCCGAAAAATTACAACAATACACCGACGATTTAGCACAGTTGTTATATAAAATACCCAACGTACCTTCGGATATTGTCCCTGACGGAAAATCAGCAGACGATAACTTAGAAGTAGAGCGTGAAGGCGCTATTCCTACCTTGTTTGAAGGCGCATTACCACATTGGGAATTAGCCAAAAAATATGACATTATTGATTTTGAATTGGGGGTTAAAATTACAGGAGCAGGTTTTCCGGTTTATAAAGGAAAAGGTGCCCGTTTACAAAGGGCGTTAATCAATTATTTTTTAGATAAAAATACCGCAGCGGGTTACAAAGAAATTCAGGTGCCCCATTTAGTAAATGAAGCTTCTGGTTTTGGAACGGGTCAATTGCCCGATAAGGAAGGGCAAATGTATCATGTAGGCGTGGATGATTTGTATTTGATTCCGACTGCCGAGGTACCTGTTACCAATATTTACCGAGACGTTTTGTTGAATGAAAATGAGTTGCCAATTTTGTGTACTGGTTACACACCTTGTTTCCGTAGAGAAGCGGGGTCCTATGGCGCCCATGTACGTGGATTAAACCGATTGCATCAATTTGATAAAGTAGAAATTGTTCGTATTGAACACCCCGATAAATCTTACGAAGCTTTAGATGGCATGGTGGCTCATGTGCGAAATATTTTACAAGAATTAAAATTACCATACAGAATTTTAAGATTATGCGCAGGCGATATGGGCTTTACATCTGCACTAACCTATGATTTTGAAGTATTTTCAACGGCGCAAGACCGTTGGTTAGAAATCAGTTCCGTATCTAATTTTGAAACCTTTCAAGCCAATCGTTTAAAATTAAGATTTAAAAATAAAGAAGGTAAAAACCAATTGGCACATACGTTAAACGGAAGTTCGTTAGCATTACCAAGGGTATTGGCAGGTATTTTAGAAAATTACCAAACGCCCGAAGGTATTCGAATTCCAGAGGTGTTGATTCCATATACAGGATTCGATATTATAGATTAATCCATTACACTTGTAAATTCCGCTATCATGATTAAATACATTTTTAGTGTTTTCTTTTTATTGATAGCGGAATTTTCTTTTGCTCAACAAGAATTGTTGGCGAATAATTTATACGAAAAAGGGGAGTTTGAAAAGGCACAACTGGCCTACGAAGATTTAAACAAATCCCAGCCGAACAATCCTTTGATTTTTTCTAGATTGATTGATTGTTATCAGCAATTGAAAAAATTTACCGAAGCAGAAAAATTATTGCGCGTAAAAATCGACAAGCAAAAACAATATCCGTTTTTGGTGGATTTGGGTTATAATTATCAATTGCAAAAAGAGACTGCTAAGGCCGAAAAATACTATGCTACGGCTATTGACAAAATCAAAGAAAATCCCCATTGGGTGTATAATATTGCCCAAACCTTCGAAAAAAAGAACTTACTTACCTATGCCTTAAAAGCCTACGAAATGGCGGTTGTTCAAAATTCTAATTTGAATTTTGATTATAACATGGCTTTGATTTACGGGCAGTTGGGTGATTTAGAAAAAATGACTGAACATTTTTTGCAAGAAGCCTATCAAAAACCAGAACGATTATCGGCAGTACAATATCATTTGTCTAGGTATTTACAAGAAGACGTTAACGAGGTTTTTAAAAATCAATTAAGAAAAAGTTTATTGGTTCGGGCTCAAAAACAACCTCATTATTTTTGGAATCAATTTTTGTCGTGGTATTACATTCAAAATAAAGAATTTGGCAAATCCTTTACGCAGTTAAAAGCTGTGGTTAGGCAAAATCCAGATTTATTCGGTGAAATTGTAGATTTAGTGCATTTGGCTATTGATGAAAACGATGATGATGCCGCTAAAGAAATTGCCGCTTTTATTTTAGATCAAATTATTTCTGACGATTTAAGACTTTCCTTACAGCAGTATTTATTAGAAAACGAACTTCAAAAATTAACCCCTAAGGATTATGCTGTTTTTAAAAGTAATCTAGAGCAAATTTTACAATCTTTTGGACTCAGTAATAAAACCTTAGACTTACAATTATTACAGGCCCGATTTTATGCGTTTAACCTGCAACAACCCGACACCGCTGTTGAGCAATTAAAAAAAATATTGACTTTGCCTTTAGATGTTCATCAACAAGCTCGGGTTAAAATGGAGTTGGCGGATATTTTGGTGTATCAAGAAAAATTCAATCAGGCTTTGGTGTATTATGCGCAAACGGAATTGGATTTAAAAAATGATGCGTTAGGGCACGAGGCCTCTTTGCGCGTGGCTAAAACCAGTTACTACAAGGGTGATTTTGATTGGGCGTTAAAACAATTAAAAGTGCTGAAGTCGTCTGCTTCGCAATTAATTGCCAACGATGCCTTAGAATTGTTTTTGTTAATCAATGACCACATTCAAAACGATAGTACACAGGTCGCTTTAAAAAAGATGGCGTTGGCAGATTTTAATTTGTATCAAAAAAAATATCCTCAGGCAAAACAGTTGTTAAGCGACATCATTGTTAATTATTCCGACGACCCTATGGTGGAAACCGCTTACATCAGATTGGGTAAAATTCATGAGCAATTTCAAGAAAAAGAGTTGGCTTTGGTACAATATCAAAAAATAATTGAAAAATATCCTGAAAGTATTTACACCGACGAAGCGTTGTTTTTTTCTGCACTGATTTATGAACAAATGCTATTGCCCGAAAAAGCACAATTGTATTTTGAAAAAGTCATCTTGGAACATGCCGACAGCATTTATTTTAACGAGACGCAAATGCGTTTTAGGCAACTCAGAGGAGATAAACAATCTTAACCTTTTGGTTGTGATATCCTTACCTTATATTTACGCCTGAATAAAAAATAGGTTTTAGATTTATAACATATGATTATATATAATGTTACCTCTTGTATTGATATTAAAGTGTATCAAGATTGGTTGGATTGGATGCAAAAAACACACATTCCTGCCATGTTAAATACCGGAAAGTTTTTTAATGCCCGCATGGTTAGAGTTTTAGATGATCAAGATCCTGATTCTATTACTTTTTCGGTACAATATTATACCAGTTCTAAAGAATTGTTAGATAGGTATTATTTAGAAGATGCCCCAAGATTACGACAAGAATCAGCAGCATTATTTGCCGATAAAATATTGCAATTCAGAACCGAGTTAGAGATTATTAGTGAGCATTAATTTAGGTGTTTGGTATTGGGTTTTAGGTTTTAGGTCTTTGGTCTTTTGAGATTTGAGATTTGAGATT
>DLGW01000016.1:0-11036 GCA_002482885.1 Flavobacteriaceae bacterium UBA7684 | reverse complement strand
ATTTGAGATTTGAGATTTGAGAAAAATTTATAAGATTTAAAGATAAGAAATAACACCCAAAACCAAGACCTAGAACCCAAAACAAATGGAAAAAGTAAAAGCAAAGAAATTTTTAGGGCAGCACTTTTTGAATGACGAAAGCATTGCTGAACGCATCGCTGATACTTTATCTTTAAAGGGTTATAACACCGTTTTAGAGATTGGTCCAGGTATGGGGGTGTTAACCAAATATCTTTTAAAGAAACCTGTAAAAACTTATGTGGTGGAAATTGACAGGGAGTCGGTGGATTACCTAAAAACCCATTATTTGAATTTGTCGGAAAGAATCATCGCTAAAGATTTTTTAAAATATGATTTTAAAGAAATTTTTGGGCAAGAACCCTACGCAATTATTGGAAATTTCCCCTACAATATCTCTACACAAATTGTCTTTAGAGCCTTAGAAAACAGAATTCAAGTGCCAGAATTTTCGGGCATGTTTCAAAAAGAAGTGGCTGAAAGAATTTGCGCTAAAAGCGGTAGTAAGGTATATGGTATTTTATCTGTTTTGGCACAAGCTTTTTATCATGCAGAATATTTATTTACTGTAGATGAGCATGTTTTTACTCCGCCACCTAGGGTAAAATCAGGCGTTTTGCGATTAACTCGTAAAGAAAATTTTACCTTACCCTGCGACGAAAAACTATTTTTTACGGTAGTAAAAACAGCCTTTAATCAACGCAGAAAAACTTTACGAAATAGTTTAAAAAGTTTGGAAATCCCCGAAGATTTTAAAGCAGATAAATTGCTAGATTTGCGACCAGAACAACTTAGCGTTGAACAATTTATACAGCTTACCCAAAAAGTAACGCCACATGCAACATCAATTTAAAATAACAGAAGAATTCCTTCTGGAAATTCAACAGTTCATTTCTCAAAAAGAAGATGAACAGTTAGAGCTGTTATTAAAAGATTTGCATCACGCTGATATTGCTGAAATTTTAGAAGAATTAGATTTCGACGAAGCTGTTTATATTTTTAGAATTTTAGATAGTGAAACCACGGCGGAAATTCTATTAGAATTAGATGAAGATGTTCGTGAAGCCATTCTAGGAAAACTTTCCCCGAAAGAAATTGCCGAAGAATTAGATGAGTTAGACACCGATGATGCGGCCGATATTATTGCGGAGCTTTCTCAGGATAAAAAAGAAGAAGTAATTTCTGAGTTAGAAGACGTTGAACACGCCAAAGACATCGTAGAACTTTTGCGTTACGATGAGCATACGGCTGGGGGATTAATGGGAAAAGAATTGGTAAAAGTCAACGAAAATTGGAATGTACTTACTTGTGTAAAAGAAATGCGGGTACAGGCCGAAAACATACAACGAGTTCATTCTATTTATGTAGTAGATGATGAAAATCGATTAAAAGGGAGATTATCTTTAAAAGACTTGTTGTCTACCTCTGTTAGAACACCTATACACGATGTTTATATCAAAAGAGTAGATTATGTGCGCGTAGATACTCATGAAACAGAAGTAGCTCGTGTGATGCAAAAATACGATTTGGAAGCCATTCCTGTGGTGGATGAAATGGGAAGATTGGTTGGTAGAATCACCATCGATGACATTGTAGATGTAATTAAAGAAGAAGCCGATAAGGATTACCAGTTGGCAGCGGGTATCTCTCAAGACGTAGAAGCCGATGATAGTATTTTAGAATTGACTCGAGCGCGTTTACCTTGGTTGGTATTGGCGTTACTAGGAGGTTTTGTTAGTGTAACTGTTTTAGGTGGTTTCGAAGATGCTTTAAGTAATTTTAAGGAGTTGTTCTTTTTTACTCCATTAATTGCTGCAATGGCAGGAAACGTTGGGGTACAGTCTTCAGCGATTATTATACAAGGTTTGGCAAATGATTCCATTAGTGGTTCTTTATTTCAAAGGTTAGCCAAAGAATTGTCTTTAAGTTTATTAAATGGTCTTATTTTATCTGTCATATTATTTGTGGGCTCTTATTTACTTTTAGGAGTAAGTCCAGAAATAGGAATTACAATTACCATTTCTTTGTTGTCGGTAATTATTATGGCCTCTTTAGTAGGAACTTTTATTCCTTTTGTGTTAAACAAATACGGTATTGATCCCGCTTTAGCAACAGGGCCGTTTATTACTACCAGTAATGACATCATGGGGATTTTAATCTATTTTAGTTTAGCAAAATTGATTTTAGGATTTTAAAAAATACAAACATGGCTTATCCTTCGGTATTTGACGTTGCAACCACAGCTCAGGTTTTAAATAGATTAGAAAAGTTAACTCCGCAAACACAACCTTTATGGGGAAAAATGAATGCGGCTCAAATGTTGGCGCATGTAAATGTTTCTTATCATGTGGCTTATGGTAATTTGCCAGTGAAAAATAATTTCTTCGCCAAGTGGTTACTAAAAACCTTTGTAAAGAATGGTGTGGTCAACGAAGTTCCTTATAAAAAGAGTTCCCAAACGGCTCCTTATTTTATCATTCCGGATCAAAGAGATTTCGAAAAAGAAAAACAGATTCTTATCAATTATATTAAAGAAACAGAAGCTAAAGGAGTTGCCTATTTTGAAGGAAAGGAAAGTGTTTCTTTCGGGGTTTTAACCGCAAAAGAATGGAGCAATATGTTCTATAAACATTTAGATCACCACTTTAATCAATTTGGAATTTAGATAGTAAGTCCCAAAGCAATAGAAATAATTTATAAACATATAATTACACATAGTGGGCTAATTATAGCACTATGTGTATTTCTTTTTTTAAATTTGCAGGCTTTGCGACCTAATTTTTAATAGGTTAAGTTAAATTATCAAATCAAAACATATAAAAATGAGTAAAACATTGTTTGACAAAGTATGGGATTCGCATGTGGTACGTAAAATACAAGATGGACCAGATGTGTTTTTCATTGATCGTCATTTTATTCACGAGGTTACCAGCCCGGTAGCTTTTTTGGGTTTAAAAGGTAGAGGAGCTAAAGTTTTATTTCCAGAAAGAACTTTTGCAACTGCCGATCACAACACACCTACCATTAACCAGCACTTACCAGTTGAGGATCCGTTATCGGCCAATCAACTAAAAGCATTAGAGCAAAATTCTAACGAATACGGAATTAGTCACTGGGGCTTAGGAAATCCAAAAAATGGTATTGTTCACGTAGTAGGTCCTGAAAACGGAATTACCTTACCTGGTTTTACTATTGTATGTGGAGATTCTCACACTTCAACTCATGGTGCTTTTGGAGCCATTGCCTTTGGTATTGGAACTTCAGAAGTTGAAATGGTATTGAGTTCACAATGTATCATGCAACCAAAACCTAAAAAAATGCGCATTAACATTAATGGGCAATTGGGTAAAGGAGTTACTCCTAAAGATGTTGCACTTTTCATCATCGCAAAATTAACTACTTCTGGTGCTACAGGTTATTTTGTAGAATACGCCGGTGATGTTTTTGAAAACATGACTATGGAAGGTCGTATGACCGTTTGTAATTTAAGTATTGAGATGGGTGCACGTGGCGGAATGATTGCTCCAGATGAAACTACTTTCAATTATTTAAAAGGACGTTTATATGCTCCAAAAGGCGAAGCTTGGGATAAAGCTTTGGCATACTGGAAAACTTTAAAAACTGATGCTGACGCAACTTTTGATAAAGAATTTACATATAGTGCTTCTGAAATAGAGCCGATGATTACTTACGGAACGAATCCGGGTATGGGTATTGGTATTTCTAAAAGTATACCAACCGCTCAAGAAGTTGAAGGCGGTGCTGCTACCTACGAAAAATCATTAGGTTATATGGGATTCCATGAAAATGAGCCTATGATTGGTAAAAAGATTGACTATGTTTTCTTAGGAAGTTGTACCAACGGACGTATCGAAGACTTTAGAGCCTTCGCTTCTGTAGTAAAAGGTCGTAAAAAGGCCGATAACGTTACTGCTTGGTTAGTGCCAGGTTCACATGTAGTTGAAGCTCAAATTAAAGAAGAAGGTATTTTAGATATATTAACTGAGGCTGGTTTTGTATTAAGACAGCCAGGTTGTTCTGCTTGTTTAGCGATGAACGACGATAAAGTTCCTGCAGGTAAATATGCGGTTAGTACCTCTAATAGAAACTTTGAAGGTCGTCAAGGTCCTGGATCACGCACGTTATTGGCTAGCCCTTATATGGCAGCCGCAGCAGCGGTAACAGGGGTGTTGACTGACCCAAGAGAGTTAATGTAAAAATTAGTCATAAAGTTGTAAAGTCAAAAGTCAAAAGTTTTTTACGATGTCTTTTGAAGTTATAAATCAATAAAATCAAGTTTTTGACTCTCTATTTTAAGTATTAAAAGTCTAAAATCTAGAGTCTAAAATCTAAAATCTAAAATCTAAAAACATGGCATACGATAAATTTACAGTGTTAAAAAGTAGTGCGGTTCCATTGCCTATAGAAAATGTGGATACCGATCAAATTATACCAGCTCGTTTCTTAAAAGCTACTGAGCGTACAGGTTTCGGAGATAATTTATTCCGTGATTGGAGATACAATCCAGACGGAACTCCAAAAGAATCATTTGTGTTAAACAACTCTACCTACAGTGGAAAAATATTAGTGGGTGGTAAAAACTTCGGTTCAGGTTCTTCCAGAGAACACGCGGCTTGGGCAATTTACGATTACGGATTTCGTTGTGTGGTATCCAGTTTCTTTGCAGATATTTTCAGAAACAACTGTTTGAATATTGGTGTTTTACCTGTTCAAGTAAGTGCTGAATTTGCCGAGAAAATTTTTAGAGCCATCGAAGCTGATCCAAAAGCTGAATTAGAAGTAAACTTACCTGAGCAAACGATTACATTAGTAGCTACTGGCGAAAAAGAAAGTTTTGACATCAGTGGTTACAAAAAAGAAAACATGGTGAATGGTTTTGATGATATTGATTATTTATTGAATATCAAATCTGAAATTCAAGAGTTTTCTAAGTCACTTCCTGTTTAATACAAAACAACATTTTAAATAACCGTGAAGAAGACTTTTGTTTTCTTCGCGGTTTTGCATACTAAATTCATTAGTAAATAAGGTAATGGAAAGAAAGAAAATTGAAATCATGGATACGACCTTGCGCGACGGAGAACAAACTTCGGGCGTGTCATTTTCGGCTGCTGAAAAGTTAACCATTGCACAACTACTCTTAGAAGAATTACACATTGATAGAATTGAAATCGCTTCGGCACGTGTGTCTGAAGGAGAATTTCAAGCCGTAAAAGGCATCACCGATTGGGCTAACGAAAAAGGCTATATCGGCAAAGTGGAAGTGCTCACCTTCGTGGATGGAGGAATCTCTATCGATTGGATGAAAAAAGCAGGAGCCCAAGTTCAAAACTTGCTTACTAAAGGTTCTTTAAACCACTTAACCCATCAATTAAAAAAAACACCAGAACAGCATTTTTCAGAAATAGCTGAAAATATCGCATTAGCTCAAAAAGCAGGTATTGAAACCAATGTGTATTTAGAAGATTGGAGTAATGGAATGAAAAATTCTCCAGAATACGTATTTCAATTTTTAGACTTTTTAACTCAACAACCAATTCGCAGAATCTTGTTACCGGATACTTTAGGGGTTTTAATTCCTTCTGAAACCGTAACATTTATTGCAGAAACCAAAAAAAGATATCCTAATACTCATTTTGATTTCCATGCTCATAATGATTATGATTTAAGTATCGCTAATGTATTAGAAGCAGTAAAAGCAGGAGTTGACGGACTACATTTAACGGTTAATGGGATGGGAGAACGTGCAGGGAATGCGCCTCTTTCAAGTGCCGTGGCAGTTATTCATGATTTTTTACCCGAAGTACAAATTTCTGTTAAAGAATCGTCATTATATAAGGTAAGTAAACTAGTTGAAACTTTTACAGGATATAGAATACCTGCTAATAAACCGATTATTGGCGACAATGTTTTTACGCAAACTGCTGGAATCCATGCTGATGGAGACAATAAAAACAATTTATATTTTAATGATTTATTACCCGAACGTTTTGGTCGTAAAAGAAAATATGCTTTAGGTAAAACTTCTGGTAAAGCTAATATTGAAAAGAATTTACAAGAACTAGGTTTACAATTATCGCAAGAAGATTTAAAAAAAGTAACCCAACGCATTATTGAATTGGGCGACCGAAAAGAAACTGTTACCAAAGAAGATTTGCCTTACATTATTTCTGATGTGTTGGATAGTGGTACTATCGAAGAGAAAGTGACTGTAAATTCTTATGTATTGATGCATTCTAAAGGATTAAGACCCTCTTCAAGTATTAGTGTAACTATAAATGGGGAAGTTTTTGAAGAAAATGCACAAGGTGATGGGCAATATGATGCCTTTATGACTGCCCTTAGAAAAATATACAAAACTAAAAAAATAGAACTACCTAAGTTAACCGATTATGCGGTGCGCATACCTCCAGGAAGTAGCTCTGACGCATTATGCGAAACTATTATTACCTGGATACATAATGGTAAAGAATTTAAAACCCGTGGGTTAGATTCCGATCAAACCGTTGCAGCGATTAAAGCCACGCAAAAAATGTTGAATATTATATAACACACTATAAATCATACCGATGAAATTAAAAATAGCTCTTTTAGCTGGTGACGGAATTGGACCAGAAGTAATTGATCAGGCTGTAAAAGTATCTGACGCCATTGCAAAAAAATTTAACCACGAAATCACTTGGACTCCTGCTTTAACAGGAGCTTGTGCGATTGATGCGGTAGGGGAACCTTATCCAGACGAAACACATGAAATTTGTATGGCTGCCGATGCAGTTTTATTTGGTGCTATCGGACATCCAAAATATGATAATGACCCTAAAGCAACAGTACGTCCTGAGCAAGGATTACTAAAAATGCGTAAAAAATTAGGTTTGTTTGCTAACGTACGTCCAACCTTTACCTTTCCATCATTATTAGATAAATCTCCATTAAAAAGAGAACGTATTGAAGGTACAGATTTAGTTTTCTTAAGAGAATTAACTGGTGGTATTTATTTCGGAGAAAAAGGAAGAAGAGACAACGGAGAGACTGCTTTTGACAATTGTGTTTACACTCGTGAAGAAGTACAACGTTTGGCTAAAAAAGGATTTGAATTAGCCATGACCCGTTCAAAAAAATTATGTTGTGTAGATAAAGCCAACGTACTGGAAACATCACGTTTGTGGAGAGAAACCGTACAAGCGATGGAAAAAGATTATCCAGAAGTAACCGTAAGTTATGAGTTTGTTGATGCTGTTGCTATGCGTTTGGTACAATGGCCAAATTCTTACGATGTATTAATTACCGAAAACTTATTTGGAGATATTTTAACAGATGAGGCTTCTGTAATTTCAGGTTCTATGGGATTGATGCCATCAGCTTCATTAGGGTCTAAAATTGGTTTATTTGAGCCAATTCACGGTTCTTACCCACAAGCCACAGGTTTAAATATTGCTAATCCAATGGCAACCGTTTTATCTGCAGCCATGATGTTTGAAAACTTTGGTTTATTAGAAGAAGGTGCAGCCATCAGAGAAGCGGTAAATAAAGCCTTAAACGCAGGAATTGTAACCGAAGATTTAGCTGATGGCGGAAAAGCTTACGGAACTAAAGAAGTAGGAGATTGGTTAGCGGCTAACGTATAATCGTTTCAAAAATAAAATTATCAAAAAGCTGTTCGAACTAAATTTGAACAGCTTTTTTAGCATAAATGAATATTATGAAAAATATCATCATTACAGGAACTAGCCGTGGAATAGGATACGAAATGGCTTTACAATTGGCCAATCAAGGACATCAAATTTTAGCGATTTCCAGAAAAATTCCACAAGCACTTATAGATCATTCACAAATCACTTGTTTGTCTGTAGATTTAAGTCAGGAAGAAGATTTTGAAAGTGTAACCACATTTATTCAACAAACTTGGAAAAAAGTAGATGTACTCATTCACAATGCTGGAGCACTTATTAATAAGCCTTTTGAAAGTTTGTCAGTTGCAGACTTTGAATATGTATACAAGATTAATGTTTTTGCCTTAGCTACACTTACCCAATCCATAATTCCTTACTTAAGCAAAGGCAGTCATGTGGTAACCATCAGTAGTATGGGAGGCATTCAAGGCAGTTTAAAGTTTGCGGGCTTAGCGGCTTATAGCTCTAGTAAAGGCGCTGTGATTACCTTGTCGGAATTATTGGCCGAAGAATACAAAGAAAAAGGCATCGCTTTTAATGTGCTCGCTTTAGGAGCCGTACAAACCGAAATGCTCGAAGAAGCTTTCCCAGGATATCAAGCCAATATTTCGGCAACAGACATGGCAAGTTATATTGCTAATTTTGCTTTAACTGGAAATCAGTTTTATAATGGTAAAGTGTTGCAAGTATCTAGCAGTACGCCCTAAATGATTTAAAGAATAAGTAAATCCCATGAGTTCTTATTAGGTTATTGTTAAATTCTATACTCATAGCTTGTTAATCGGTAGTATATGTGCCTATATTTGTGAGTTAATTTAGACAAAATCAATATAAGCCATGATTAAAGTGTCCGATACAGCAAGTAAAAAAATCGTCGAAATGATGAAAGACGATGGTTTTGATGCGTCCAAAGATTACGTTCGAGTAGGCGTAAAAAGTGGGGGTTGCTCAGGTTTGTCCTATGAATTAAAATTCGATAAAGAGATTAGCGAAGGCGATAAAGTTTTCGAAGATAATCAGGTTAAAATTGCCGTAGAAAAAAAGAGTTTTTTGTATTTAGCCGGCACCATCTTAGAATTTTCTGGAGGATTAAACGGAAAAGGATTTGTGTTCAATAATCCGAATGCGAACAGAACCTGTGGATGCGGGGAAAGTTTTTCACTTTAAATCTTTCAATCTTTTAATTTAAAATGAGCAAATATACCGAAGACGACTTAAAAGTCGATTTAGAAAATAAAGAATACGAATACGGATTTTATACTGAATTAGATTCGGAAACTTTTCCTATTGGTTTAAATGAAGACATTGTTCGAGCGATTTCTAAGAAAAAAGAAGAGCCTGAGTGGATGACCAATTGGCGTATTGAAGCCTTCAGAGCTTGGAAAGAAATGACAGAACCTGAATGGGCAAATGTTAAGTATGAAAAACCTGATTTTCAAGCGATTTCATATTACTCTGCACCTAAAAAAGCCGATCCGAATAAAACATTAGACGATGTAGATCCTGAACTTTTAGCCATGTATAAAAAGTTAGGGATTTCCATTGACGAACAAAAAAAGATGAATAATGTGGCGATGGATATTGTAGTGGATTCCGTTTCGGTAGCTACAACATTCAAAAAAACATTGGCGGAAAAAGGCATTATTTTTATGAGTATTTCCGAAGCTATTCGTGAATATCCCGATTTGGTGCAAAAACATTTAGGTACAGTAGTTCCTCAAAAAGATAACTTTTATGCGGCTTTAAATTCGGCAGTTTTTTCTGACGGTAGTTTTTGTTATATCCCAAAAGGCGTGCGTTGCCCAATGGAATTATCTACTTATTTTAGAATCAATCAAGCAGGAACCGGACAATTCGAAAGAACTTTATTAATTGCCGACGAAGGTAGTTATGTAAGTTACTTAGAAGGATGTACTGCACCAAGCCGTGATGAAAATCAATTGCATGCTGCGGTAGTAGAATTAATCGCACTTAAAGACGCAGAGATTAAATATTCCACCGTACAAAACTGGTATCCAGGCAACAAAGAAGGAAAAGGTGGGGTGTATAATTTTGTGACCAAACGCGGATTGTGCGAAAAAAATGCCAAAATATCTTGGACACAAGTAGAAACAGGTTCGGCAATTACTTGGAAATATCCTTCAGTAGTTTTAAAAGGAGATAACTCCATTGGGGAATTTTATTCCATAGCGGTGACCAATAATCACCAACAAGCCGATACCGGAACCAAAATGATTCATTTAGGAAAAAATACCAAATCAACCATTATTTCAAAAGGAATTTCTGCAGGAAAATCACAAAACAGTTATCGAGGATTGGTACAAATAAGTGCCAGAGCCGAAAACGCTCGTAATTTTTCACAATGTGATTCGTTATTAATGGGCAACAATTGTGGTGCACATACTTTTCCTTACATCGAATCTAAAAATCCAACAGCCAAAATAGAACACGAAGCTACCACGAGTAAAATCGGAGAAGATCAAGTTTTTTATTGCAACCAACGAGGCATCCCAACTGAAAAAGCCATCGCTTTAATCGTGAATGGTTTCAGTAAAGACGTTTTAAACAAATTACCTATGGAATTTGCGGTAGAAGCTCAAAAGTTGTTAGAGATTTCGTTGGAGGGTTCAGTAGGGTAATTATAAATTAAGATAAAAAC
The DNA here is from genome assembly GCA_002482885.1 of Flavobacteriaceae bacterium UBA7684. GTDB lineage: Bacteria > Bacteroidota > Bacteroidia > Flavobacteriales > Flavobacteriaceae > Flavobacterium. The sequence goes on along the minus strand of DLGW01000016.1, from coordinate 668 downwards.
ATAATTAGAAAATGTTACAGATAAAAAACTTACACGCAAAAGTTGAAGATAAAGACATCTTAAAAGGAATTAATCTTGAAGTAAAAGCAGGAGAAGTTCATGCTATAATGGGGCCTAATGGTTCTGGAAAAAGTACGCTTTCGGCGGTAATTGCAGGTAATGAAAACTATGAAGTTACTGAAGGAGAAGTGATTCTTGATGGAGAAGATTTGGCGGAATTAGCACCCGAAGAAAGAGCGCACAAAGGCATCTTTTTATCGTTTCAATACCCAGTAGAAATCCCAGGAGTATCGGTAACAAATTTTATGAAAACGGCCATTAACGAAACCCGTAAGGCGAATGGCAAAGAAGAAATGCCTGCGAACGAAATGTTAAAGTTGATTCGTGAAAAATCAGAATTATTAGAAATCGATCGTAAGTTTTTGTCTCGTTCGTTAAACGAAGGTTTTTCTGGAGGAGAGAAAAAACGTAATGAGATTTTTCAAATGGCGATGTTAGAACCTAAAGTAGCTATTTTAGATGAAACGGATTCAGGATTAGATATCGATGCGCTTAGAATTGTAGCCAACGGAGTGAATAAATTAAAAAGTGATAAAAACGCGGTTATTGTAATTACGCACTACCAACGTTTGTTAGATTATATCGTTCCAGATTTTGTTCACGTTTTA
>DLGW01000023.1 GCA_002482885.1 Flavobacteriaceae bacterium UBA7684 | reverse complement strand
ATCTTGAGAAACGTCATGTAATCTTCTCGTTAAGTATCCAGCATCAGCCGTTTTCAAAGCCGTATCCGCAAGACCTTTACGAGCACCGTGAGTAGAGATAAAGTACTCAAGAATAGAAAGACCTTCCTTAAAGTTAGAAAGAATCGGGTTTTCAATAATTTCACCACCACCAGCAGTTGATTTTTTAGGCTTAGCCATCAAACCACGCATACCTGTTAACTGACGAATTTGTTCTTTTGAACCCCTTGCTCCTGAATCCAACATCATATATACCGAGTTGAATCCTTGTTTGTCCTCGCGAATACGCTTCATAGACAACTCGGTTAAAACAGCATTGGTTGAAGTCCAGATATCAATTACTTGATTATAACGCTCATTGTTGGTAATAAGACCCATGTTATAGTTTACCATAACGCCTTCTACCTGAGTATTTGCATCAGCAATTAATTTTGTTTTTTCTTCTGGAATAACGATATCTCCTAAACTGAAAGACAAACCTCCTTTGAAAGCGAATTTGAATCCCATGTTTTTGATGTTGTCCAAGAATTCGGCAGTAGTAGGAACATCTGTTACCTCTAAAATTCTACCAATAATATCTCTTAAATTCTTTTTAGTTAGAATCTCGTTAATGTAACCTGCTTTTTCTGGAACAACTTCATTAAATAAAACTCTACCTGTAGTTGATTTTATAATTTGGTAAACCAACTCTCCATTTTCATTATAATCTTTTGCTCTAATTTTTATAGAAGCATTTAAGTCTAATTTACCTTCATTGAAAGCAATATTTACTTCTTCTGCAGAATAGAAAGTCAATCCTTCTCCTTTGATTTTCACCTCTGGAGTTGAAACTCTTTCTTTGGTCATATAATACAAGCCCAAAACCATGTCCTGAGAAGGTACCGTAATTGGTGAACCGTTCGCAGGGTTAAGGATATTATGAGAAGCCAACATTAATAATTGTGATTCTAAAATAGCCTCTGGTCCTAAAGGTAAATGTACCGCCATTTGATCCCCATCAAAATCCGCGTTAAACGCCGTACAAACTAATGGGTGTAATTGGATTGCTTTTCCTTCGATTAATTTTGGTTGAAATGCTTGAATACCTAAACGGTGCAAAGTAGGAGCACGATTCAGTAATACAGGATGTCCTTTAATAATATTCTCTAGAATATCCCAAACTACTGGTTCTTTTTTATCGATGATTTTTTTAGCAGATTTAACTGTTTTTACAATTCCACGCTCAATTAACTTACGAACGATAAATGGTTTGTATAACTCAGCAGCCATATCTTTTGGCAATCCACATTCAAACAATTTCATTTCAGGCCCAACAACAATTACCGAACGAGCAGAATAATCCACACGTTTACCTAATAAGTTTTGACGGAAACGACCTTGTTTACCTTTTAATGAATCTGATAAAGATTTTAATGGTCTAGCTGATTCTGTTTTAACTGAAGAAGCTTTTCTTGTATTATCAAATAATGAATCTACAGACTCTTGAAGCATACGTTTTTCGTTACGTAAAATCACCTCTGGAGCTTTAATATCAACCAAACGTTTTAAACGATTGTTTCTAATGATTACTCTTCTGTATAAGTCATTCAAATCAGAAGTCGCAAAACGACCACCATCTAGTGGCACTAATGGACGTAATTCTGGCGGAATAACTGGTATTACTTTTAAAATCATCCATTCTGGACGATTCTCTTTGTATTCATTTGATCCACGAATAGATTCTACAACTTGTAAACGTTTTAACGCTTCTGTTTTACGTTGTTTAGAAGATTCGTTATTAGCAGCCGCACGTAATTCGTAAGACAATTGCTCTAAATCAATTCTAGCCAATAAATCCATCAAACATTCTGCACCCATTTTGGCTACAAATTTGTTTGGATCGTGATCGTCTAAATATTGATTCTCCATAGGAAGACTATCTAAAATATTTAAATATTCTTCTTCGGTTAAGAAATCTAATTTTTGTAATTCAGCTCCATCTGGACCTTTTGCAATACCTGGTTGAATAACCACATAACGCTCATAATAGATGATCATATCTAATTTCTTAGATGACAATCCTAATAGGTAACCTATTTTATTAGGTAATGAACGGAAATACCAAATGTGAGCCACAGGAACTACTAAGTTGATGTGTCCTACTCTGTCTCTACGTACTTTTTTCTCGGTAACTTCTACTCCACAACGGTCACAAACAATTCCTTTGTATCGTATTCTTTTATATTTACCACAAGCACATTCGTAATCTTTTACAGGTCCGAATATACGCTCGCAGAATAAACCATCACGCTCCGGACGGTGTGTACGGTAATTAATGGTTTCTGGTTTTAAAACTTCACCCCTAGATTCTGATAAAATAGACTCTGGAGAAGCTAAACCAATAGTGATTTTATTAAACTTTTTTTGTGGGATATTATCGTTGATTCTAGCCATGATATTCTGAGTAAACAAAATTATTTTTATAATAAGGAGGCAACTAAAGTCACCTCCTTTACCTTATTCCTCTAATCTAACGTCTAATGCAAGTCCTTTTAACTCATGCAACAATACATTAAATGATTCTGGTAAACCAGGTTCTGGCATCGTTTCGCCTTTTACGATTGCCTCGTAAGTTTTGGCTCTACCATTCACATCATCTGATTTTACAGTAAGTATTTCTCTTAATGTACTTGAAGCACCATAAGCTTCTAGAGCCCAAACCTCCATCTCTCCAAAACGCTGACCTCCAAATTGAGCTTTACCTCCTAATGGTTGTTGAGTAATTAAAGAGTATGGTCCTATTGAACGAGTATGCATTTTATCGTCAACCATGTGGCCTAATTTAAGCATGTAAATTACCCCAACTGTAGCCGCTTGATCAAATCTTTCTCCTGTTCCACCATCGTATAAGTGTGTGTGTCCAAATCTTGGAACTCCCGCTTCGTCAGTGAATTGATTAATTTGATCTAAAGTAGCTCCATCAAAAATTGGAGTAGCAAACTTTTTACCTAATTTTTGACCTGCCCATCCTAGAACAGTTTCATAAATCTGACCAATGTTCATACGTGAAGGTACCCCAAGTGGATTCAATACGATGTCTACTGGTGTACCGTCTTCTAAGAATGGCATATCTTCTGCACGAACAATCTTAGCAACAATACCTTTGTTACCGTGACGTCCTGCCATTTTATCCCCTACTTTTAGTTTACGTTTTTTAGCAACATAAACTTTAGCTAGTTTTAAAATACCTACTGGTAATTCATCCCCAACAGTAATAGTAAATTTCTCGCGACGTAATGCTCCTTGTAAATCGTTCAATTTAATTTTGTAGTTGTGAACAATATCATCAATCATACTATTGATGGAATCATCTGTTGTCCAAACACAGTTATTTAAATGAGCGTAATCTTCAACAGAGTACAACATTTTTTGTGTGAATTTTTTTCCTTTAGGGAAAATTTCTTCACCTAAGTCGTTTAATACTCCTTGAGCGGTTTTTCCAACAACTAAAGAAGCTAACTTTTCAATCAATACTTCTTTTAATTCATTGAATTTTACCTCAAATTGAGTTTCAACGTAAGCAATTTCTTCTTTTTCTTTAGTTTTCTTACGTTTATCCTTAACTGCTCTGGTGAATAATTTTTTGTCAATTACCACACCATGCAACGAAGGTGATGCTTTTAATGAAGCATCTTTAACGTCTCCTGCTTTATCTCCAAAGATTGCTCTTAATAATTTTTCTTCTGGTGTTGGATCAGACTCTCCTTTTGGAGTAATCTTTCCGATTAAAATGTCGCCAGGTTTAACCTCTGCTCCAATTCTAATCATACCATTTTCATCTAAATCTTTAGTCGCTTCTTCACTAACGTTTGGAATATCGTTAGTTAACTCTTCTACACCTAGTTTAGTATCACGAACTTCTAATGAATAATCATCAATGTGAATAGAGGTAAAAATATCGTCACGAACTACTTTTTCAGAAATTACAATCGCATCCTCAAAGTTATACCCTTTCCAAGGCATAAAGGCTACTTTCATATTTCTTCCTAAAGCTAATTCTCCGTTTTGAGTAGCATAACCTTCACACAATACTTGTCCTTTAGTTACTCTATCTCCTTTACGAACGATTGGCTTTAAGTTGATGTTTGAACTTTGGTTCGTTTTTCTGAATTTAACCAGTCTATAAACTTTTTCATCAGACTCAAAACTTACTAAAGCTTCTCTTTCTGTTCTATCGTATTTAATGATAATTTCATTAGCATCTACGTACTGAACAACTCCTTCTCCTTCTGCATTAATTAATACTCTAGAATCAGAAGCTACTTGACGCTCTAAACCAGTACCTACAATTGGAGCTTCAGGACGTAATAATGGTAACGCCTGACGCATCATGTTAGATCCCATCAATGCACGGTTCGCATCATCATGTTCCAAGAAAGGAATTAATGAAGCCGAAATAGACGCAATTTGATTAGGCGCAACATCGGTATAGTGTATCGCTGTTGGATCAACTACTGGGAAATCTCCTTCTTCACGAGCAGTTACCTTTTCAGACAACACTTTACCCGCTTTATCTAAAGGAATATTTGCCTGAGCAATTAATTTTCCTTCTTCTTCTTCTGCACTTAAATAAATAGGTGTTTCAGATAAATTAACAACCCCATTTTGAACTTTACGATATGGTGTTTCAATGAATCCCATACCATTAACTTTGGCATAAACACTTAATGAAGAAATCAAACCAATGTTTGGTCCCTCTGGAGTTTCAATCGGACACAATCTACCGTAGTGGGTATAGTGAACGTCACGTACCTCGAATCCAGCACGCTCTCTTGATAAACCTCCTGGCCCTAAGGCTGATAATCTTCTTTTATGTGTAATCTCTGCCAATGGATTGGTTTGATCCATGAACTGAGATAACTGATTGGTACCAAAGAATGAGTTAATTACAGACGAAACTGTTTTTGCATTAATCAAATCAATAGGAGTAAACACCTCATTATCACGAACATTCATTCTTTCACGAATAGTTCTTGCCATACGAGAAAGACCTACACCAAATTGAGAAGACAATTGTTCTCCAACTGTTCTTACACGTCTGTTTGATAAGTGGTCAATATCATCAATTTCCTCTTTTGAGTTAATTAATTCAATTAAAAACTTAACAATAGTTATAATATCCTCTTTAGTTAAAACTAAACTAGTTACAGAACTATCTAAACCTAATTTTTTATTCATTCTATAACGACCAACTTCACCTAAGTTATAACGTTGATCCGAAAAGAATAATTTATCAATAATACCACGAGCGGTATCTTCATCAGGTGGTTCTGCATTACGTAACTGTCTGTAAATGTATTCTACTGCCTCTTTTTCAGAGTTGGTAGGATCCTTTTGTAACGTATTGTGAATAATCTGATAATCCGCTTGGTTGTTATCAATTTTATGTAATAAGATAGATTTAACACCTGAATCCAAAATGGTTTCAATGTTATCCTTATCTATAATGGTATCTCTATCTAAAATGATTTCGTTACGCTCAATAGAAACAACTTCGCCAGTATCTTCGTCAACGAAGTCTTCATGCCATGTTTTTAAAACACGAGCGGCTAATTTTCTATCAACATATTTTTTTAATCCTGATTTAGAGATTTTTATTTCTTCCGCTAAATCAAAAATTTCAAGAATATCTTTATCTTTTTCAAAACCAATGGCTCTGAATAAAGTAGTAACAGGTAATTTTTTCTTTCTGTCAATGTAAGCATACATCACATTATTAATGTCTGTAGCAAACTCAATCCAAGAACCTTTGTAAGGAATTACACGGGCAGAATATAGTTTAGTCCCATTAACGTGGAACGATTGTCCGAAAAACACCCCTGGTGAACGGTGTAATTGAGAAACTACTACACGCTCTGCTCCATTGATAACAAAAGTACCACTGGGAGTCATGTAAGGAATAGTTCCTAAATAAACGTCTTGTACAATAGTTTCAAAATCTTCGTGCTCTGGATCGGTACAATATAATTTTAACCTGGCCTTTAAGGGAACACTATATGTTAATCCTCTTTCGATACATTCTTGAATAGAATAACGAGAAGGGTCAACAAAATAATCTAAAAACTCAAGTACAAACTGATTTCTTGTATCAGTAATAGGAAAATTCTCCATGAAGGTCTTGTACAAACCCTCATTGCCTCTTTCGTCAGATTTAGTCTCGAATTGGAAAAAATCTTTAAACGATTTTATCTGAATATCCAAAAAATCTGGATAAGCCGGAATATTTTGTGTGGAGGCGAAATTTAATCTCTCAGTCTGATTTGTTATCATCAATGGACAAAATTTTGATTAAAGAATAAAAGGCTTTAAATATTTTATACGAAAAATGGTTTAGGCCTTTGAGATGGAATCTCTCGGCCTAAACCTAATATTTCAACTAGACTGTGAGTTATTTTAACTCTACTACAGCTCCAGCTTCTTCTAAAGATTTTTTAAGACCTTCAGCCTCTTCTTTAGAAACACCTTCTTTGATTGCTTTTGGAGCACCGTCAACTACATCTTTAGCTTCTTTTAATCCTAAACCAGTTAATTCTTTAACTAATTTTACTACTGCTAATTTAGAAGCACCAGCATCTTTAAGGATTACATCAAAAGAAGTTTGTTCTTCAACAACTGCTTCTCCACCACCAGCTGCAACTACAACTGCTGCTGCTGCAGGCTCAATTCCGTATTCATCTTTTAATATAGTAGCTAACTCGTTTACTTCTTTAACTGTTAAGTTAACTAATTGTTCTGCGAATTGTTTCAAATCTGCCATTTTACTTTCGTTTAAATTTTTAATTATAATAAATAGTGCGTGCGTTCAGTAAATAAATACTATTCGGATTTTTCACCTTCAAACTGATTCAACAAGGCAGAAAGCACTCGTTTAGCAGGCGATTGTAATAATCCAATAATTTCTCCGATAACTTCTTCTTTAGATTTAAGAGCAACTAATCCATCTAATTGATTATCTCCAATATAAATCTCTTCGTTAATGTAAGCCCCTTTTAAAACTGGTTTGTCAGATTTTCTTCTAAAATCTTTAATAATTTTTGCAGGTAGATTAGCAACGTCTGAAGTTAATATTGCAGAGGTACCTTTTAAGATAGAAGGTAAATCTCCATAGTTTTTATCAGAAGCTTCCATTGCTTTTACAAGCAAGGTATTCTTAACAACTTCTAATTTAATTCCAGCTTTAAAACAAGCTCTTCTTAAATCAGAGGTAGTAGCGGCGTTAAGTCCAGATGTATCGGCAACATAAAAAATATTAGCCTCTGCCAACTTACCCGTTAATTCTTGTATCGCGATTGATTTTTCTTCTCTAGTCATAATAAAAATGATTTACAGCCTAATTAAACCGCTTTAGGATCTAAAGCAATACCAGGTCCCATTGTACAAGATAGGTATATACTTTTAATATAAGTTCCTTTAGCCGCAGTTGGCTTTAATTTAACTAATGTTTGAATGATTTCATGCGCGTTATCAACGATTTTATCAGCATCAAAAGAAACTCTACCTATACTTGCATGTACAATACCAGTTTTGTCTACTTTGAAATCAATTTTACCAGCTTTCACCTCTTGAACCGCTTTAGCGACATCCATAGTAACAGTACCTGTTTTAGGATTAGGCATCAAACCTCTTGGTCCTAAAATTTTACCTAAAGGTCCTAATTTACCCATAACACTTGGAACTGTAATAATTACGTCTACATCTGTCCAACCATCTTTGATTTTTTGCAAGTAATCGTCTAATCCAACGTAATCAGCACCAGCCGCAGTAGCTTCCGCTGCTTTATCTGGAGTAACTAACGCCAAAACGCGAACGTCTCTACCTGTACCATGAGGAAGTGTTACTACACCTCTTACCATTTGATTCGCTTTTCTTGGATCAACACCCAATTTAACCGCAATATCAACAGATTCATCAAACTTAGCAGATGAAACTTCTTTTACTAAAGAAGACGCATCTTTTAAAGAATATAATTTGTTTTTATCGATTTTTGATAAAGCTACTTTTTGCTTTTTTGTAAGTCTTGCCATTTCTTAAAATTTAATAATTAAAAGGGAGCGTTTCCTGAAACAGTTATACCCATTGATCTAGCCGTACCAGCAACCATGCTCATTGCAGACTCAATTGTAAAAGCATTCAAATCAGGCATTTTATCTTCGGCAATTGTTCTAATCTGATCCCAAGTAACGTTAGCTACTTTTTTACGATTAGGCTGCCCTGAACCTGATTTTACTTTAGCGGCTTCTAATAATTGAATAGCAGCAGGGGGAGTTTTTACAACAAAATCGAACGATTTGTCTTTATACACAGTGATTTGAACTGGTAATACTTTACCGGGTTTATCTTGTGTTCTAGCATTAAACTGCTTACAGAACTCCATGATATTAACCCCAGCAGCTCCCAAAGCAGGTCCAACCGGTGGCGAAGGATTCGCGGCACCTCCCTTAACTTGTAATTTAACTACTTTGCTAATTTCTTTTGCCATTTTTTTAAGTTTAATACACCATTACATGTGGAAGCAAAATGGTGCGTAATTTATGATTGTAACAAATTATTATACTTTTTCAACTTGCATATAGCTAAGTTCTAACGGTGTTTTTCTTCCGAAAATCTTAACCATTACCTCAACTTTACGTTTTTCTTCATTTACTTTTTCAACAGAACCATTAAATCCATTAAAAGGTCCGTCTATTACTTTCACGATTTCACCAACTACAAAAGGAATAGCAACGGTTTCCTCTTTTACAGAAAACTCATCCACTTTACCTAACATTCTGTTTACCTCAGTTTTTCTTAAGGGCACAGGATTACCTCCTTTAACTTCACCTAAAAATCCAATTACCCCATTCAAAGATTTAATGATATGCGGCAATTCTCCTGACAGATTTGCTTCAATTAAAACATAACCTGGAAAGTAAACTTTTTCTTTGTTGATTTTTTTTCCATCGCGAATTTGAACTACTTTTTCAGTAGGTACCAAAACTTGAGAAACATAATCATTCATTCCTAAGCGTTGTACTTCATTTTGAATATAAGTTTTCACTTTATTCTCTTGACCACTTACCGCTCTGATTACGTACCAATTCTTCACACTATTATCAATCATTGCAATGGAATTAAGATTTAAGCCATCCTAAGAAAGCTCCTAATGCGTTAGATAAAACCTCATCAATTCCCCAAATAGCTAAAGAAAAAATTATAGAAAACAAAGCTACAATAATTGTATAGCTTTGTACTTCTTCCCATTTTAACCAAGTAACATTAGACTTGAGCTCTTCAAAAGATTCCGTTATATAACCAATCAATTTTGACATTTTATATATTTTATTTGCACGGGTGGAGAGATTCGAACTCCCATCAACGGTTTTGGAGACCGCTATTCTACCCTTGAACTACACCCGTAAAAAACCTGTTTGACTAATTTAAAACCAATCAAACAGGTTATGTATTTAAAAAAATTATTCTAAAATTTCAGTAACCTGACCAGCACCTACTGTTCTACCACCTTCACGGATAGCGAAACGTAAACCAACGCTTAATGCAATTGGACTTAACAAAGTTACTTCGATAGTCAAGTTATCTCCAGGCATAACCATCTCTACACCTGCAGGTAAAGAAATTGTACCAGTTACGTCAGTTGTACGTACATAAAACTGAGGACGGTAGTTATTATGGAACGGTGTATGACGTCCACCTTCTTCTTTTTTCAAGATATAAACCTCAGCTTTAAATTTAGAGTGTGGTTTTACTGAACCTGGCTTACAAATAACCATACCTCTACGGATATCAGCTTTGTCAATACCTCTTAACAATAAACCTACGTTATCTCCAGCTTCACCTCTATCAAGGATTTTACGGAACATCTCAACTCCTGTTACAGTAGATGTTAATTTATCAGCACCCATTCCAATGATTTCAACTGGATCACCTGTATTCGCAACACCTGTTTCGATACGACCTGTAGCAACAGTTCCACGACCAGTAATTGTAAATACATCTTCAACAGGCATTAAGAAAGGCTTAGCATTATCACGAACTGGCTCTTCAATCCAAGCATCAACAGCTTCCATTAATTGCAAAATAGTATCAACCCATTTTGCATCTCCATTCAATCCTCCTAAAGCAGAACCTTGAACAACAGGACCATTATCACCATCATATTTGTAGAAACTTAATAAGTCTCTAATCTCCATTTCAACTAATTCTAATAATTCTGGATCATCAACCATATCCACTTTATTCATGAATACAACGATTCTAGGCACACCTACTTGACGACCTAAAAGGATGTGCTCACGAGTTTGAGGCATTGGACCATCAGTAGCAGCAACTACCAAGATAGCACCATCCATTTGAGCAGCACCAGTAACCATGTTTTTTACGTAATCCGCGTGACCTGGA
>DLGW01000013.1 GCA_002482885.1 Flavobacteriaceae bacterium UBA7684 | reverse complement strand
AATAGCGCTATTCCTAAAACTACAAATATAATTATGTATAAAAGCGTCATATTTTTTCTGTTTATGTATTGTCTTTAAGCTGTCTGCCAACTCAAAAATATACGAAATATTAACATCACCAAAAACATTTTCAAATTCTAATATTTAACGATTAATATCTTAAATCTAAACACGATTTGCGTTAAGGACAGCAGTGAAAATCCTTTTGGACAAGCCCGAATTTTGGCTTGGCTAAAAGATTGTAACGAATGGCCTGACCCGCAGGGAAACGCCCAAACTAATATCTTCTTTCTAACGGTAGCGTAGAACAACGCAATAAACCTTCTTGTTTGGCTATTTCGGCGTAAGGAATGGTTTCTACGATAAAACCTTGTGATTGAAGCCATTGATTTAATCGGGTGAAGTTTTTTTCGGAAACCACCACGTTGGGCGCAATGGAAAATACGTTGGAGCACATATTGTACATTTCTTCTTGGGTAATGTGAAATAGATTTTCTTTTCCAAAAAGGTTCACTAAGTATTTGTAGTCTTCTAGGTCTCTAAAACCTTCTTTATAAATGATGGCTTGTTTGGTGCCTACGGGCTGAAAACAACAGTCTAAGTGTAAGGCGTTGTTTCGGGCTTCGGTGTTGGATTTGATTAGGTCGAATTCCTTTACTTTTTTATCAGGAAAAAGCGATTTGATAAAGGAAACGCCGTACATGTTGGTACGTGCGGTAATGTAGTTTTTGTAATCTACGCCTTTGTAAACTCCTATAAAAATGTGGTTGTTCCAAAGCATAACGTCTCCGCCTTCAATGTGTACTTCTACAGGAGGAGTAATAATTTTTTCCGTAGGAATTTGCTTTAGAATATATTGTATGGCATCTAATTCATTTTCTCGATCGGGTAAAATATTCGATTTAATAAAATAGTCTTCAATCACAAATCCAATGTCTCGGGTAAATATTTGATTAAAGTTGGGTACTGTTTCGGGTCTGTAAACTTTTACACCATGTTTTTCTAAGGCTTGTTTAAAGGCTTCCATTTCCAAAACCATATCTGATTCTAACGGATAAGTTCCTGCCCAAACGTGTTCTAATGATTTAGGATCGTAAACGTCTTCTACTTTTGGGGTAGGACCATTGCTTTCGGCGGTACCTAAAATAACAGATATTAACGGAGCAGTTTCGTCTTTAATTCGTAAAGAAATCATACGGTGTTTACTTAGTTGGAATAATTTTTTTCAAGATACATTAAAATATCAAATTCAAAAATTCTAAAAACCAATATGAATATCGCAAACAAAATGGTTAACCACCACAAATACTTTTCTATAAAAATCAAGTAAGAAGTAATGATTCCTATGATTAAAAAGGGTAGGGAACTAGCTAAGTTGGGAATTAATGATTTGCCCATTAAAACAGCCAGTATTTTTATGGCTACAAAAAAGAAACAATAAATCGCTACTATTTTGGTAGTGTTGATTAAGTATTTATTCGGCATTGGGTTTATTTAAAAAATGAATCTACAAATTCAAATTTATTAAATACTTGTAAATCTTCGATGCCTTCGCCAACGCCAATATAGTTTACGGGAATTTTAAATTGATCGGAGATGCCAATAACTACGCCTCCTTTAGCGGTTCCGTCTAATTTGGTAACGGCTAAACAAGTCACTTCGGTAGCGGCAGTAAATTGCTTGGCTTGTTCAAAAGCATTTTGTCCGGTGGAACCATCTAATACCAATAAAACATCATGTGGGGCATCTTCTACCACTTTTTGCATCACGCGTTTTACTTTGGTTAATTCGTTCATTAGATTCACTTTATTGTGTAAACGACCAGCCGTGTCTATAATCACAATGTCTGCATTTTGTTTTACCGCAGATTGTAAGGTGTCAAAAGCGACTGAAGCGGGGTCGCTACCCATTTGTTGACGTACGATAGGTACGCCTACTCGGTCTGCCCAAATTTGTAGTTGGTCAATGGCAGCAGCTCTAAAAGTATCGGCAGCCCCTAAAACTACGTTGTATCCCGCTTTTTTAAATTGGAACGCCAATTTGCCAATAGTAGTTGTTTTTCCTACGCCATTAACACCCACAACCATCAGTACATAAGGTTTTTTTTGTACAGGAATCTCAAATGTAGTGGCGTCGTTGTGATTGGTTTCGGCAAGTAAACCTGCGATTTCTTCTCGTAAGATTTTATTTAATTCGTCGGTACCAACGTATTTGTCTTCGGCTACTCTTTTTTCAATTCTTTCAATGATTTTTAATGTTGTATTTACTCCAACATCAGATGAAATTAAAACTTCTTCTAACTTGTCTAATACTTCGTCATCTACTTTAGATTTTCCAGCGACAACTTTGGCTAGTTTTGAAAAAAACGAACTTTTAGAAGCTTCTAAACCTTTATCTAAGGTTTGTTTTTCTTGTTCGCTTATTTTTTTTTCGGAAGAAAATATTTTTTTGAAAAAATTCATGCCCTTTGTTTTTGGATAAGAATATGTATAAACCAAAAAAGCTACTCTCGTTTTATGGAGAGCAGCTTAAATGTATATCATTGATAAAAAGATTATTTCTTTTTAAAGAAATCGCTTACTTCTTCAGGATTAGTTATGGTTTCTACAAACACATAAGCACCAGATTTAGGTGATTTTACCATTTTAATTGCTTTAGACAATCTTTTTGAAGATGTCTGTAAGGTTGCTACCGTTTTCTTTGCCATGATTCAATTATTTAATTTCTTTATGAACAGTCACTTTTTTCAAGATTGGATTAAATTTTTTAATCTCTAATCTGTCTGGAGTGTTCTTTTTGTTTTTAGTAGTGATGTATCTAGAAGTACCAGCAACACCACTGTTTTTGTGTTCTGTACACTCTAAAATTACTTGAATTCTGTTTCCTTTCTTTGCCATTTTGATTTCTTATTTTAAGGAGGAATTATTTAATGAATCCATTTAACTGAGCTTCTTTCAAAACTGCAGTAATTCCTTTTTTGTTGATTGTTTTTAAAGTTGAAGCAGCTACTTTTATAGTAACCCATCTGTCTTCTTCTGGAAGATAAAAGCGTTTCGTAAATAAGTTCACGTTAAACCTTCTCTTAGTTTTATTCATGGCGTGAGAAACATTGTTTCCTACCATAGCTTTTTTACCTGTAAGTACACAAACTCTAGACATTGGTATCTTTGTTATAGATTATTCAAAAATGAGTTTGCAAATTAAAGCAAAACAAAATGATTAAACAAATTAAATTTTTAGTTTTTTGAAAGAATTTTTAAAAGCATTTCTAAGGCTTTATTTGCGGCTCTTAGTATCACTTTTTCTCGGGGTTGACCAAAGTCAAAACGTTCAGAAATCACTCCGTTTGGTGTGGCTAAGGCAATGCAAACTATTCCTAAATCATCCGCACTTGTAGAGGAACTAGGCCCCGCGTTGCCTGTGATGCCAATTCCAAAACTAGTTTGCATTTTTTGTTGAATACCTAATGCCATAGCTTCGGCTACAGGAATACTAACTACGCTATGTTCTTTAATGATTTCTTCGCTTACTTGTAGTAAACTGGTTTTTAAGGCTGCTTGGTAGGCTACAATGCTTCCTTTGTAATAAGCCGAAGCACCCGCAATACTCACGATTTTAGAGGCTAATAAGCCTCCTGTACAGCTTTCTGCTGTGGAAAGGGTGAGTTGTTTTTGAGTCAGTAATTTACCTACTACTACTTCAATAGGTTGGTCATCTTCAAACCCTACAATCACATCGCCTAAAATCTGACTGAGTTTTTGAATCTGAGTGGTTAAAGTTTCTTGCAAAAGTTTTTGATTTTCTCCTCGGGCAGAAAGTCTTAATCTTACCCTGCCCGGACTGGGCAAATAAGCTAATTTGATGAAGGAAGGCAAGGCGTCTTCCCAATCGGCAATTTGTTCCGCTAATAAACTTTCGCCCACGCCGTAAGTGATTACGGTTTGGTGAATGTGGTAAGGTCTTTGGAATCGTTTCACTAAGTACGGAATGACTTTGTCTTGCATCAAATGCGTCATTTCGTAAGGAACTCCTGGTAAGGATATAAAAAGAGTTTCGTCTTTTTCCATGAGCATACCCGGAGCGGTTCCAAAATCGTTAAAAAATACCGTGCATGTAGCAGGAACTAAAGCTTGATCTTTATTAATCTGAGAAACTGGTCGTTTGTATATTTTTTCAATTAAATGCGTTACGTGTTGTAATACTTCGGGGTTTAAAACCAAAGAATCGTTAAAATATTCCGCAAATGTTTTTTTGGTAATGTCGTCTTTAGTAGGGCCTAATCCGCCTGTAATGATGACTAGATTTACTTGAGTTTGTAAGTAGGTAAAAGTGTTTAAAATGGTGTTTTTGTCATCGCCAATGGATAGCATTTGAACCACATCTATCCCAATACTGTCTAAGGATTTGGCAATGTACCCCGAATTGGTATCTACGATTTGACCAATTAGAATTTCATCACCTATTGTTAAAATCGCAGCTTTCATCAGTTGAGTTTTTTAAGAAATAGGGGAAAGCTTATAGTCTTTTTTTAATTCTTTCATGGCGAGTTTAACTAGGTTTTTAAACTCTTTAAAGGTTTCTTTAATTTCTTTTTTCTTGCCTTTGGTAGAAGTCCAAGTGATGATTCTTAAAGTGTCGTCATGGGCATTGTCTAACCCAAATAATTCTAAGGTAGATTCTAACGAAGAAGCGTAGTTAAAGACTTGTTCGTAGTTTTTTTTGTCAATTCCTTTTTTAATGTTTTTTAAAGCCACGGAACTTTCTTCAATAAAAGTGATTACCATAGCTTGTATGACTTCGGGTTTTCTTTCGGTTAAAAAGTAAACTTTTGATAAATTGTAGTGTAGTGGCATTATTTGATGTTTACGCTAAACATGGGTTTATTTTCTAAAAATCCTTCTAAACGGTCATTGACTTCGATTTTACCCACACCCGAAGGTGTTCCTGTAAAAATAATATCTCCTTGTTTTAAAGTAAAATAGGTAGACAAATGCGCAATAATTTCATCAATCTTAAATAACATATCCGAGGTACTGCTTTGTTGAACAATTGCTCCGTTTTTTTCTAACCTAAAAGATAAGTCATTTATGGATTCAAATTGTGATTTAGGTAAAAAATCTCCAATTACTGCCGAACCATCAAAGGCTTTGCATTTTTCCCAAGGTAAGCCTTTTTCCGCGAATTTCCGTTGTAAATCGCGTGCCGTAAAATCAATGCCTAATCCAATTTCTTCGTAATAGCGGTGAGCAAATTGCGAATCAATGTGTTTTCCATGTTTGCTGATTTTTACTAAAACTTCTACTTCATAATGAATTTCGTTTGAAAATTCAGGAAGATAAAAAGGAGTTTTAGAAGGCAAAACAGCCGTGTCGGGTTTAAAAAATACCACAGGCTCTTCGGGGAAAGCCGCATTTAATTCCTTAATATGTTGCACATAATTGTGCCCAATACAAATGATTTTCACCGCCTGAATTATTTTAAATTTTCAATCCACTTACGGGCATTCACAAACGCTTCCAACCAAGGCGAAACTTCGTCTTTTCTACCTTCTGGGTAATACGCCCAGTTCCATTGAAAAATAGAACGTTCAATGTGTGGCATCATTACCAAATGGCGCCCAGTATTATCGCACATCATTGCGGTGTTGTAGGCGGAACCATTCGGGTTCGCAGGATAACCTTCATACCCGTATTTACCTACAATGTTGTATTGATTTTCTTCGTAAGGCAATTGGAATTTTCCTTCGCCATGCGAAATCCAAACCCCTAACGTTGCACCAGCTAGAGTGGACAACATGACTGATTTGTTTTCTTGAATGGTTACAGAAGTAAAATTACTTTCGTGTTTATGCGAATCGTTGTGTAACATGCGTGGTTTTTGTTCGTGGTCAGGATTGATTAATCCTAATTCTACAAACAACTGACATCCATTGCAAATTCCTACCGATAAAGTGTCTTCTCTTTTGAAAAAGTTTTTCAATGCTGTGTTGGCTTTCTCGTTGTATTTGAATGCACCCGCCCAACCTTTAGCAGAACCCAATACATCAGAATTTGAAAAACCACCCACAGCTCCAATAAACTGAACATCTTCCAACGTTTCACGACCCGAAATTAAATCGGTCATGTGTACATCTTTAACATCAAAACCAGCCAAGTACATGGCATTAGCCATTTCACGTTCAGAATTACTTCCTTTTTCACGAATAACCGCCGCAATCGGACGTTTCTTTCCAACTACAGGATCAATGATTCCTGTGAAATGTTTAGGGAACGTAAATTGTAACGGTTGGTTTTTATAATTGGTAAAACGCTCTAAAGCCTTACCGTTTTTAGATTGTTTTTGATCAAGTAAGAACGATGTTTTATACCAAATGTCTCTGTAATGGTGAATGGTGAATGATAAATTATGAATGTTTAATTCACCTGATTCGTTTGCTTGACCAATTTTGAAAAACTCCACACCATTGTCTTGTAATGTTTTTTCTAAAACAGCATCATTTTTCGCTTGGAACACGATTCCGATATTTTCAGCGAAAAGAACTTTCATCAAATCTGCACTTACTTTTGATAAATCAATGGTAGCACCTAATTGATTATCCGCAAAACACATTTCTAAAAGTGTTGTAATTAATCCACCACTTCCGATATCGTGTCCAGCAACAATTTGTCGGTCTTTGATTAATTCTTGAATGGTGTTGAAGGCTTTTTTAAAGAAAGCACTGTCTTTAATGGTAGGCGTTTCTGTACCTATTTTATTTAAGATTTGAGCGAAAGATGATCCACCCAATTTAAAATCGTCTTGTGATAAATTAATGTAATAGATGGAACCTCCATTTTTCTGCAAAGTTGGTTCCACCACTTTAGTAATATTAGTGCAATTTCCTGCTGCCGAAATAATTACGGTTCCTGGTGCGATTACTTCGTCATTCGGATATTTTTGTTTCATCGATAAGGAATCTTTCCCTGTTGGAATATTTATGCCTAATTCAATCGCAAAATCAGAACAGCTTTTAACAGCTGCATACAAACGAGCATCTTCACCTTCATTTTTACAAGCCCACATCCAGTTGGCAGAAAGTGAAATACCTTTTAAATCATTTTTAATTGGCGCCCAAATAATATTAGATAAAGCTTCTGCAATTGCAGTTCTTGTTCCTGCAACCGGATCAATTAATGAAGCTATCGGAGAATGCCCAATTGAAGTAGCAATCCCTTCTTTACCTTGATAATCTAACGCCATTACACCCACATTGTTCAACGGCAATTGTAATGGGCCAGTACATTGTTGTTTGGCCACTTTACCACCCACACAACGGTCTACTTTGTTCGTTAGCCAATCTTTACATGCCACAGCTTCTAGCTGTAAAACTTGCTCTAAATAGGTAGCTATATTTTTTTTATCGTAATCTAAACCAGCGTAGTTATACGTGATGGTTTTATCGGTCATGATGGTTTTTGGAGAACTTCCAAAGAAATCTTCCAAAGCATAATCCATTGGTTTAGCACCTGTAGATTTTGACTCAAAAGTAAAACGGTGATCGCTAGTTACATCGCCCACTTGATACATCGGTGAACGCTCGCGATCGGCAATTTTTTGTAATAAATCGATATTTTCAGAACCGATAACCAATCCCATACGTTCTTGAGATTCGTTACCAATAATTTCCTTAGCCGAAAGGGTAGGGTCGCCCACAGGCAATTTGTCTAAATCGATTAAACCTCCTGTATCTTCCACCAATTCAGACAAACAATTTAAATGCCCGCCCGCCCCATGATCATGAATCGATACAATAGGATTATTGTCACTTTCCACTAAACCTCTGATGGCATTAGCGGCACGTTTTTGCATTTCAGGATTGGAACGTTGAATGGCATTTAACTCAATACCAGAACCAAAAGCTCCAGTATCTGCCGAAGAAACCGCAGCACCACCCATTCCAATTCTATAATTTTCACCCCCTAAAATCACAATTTTATCGCCTTCTTTGGGTTTGTGTTTTATGGCTTGATCTAACTTTCCGAAACCAACACCACCCGCTTGCATGATTACTTTGTCGTAACCAATTTTGCGGTTGTTTTCGTTGTGTTCAAAAGTTAATACCGAACCTGTAATTAACGGTTGACCGAATTTATTTCCAAAATCAGAAGCTCCATTTGATGCTTTGATTAAAATATCCATTGGTGTTTGATACAACCATTTGCGTTCTTCAACGGCGTTTTCCCAAGTTCTATTTTCTTCCAAACGTGAATAAGCAGTCATGTAAACCGCAGTTCCCGCCAAAGGCAATGAACCTTGTCCACCCGCTAAACGGTCACGAATTTCTCCGCCCGAACCAGTCGCAGCACCGTTAAACGGCTCAACAGTGGTTGGGAAGTTGTGTGTTTCCGCTTTTAAGGAAAGTACCGAATCAAATTCTTTAACCTCATAAAAATCAGGTTTGTCTGCAGATTTTGGCGCAAACTGTTGCACTCTAGGGCCTTTTAAAAAAGCCACATTATCTTTATAAGCCGAAACAATATCGTTCGGGTTTTCTTGCGAAGTTTTTTTAATTAATTTGAATAACGACGTTTCTTTTTCCTCGCCATCAATCACAAAAGTACCGTTGAAAATCTTATGACGGCAGTGTTCAGAATTCGCTTGCGAAAAAGCAAAAATCTCCGAATCCGTTAATTTTCTGCCTAATTTTAATGATAAATTATTTAAGTATTCCACCTCTTCGGGGCTCAACGCTAAACCTTCACTTTTGTTGTACGCGTCAATATCTTCAATGTCAATAATTGGCTCCGGTTGAATATTAATATGAAACAATTCCTGTCCTAAAACCGAAAATTTTTGAGACAACATCGGGTCAAAATCGGTAGTATCAGCACTGGCTTTGTAAAACTCTTCAATTCTGATAATACCCTCAATGCCCATATTTTGAGTAATCTCCACCGCATTGGTACTCCAAGGTGTAACCATCGCCGCTCTTGGGCCAACCAAAGCTTCATCAGCCGAAGGCTGTACTTTATCGCCAATCAATTGAGCATTTCCAAAAAGCCAATTTAGTTTGGCAATATCGTCGGCAGTAAGGGTTTTATGAGTTTGAACAGCGTAAATTAAACCGTTTTCGTTTTCAAAGAATTGAATCATTACATCAAAATTTATCAGGTGTTTTGTATGCCTGCAAATGTAAATATTTCTTTATATAGTTTAACCCAATTGTGAATGATAAATTATGAATGGTGAATTACAAAATTTCAACTTTAAATACTACAATCTATTTTAAAAAAAGCCCATTGCCGACCGCCCATTGCTTTAATGCTTTTCGACTTTTCAACTTTTGAGTTATTATGGTGTGCCACCAAAAAACAAAAAGCCCTACGCGCGAACCGTTCATAGGGCTTTTGGTTTTTAGCTGTCGGGCTCTCCGCGCTACAATGGTAGCTTGCTGCGATCCCTCACACGAATTGTTTAATCGAGTTTTTGAACTTTTCGCTAGCGCCAGCATCATGCTGGTGACCACATTATGGGAATCATTCAAATGGGATACGAGCGAGACGATTGCACTAGTAGGGAAAAATCATTCATCTCCATGCTCACCTGTTATTGTTTTTGAAATTTGTAAATCATCGTCTATTTTTAACATGGTTAAAACAAGTAGTTTCAAGTATGTGAAATAAGCATATTCGTGTTTTTGAATTTCGTCTGGGTTTGCCTGTGTTCCATGTAAGTAGCTATTCCTTAAATCTAGTCCATTGGTAAATTCACTTTTGTTTAGGAAATAGTTAAAATAAGATTGTTCTACCTTTGAAAACAACGAACTTTCAAAAAATACAATGTTCTCATTTGCCATTTGCAAAACCTCTTTTTGAAATTCTATAGGATAACGATAAAAAGAAGCAAATTCATTGTCGTATAAATCTTTAAATACGAATAGCCTTTCTGTGTTTGTTATCTGAATAAAGCCATTATCGTCTACGTTTATAAAACCTCTATCAATTAAATAATTCAATTGTGGTTTTTGGTACTCTTCATAATTGTTGAAAGAAACTTGTTCGTTTACAAGTAAGTTGAAAAATGTGTGATATTTCTCTTGTTTGAATGGTTCAACATAGGCAAGTAGTGCTTGGTCGGAAAAAAATAGATTTGAGCAACGAACCATTTCTTTGTTTTCGGAATTGAAGTAGATGTATTTATTTGAATTCAGGCTCGGGATGTCTTTGATTGATGTTGGTGATGAAGATATCTGCAAAAGCTCAAAATCTATATTCCCTTCTTCAATGAAAAGCTTGAATTGTTTTAGGATTGATTCAAATTCAGGGGCAAGTAATCTTACTTTTTCAAAGTATGAATTTGTTACCGATGGAATTAAAAAACGGGCATTATCTGCAAAACCATATTTTACTTGAAAGGCAGTTGTAAAAGCAAAATGTAAAATATTTTCTATAGATGTATTTAATTCGGTAAGAATTTTATTATACCTAAAAATCTGCCCCTGTGAGGTCATTTCGGATAATGAAAAACTAGTACCAGTTCTATATTCGTTTTGAGAGTGAACCCCCATAATTCTTTCAAATAAACCCACTTGGCTTTTCTTGCTTACAAGATTTATTCTGTTTTGAACATCAATAAATTCAAATAGATATTTAAAATTTTGAAATAGTAAATATGGTTTACTGTTTTCTTTAATAAAATCTAGACTGTAACTATAGTGTGCTACAAGTTTATCATCAATATGACCTTCTTTTATTTTTGTTGCATTTTCTGGAAAGCTGATTGATACACCATAAGTCATCCCTCCTTTATCAGCAAAAAACTTTTTCGTTTCGCTTTTATGAAGTCGCTTCGCTTTTAGTCTTGTTTTGTCAGAAATTTTGAAGTCATTTCTATTCCTTACATTTTCAATTAGACCTATGTAATTCAAATTTGTATTTGTTGAGTCTAAATAATTTGAAATAATGTTTTCTTTGTCGGCGATTGTCAAACTTTTAGGAATAAACTTTGGATTTATATGAGGCTCATTCTCTATTTCATAAAAGTCGAGTAAAATTTCAGCAGATTGACAATAGGTTAGTAGGAAATTCTTTAATTCAATATTATAGTAATCAACTATTCCTTTATGAGTTAGAATATCGTGAATCAAGTTAGGTTCGCTCTCAAGTATTGTGCTAAAAGTTGACTTTGATATTCGTTTAAATACGTTGTGATTGCTTACTATTTCCCAAAATGAATATATATAACCGTATAGCAATTGTTCATGTAGTGCAACCACATTGGTGTCAGTTATGGTTGAAAAAAACTGACCAATTATTTTTCCATATTCTGATGCTTTTTGTTTGAAGTTGTTAATATCATCTTGCGTCCAACTTTTTAAATATAATTCGTTGTCAAAGTATTTTTTTAAGTTGTAAAGTTCTAAAACGTCATTAATGTCTGTATACAAGGATTTTGTCTCACTTCTTAAGATACGTTCTCCTTTTGACAGGTGATGTGGACCCGCCATGTCTTCCTTTGAGTAAAATTCAACTCTGTTTAAATCGTGTTGATGCATAATTTGTTTTAGTTTACTTTAGGAATATAAATGCATTGGTATTCTACGAAGTTCTAAAAAAAATGTTTTTAATTAAAATTTGCATTGAAGTTTTTATAGTAACGTATTGACATTACCCGCCTTTCATTTTAAAAACGTTGGAATTTCAAAAAGGTTTTTGAGCGTGGGGTGATGCGCGAAACCCGTTAGCGGAGCGGTAGTGGTTGCGCATGGGCAAAAAGCTTTTTAGAAATTATAGTTTTTAAAATGCAGGCTAGCATTTTTGATTCTTTTGTTGCAATGACAAAAGAATAGTGAAAAAGTATTTCGCGTTAAGGACAGAGCCATTGTTGGAGTTCTTTTTTATGAAATGGAACGCAGTGGAATGGAGTAAAAAAAACGACTGGCGACGGCCTGCCCCTCGCCAATAGGCGAGGGAAACGCCCAACTAATTATAGGTATTTGAGCGTGGCATAAAATAGTATCTTTGCGACCATTGAAGAAGCTAAATTTTTTGAAAACTACTTTGCAAAATAAAAATACTTTAATCGTTGTGGTTGGGCCTACTGCCATTGGTAAAACGGCTTTGGCGATACAGTTGGCGCAACATTTTGGTTGTGAAATTATATCGTGCGACAGCCGTCAGTTTTATCAAGAAATGTGCATTGGTACTGCTGTGCCGTCGGTTGGTGAATTGCAGGCTGCTCCGCATCATTTTATTCAAAACATCAGTATTCAACAAAATTATAGTGTGGGTGATTTTGAGCGTGAGGTGTTGGAAAAACTAACAGAACTTTTTGCTAAAAACCCTGTTCAAATTATGGTGGGTGGTTCGGGTTTATATGTGGATGCGGTGATTAAGGGCTTTGATGATTTTCCGGATATTGACCCTAAAATTAGGGAGTTGGTGGTGCAACAATATAATTTTCAGGGGTTGGAGTATTTACAAAACCAGTTGAAGGAATTAGACCCTGTTTATTATCAATATATTTTAGAAAATAATCCGCAAACGCTTCAAAATCCGCAACGTTTGATGCGTTTTGTTGAAGTGTGTTTGGGTACTGAAAAGCCGTATTCTTCTTTTTTGAATCAGCCCAAAAAACAACGTGATTTTAACGTGATTTTAATTGGTTTGGAAGCTGAAAGAACGATTTTGAACGCTCGAATTAATTTGCGTGTAGATTTGATGATGCAACAAGGATTATTGGCTGAGGTTAAGTCTGTAGAAGTATACAAACATTTGAATGCTTTGCAGACAGTAGGTTATAAAGAGTTGTTTGATTATTTAGCAGGAAATATTTCTTTAGAACAAGCGGTTGAAGACATTAAAATGAATACCCGCCGATTTGCGAAACGACAAATGACTTGGTTTAAACGCAATGCAAATATTCAATGGTTTGATTTTAAAACGCCTTTGTCGAATATTTTATCTCAAATAAAAATCCATGAAAAATAGATTTTTAAAGACCATTTATGTGATTCCCATTTTGTTGGGGGTTGTGTTGTTTTTTTGGAAGTCTTCGGAAACGGTTGAAACGCCAAAAACTGCTGAAGTTGTTGTGGCTGAAAAAACAGCGCCACAAGCATTTGATTTTTTGCCTACGTCAACTACCAATCAAATTATACAACATGAATTTTATACTTTGTCTTATTACGAAAATCACGAACAAGCCGAGTGGGTGGCGTATGAGTTAAAAAAGGAACATTTAATCAATAACAATTTTAAAAGGCCTTATTTTATTCCGGATTCAAAAGTGAAAACCAAATCGGCGTCTTGGAAAAACTATAAAAAGTCGGGTTATGATAAAGGGCATTTATGCCCTGCGGGTGACAGGGAATTTTCTAAAAAGGCTTTTGATGAAACTTTTTTTACTTCTAATATATCCCCACAATTACACGTGTTTAACAATGGTGTCTGGAAAAAACTAGAAGAAAAAACCCGTTATTGGGCAGAAAAATACAACGGAGTTTATGTAGTAACTGGCGGAGTATTAGAACCTAATTTACCGACCATTGGTTTTGAAAATGTAAGTGTGCCCAAGTATTTTTATAAAATATTATTGGATGATTCCCGTGGAGAATTTAAAATGATTGGTTTTTTAATGCCACACGAAAAATCTGACGCACCTTTGTATCAATTTGTAGTATCGGTGGACGAAATTGAAAAACGCACCGGTATAGATTTTTTCCCCGCTTTACCTGACGATATTGAAAATAAATTAGAAGCCCAAAGCAATTATAAAGATTGGAGTTTTAGTAAATAAATGTTACCATGGCAAAAAAAATAAACGATTTATCGAGTTTAGGTGGATTTGTATTTTCGACCAACAAAGATTTTGAATTAGATAATCAGCAAGAATCGACAGAAACGCTAGCTCCTAATAAACAACAATTGGAAGCTCATTTGGATAAAAAAAATAGAGCAGGCAAAGTGGCTACTGTTATTAAAGGTTTTGTGGGCACCGATGATGATTTAAAAGAATTGGGCAAAATGCTTAAAACCAAATGTGGGGTAGGTGGTTCAGCCAAAGATGGTGAAATTATTATTCAAGGAAATTTCCGTGATAAAATCATGGAGATTTTACAGAAAGAAGGGTATAAAGTGAAAAGGGTTGGGGGGTAACATTTAAATAATAATTTAACTACTAATAAATATGCCTAGAATACTTTGTTTGGATTGTGGATTAAAACGTACGGGAATTGCCGTTACAGACGAGTTGCAAATTATCGCTTCGGGTTTAACCACCGTGCCATCGGCTACTGCTATTGATTTTTTAAAGGATTATTTTGCCAAAGAAAAAGTTGAACTGGTGTTGATTGGCGAACCTAAACAAATGAATAATCAACCTTCGCAAAGCACGCCTGTTATAGAGGCTTTTGTGGTTAAATTTAAAAAAGCTTTTCCAGACATGCCTGTTAAAAGGGTGGATGAACGATTTACTTCTAAAATGGCTTTTCAAACCATGATTGATGGTGGATTAAGCAAAAAGCAACGTCAAAATAAAGCGTTAATTGACGAAATCAGCGCAACTATAATGCTTCAGGATTATTTAACTTCTCCATTTAAATAATTGATTTTTATTGAAAAATTATGCATTCGTAAAAATACTTAATTTTTTCTTTTCGTTTTTAAGTATTTATACTTAGTTTTGCTAAGTGTAAATGAATAAAATTAAGATGTTGGTGATATTTTTATGGTAACTACCAAACCATAGCAAATTCTTAAATCAGATGGCTGATTTATTAATTATTCATAAAACCATATCCAATATTGAGTTGCTTATTCATTTCATGATTAAATTTAACTTTTAGATTTAAGTATTATGATGCAGTCAAAAGAAATCAAATCAACTTGTTCTTATTGTGGTGTGGGTTGTGGCA
>DLGW01000011.1 GCA_002482885.1 Flavobacteriaceae bacterium UBA7684 | reverse complement strand
TTTTTGCGTTAATGACAGCAGTGGAAATCCTTTTGACCCAGCCCGAATTTTGGCTGGGTTAAAAGATTGCAACGAATGGCATGCCCCCTCGCTTTTTCTGCGAGGGGGAACGCCCTAAAAATTTTAAATAATTTATCGGTTTAAATTAACCAAGCCTGTTTGTAGCCACTGCAAATAATCGGCTTTATCGGTGTATTCTTTTGGAGAGTTTAGCATTTCTAAATCGGGGCTTAACAACACATAAAAAGGCTGTGAGGCGGTGTTGAAATTCACGGTTTGAAAAGTAGCCCACTTGTCCCCTACAGTTTTAATTTTCTTGATTTTACCATTAGGTTTTTGATAATCAAATTGTGCTGATTCGGGTAATGGTTTTCGGTCGTCTACGTATAACGAAATCAACACATAATTATCGTTTATCACTTGGAAAACTTCAGGATCACTCCAAACATTTTCTTCCATTTTTCGGCAATTCACACATGCCCAACCCGTAAAATCTAACAATATTGGTTTTTGGTGTTCTTGGGCATAAGCCAAACCTTTTTCAAAATCTTTAAAACAGTTTAAACCTAATGGACAATCTGATTTTTGAGCGCTATAACTGTAAAACATGGGCGGTGGAAAACCACTCAATAATTTTAAATTCGCGTATTTGGTTTGGGTTAAGCCTAATGCTAAATAGGCCACAAATACGAATGTAATCAACCCAAATATTTTTCTGGACAAACTTAGCTTTTGAATAGGTGCATCATGCGGAAAACGCAATTTTCCTAAAAAGTAAAGTCCTAATCCTGAGAATAGCACCATCCAAATTCCTAAAAACAATTCTCTTTTTAAAAATCCCCAATGCGACACCAAATCGGCATTAGATAAGAATTTAAGTGCCAAGGCTAATTCTAAAAATCCTAGCACTACTTTCACTGTACCCATCCAACCTCCGGATTTTGGTAACGATTGTAACCAGCCTGGGAATAATGCAAACAAGGCAAACGGCAAGGCTAAGGCTGTTCCAAATCCTGCCATTCCCATAGTCAGTTGCATGGCTCCACCATCTGCCGTTAATGATCCCGCTAATAAAGAACCTAAAATGGGACCTGTACACGAAAACGAAACAATAGATAAAGTCACCGCCATAAAAAAGATGCCCACCAATCCGCCGATGCTAGAAGCGGAATCCATTTTATTACCCCACGAATTGGGCAAGGTAATTTCGTAGTATCCAAAAAAGGAAAAAGCAAAGAATAAGAAAATCACAAAAAAGCCCACGTTTAACCATACGTTGGTTGAAATGGAGTTTAAAATTTCGGGATCTAAACTATCTAAAAAATGAAAAGGCACACTCAACAATAAATAAATCGCAATGATAAATAGTCCGTAAATAATCGCTTGAGCAATTCCTTTTTTACGATTTTGAGCTTGTTTGGTAAAGTACGAAACGGTTAATGGAATCATCGGAAATACACAAGGCGTAAGCAAGGCCAACAACCCGCCTAAAAATCCTAAAATAAATAAATCCCAATGGGTATTGTTTTTTAATTGTACAGCTACCTGTTCTGAAAAAGCATTTTGTTTGATGGATAATTTAAAGGCATCTAACTTTTGCAAACTCAAGGTATCTACCTTGGCTTCTGGAGTGATTTCTGGTTCTTGAATCACAGGCGCTTCTACAACTGTTGAAGTATTTGTGCCGGGTATGGTAAACACAAATTCATCAAAATCCATGGTGCAACTTTTATCATCGCACAATTGATATTCTACACTAACCTTAATCTTTTTTAAGGTTGGATTTACCACTTTAATTTTCTGTACAAAACGAGCTTTATTTTCAAAAAAGGAAAGTTCTAACCCAAAGATTTCATCAAATTTTTTAATACTTCCGTATTCTTTTGATTTACCTATTAACTCAAAATTACCTTTAGGTTCTCTGTATAAAAACACCGTAGGCAAAGCCCCATCGGGCGGTAAATATTGAGAATACAAATGCCACCCTTTTTCAAGCTGTGCCTCATAAATCAATTCATATTGATTATCCGACACCGATTGAATCGAAGTTTTCCAACTCACGTGATTGGGCTGAGCAAATCCTACCCAAAAACATATCAAAGCAATAAAAACAAAGACTTTTTTCATCGGATTATTTTTTCAATTTATCTTTAAAAACCTTTCTTACTTTTTCAATTTTAGGCTCAATTACCAATTGGCAATACGGCTGACTTTTGTTTTGATTGTAATAGTTTTGATGATAATCTTCTGCGGAATAAAAAGCTTGTAAAGGCGCTATTTCGGTAGTGATTTTACCCTCAAAAGCATTGGCATCGGTTAACGCATTTATGGTTTTATCAACGATGTTTTTTTGAGCTTCGTTGGTATAATAAATTGCCGAACGATATTGTGTACCTACATCTGCTCCTTGCCTATTCAAAGTAGTTGGGTCGTGAACCGTAAAAAACACTTCTAAGATTTCTGACAAAGTGATTTGCGATGGATTATAAGTCACTTCCACCACTTCGGCATGACCTGTTCTGCCTGTGGTTACTTCCCGATAAGCAGGATTTTTAATGTTTCCACCCGCATATCCTGAAACTACTTTTTGCACGCCTTTTAATTCTAAAAATGCAGCTTCAACACACCAAAAACAGCCTCCACCTAAAATAATCTTTTCACTTTTTTGGGTATCGGGCTCAAAAGCTAAGGATAATGAATTTACACAATATCTTTGACCCGTGGCGGTTGGCCCGTCATCAAACAAATGTCCTAAATGCCCGTCACATTTAGCACAAACAATCTCGGTACGAATCATGCCGTGCGATTCATCTAACACTTTTTTGATTTTACCCCCTGCAATTTCTTTATCAAAACTTGGCCATCCGCAATGCGAATCAAACTTCATATCGTCCGAAAACAATTCGCTGCCACAACCCGCGCATTTATAAATTCCTTTTTCTTTAGTTTCTAACAAGGCTCCTGTGTAGGCACGTTCGGTGCCTTTTTGTCTTAATACATAATATTGTTCTGGTGATAATATAGATTTCCACTCTTGCTCTGTTTTTTCAATTTTTTCCATAGGAACGGTGTTTTTAATTGTAGTTGGTGGTTTTGTAGGTTGTCCGCAAGCTTCCATAAATAAACTCATCGAGAATATAAAAAGACCTAAAATCCATTGTTTTTTGTTGTTATTCATGGCAGGTGATGTTTAAAATATTTGTGGTTTCCGAATTCACTTTAAAACGTTCATCGGCTCGACGACCGATTATCCAAACTATTTTTTCATCGGAACATAACACCCAAACAGCTTCTTTTTCGAGTAACGACACTTTTTCGTCCTTAAAAAACTTGCTTACTTTTTTCTTTTGTCCTTTCATGCCTATCGGATAAAACACATCGCCTTCTTGCCATTTTCTGATCTGCAACGGAAATTGAATTTGATCAGCATCTACAAAAATGGAAGATTTATTTCCCTTCCCTAATTGTTCAACCACACGACATTCCAAATGAATGGGTAACGAAAGTACTTCATTCGAACTTTTCCAAACGTAACTTTGGTTACGGTCATTTACCGTTAAAGGTTGAATCAAAAAACAATTTCTATCTTTAATCATATGGAATTGGTCGGAGAAAATCTGTTTTCCTGACTGAGCATCCATCAAATTATAAATATCTTCCCAAGATGTAAATCCGTAAGGCTGTAACAACGGATATAAATACGCCTTGGGATTGGGTAATTTTTTTAAAGGTTCTAAATAAATTTTTACATGATTTTCTTTTTCTTCAACCACCT
This sequence comes from Flavobacteriaceae bacterium UBA7684, assembly GCA_002482885.1. GTDB lineage: Bacteria > Bacteroidota > Bacteroidia > Flavobacteriales > Flavobacteriaceae > Flavobacterium. The sequence goes on along the minus strand of DLGW01000011.1, from coordinate 2,057 downwards.
GTTTTTTTAATTCCTGAATGGCATGATGAATAATATCTTGACTTTCTTTTAAATACGAAAGTGTTTGCTGAAATGACGATAAAATAGTTGGATTTAATTCTTTTAAAACAGGAATTACCTGATGGCGAATTTTATTTCGAAAGTATTTAGTAGACGCATTACTGGAATCTTCTCTCCAAATAATTTCGTGTTTTTGTGCATACGCCAAAATTTGTTCTCGGCTAAAAGGCAACAACGGACGAACAATTTTACCACTAATGGCTGGAATCCCCAGCAAACCATCCAAACCTGTTCCTCTGGTTAAATTAATTAAGGTGGTTTCTAAATGGTCATCGGCATGATGGGCGGTTAAAATCCAATCATATCCTTCAGAAATGCTTAACTCTTCAAACCAAGTATAACGCAATTCCCTAGCCGCCATTTGAATAGAAATTCCTTTTTCTTCGGCATAAGTGGCCGTATCAAAACGTTGCATATAAAAAGGAAGTTGTAACTCTAGTGCTTTTTGTTTAACGAATTCAAAATCACCTTCGCTTTCTTGTGCACGCAACTGAAAATTACCATGCGCTAATCCTATCTTAAAATTCAAAGTCTGTAACAAATGCCAAAGCACCATACTGTCTAAACCACCGCTAAGGGCTAACAATAATTTTTGATCTTTTAAAAATGAAAAAGATTCCGACAAATGATTTTCAAAACGAGTAAGCATGTCCAAAAATAACCAAAATGAACATGAAAAAAGATTAATGTTGTCTTAAAAGATTGGGGCTTTTTATTATCCTTTTTAATATTCATAAATAAAAAAGTTCAATCAATAAACATTGACTGAACTTTCTATTTATTTAAAAAATAATTACTAACTAATTAGGTAATTCTGCTAAATACCTTTCTGCATCTAATGCTGCCATACAACCCGTACCCGCTGCGGTTACTGCTTGTCGGTATTCTTTATCTTGAACATCTCCTGCTGCAAAAACTCCTGGCTTATTGGTTTTCGTTGATTTTCCTTTGGTAATCAAATATCCTGTTTCGTCCATTTCTAACTGTCCTTTAAACACATCCGTATTGGGTTTGTGTCCAATGGCAACAAACAAACCGGTTACTGAAATTTCAGACTTTTCACCTGAAACATTATTAAATATTTTTAAACCTTCCACTACATTTTCGCCCAACACTTCTTCTACTTCTGTACTATACAATACCTTTAAATTAGGGGTATTGTTCACTCTATGCTGCATAGCTTTAGAAGCTCTCATAGATTCCTTTCTAACCAACATCGTCACACTTTTGCAAATATTAGATAAATAAGTCGCTTCTTCTGCTGCCGTATCACCTGCCCCAACAATAGCTACGTCTTGTCCTTTATAAAAAAATCCATCACAAACCGCACAAGCTGAAACACCTCCACCACGCAAACGTTGCTCGCTAGGTAAACCTAAATATTTAGCGGTAGCACCTGTTGATATAATAATAGATCTAGCTTCTATTTTTTTAGAACCATCTACTGTAACTTGATGCCAGCCACCTACTTCGGAACTAAACTCTACCTGAGTAACCATTCCAATACGTACTTCGGTACCAAAACGCTCTGCTTGTTGTTGCAATTGAATCATCATCGTAGGCCCGTCAACACCTTCTGGATACCCTGGGAAATTATCTACTTCTGTAGTTGTAGTCAATTGCCCTCCTGGCTCCATTCCTGTATATAAAACAGGTTTTAAATCCGCTCTAGAAGCATAAATAGCCGCAGTGTAACCCGCTGGTCCAGAACCAATAATCAAACATTTTATTTTTTCAACAATATCGCTCATGATTTTAATTTTAAGATGGGCAAATTTAACTTTTTATTTATTTTTTAGCTATTTATAACCCATTTAAGAAATCTACTTAACAATTATTTTATTTTATGCTTGTTCAAGTATTTTATAATCTTATATTTGCCGAAGAATTTTTCGGGGTGTAGCGTAGCCCGGTCATCGCGCCTGGTTTGGGACCAGGAGGTCGCAGGTTCGAATCCTGCCACCCCGACGAAAAACAAATAAAGCCCCCGCCTAAGG
>DLGW01000003.1 GCA_002482885.1 Flavobacteriaceae bacterium UBA7684 | reverse complement strand
AACGAAGCAGTAATCCCATCAGCGAAGCAATGAAAAAATTGATGAAACATGCCAAAATCCAGCTCTTTCTCATATTTATCCTCTAAATTGAACTTTTATTTTTTCTGTTGAAAGGTTTTCGTTTTCCAGTTCTTTGAACGAATGCCCCAGTTTTTCTATAGTTGTCGCTCCGTTCACAAAATGCTGAATGTAATAATTACCAGTATATCCTATATTTTCCAAATAGGAAATCATCTGCTGAATATCATTTTTATTCAATAATTCGGAATGTACGGTTGTGCGTACTTCAAAAGGAATTTCGCTTTGGAGCAATAAAAGTAATGACTTTTCGAAGGGAATAAAAAGTTTCGACTGTGTTATCTTTTCGAATTTCGCTGGCATTGCCTTAAAATCAAGCGCTACATAATCGATGAGTTCTTTTGTGATGAGTTCTTTCAGTACTTCGGGCTGTGAACCATTGGTGTCAATTTTGACTAAGAATCCCAATTTTTTAACTTCGGCAATAAACGAAATACTTTTTTTATGTAATAAACATTCGCCTCCGCTAAAAACGACAGCATCCAGCAAATGGCTTCTGCCTTTTAGAAACTGCATTGCGTTTTCAAAGGAGATAATTCCTTTTCCAAAAACTATTTCGGGATTATAACAATATAAGCATCGCATATTACAGCCTGCAAACCAAAGGATGCAAGCTGTTTTATGCGGATAGTCTAAAAGGGTAAATGGCGTTAAACTGTGTATGGGTTTAACAGCATTTTCCTTCTGTAAAGTGGGTACGTTGTTTGTGTTCACCTTTTTTTCCAATATTAAAACTTTCAACAGGTCTGTGGTAGCCCATTACTCGGGTGTACACCAAACATTTATTTCTTTCTGATAAATTTTCTTGTAAGATTTGCTCTTTTGTTTTCATAAAGTTGATAGTGTTTATAGGTTAATTTTTAATGATTTTTTGTTTGAAAGAATTTTTTCCAGATTTTACTTCAAGCAGATAAATTCCATTGGTTAAGGAACTAATATCTATTTTAGGTTGATTGGCATTTACTTGTTGGGTTTCTACCCATTGTCCGTCTAAAGAGAATATTTTAACTGTTGCGGTTTGATTTTCGAATACAGATTCACTAAAATAAATGGTGTTGTTTGCTGGATTAGGATAAATTTCAGCATCATTAATCCATTCCCCATTTTCAGAAATACCTAATAATTCTCCTCCGGCATTGGTGGTTTTATCTATCGTCCAATTGTAACCAATTGAATAACCAACTTGATCATTCACAAAGTCTAAATCAATGCCCCAAGTTTCAAATTCTTTGGGTAATTTTTCCCAAGTATTGCCACCGTCAACAGTTTTTAAAATCACCCCGTGACCATCGGTAAAACTTTCATCAATATAACCTCCTACAGCAATACCTACTTGTGCGTTTATAAATTTAACGTCTCTCATAGAGTATCTATAATTAGCAGGTATTTCGGGTAAAGTTGCCCATTGCCAATTATTACCTCCGTCGGTAGTTTTTCTGATTCCGCCTGATCCTGCGGTAAACCAATTTAAGTCACTGGTTCCGGTAAAAGATTCAGGAAAAGGAAATCCGTATCTGTTTTCATCTGGATTCCATTCACGGTAATTCTCACTCACATTTATCCAACTGTCTCCGCCATTTTTAGTTACGAAAATATCACTATCTCCAGCTATAAATCCTAATTGAGAATTTAAAAACTGAACTTTGTTTAAATAACTAATCTGATTAGTTGCAGGTAAAGATTGCACTTCCCATGATGCTCCTGCATTGACGGTTTTATATAATACACCCGTGCCTCCTTGTCCTTGGGGTAACTCACTTCCGTGAACACCACCAGCTATAAAACCTTTTTCGGGAGTAACAAAATAAATACTGTTTCCTCTTAAACCAGATAAATTGTATTCTGTTCCGTCGCTTCCTCCGTTGGTGGTTTTTAAAACACTTCCATATATTCCATTTTGTTTTAACGCATATCCAGTATTTTCGTTAATAAAAAAAATATCCAATATCCAATTAAGGTCTTGGTCAGAGGTATAAAATTTTGTCCAATCGGTTCCTCCGTTGGTTGTTTTGTACATTACTCCTTTACCGGCTTCTTCACCGCAGGCATATCCTAAGTTTTCATTGACAAAATAAATGGCGTGAGGATCACCCTTTTGGGTGGTGATTTGTGCCACAGTTTCAAACTGCGCTTGTGCTGCATTGCTTATCATTAGCCATGATAATGCAATTAAATAAAGTTTAGTTTTCATGATATGATAGCCTAAATTTATCGTGTGGGCAGGGCACTTTTTAAAAATTAATTTTAGTTCATGCGATTGTTATGGTTTAAAATATGTTGATGTTTATCTAATATTTCTTGGTCACATTTTGGGCAAAATTCATGTTCGCCATTTAGGTAGCCGTGTTTCGGACACACACTAAATACTGGGGTTACCGTAATGTAAGGCAATCTAAAATTCGAGATTACTTTTTTAACTAAGTTTCGGCAGGCTTCGGGTGAACTGATGCGTTCATTCATGTATAAATGCAGTACGGTTCCGCCCGTGTATTGGCACTGTAATTCGTCTTGCAATTGTAAAGCTTCAAAAGGATCTTCGGTAAAGTCCACTGGAATTTGTGAACTGTTGGTATAATATACGTTGATGTCTTGCCCTGCCTGAAGAATATCGGCAAAACGTTTTTTGTCTTCTTTGGCAAATCGGTAAGTGGTTCCTTCGGCAGGAGTAGCTTCTAAATTATATAAATTGCCTGTTTCGGTTTGAAAATCCGTCATGCGTTTGCGGATGTAGTCTAAAATTTCTAAAGCCATTTCTTTGCCTTCGTCCGAAATAATGTCTAGTTGATCATTCGTAAAGTTTCTGACCATTTCATTCATGCCATTTACGCCAATGGTAGAAAAGTGATTTCTAAAATGTGGTAAATAACGTTTGGTGTACGGATACAATCCTCGGTCATACATTTCTTGTATAAATATTCGTTTTTTCTCTAAAGTAGATTTAGATAATTCTAATAAATAATCTAATCTTTCGTACAAACCAGCTTTGTTGCCTTTATATAAATAACCCAAACGAGCCATGTTTAAGGTTACTACGCCAATGCTACCGGTCATTTCGGCACTGCCAAATAAACCGTTACCCCGTTTTAAAAGTTCGCGTAAATCCAATTGTAAACGGCAGCACATACTGCGTACGGCATTGGGTTTATAGGCTTTTTCGTTTTCGACTTTGTTTCCGTGTTCATCGTAAATGTACTGGCTACCAATAAAATTCTGGAAGTACGACGAACCAATTTTAGCGGTATTTTCGAACAACAAATCGGTGTTTTCGCCGTACCAATCAAAATCTTCGGTAATATTTACAGTTGGAATAGGGAAGGTAAAAGGTTGTCCGTTGGCATCGCCCTCGGTCATTACGGTATAATAAGCTTTGTTGATGAGGTTCATTTCTTCCTGAAAGTGTTTGTAACACAGTTCAGTAACCTCATTTACGCCACGTGCTTTGGCTTTGATTAACAATTCAGGGTCGTTAGCTAAATTTTCAAAAATATGACGGTCATTTTTGGTAGGAATTTGGTCTTTTAAGTCATTCGGCACTACCCAATCAATGGTGATATTGGTAAACGGTGATTGTCCCCAACGTGCAGGTACATTTAAATTATATACAAAACTGCGTACGGCTTTTAATACATCATCAAACGATAAACTGTCTTTAAAAACATACGGAGCTAAATAGGTATCAAAAGAACTAAAGGCTTGTGCGCCAGCCCATTCGCTTTGCAGAATACCTAAAAAGTTAGCCATTTGTCCTAAGGCTTCTCTAAAATGAGAAGGCGCTTTGCTTTCCACCCGACCACGAACTCCGTTAAAACCTTCGTTTAATAACACTCGTAAACTCCAACCCGCACAATAACCTGTTAAACAATCTAAATCATGAATATGTACATCTCCGTTGCGATGGGCATAACCTTCTTCTTTAGAATAAATTTTATCTAACCAGTAATTGGCAATAATTTTTCCTGCAACGTTATTTACCAAACCTGCATTGGAGTAAGAGGTGTTAGCATTGGCATTAATACGCCAATCAGTTTGGGAAATATATTCTTCAATAGTTTGAGAACTATCTACATAAGTAGTGTCGTCGTTTAAGCCTTGTACGTGTTCGCGTTGTAGTTTTCGGGTATGGCGGTATAACATAAACGAACGCATGACTTCAAAATAACCCGTATCGTAAAGTTCTTTTTCGATTAAGTCTTGAATGTCTTCTACAGCCCAAACTTCTTTTTCGGATAGTCGTCTTAAAACAGACCGAACTAAAAGTTCATCCGTTAATAAATTGACGCTAGAAAACCCTTTTTTTATAGCATCAACAATTTTAAAAGACTCGTAAGGTTTGTAGTCGCCGTCGCGTTTGATAACGTATTGTACCATGGTTGTTAAGAGGATTTAGTTATTATAGTTACCTCAAAAATACCATCATACATTTGGTATAAAACTGACAAAAATCAGTTCGTAAAATATGTAATTAACAAGTTATGAACTATGTGATTTTTGTCAATTCATTTGAAATGAAAAACGTTTTGTTTCCTGCGGCCCGAAAACAAAAAAAGAAAACCTAGCATTTTATTTTGGGCGTGCCAGTTTGAAAAAACAAACTGTCGTGCCGTTGGCAGTCGCTGGTTTAGGTTGCCAAAAGCAGGGCAACCCAACCCGAGCTCCGACAATGCCGCCGTCACTCACGCGGGGATAGTTGGAGTGGGGAAACAGCTAGGAGAACATTAGATAGTAATAATTAAAAATATTTTAGTTTGATTGAGGTTTTTTCTAGTCAAATTTTATTATTTTTAGTAGCATTCTATAAAATATTGGAAATTTGGTTGTAACATTTCATCGCGCTAAATAGGTATAATAAAAAGTTCCTTTATAGATAGTATAATCATAAATTAATCTTTATTAAATGATACTGATTATAACTTTTCTAATACTTCTGATTCTTGTTGTTTTTTTCTACAAAAGACACAACGGAAATCAGCGCAGAATAAAAGAGCTTGAGGCAGCACAAGCTAAAGAACGTGAAATAGAAAGACAAAGCTTGTTCTACTTTTTTAATTCCAAATTGAATAATATTATCAACGCCAATAATCAATTTGCAAAATTAACAAACCTTAAAACTGGATATTTTACAAATTATCAATTGACCACTTGGAAAAACGAACAAACTAATCTGTACAATGAGATAAAAGCTAAACATTTTGACTTTATTAATCTTTCAAGTGAGGAAGTTAAGTCAATCAAAACTTTTAAAGAATATTTCAATAATGCAGCTACTTTAAGAGATGAATTTAATAAATATTTTATAGAAGAAGAGCTAAAAATATTCAACTTATTTTTTGATAATATTGAAGGAAGAAAGCTTGATATTCAACAACGTACCGCAATTGTAACAGATGAAGATAATAATATAGTTATTGCAGGTGCAGGTTCGGGTAAAACAACAACTATTGTTGGAAAAGTAAACTATGTTCTTGAAAGATATAAAGTTCGACCCGAAGAGATTTTACTAATTTCATTTACAAATAAATCAGCCATAACACTTGCCGAGAGAATTGATATTGAAGGAGTAGAAGCTAAAACCTTTCACAAATTTGGCAAAGACATTATAGTTGAAGTAGAAGGAAGACAACCAAGTATTTTTGAAGAAGTACAATTTAAACCCTTGCTCACAAGATATTTTTCGGAGTTAATAAAGAATGAAAGTTACCTTCAATTAGTTACTGAATATTTTACTAATTTCTTAAAGCCAACTAAATCGCAATTTGAATTTGAAAATCAAGGCGATTACATTCAATACATTAAAGACCAAAATTTTAAAAGCTACAAACTAAAAGAAATTCCAGTTAACGGTAAGAAATCCTATAAAATGGAAGTGGTTAAAAGCATTGAAGAATGTAAAATTGCAAACTTCCTTCTGTTTAACGGTGTGAGCTATCAATACGAATTCCCATACGAACACGACACTGCAACAGAAGCATTTAGACAATACAAACCTGACTTCACAGTAATTCAAAACGGTAAGAAAATTTATATAGAACATTTTGGCATTTCAAGAAATGGGAATGTTCCGAATTGGTTCAATGGAGACGGAACACGTTCTGCAAGTGAAAAATATCGTGACGATATGGAATGGAAGCGAGACACTCATAGACAAAATGGAACTATTTTAATTGAAAGTTATAGCTATGAAATGAGTGAAGGGATTTTATTTGAAAATCTAACGAATAATATAAAATCTGCTGGAGTTATTCTTAAACCCAAATCGCCAGAAGAGATTTGGAAAATTATTTCGGAAGCCGCAAAAGATGAAATAAATAGTTTTATCACTTTGTTTGGGACTTTTATAACATTAATGAAATCAAATAATTATTCGATTAATGACGTTATCAATAGAAATAAACAAACTCATGACAAATTCTACAGGGATAGAAATTCACTATTTATTGAAATCATAAAGCCAATTTTTGAACGATACGAAATTCATCTGAAGGAAAGAAACGAAATTGACTTCAGTGATATGATAAATAAAGCCTCTAATCATATAGCAAGGGGCAAACACAAACGAAAATTTAACTATGTTATCATTGATGAGTTTCAAGATATTTCGATTGCGTTACCAATTAGTAAAGGCAATTAAAACTAGTAATCCATCTTGCAAGCTATTTTGTGTAGGTGATGATTGGCAGTCAATTTACCGTTTCAGTGGTAGTGATATTTCACTTTTTAAAGAATTTGAAAATTATTTTGGGTTCACTGTGAAATCAAAAATTGAAACAACCTATCGTTTTCACAACCCACTTATAAGTCTATCTAGCGGATTTATACAGAAAAATCCAAACCAAGCTAAAAAAGAACTAAAAGGAATTTCAAGCAGAAAGAATACAGACTATAAAATACATTACTCAATTACAGACAATCAAGACGATACTTTGGCGGTTCAAAAAATATTTAACGAGTTATTAGAGTTTGACGACCAAATTGAAAACAAAGAAATTATTATTCTTTGTAGATATGGTTTTGATATTGATAGGATAAAGAACGAAAAATCGATATTTCAGATTGACAAGATAAATGAAATTATTTCCTACAGTATCAAAACAAAAGAAGGAGAAATAAAGAGACTAAAAGCCCTATTTATGACAGTTCACAAAGCTAAAGGACTGGAAGGTGACATAATTATTGTACTTAATTGTAACTCGGGCAAGTTTGGTTTTCCTTCTGAAATGTCTGACGACCAAGTTTTGAATTTATTACTTAGCGAAGCAGACCAATTTGAAAATGGGGAAGAAAGACGTTTATTCTACGTTGCAATGACAAGAGCAAAAGAAAAGGTTTATTTTGTTACAGACAGTTCATACAAATCCAAGTTTATTGCAGAATTAGAGGTAGAAAATGGACAATCACCAAATAAAAAATGTCCGAACTGTATTACAGCAGACGTTGTATTAAGAAAATCAGGTATAGCAAAAAATGGTAACACATACAAATTCTATGGTTGCACGAATTTCTTACATGGTTGCGACTATACAACATCAGAGTGGTTGAATAAGTAAATTTTTAGACTATTGAGTTGTCAACACGATTTATGACGTTATTTTAAACCTTTTTTTTTGACTAACATGAAGGTCATATTGTTATTTTTAAATTATTATACTCATTTCCAAATAATAATATTATTATTAACTATTCTATATATTAAAAATTAAATGTTTAGCAGACTAATTCCATCTTGGGAACAGATAAAAGACTTCAAGCAACATCTGACTGACGGAGAAGAGTATCTATTGAAATTTTTAGACGATACTTTAAAAAAAGATGATAATTTTAAAGTTGGTGACGACAAAACAAAATATAATGGCTGGTTAATTTTCGTTCAACCTTTTCTGAATGGAAGCCGCCCCGATATTATTATTTTCAACCCAAATGTAGGTGTTCAAATTATTGAAGTTAAAGATTGGAATTTAAACAACTATTCGTTTGAAAAAAATAGTATGGGTAAACAGGAGTTTTACGTTACAGACAATAAGGGTAGTTATCCAATAAAATCACCAGTTAAGCAGGTTGAGTATTATAAGGAAAAACTTACAGGACAACTTATACCGCAAATAGGTGAAGAAATTGATAAAAATGTTCAACGATATGGACTTATCAAAACTTCAATTTATTTTCATAAAGCAACAACAGAAGATGCAAAGGAACTTTTCAAGGATCAAGTAAAAAACTATTCTCATTTTCCCGTATTCGGAAAAAACTCTTTGACTGCTTCTAATCTGAGACAAATAGTTCCAGACAGTTATTTACCCCAAAGCTATTATTGGACAAGAGACTGGAATAAAGAAATTCTATTTTGGCTTAATCCTCCTTTTCACTCAATCGAACAAGGAACTAAACTGACTTTAAATACTTATCAAAAGAAATTTGCAGAACCTCAAAAAGGTCATTATAGAGTAAGAGGAGTTGCAGGTAGTGGCAAGACACAGGTGTTAGCTTATAGAGCAGCAAATCTTGCTTCGCAAGGTTATCGTGTTTTAATATTGTCATTTAACATAACACTTTGGCATTATATAAGAGATATGGTTGCAAGAAGTCCTTTTGGTTTCGGTTGGGACAGATTTACATTCGGACACTTTCACGGATTTTGTAAAGACATTTTAAATGAGTTTGGAGAAAAGTGGCCAAGTGAAAGTAGTAGTAGCGAAGTGACTTTTAGAGAAATAGTTCCAAACAAAGTTCTTGAAGTAATTAAGAAAGGAGATTATGAAAAGTATGATGCAATATTTATAGACGAAGGTCAAGACTATTACATTGAATGGTATCATATGCTTTGTCATTTCCTTACCAATCGTGACGAAGTTGTGGTTGTCTGTGACAAAAAGCAAAATATTTATAGCCGTGAAATGGAATGGCTTGATAAAAGACGTGGAGGGGTTGAAAAATTTGGTGAATGGATAGAATTAAAAACCATTGTCAGATTGCCTGAAAAAATTGCTGGTATGACAAGAGTTTTTAGTGAAAAATTTAATCTAAATCAAGATGTTAGAGTTGACAAAGTTGAACGTCCAGACCTTTTTAATCAGTATGAAGAACATTCAGTTTGGTGGAATATTGAGGAAAAAGATTGGCTAAATAAAATAAATGACGGTTTTGAAACAATAAAGGAAAAAGGCACTTCTAAACACGGTTCAGATACTGTAATATTACTACCCGACAAAAATTTCGGACTTGAATGTGTTAAGCATTTTGAGACAACAAAGAATATGAAAGTAAATCACGTCTTTGAAAATGATGAAGAGAGAAGATACCACAAACACAAAAAGGCATTTTGGATGGGAGACAGCAGACTAAAAATTTCAACTATACATAGTTTTAAAGGTTGGGAAGTTTTAAATGTGTTATTATTCATTCCTGAAAATTATTTTGGTGGAGATGATGTTTATGACAAAATTGTATACACTGCAATGACAAGGACTAGACAAAATTTAATTGTAATTAATGCAAACAAGCGATATTGGGAATTTGGAGAAGGATTATCTAAAACATGGGGACAATAATTTGTTTATGATATTGTAGAGTGGATAAAAAATATTTTCTAATTCGTAATAAAAAAAAATAACCATCAGTATTTCAATTATTTAACACTCTATCACACCCTCTAAGCCATAAAAAAAATGTCTGAAAAACTTCAACTTATAGAAGCGTTCAAATCTTTAGATTTTGAATTATTAGAAAAGCTTTTGGATGATAACAGGGCATATATGGATGTGCCTAAGGCTTTGTTTTTGTCTAGACTAAAACAAGAAATTGAGGAGCGTGGTGTGAAATCTTATGAGCAAGTCATCAATGGTGTTTGTGATAACTGTAATAAGGGATGTGTGGCATATAAATTTAAAGCAGAGAATCTTCCATCATTAAACCTATTTCTTGAAGAGCAAGACGGTATAGTAACGGATATTTATTTATGTAATGCATTAAAAGTAGATAACCCTGATAAAGATGAATCTGAAATTAGATTTTATTTTTATGAGGAAGAAAAAGTAGATTTTAATCCATCACTTGAATATCTGATGGATGTTCAAAAAGTTGATCAGGCAATAGCTGATTTTAATAAATTGGCAGCTAAGGGTTTAGTAACCGTTGAAGAATTGGTTCATTGGCAAAATAAATTAAAACCATTAGCTGAAAAATTATATCTCGGTCTCCCTTTTATAGATGCAGGGTATAAAGCATTTGTACATATAGATTCTATTTACAGCGAAGTTTCAAGTTTGGTTAACAACTATAATAAAAATCCTAGAGCTAAAGAGGCTTTAACTGAATTAAAAAGAATTAAAGATAATGATTTAAAAAGTCTATTTAAGTGGTTAAATAAGTATGAAGATGATTATGTTTATTCATTAAAAAAGACGGACAATTGGGAAAAAACAGGATTCTTAATTTTAGAAACTGAACCCAATATTTTAGTTGATTGTAGTGAATGTTTAGATGTTTATTTGTTTGAAAGTGAATATGAAAAAGTTGACAAAAAATATCATTTTAGGTATTTCTTTATAAAAAATTATCTAAATGAAACCGACGGAAGGGTTTGTTCGACATACCTAGTAAGAGAAGAAAATTTAACGGATAAACCTGTTGATTTTCTGTACAGATGCGTTGCTGATTTATTTTGTAAAGCATTTTGTAAACTGAATAGCAAACAATCCTTAAATCCTGATTTAGATTACCTTTTTTTACTAGAAACAGATCCTTCTCACAGAAAAAATGCAAAATATAAATACTTTGCCAATAATGATGATGATTACCAGGAAGCATTATCAATTTTTAAAGAAATACTAGAAATTGAACCCAATCATATTTTAACCATTGAAATACTATCAATATGTAAATTAAGACTAGGATTGTGCTCAGAAGCTATTCAAGATTTATCCAATGTCATTAGAATTGACCCTAAATATTCTTATGCATACAATAACAGGGGAAATGCAAAATATCAACTAAAAGATTATAGTGGAGCTATTGAAGATTATTCAAAAGCAATAGAAATCTATCCAAAATTTACTACTGCATATAATAACAGAGGGAATTCAAAATGTTTTCTAAAAGATTACAAAGGGGCAATTGAAGATTTTTCTAAGATAATAGAAATTGATCCTGAAAATTCTTTTGCCTATTGTAGGAGAGGAGATGCAAAAAATTATTTAAAAGATTATAAGGAAGCTATTGAGGATTTTTCAAAGGCGATAGAAATTGATCCTAAGTATGCTAAAGCATATAATAACAGAGGACTTGTGAAAGTTTTTTTAAAAGACTATTCTGGAGCTATTGAGGATTATTCAAAGGCAATAGAAATTGATCCTGAATTATTTAAAACTTATCGTTTTAGAGGAATTGCAAAAGAACTAATCGGTGATATTGAAGGGGCTAAACAAGACAAATGTATTTATAACAAGTTAAAAAATATTTAAACCCGATAGACAAAAAAAAATAGAAAGTTACCATTTTGGTAATTATTTTTTATCTTTGAACAAATTTATTTAAGGTGAGAGTTATTGCAAAAAAGATATTGAGGGAATTTTGGGAAAAGTATTCAGATTCTGAAGAACAATTAAAGACTTGGTATAAAGAGGCTACAAAAGCAACATGGGAAAATCCGAATGATATAAAAAGTGAATACCCTAAAGCCAGTATTTTAAAGTCGGGAAGAGTTGTTTTTAATATTTGTGGTAATAAATACAGATTGATTATTCAAGTCAATTATCTTAGGCAATGGGTATTTATAAGATTTATTGGGAATCATAACGAATACGATAAAATTAATGCTGAAACCATTTGATATTATGGAAATTAAAATAATAAAAACCGAACAAGATTACGAGAATGCTTTAAAAAGATTGGAAGAAATCTTTGACGCTCCGATTGATTCTGTTGAAGGGGATGAGGCTGAGATTTTAAGTATTTTAATCGAGAAATACGAAGATCAACATTACCCCATTGAAGCACCAGATCCTATTGAAGCCATTAAATTCAGAATGGAACAAATGGACTTAAGTAAAAGTGATTTAGTTGAAATCATCGGTTATAAAAGTAGGGTTTCTGAAATTTTTAATCGTAAACGAAAACTGACTTTAGAAATGATTCGTCGTTTACATGATAAATTAAAAATTCCTTACGAATCTTTAATTGTTGATTATAAGTTGTGATTTTCCGTTAGCGATAGAGGCATTGTGGGAGCTCTTTAAAAGCAGGTAGTGCAACGGAAGGCTTTTAAAAGCGACTGCCGAAAGCGCGACACCTTTCGCTTGAGCGGAGGTGGAACGGCATAAAAGCAAATCAAAAAATCAAAATTGGGTTAAAAACCTTACAATTTAAAAATCTTATATCCCTGTTGGGTAGATTGGATGAGTTTTTCGGTGCGGTCGGTGTGGGTGTCCGATATAAATAATTGTCCAAAATCGTCTTGATTTACCATGTGAATGATTTGCGCCACTCGAGTTTCGTCTAGTTTGTCAAAAATATCATCGAACAATAAAATGGGTTTGATGCCACTTTCGTTTTTTAGGAATTCAAATTGGGCCAGTTTTAAAGCAATTAAATAGGATTTTTGCTGTCCTTGAGAACCAAATTTTTTAATTGGATGTTGGTTGATTTCAAAAGACAAGTCGTCTTTGTGTATTCCTGCCGAGGTGTGTTGTAAAATGCGGTCTTTTTGTAGACTTTGTTTTAGTAAAACAGTCAATTCGTTTTGGTGTAATTGACTTTCGTAAATCAATTGTACTTCGTCTTTAGAATGAGTAATGTGCTTGTGATGCTTGTTAAAAACAGGAATAAACAGATTTAAAAACTCTTTGCGTTTCTCATAAATAGCATGTCCTAACTCGTGCAACTGTTCATCGTAAATAGTTAGGTTATCTGCATCAAAGGTGTGATTTAACGAAAAATATTTAAGCAAAGAATTGCGTTGTTTTAAGGTTTTTTGGTAACGAATCAGTTGGTTTAAATAATTGTGGTTTAACTGAGAAATCACAATATCCATAAAGCTTCTGCGGGTTTCGCTACCCTCGGTAATTAAATCTCTGTCGGCAGGTGAAATCATCACTAAAGGTATCAATCCAATGTGTTCCGAAAGCTTTTCGTAAATCTTACTGTTGTGTTTTAGTACTTTTTTTTGTCCTTTTTTTAAACTACAGGCAATTTGTTCTTGGCGGTTATTTTTTTCAAAATCGCCTTCAATTACAAAAAAGTCAGCTTCGTGTTTGATGTTTTGGGTGGCAATCGGATTAAAGTAACTTTTTCCGTAGGCTAAATGATAAATCGCATCAAGAATATTGGTTTTACCCACTCCGTTGGCTCCTATAAAACAGTTGATTTTTGCTTCAAACTCAAATGAAATTTCGTCAAAATTTTTATAATTAATTAATGAAAGTTTGTTTAATCTCATTGTTGTCTGTAGCTGATAATCAGAAAAATGAAGTTGTTTTTTTGTTCTTAAAATGCCTTGCAAAATATTCAAAAATATTGATAAAAACAGCTTTCAGTTATCAATAAAAATTATATTTTTGCCCACAACTTAAAATAAAAATGTACTAGATGGCTACTTTTAATAAAAGAGGATACAAAGCACCAAAACCAAAAGATGTTTCAGAGGAAACACCAGAAGTAATTAACGACGCAAATAGCACCACTGCAGAAGTTTTTAACAGTTTAGACGAAGGCGCTTCAAGAACAGAAGAGTGGGTAGCCAAAAATCAAAAATTCATTTTAAGCATAATTGCTGTTATTGCAGTAATTACAGCGGGTTACTTATTGTATGGTAAGTTTGTTGTAGAACCTAAAGAAGAAGAAGCTGCAACCGAAATGTTTCAAGCGCAACAATATTTTAGTGAAGCAACTGCTAGTCCAGTAGCTGCGGATTCTTTGTTTAATTTAGCTTTAAACGGTGGAGAAGGTAAATTGGGATTTGTAAAAATTATCCAAAATTACTCAGGAACCAATGCGGCTAATTTAGCTCAGTATTATGCAGGTATTTCTTATTTAAGAACTAAAAAATATAAAGAAGCAATCGCTTCTTTAGAGCAGTTTTCTACCGAAGACGAATTGTTAAGTACCGTAGCTTTAGGCTCTATTGGTGATGCTTTTGCAGAAATTGAGCAAAACGATAAAGCTTTAGAATTCTATAAAAAAGCAATTGAAACCAGTACTAACGATGTTTTAAAGCCTGTTTATTTATTAAAAGCAGGACAAGTAGCATTGACATTAAAGAACAAAAAAGAAGCGTTAGAATATTTTACTAAAATTAGTGAAGAGTATAGCGATTCTAATGAAGCTAGAAACATAGATGGATTTATAGGATTGGCTCAATAATATGGCAACCATACATAAAAATCTTTCTAATTACGATAAAGACACCATTCCGAATGCGAAAAATTTTCGATTCGGAATTGTTGTTTCTGAATGGAACGAAGACATTACCCGTGGATTAAAAGTAGGAGCTTACGAAACCCTAATTGAAAATCATGTAGCTCTTGAAAATATCGTGGTTTGGTATGTTCCAGGTAGTTTTGAATTAGTTTTTGGAGCTAAACGAATGATTGAAACCCAAAACGTAGACGCCGTAATCGCTATAGGGAGTGTGATTCAAGGAGAAACCAAGCATTTTGATTTCGTTTGCGAAGCAGTTGCCCAAGGCATTAAAGATTTAAACGTAATCACAGATACACCGGTTATTTTTTGCGTTTTAACTGATAATAACCTACAACAAGCGATTGATCGCAGTGGAGGAAAACACGGTAATAAAGGAACTGAAGCCGCAGTAGCCGCAATTAAAATGGCTGCACTGAATCAAAAACTATAATTGTAGTTTTTAAATATTTTAACTTTCTAAAGTCGTCCTGATTTTAGAAAGTTTTTTATTTTGGTGGCATAGATATTGACTAAAATGGATGTCCTTATGGTGTTATTTCTGTACACTATTTGGTTTTCAAAGATTTAAATAAAAAAACATAGCTAATGTGCGGTGGATGATTCCAACAAACCTACTGCCATAATGACTTATTACAAACAATGACAAATATTAAGCGATTAAAAGTGGACACCTTGTCACTTCAAGAATTTGAAGCAGATGCAGAATTAATTCCATTATTAACCCCAGAAGATGAAGAACAGATGAGCAGCGAGGCTTTGCCTGATAAGTTGCCTATTTTGCCTTTAAGAAATACGGTTCTTTTTCCTGGAGTAGTGATTCCAATTACTGCAGGCAGGGATAAGTCTATTAAATTATTGAATGATGCCAACAAAGGCAATAAAACCATAGGAGTAGTTTCTCAAAAAGATGAAACCATTGAAAATCCTTCTTTGTCGGATATTAACACCGTTGGTACTGTTGCACGCATTTTAAAAGTTTTAAAAATGCCCGATGGAAACATTACGGTAATTATTCAAGGAAAAAAACGTTTTGAAATTGATGAGGTAATTACCGAATCGCCATATATTAAAGCAACCATTAAAGAGGTTTCCGAAGAACGTCCTGCCGAAGAAGATGTAGAATTCACTACCATTATAGAATCCATCAAAGAATTGGCAATTAAAATTATTCACGAAAGTCCGAACATTCCTACAGAAGCTACTTTTGCGATTAAAAATATAGAAAGTAATTCTTTCCTGATCAATTTTGTGTCTTCGAACATGAATTTATCAGTTAAAGAAAAACAAAGTCTTTTGGTGATTAATGATTTAAAAGACAGGGCTTTACAGGCTTTGCGTTTTATGAATTTTGAATATCAAAAATTAGAACTTAAAAATGATATTCAGTCCAAAGTACGTTTTGATTTAGACCAACAACAACGCGAATATTTTTTACAACAACAAATCAAAACCATTCAAGACGAATTAGGCGGTATTTCTCATGAAGGAGATATGGAAGAAATGCGTAAGCAAGCCAAGTCTAAAAAATGGGGTGAAAAAATCAAAAGTCATTTCGATAAAGAATTGGCTAAAATGCAACGCATGAATCCGCAAGCGCCAGAGTTTTCAATTCAAAGGAATTATTTGGAGTTGTATTTAGAATTGCCATGGAATCATTTTTCAAAAGATAATTTTGATTTAAAACGCGCCCAACGCATTCTAGATAAAGACCATTTTGGATTAGAAGATGTTAAAAAACGCATCTTAGAATATTTAGCTGTTTTAAAATTACGTAACGACATGAAATCTCCGATTTTATGTTTGTACGGACCTCCTGGCGTGGGTAAAACATCATTAGGAAAATCCATAGCGCATGCTTTAAATCGTGAATATGTAAGAGTTTCCTTAGGTGGTTTGCGCGATGAAGCGGAAATTAGAGGTCACCGTAAAACTTATATTGGTGCTATGCCCGGCAGAATCATTCAAAGTCTTAAAAAAGCAGGAACTTCTAATCCTGTATTTGTGTTGGATGAGATTGATAAATTATCCATCAGTCATAGTGGAGATCCCTCATCGGCTTTGTTAGAGGTTTTAGACCCTGAACAAAATCATGAGTTTTACGACAACTTTTTAGAAATGGGTTATGACTTATCTAAAGTCATGTTTATAGCTACATCTAACAGTTTGGCAACCATTCAACCTGCTTTATTGGACAGAATGGAAATCATTGATGTTTCGGGTTACACCGTTGAAGAAAAAATTGAAATCGCTCACAAACATTTATTACCTAAACAATTAAAAGAACACGGTTTAAGCGCTAAAGATATTGCTATTCCTAAAAAAGTATTGGAATTCATTACCGAAGGTTATACCCGTGAATCAGGCGTTCGTAAATTAGAAAAACAGATTGCGAAAGTAGTCAGAAGCATTGCTAAATCTATTGTAGTTGAAGAAGAATACAACAGCAAAGTAACGCAAGAAGATGTAATTAAAGCACTTGGAAAACCACGTTTAGAAAGAGATAAATACGAAAATAACGAAGTAGCAGGCGTAGTAACGGGCTTGGCTTGGACAGAAGTAGGAGGCGATATTTTATTTATAGAATCTTTACTTTCCAAAGGAAAAGGACAATTGTCTATTACTGGAAATTTAGGTACGGTGATGAAAGAATCGGCTACTATTGCTATGGAATTTATTAAGTCAAATGCCCAAGATTTAGGAATTAACGAGGACTGGCTAGAAAAATATAATGTACACATACATGTGCCCGAAGGCGCCACTCCTAAAGATGGCCCAAGCGCAGGAATTACCATGTTAACCTCTTTAGTTTCGTTATTTAAACAAAAAAGAGTGAAAAAGAGTTTAGCCATGACTGGCGAAATTACTTTACGCGGAAGAGTGTTACCCGTTGGAGGTATTAAAGAAAAAATATTAGCAGCAAAACGTGCCAATATTAAAGAAATCATTTTGTGCGAAGAAAATCGAAAAGACATCGAAGAAATCAAATCAGAATATTTAACAGGATTGACTTTTCATTACGTAAGAGAAATGCATGAGGTGATTGAAATTGCAGTAACTGATGAGCCTGTAAAAAATCCTAAGAATCTGTAAATATATTTTGCTACTTTTGAAAAAAGTAAAAACACTACCTATGCGAATTCCTTTATTATTGATGTTTTTTGCACTCACTTTAGGTAAAGGATTCGCCCAAGTAGGCGGACAATCAGCGTATCAGTTTTTGAACATTGTTTCTTCGCCCATACAAGACGCTTTAGGTGGTAGGGTAATTACTAGCACCGGAGATGTCAATCAATCGTTGTTAAACCCCTCTATGATTAGCGCTAAGTTGAATAATAATTTAGGCGTGAATTACGGAAATTACTTTGCAGACATCAGTTTTGGAACCGCTGCTTATGGATATTCTTGGGGAGAAAAAAACAAAACTATAGTAGCAGGAGTAACTTACATAGGTTACGGAGATTTTGAAGGTACTGACGAATTTGGTCAAAAAACAGGCACATTCACAGGTAGCGAAACCGCTTTAACTGTAGGTTATGCATACGAATTACCTATTAAAGGACTTACCGCAGGAGCGAATACAAAAATTATATCTTCGGTTTTAGATGTTTATAATTCCTTTGGAGCTGCCATTGATTTAGCCACAACCTATAAAAAATCAGATTCTACGGCTTTATATACCCTTGCTTTAAGAAATATCGGCACACAGTTTACCACCTATGCGGGTTTAAGAGAACCTTTGCCTTTTGAAGTAGTTTTTGGAATCAGCAAAAAGTTAGAAAACGCACCCGTAAGATGGCATTTGAATTTTCAGAATTTACAAAAATGGCGCTCTACTTATAGCAACGACGCGATTTCTTCCGAAAAAGATTATTCTAAAACTGGATTTTTTCAAAACGCATTACATCATATCAATATAGGTACCGAGATTTTTCCAGAAAGAATCATTACGCTAAGATTGGGTTATAATTTTAAACGTAGTTTTGAATTAAGCACGCCCAACGTAAAAGGTTTTGCAGGATTATCCACAGGTTTTGGGGTTAGAGTCAAAAGATTTAGATTTGATTTTTCTTATTCCAGATACACTACTTCGGGAAATACCAGTTTATTTGGAGCTCAATTCAATTTTTAAACATGAAAAAAATTACCATTGCCATAGATGGAACTTCTTCTACGGGTAAAAGTACTCTTGCTAAATTATTAGCCAAAGAATTGGGATATATTTATGTAGATACAGGGGCAATGTATCGTTGTGTGGCTTTGTATGCTTTAGAAAATAAAATTATTAGCGAAAATCATTTTGATCAACAAAAGTTGATAGAAAGTTTAAATCAGATCCAAATTATATTTCAGTACAACGTGGATTTAGGTTTTTCAGAGGCTTATTTGAATGGAGTAAATGTGGAAGATAAAATCAGAACCATTTATGTTTCGGGTTTTGCCAGTTCTATAGCCGCTTTATCGGAAGTGCGTAAAAAATTAGTTCATCAGCAACAAGAAATGGGTAAAAATAAAGGAGTGGTCATGGATGGACGCGACATTGGTACTGTGGTTTTTCCAGACGCCGAGGTGAAATTATTCATTACCGCTAACCCTGAAACCAGAGCCCAACGCAGATACAAAGAACTTAAAGAAAAAGGAGGAAGTTCCACTTACGAAGAAGTTTATAAAAATGTTTGCGACAGAGATTTTCAAGATATGAATCGTGCAGATTCGCCACTGGTTAAAGCTCATGATGCGGTTGAAATCGATAATTCTAACCTAAGCAAACAAGAAAATTTTCAAATAGCTTTAGATATTATTCATCAAGCCATACAATCATAAATTATGGAAATTATTCAAGCACCATTTCCGTGGTATCTTTCGGGTTTTTTAATCGGACTAGTCATGCTGATTTTAGTTTATTGGGGAAAAACATTCGGCATGTCCACCAATTTAAAAACCGTATGCGGCATGTTAGGAGCCGATAAAATCAGTTCTTTTTTTTCGGATTGGCAATCTCAAAAATGGAATTTATTAGTCGCTTTAGGTACGGTTTTAGGAGGATATGTAGCGGCACATTTTTTAGATAATGGCACAGGTATACAAATTAGTCAATCTACCATTGATTTATTACAAACCTATGGTATTGAAGCGCCTAACGGGCAATATATTCCTAATTCAGTATTTGGTTTAGAAGCTTTATCTAATGTAAAAACAATACTATTATTATTAGTGGGTGGAATTCTTATAGGATTTGGAACCCGTTACGCAGGTGGTTGTACTTCGGGGCACGCCATTACAGGATTAAGTAATTTTCAATTACCCTCATTAATTGCAGTTATCGGATTTTTTATAGGCGGATTAATCATGACGCATGTATTGTTTCCGTTTATTTTTGGGTGATTGGGTATTGGGTTTTAGGCCTTGGGTTTTAGGTTTTGGGACTTGGGTTTTAGGTTTTGGAAAAAAGAAAAACTAATCACTAATTACTATTTACTAATTACTAAAAAAAATGAAATATCTATCTATTGGATTTCTTTTCGGAATCATACTTTATAAATCAGAAGCGGTATCGTGGTATCGCATTTTCGAGATGTTTAATTTCCAATCTTTCCATATGTACGGAATTATTGGAGTGGCTGTTTTAACAGGTGTCATAGGAATACAATTGTTTAAAAGACAAATCATCAAAGCACCTAACGGAGAGCCGATTCATATAGAAGATAAACCTAAAATGCCTAAAGCCAATTTAATCGGTGGGATTCTATTTGGTTTGGGCTGGGCATTAGTTGGTGCTTGTCCTGGGCCCATATTTATTTTAATTGGTGCAGGATTCATGGCAATGGGTGTAGTACTTATCGGTGCTTTATTGGGTACTTTTTTATATGGAGTACTAAAAAGTAAATTACCTCATTAGGATTTAAAAATAGATATAATTACTCAAAAGACTGCAAGTTTACCAGTCTGCTATAAATTCCGTTTAAAGCCATTAAAGTTTCGTGATTGCCTTGTTCTGCTATGGTTCCTTTTTGCATGACTACAATTTTATCTGCTTTTTGAATGGTAGATAATCGGTGTGCAATTACAATAGATGTTCTGTTTTTCATCATGTTTTCAATCGCATCCTGAACCAATTTTTCACTTTCTGTGTCCAAAGCCGAAGTGGCTTCGTCAAGAATCATAATGGGTGGATTTTTAAGTACCGCACGCGCAATGGATAAACGTTGTTTTTGCCCACCAGATAAACGATTTCCGCTATCACCAATGCTGGTATTTATTCCATTTGGAAGATCTTTTACAAATTCGTATGCGTTGGCTACTTTTAAAGCATCTATGATTTCTTGATCGGTTGCGCTTTCTTTACCTAATAATATATTGTTTTTAATAGAATCGTTAAAAAGAATCGAATCCTGAGTAACCAATCCTATTTTTTCGCGTAAAGAAAAAATATCTATTTGTTTAATATTTATCCCATCAAGAGTAATTTCACCTTCTTGTACATCGTAAAAACGAGTCAATAGGTTCGCAATGGTACTTTTTCCACTTCCTGATTGTCCTACCAAAGCCACCGTTTCTCCTTTTTTGATTTCTAATGAAAAGTTTTGCAATACATTTTCATTTTCATATTTAAAGTTGATGTTGTTCAGTTTGATTTCACCTTCAAATTTTTCTTTAACAATGGCATTTGGAGCATTAGTAATATTGTTTTCTACTTCTAATACTTCAAAAACACGTTGTGCAGCAGCTAGTCCATTTTTAACGGAATAAGAGGCTTTAGAAATGGATTTGGCAGGGGTTAAAATATTATAGGCCAATCCCATGTAGGCTAAAAATTGAGCACCTTCTAAAACAGCACTTCCATCGGCTAGTTTTTCTACTAAAACCATATTTCCACCAAACCAAAGTAAAACTGCAATCACAATAATCCCCATAAACTCACTAAAAGGAGAGGCTAAGTTGTTTTTACGACCAATGCTGTTAGATAAATTTAGAATTCTATCTACAGAACCATTAAATTTTTCTTTAAAATTTCTTTCCGCATTGTAACTTTTTACCACTTTTAATCCAGATAAACTTTCTTCTACAATCGAAATTAAGTAACCTGCTTCGTATTGAATTCTTTCCGATTTTGATTTTAAGGATTTCCCGATTTTAGAAATCACAAATCCCGAAATAGGAATAAAAATAAATACAAACAAGGTCAGTTTAAAACTGATGGCTAACATGGCACCAATGGTAAAAATGATGGTCATGGGTTCTTTTACAATCAATTCTAAAATGGCAAAAAAGGAATTTTGTACTTCACTTACATCGCCCAACATTCTGGCCATAATGTCTCCTTTTCTTTTTTCGGAATAATAAGAAATAGGTAAACCAATAATTTTATCAAACATGGTGGTCCTTAAATCTTTCAATACACCATTTTTAAGATGCATTAAATGAATAGATGCCAAATAGTTGAATAAATTTTTGAACAAGAAAGTGGTAATAACTAAAGAAACTACCAGCATTAAAGCGTATTGTGGCCCATTGTTTTTAGACAATTCCGTAATGTAGTAGTACAAGTAATCTTTACCGTAGTTGGTGATTTCCCAAAAATTATTTAAAACAGGTTCTTCGGTTACTTTTTTGGCATTGTCAAACAATACCTGTAACATTGGAATTAAGGTTATAAATGAAAGTGTACTAAAAACAGCGTATAACACGTTGTAAATGACATTCCAAACTACATGAAACTTATACGGTTTTATGTATGGAAATATTTTTTTTAGATTTTGATCCATTAACCGATGTTCAATTCTTTTAAGATTTGAGCGATTTTTCCGTCTAATTGTTTTTCAACAATTGATGCGTTTTCTGCTTTATCCAAAGGTTCATTTACACTAATATAAAACTTGATTTTAGGTTCGGTACCACTTGGGCGAGCTGCTATTTTAGTTCCGTTTTCGGTGTAATAAATTAACACATCTGCTTTAGGCATATCAATGGTTTCATCTTCACCAGTCAATTGGTTTTTAGCTACACTGTTTAGGTAATCTTCTACCATCACTACTTTTTCTCCAGCGATGCTTTGCAAAGGATTTTCTCTCCAATCAATCATCATTTGTTTGATTTCTTGAGCACCCGAAATACCTTTTTTAGTTAAGGATATTAATTCTTCTTTGAAAAAACCATGTTCTACATACAATTGAATTAATTCATTGTATAAACTACTGCCTTTTGCTTTTGCTTTGGTAGCAATTTCGCAAACCAATAGGGTAGAAGCTACGGCATCTTTATCTCTTACGGCATCGCCTACCATGTAACCAAAACTTTCTTCTCCACCTGCAATAAATTCTTGCTCAGGGAAATCTACAATCATTTTGGCAATCCATTTAAATCCAGTTAAGCCTACTTTACATTCTACACCAAATGCCGAAGCTACTTCGTTCATCATTGGGGTAGACACAATTGTAGTTCCTACAAATTGTTTTCCGTTTAATTTTCCGTTATTTTTCCATTCTTTTAATAAGAAATCGGTCATCACTACCATGACTTGATTTCCGTTCAACAAGGTAAGTTTACCTTCGTTATTTCTTACCGCAACTCCTAAACGATCACAATCAGGGTCAGTACCCACTACCATATCGGCACCTAATTCTTCCGCTAGTTTGGTAGCCATAGACAACGCTTCGGGCTCTTCGGGGTTTGGTGATTTTACGGTCGGGAAATTTCCGTCTGGTTTTTCTTGTTCCTTAACAATGATAACATTTTTGTATCCTGCTTTTGATAATACAGGTGGAATCGATACAATCGAAGTTCCATGCAAAGGAGTGTAAACAATTTTAAAATTGTCTTTGTCTGAATTAGGGGTGTTAAAACCTGCGTGTTCAATGGAAGAATCTACAAAAGCCTCATCAATTTCTTTGTTGATGTATTCAATTAAAGCAGGGTTAGATTCAAACTTAATTTCATCGTAAGCCAATTGCTCAATCACGGTTACAATTTCTTTGTCTTGTGGCGGAACCAATTGGCCACCATCTTGCCAATATACTTTGTAACCATTGTATTCTGGCGGATTGTGAGATGCGGTTAAAACAATTCCGCAATGACATTTTAAATGTCTTACCGCAAACGATAATTCTGGAGTAGGGCGTAATTCCGAAAATAAATACACTTTGATTCCATTGGCTGAAAACACATCAGCAACCACTTTAGCCAAAGTGTCACTGTTGTTTCGGCAATCATATGCAATGGCCACTTTAATTTCTTCACCAGGAAAAGATTGGTGTAAGTAATTAGATAAGCCTTGAGTGTTTTTTCCTAAAGTATATTTGTTGATGCGATTGGTTCCTACACCCATAACGCCTCTCATTCCACCCGTACCAAAGTCTAAATTTTGATAAAAACTTTCTTTTAATTCTTCTGGGCTAGAAGTCATTAATTTTTGTATTTCGGCATGAGTGTCTGCATCAAAAACAGGTGTTAACCACTCGTTTACTTTGTCTAAAATATGTTGTTCTATTTGCATGATAAAGTTTCTTTTTTTAGTCTGTAAAAATATTAAATATTTAAATAAAGTTGATTTTGTCTACTATTTTATATGCGCTGGTGTTGTTTTTATTTCTTAAAATAATTTCGCCTAAAAATCCCGCTAAAAATAATTGTGTACCAATAATCATGGTAGTTAAAGAAATGTAAAACCAAGGATTTTCGGTAACTAAACTGTAGGGTAAATCATTTACCAATCGGTAGATTTTAAAACCACCAATTAAACCTGCCGAAGTAAATCCAATCAAAAACATCATCACTCCCATGGCGCCAAATAAGTGCATGGGGCGTTTTCCGAATTTAGATAAAAACCAAATGGTGATTAAGTCTAAAAATCCGTTAAGAAATCGGTTGGCACCAAACTTAGTTTCGCCGTATTTACGGGCTTGGTGTTTTACTTCTTTTTCGCCTATTTTTTTATATCCTGCATTTTTTACTAAAACGGGTAAGTAGCGGTGCATTTCGCCAGATACTTCAATGGATTTAACGACTTGATTTTTATAAGCTTTTAATCCGCAATTAAAATCATTTAGTTGTAAACCAGAAGTTTTTCGGGCGGCCCAATTGAATAATTTAGAAGGAATATTTTTAGAAATGACAGAATCGTAACGCTTTTTTTTCCAACCCGAAATCATGTCAAAATCTTGGTTGTTGATTAAATTGTATAAATCAGGAATCTCATCAGGGCTGTCTTGTAAATCAGCATCCATAGTAATGACTACTTTGCCTTTAGCCATTTCAAAACCAGCGTGCAAGGCCTGAGATTTTCCAAAATTGCATAAAAAACGAATCGCTTTAACTTGGGTATGGTTTTCAGAAAGTTTTTGAATTATATCCCAAGAACGATCGGTGCTGCCATCATCAATAAAAATCACTTCGTAGTTTAACGATTGTTTGGACATCACCAAACTAATCCAATCGAATAATTCTTTGATTGATTCTTCTTCGTTTAATAAAGGAATAACCACAGAAACATCCATCTATTCTTCGGGATTGGATTTTAAAAAATTCGTAGTAATTAAAGAAATCACGAAACCTACAATTATAAACCAAATGGTAGAAGTTAAAATCCCAATAGAACTAGGACTTTGTTTACTATATTCTATTTGTTGTTTTATTTTTTCTAACTCACCTGGATTATATTTTCCTACCATGCTTAGTACTGTATTTACTTGAAATTCAGGATCTACATAAGTGTCGTATACAAACGAAGAAACCGAATAAAAGAAACCTGTAATCAGCATAATGATGACTCCAATTTTTAAACCTTCTTGAAAAGTAAGTACATTGTTGTTACGTTCTTTAAACGACTTAGTAACGTAAACAATAAATAATATTTCTAGAAAAAAACAAAGGGCAAAGGTCAGATAATAAAATATCGGATCCATTCCCGTAAGTTTAGGTATTAAGTCAATAGATATTCGAACTGCAGCCGCAAACAAGGCAAGCGGAACTACATAAGCCTGAAGCTTTACGGGGTCAGAAGACATGTTATATTAATTTTCGGATTAAACCGCCACAAATATAACAATAACTGTTTAATGGTTTAGTGTTTAATTGTTTAATCGAAAAAGCTAAATAAATTAATATATAGAACCGATTTAACATAAAACACCAAGTATTTTTAAGCATAAAAAAAGGTCATCTAATTTAGACGACCTTTTTCATTTTCAAAAACTAATGGATATTAGTTGATTGATTTTTCAAAATCAGAACCTGCTTTGAATTTTACTACGTTTTTAGCTGCAATTGTAATAGGAGCTCCAGATTTAGGATTTCTTCCAGTTCTAGCGTCTCTTTTAGATACTGACCAAGTTCCGAAACCTACTAAAGATACTTTGTCACCTGATTTTAATGTTTTTTCAACATTACCTAAAAATGATTCCAAAGCTAATTTAGCAGCAGCTTTAGTAATACCTGCGTCTGCAGCAATTGCGTCGATTAAGTCTGATTTGTTCATAATTAATTACTATTTAAGTTGTTATAAAAATTTATTAGTTAAACAAATATAGGCGTTTATTCATAAAAAGCAAGAAAAATGTAAAAACGACCGTAATTTTGTTAATAATATCTAAAAATTTGTTGATAAAGCCAATGTTTTCAGGTGTTCACAGCCCTTTTAGTGAGGTAAATAGCGTAAATTATTCTACAATCTCTAGTTTAACATTGTAATTCTCTAAATTTTTTAAAGCGATATCAGATTTAAAATCAAAGTTTTCTTCGTGATGGTTGCGTTCTTTTCTTAATGCCATTCGCTTTAAACTTTTATAAAATCTTTTGATTTCTTCGTATTCGGTAATAATAATACCAGGTACTTGTACATTTTTTCCTTCGTTGTCTTTGGCTACCATAGTAAAATAGGATGAATTACAATGTTTTACGGCACCTGTTTGAATGTTTTCTGCTTCAACACGAATACCTACTACAATTGATGAAGTTCCTACGTAGTTTACAGATGCCTTCATAGTTACCAATTCACCAATTTCTATTGGGTTTAAAAAATCCACAGTATCTACCGATGCGGTTACACAATAAGAACCAGAATGTTTAGAAGCGCAGGCAAAAGCCACTTGATCTAATAACGATAAAATATAACCACCATGTATTTTCCCGCTAAAATTGGAATGCGAAGGCAACATTAGTTCGTTAATGATTACAATTGAAGATTTAATCGTTTTATATTTTCTTTCCATGATGGATTATTCTAAGGTGTCTTCAACGTCTTTAGAAGCGCGTATTAATAAGTTTTCGGGTATGCTTTTTTTAGCTTTGGCGCCCATTTTTTTCAGTTTTTCAATAGTAACTACAATATTTCCATTTCCATCTACCAGTTTATTCATGGCTAAATCGTAAGAATTTTTAGTTTCTCCGATTTTCTTACCGATACCAATCAAATCGTTAGCAAAACCCTCAAATTTATCGTAAAGGGTTCCAGCTAATCGGGCAATTTCGTAAGCGTTCTCTTGTTGTTTTTGATTCGCCCACATGCTGTCAATGGTTCGTAAGGTAGCCAACAGGGTAGAAGGGGTTACAATTACAATATTTTTTTCGAAAGCTTTATTATACAAAGTAGTGTCTTCGTTCAGTGCTATGGCAAAAGCAGGTTCTATGGGAATGAATAACAATACAAAATCAGGGCTTTGCATTTGATATAAATCCTGATAGTTTTTATCACTCAGTTGTTCAATATGTTTTTTCAAAGAATTGAGATGCTCTTTTAAATATTGATTTTTAAGCATTTCGTTATCTTCATTCACATACCTTTCGTAAGCAGTTAAAGTCACTTTTGAATCGATAATCATTTTTTTACCGTCGGGTAAATGTACCACCACATCGGGTAATACACGGTTACCGTCTTCGTTCAGTTGGCTTACTTGTACATCGTATTCGCGACCTTTTTCTAAACCAGATTTTTCCAACACTCTTTCCAACACTAATTCTCCCCAATTTCCTTGCATTTTAGAATCTCCTTTTAAGGCTTTGGTCAAATTTACAGCCTCTTTACTCATTTGCTCGTTTAAGGCAGTCAATCCAACAATTTGTTGTCTTAATGCGGCATGGTAATCAATACTTTCTTTATGGGTGTCTTCTACCTTTTTTTCGAAAAGTTGAATTTTTTCTGCCAAAGGGGATAAAATGAGTTTTAAGTTTTGATGGTTTTGTTCGGTAAACTTGCTGGATTTCTCTTCTAGGATTTTGTTGGCTAGATTTTCAAATTCCTTAGTGAACTTTTGTTGTAATTCTTCAACTTCTTTTTTTTGTTGCAGATTGCGTTCCCAAAGGTTTTCAAACTCAGTTTCTTTTCTACTTAATAAAATGGAAAGATTTTCTTTTTCTTTTCTTAGTTCTTGTAATTGATTGTCTAGAATTTGAATTTGTTTTTCGGCACTTTTTTGAATTTGAAAAACTTGCTCTTTGTAAATAGATATTTGAGTTTGCGCACTATTTAATTGTTCTTCTAAAGTTTTAACTTGTGCAGTATTATCGTTTGAGAATAGTTTTTTACCTATCATCAACCCCAAACCTAATCCGATAACAATAAAAAAAACAATTTGTATGGACTCTAACATGAATTAAAAATTTTCGATAAAATTAAGTAAAAATACTTATTTTTTTGAATTAATATTTTACGTATTCTGTGATTTCTAAACCGTAACCAATCATACCTACACGTTTGGTTTGGCCAGAATTAGTAATTAACCTAATTTTTGAAATATTTAAATCGTGTAAAATTTGAGCTCCAATTCCAAAATCCTTAGTATCCATAGGTATTTGTGGAACCTCATAAATACCTTCGGATTGAAGTTTTTTAATTTCTTGTAAACGATTTAATAAATTGAATGTTTTTACTTCTTGATTGATAAAAATAACAGCGCCTTTTCCTTCCTTTTGAATGGTTTCAAAAATAGAATCTATTTGATTTTGATTGCTTTGGGTAAGCAAGCCAATCAAGTCGTTATTACTTTGAGTGGAATTGATTCGCGTAAGAATTTGATCACCTTCTGTCCAAACCCCTTTAGTGAGTGCAATATGAATTTGATTATTGGTGGTTTGTTGGTAAGCTTTTAATCGGTAGTTTCCAAAACGGGTTTTGATTTCAAAATCTTCTTTAACCACAATCAAACTATCGTGTTTCATACGATAGGCTACTAAATCTTCTATGGAAACTATTTTTAAATCAAATTTTTTAGCAACTTCTAACAATTGTGGTAATCTGGCCATAGTACCATCTTCGTTCATGATTTCAACAATCACACCTGCAGGTTTAAAACCAGCTAACCTGGCAAAATCAATTGCGGCTTCTGTATGTCCGGTTCTGCGTAAAACACCACCTTCTTTAGCGACTAACGGAAAAATATGACCTGGTCGGTTTAAATCTTCGGGTTTGGTCTCTCTGTTTACTAAGGCTTGAATGGTTTTGGCTCTGTCGGATGCTGAAATTCCAGTAGTCACGCCGTTTCCTCGTAAATCAACAGAAACAGTAAAAGCCGTTTCCATAGGGTCGGTATTATTCCCCACCATTAAATTCAAACTAAGCTCGTTGCATCTGCGTTCGGTTAAAGGAGTACAGATCAAACCTCTGCCGTGCATGGCCATAAAGTTTACCATTTCTGGAGTTACTTTTTCAGCAGCAGCTAAAAAGTCACCTTCGTTTTCTCGATTTTCATCATCTACTACAATAATTACTTTTCCTAATCGGATGTCTTCTATGGCTTCTTCTATACTGTTTAGTGAACTCATTTTATTCGTTATCTGCTTCTGCGTTAATACTTACTTTTTTAATTTTTTGAATCCATTTTTGGATAGGAATCAAAGGTCTTTCTAAACTAAATAATCCAATATCATTGGTGGCTTTGTAGGTTAAATACACTCCAAAGGGAAATAAAACCAGGGTAGATAACCAAGCGCCTAACACGGCATCCATACCTTGTTCTTCAGCTAATTTTTTAGCAAAAATATTCATAAAATGATAGGCTAAAAAGATGCCTATGGCAAAAACCATGGGTAATCCTAAACCTCCTTTACGAATTAAAGCACCTAATGGAGCACCTATAAAAAATAGAATTACGCAGGCAAAAGCCACTGAAAATTTTTCGTGTAAAGCTAAAACGTGTTTATCTATGTTTTTGATTTTGAATTCAAAATCTGTTTTGTTTCCAGAAATGGTGTACTGTGAATTCAGAATATAACTTTCGGCAGTTTTTAAAATTTTTAATTTATCTTCTTTAGATAAATTTTGTAATAAGTCGGTTTTAGATTTTAAGCTTTTATTGGCACCTACGCTCATGGTAGAAGTAATGCCAGAGTGATTGGTTACGTTTTCTATGTAATACAATTTTTCTTTATCGAATACTTGATTTAAGGAATCTAAAGTGTATTTTAACTCTTTGACGTTTAGCATGGTATTGGTGTTGGAAATCGCTTCCTCATCCATATTTACATTGTTTAATCTAGATAAATCAATGTTTAAAATGTATTTATCAAAAGAACTTTTTACAAAAGGCATGGTTTTATTCTCGTAATCTTTTTTGATTTCCTCGTAATAATTACCATCGTATAGGGCTAATTTAAGCACACTGGATTTTTCACTACTAATCAGTTCGCCTTTAACGGCTTTAATCACGGTGGTGTTTTCGCTTTGGTCTTGATTTTTTTTATGAATAATTACGTTGTCTAAAAACTCACCCTTTTCCCCTGATTTTTTTTCTACTTTAATATTAAAGTTTCCAATGGTATTGAATTGTCCTTCGGCTATAGCCATGGCGGGTTTTACTTGGGCAATATTTCTTCGGAAATTAATGAATTTATATTCCGCAAACGGAATCACATTATTCGTAAAAAAGAAAACACAAATACCCAGCATAACTATAAAAACCACCAAACTCCTCATGGCTCGGTGTAAGGATATTCCTGATGATTTCATGGCCGCAAACTCGTAGTTTTCGGCAAAATCACCAAAGGTCATAATGGAGGAAAGTAAAATAGTTAAGGGTAATACCAGTGGAATTAATCTGGGAGTTCCAAACATTAAAAATTTTAAAACCATACCGATATCCAAATCTTTACCTGCTAATTCAGCAATGAATAGCCAAACCATTTGTAGGATGAATATAAAAAACAGAATCACAAACACGGTGGTGAATGTGATTGCGAAAGACTTTAAAATGTATCGGTCCAGGATTTTCACCCTTTTAATTTAGATTGTTAATGTAGTAGTTGGGGTATTTGCTTTTTTCAAAAGCAAAATGATTTTTTGATATGGGTTGATTCGTTTTAAAAGAATTAATAGTTAGGGTAGTGCGGGTACCATTTTTACCAACTTCTATTAGGTTGTAAATGTGTTTGGTTTGAACATCGATTCCTAATAAGATTTCTTTACGTTGATCTTTAGTACTAGTAGGTATCAATTTAATGTATTGAATTTTTCTGCCTTTAATGTTTTGCTGAATATCCCAAATATACTTATATCCAGAATTAAAAAATGTAAGCATTTTAGAAGGTGTAATAGATTGTTCATCGGATTCATCGTGTTTGGAAATGGTAATTTCTTCATCTTCCGGTGAAATCGTATAGTTTTTGACGCCATCAAATATTTTGGTTATACCCATGATATTCAATTTAAAAAGATTTCCTTTTAAAGTGACATCTCCTTTACTTTCTTGATTGATGTTCTCTTTAGTATTGTTTAAAGTATATTTAAAATCAATCAATACGTTTTCGTAGCTTTTTACTTTAGCAGTAACTTCGTTTAATAAACTTTTTGCTTTTTGATTGCTGTCTTGTGCATTCACATAAGAACTGATTAAAACAACAATACTAAAGATTAAATTTTTCATAATTTTAATTATTTTCATTCTCGAAAAATTGTTGAAGAGAACTTAAATCGGGAATGTTTACGCTTCTTGCTTTGGCACCTTCAAATTGACCAACAATTCCTGCAGCTTCTAATTGATCGATTAATCGACCTGCTCGGTTGTAGCCTAATTTTAGTTTTCTTTGAAGTAGCGAAGCCGAACCTTGTTGGGCAGTAACAATTACTTCTGCGGCTTCCCTGAATAATGAATCTCTTTCGGAAATGTCAATATCAAGAGTTGTGCCACCGCCATCTTCTCCTATAAATTCTGGTAATAAATAAGCGCTTGGATACGCTTTTTGATTTCCTATAAATTCAGTTATTTTTTCCACTTCTGGAGTATCTACAAAAGCACATTGTACACGAACTAAATCATTTCCATTAGAAAACAACATATCTCCACGTCCGATTAATTGATCGGCTCCTCCTGAATCTAAAATAGTTCTAGAGTCAATTTTAGAAGTTACTCTAAAAGCTATACGAGCAGGGAAGTTGGCTTTAATCATACCCGTAATTACATTAACAGAAGGTCTTTGGGTGGCAATAATTAAATGTATTCCAATAGCACGGGCCAATTGAGCCAAACGAGCAATAGGTGTTTCGACTTCTTTACCCGCAGTCATAATCAAATCCGCAAACTCATCTACCACTAAAACGATGTAAGGTAAAAAGCGGTGACCTTCGTTAGGATTTAATCTGCGTTGCTTGAATTTTTCATTGTATTCTTTAATGTTACGAACCATGGCGTCTTTTAACAAGCCATAGCGATTATCCATTTCTATACATAAAGAATTTAAGGTATTGATTACCTTGGTGTTATCTGTAATAATAGCATCGCTGGTATCGGGTAATTTAGCTAAGTAGTGTCTTTCAATTTTATTAAAAAGCGTTAGCTCTACTTTTTTAGGATCTACTAATACGAATTTTACTTCGGCAGGATGCTTTTTATATAATAACGAGGTTAACACGGCGTTTAATCCTACAGATTTTCCTTGCCCAGTAGCTCCTGCCATTAATAAGTGAGGCATTTTGGCTAAATCTACCACAAAGGTTTCGTTGGAAATGGTTTTTCCTAAAGCAATAGGTAATTCCATTTCTGCTGCTTGGAATTTAGGCGAAGAAATGACACTTCTCATAGCCACCATGGTAGGATTCTTGTTCGGAACTTCTATACCAATAGTTCCTTTTCCTGGAATAGGAGCAATGATACGAATCCCTAAAGCAGACAAGGATAAAGCAATATCATCCTCTAAACTTTTGATTTTTGAAATACGAATTCCAGCTTCGGGTACAATCTCGTATAAAGTAACCGACGGACCAACAGTTGCTTTAATTTGAGCAATATCAATCTTATAATTCTTTAACGTTTCTAAGATTCTATTTTTGTTTTCTTCTAACTCTTCTTGATTGATGGTAATTCCGCCCGTAGCGTAATCTTTTAATAAATCAATGGTTGGAAATTTGTATTGGGAAAGTTCTAGGGTAGGGTCGAATTCTCCAAAATCCTGTACCAATTTGGCGGCTAAGTTTTCTTCGATACTAACTTCTTCTTCTACTTTTTCAATTACAAATTCACCGTCGTCTATAATAGGTTCTACTACCATTTCCTGTGTGTTTGTTGGAGCAGGAACGGTTTTTAAAGTAGGTTCCAAATTAATTTCAGAAGCGTGTTGTATGGTTGGTTTTAATGATTCTTTATTGATTTCAAACTGAGAGAAAATAGTGGGTTCTTCTTCTATAATTTCTTCGTGGGTAAGTATTGGCTCTTCTATAATCGGTTCTTCAATAATTATAGGAGCAGGAGCAGGGGTTTGTTCAGATTGTATGTCTTCTTGAAATTCTTTTTTAGTACTTTCAAATAGGGTTTTAAATTTTTCGGGAGTTAATCCAAATTTAAATACCGAGTAAACAAAAACGGTAAATACCAAAAGCAATAGAGTGCCCGTTTTTCCTAAGAATTCTTGTAACAAATAGTTTAATTCAAATCCAAGTGTTCCTCCTAATTCTAGGTAATATTCCGAAAAGAACCCAAAAGTGGTAGATAATAACAGTATTAAATACAAATCCCAAAACCAAATACTTTTTAGTTTGCTTATTTTGATGTTTAAAATCAAATATAATCCTGTTAAACTGAAACTGCGTATAAAAATAAATGCAGCAACACCAAAACCGTTAAATATAAAAGAGTTTGCTAACCACGCCCCAGTTTTACCCAACCAATTTTCTGCTTTGTCTTCTCGAGTAAAAAAGTAAGCAATGCTGCTTTGATCTTCGTTTCCGTATAAAAAGAAGGAAACAAAGGCAATTGCAAGTGAAATAGCAAACAGTACCAATACAAATCCTAATATAAATTGGTGTTGCGTGGTAAATTGCCATTCTTTTAGCGATTTCCACCAAGGATTTGTTTGTGCGGGTTCGGTTTTAGGTTTAGTTACTTTAGCCATTAATCAATTCAAGGTGTTAAAAACACAAATTACAAATGTATGGGACATATATGATAAGTCCAACACCAACAGCGCATAGGGCTGTCCAAAAAACCGCACCTGCGGCTATATCTTTAATAAATCCTATTTGAGTATGGAATTCTGGATGTACAAAATCAGATAACTTTTCTACAGCAGTGTTTAAGCCTTCAATACCAATCACCATTCCAACAGCTAAAATTTGAAATAACCATTCTATTTTGGTGATTTCAAAATAAAAACCAGCTACAGTAGCTATTAAACTAACGCCGATTTGGGTAATGATGCTGTGTTCGGTAGTGGCTAATAAATAAAAACCTTTAGTTGCGTATTGAAATCCTTTTAGCCTTCCAGAAATAAAACTCATTTTAAATTTTAAGATTATAAATTTTGAAGGGCTAAATCGTAATTAGGTTCGTTTACGGTTTCGGCTACTTGTTCGGTATAAACAATCTTTCCATTTTCGTTAATAACCACAATAGATCTAGATAATAATCCAGCCAATGGACCATCTACGATTAAGTTTCCATAGTCTTTTCCAAATTGACCTGTTCTGAAATCAGATAAAGTAATTACGTTTTCAATGCCTTCGGCACCACAAAAACGGTTTTGAGCAAAAGGTAAATCTTTGGAAATACATAAAACAACGGTATTGTTTAGTTCTGCTGCTTTTTTATTAAAGGATCTAACAGAAGCGGCACAAGTTCCTGTATCAATACTAGGAAAAATATTTAAAACTAATTTTTTGCCAGCAAAATCCGATAAAGAAACTGATGATAAATCACCTTTAACTAGTGTAAAATCAGGTGCTTGATTGTCAGTATTCGGAAGTTCTCCAATAGTGTTAAATGAGTTTCCTTTAAGAGTAACAGTAGCCATAATGTTTTGTGTTTTTAAAATTTATTTAAGGATTACAAAGTAAAGATTTTTTTAAGATGAAAGCAATTAAAAGTAAGGAAGGGATGGTTCTCGATTTTATGCTACTAAAATTTTACAAATTTGAATTATAACTAAAAAATTAACCTCTATTAAATTGTTTTAAAAGAGGTCATGCTTTAGGTGTGTTTTTATTTTAATTTTCCTTTCAAATACTTCCCTGTAACTGATTTTTTGTTTTTACTGACTTCTTCGGGGGTGCCTTCGGCTAGAATGTAACCGCCGTTTTCGCCACCTTCGGGGCCTAAATCAATGAGGTAATCGGCGCATTTAATCAGGTCTAAATGGTGTTCAATTACAATAATGGAATGTCCGTTTTCAATTAAGGCGTAAAAAGATTTCAGTAATTTATTGATGTCGTGAAAATGCAATCCTGTGGTGGGTTCGTCAAAAATAAATAGGGCTTTTTCTTTAGTGATGCCTTTAATTAAAAAGGTGGCAAGTTTAATTCGTTGGGCTTCGCCCCCCGAAAGGGTAGAAGAGGATTGCCCCAGTTGCACGTAACCCAAACCTACTTCTTGCAAGGGTTTTAGTTTGTTGGTGATTTTGTTTTGTTGGTGCTGACTGAAAAAACTTACGGCATCGTCTACGGTCATTTTTAAAACGTCGTCTATGTTTTTTTCTTCAAAGGTGATTTCTAAAATTTCTTTTTTGAAACGTTTTCCGTGACAGGCTTCGCATTCTAAATGTACATCTGCCATGAATTGCATTTCTATGGTTACTTCGCCTTCGCCTTGGCAGGTTTCGCAGCGGCCACCGTCTACATTAAAGGAAAAATGTTTGGCTTGGTAACCGCGTATTTTGGATAGTTTTTGTTTGGTAAACAAATCCCGAATGTCGTCGTAAGCTTTGGTGTAGGTGGCTGGATTGGAACGAGAACTTTTTCCGATAGGATTTTGGTCTACGTATTCTACGTGTTTAATGTGCGAAAAACTACCTTTTAATTCGGTGAATTGACCTGGTTTTCCGCCAGTGCCTTCTAATTTTTTTTGTAAAGCCGGATATAATATTTTTTTAACTAGGGTACTTTTTCCACTGCCCGAAACGCCACTGATTACGGTAAGCATTTCTAACGGAAATTTTACATCCACGTTTTTTAAATTGTTTTCGCGAGCACCAAATACTTCAATATAATTTTTGATTTTTCGACGGGTGCTGGGTACACTGATTTTTAATTGTTGATTCAGGTATTGAGCGGTTAAGGAATTGGATTGTAGGATTTCTTGATAATTGCCTTGCGCTACTAAGTTTCCGCCTAAAGAACCGGCTTCGGGGCCTATGTCTATAATAGTGTCGGCGGCGCGCATAATATCTTCGTCGTGCTCTACCACGATTACCGTGTTTCCTAAATCTCTTAAGGATTGCAATACATGAATCAGTCTTTCGGAATCTTTGGGATGTAATCCAATACTGGGTTCGTCTAAAATATACATCGACCCCACTAAGCTACTGCCTAACGAGGTGGCTAAATTGATGCGTTGAGATTCTCCGCCCGATAAACTGTTGGAGTTTCTGTTCAGGGTTAAATAATCTAATCCTACTTCGCTTAAAAATTGTAATCGGTTGTTGATTTCTATTAATAAGCGTTTGGCTACGGTTTGTTCGTATTCATTGAGTTTTAAATCGATGAAAAATTCCCGCAGATTTTTAATAGGCAAAGTAACCAAGTCGGTTATGGTTTGTCCTCCAATTTTTACGTAAGCGGCTTCTGGGCGTAAACGTTTGCCTTTACAAGCCTGGCATTTGGTTTTGCCACGGTAACGCGACAACATTACGCGGTTTTGAATTTTGTAGTTTTTTTCTTCTAATTCTTTAAAGAAATCATTTAATCCTACAAAGTGTTTGTTGCCTTCCCAAATTAACAATTTTTGCTCATCGGTTAATTCAAAATAGGGTTTATGAATCGGAAAGTCGAACTTATACGCATGGCTGACTAATTGGTCTTTGTACCATCCCATGCTTTCGCCTCGCCAAGGATATATGGCACTTTCAAAAACAGATAAGGCGGTGTTGGGAATTACTAAACTTTCGTCTATACCAATGACATCGCCATAACCTTCGCAAACTGGGCAAGCTCCGTAAGGATTATTAAAACTGAATAAATGAACATTGGGTTCTAAAAAGGTAATGCCATCGGCTTCGAACACATTACTGAAAGGATATTGGGTGCCATCGTCTGGATTTAACAACAAGCAATGCCCTTTGCCTTCAAAAAAAGCAGTTTGAGTAGCGTCAGCCAATCGGTGATAAAAATCTTCGGTAGGTTGAACTACAATTCTATCTATAATTAAATGTACTTGATTAGAAAAGTTAGCGGTTTCGGTTTGGTCAATTCTGATCATTTGTCCGTTTACCCAAATTCTAGCAAATCCTTGTTGTTGCAACACGGTTAACTTTTCTTCCATGCTGCGATTGGCTTCGGGCTGAATAGGCGCCAATAACAACCAACGGCTTTCGGGTTCTAAAGATTTGATGGTATTAATGACATCGGTAACGTTGTCTTTTTTCACTTCTTTACCCGAAATTGGCGAATACGTTTTTCCGATTCTGGCAAATAATAGTTTAAGGTAATCGTAAATTTCGGTGGTGGTACCTACGGTAGAACGCGCATTGGTGGTGTTTACTTTTTGTTCAATAGCCACCGCAGGCGAAATCCCTTTAATGTAATCTACTTTGGGTTTGTCTAATTTACCCATAAATTGGCGGGCGTACGAAGATAAACTTTCTACATAACGGCGTTGTCCCTCGGCATATAAAGTATCAAAAGCTAAGCTTGATTTTCCAGAGCCAGACAATCCAGTAATGACCACCAATTGATTGCGCGGAATCACCACATCTATATTTTTTAGATTGTGCATTCGCGCTCCTTTAATCAGAATATTCTTTTTGAAATCTAAGTCAGAAAAATCAGTTTGCATTCGTTCGGGATTAAGCCAATTATTTAGTGCTACAAATATAAACGACCACTTTTGGATTCTGATGTTTTTGTGGGATTTTATATGTTGTTGAGCATTTTTGTACTTTTAGGGATTATACAGTACATTTGAAAAATCTTTAACCAAACCATGCAATTTAAACATCCAGAAATACTTTACTTTTTGTTTTTGCTGGTTATTCCTGTTTTAGTTCACTTATTTCAACTCAGACGTTTTCAAAAAGAATACTTTACCAATGTAAGGTTGTTGCAACAGTTGTTGAGTCAAACCCGAAAAAGTTCTGAAATTAAAAAATGGTTGTTGTTATTGGTGCGTTCCTTATTGTTGGCAACGATTATTTTAGCTTTTGCACAGCCTTATTTTACCGATAAAAACAACGTAGTTACCGAAGAGGAATTGCATATCGTTTTAGATAATTCTTTTAGTATGCAGGCGCAAGGCAGGCAAGGGGAGTTGTTTAAAAGAGCGATTCAAGACATTATGACTTGGGCACCACAGGATAAAAAGATTTCCATTTATACCAATAATGAATCTTTTAAAGAAGTTAATGTTGCATCGATTAAGAATGATTTATTAAAATTAAATTACACTTTTCAACCGTTTTCGGTTCAACAAATCAGCAATGAGATTTCCAACAATAAACAGGGAATTCAAAAAAAAGTAATCATTTATACCGATGGTTTAGGAATCGATGAAAATCAGATTAAAAATTTACCAGAATCTTTGATTCCATACTGGATAATCCCCGAAGTTACATTAACCAACAATGTTTCTATAGACAGCGTATATATAAAACCTAAAACGGATTTGTTTGATGATTTGGTGATTCAATTGTCGTGTTATGGTCAGTTAGCGGCTAATATTCCGCTTTCGGTTCTTAAACAAAATCAACCGATTGCTAAAACTACAGTTTCATTTACGGAATCTAAAAAAGAAGTGGTCGTAACGGTTCCTAAAAGTGCTTTTCAAGGAGAAGTTGTTATCGAGGATAAAGCTTTGTTGTACGATAACAAATATTATTTTTCAGTAGCGGCACCTCAAGCGATTAAGGTCATGAGTATTGGTGCTTTGGAAAAATCTGCTTTTTTATCTAGAATTTATACTTCGGATCAGTTCAAATTTACTTCGGTGGATTTAAAAGATTTGAATTACAATGAGATTGAAAAACAAGAATTGGTGGTGTTGAATGAGCTAAAGGAAATTCCGATTGCCTTACAGAATACCTTAGAACAGTTTGTGCAAAAAGGAGGAACTTTAACTTTGATTCCTGCGGTTGATTCCGACGAAAAAAGCATGAATCTTTGGTTGCAAAAAATCACTGGAAGTCGATTAACGTCGGAAAATCCTATCAAAAAATTAATTACTCAAATTCATGCCACACACCCTTTGTTTAAAGGAGTTTTTGATCAATCCATTAAACATTTTGATTATCCGTATAGCCAAGCACGATGGAATGTTTCAGGAAGATTTAGTTCGGTGTTGTCTTACCAAGATGGGAATCCTTTTTTAGCTTCGTTGGGAGCGCTGAATCGTCGGGTGTATTTGTTTACAACTCCAATTCACGAGGCTTGTAATTTTAAAAATTCTCCTTTAGTGGTGCCTGTGTTTTACAACATGGCCGTTTTGCAAAAACAATTGGGATTGTCATACGAAATAGGAAAAAATCAAACATGGACAACCGATGCTGTTGTACAAAAAGATGAAGTGTTAAGCTTGGTTAATGCTACACAAAAGGTAATTCCATTGCAACAAATCAACAATAATCAAGTTAAATTAACTTTTCAAGAAGAGCCTAAAACCGCAGGGAATTTTAAAGTTAATCAAGGCGATAAAACCATTGGAACCTTAAGTTTTAATTACCCCAGAACCGAAAGTGATATTTTTAAACCCATCGTTTGGACAGAAAATCAAACCATTTTTAAAAATTCCGAAGCCGTTTGGGACGAAGTTTTAACGGTTTCGAACGATAATTGGGTTTGGCGTTGGTTGGTACTTTTAACTTTATTACTTTTAATCACTGAAATATTGATTCAAAAACTGCTTAAATGAATATTGTCATAAAAGACGCAAAAGTGTACGATTCGGCTAGTCCGTATCATTTGCAAACCGTTTCGGTTCAGATTCAAGAAGGAAAAATCATAGCGATTGCTCCTCAAATCAACACTCCACAAGGTTTTACAGAAGTTAATTTACCAGATTTGTGCATTTCACCCGGCTGGTTTGATACCAGTGTGTGTTTTGGAGAACCTGGTTTTGAAGAAAGGGAAACCTTGCTTAACGGATTACAAGTTGCGGCGTTAAGTGGTTTTACTTCGGTAGCGGTTCAGCCCAATACTTTTCCGGTGGTAGACAATCAGTCTGCGGTTCAATTCATTATTAATAAATCTAAAGAAACAGCCGTAAATGCTTATCCTATAGGCGCTTTAACTAAAATGAGCGAAGGCAAAGACCTAGCGGAATTGTTTGATATGAAAAATGCGGGAGCCATAGCTTTTGGCGATTACAATAAATCTATTACCGACGCTAATGTGCTTAAAATTGCTTTGCAGTATGCGCAAGATTTTGATGGATTAGTAATTACGTATTGTTTAGATACTCAATTAAAGGGTAGTGGAGTAGTGAATGAAGGCGTAGTTAGCACTTATTTGGGTTTAAAAGGAATTCCAGCTTTGGCAGAGGAAATTCAAATCGCTAGAAATCTATTTTTATTAGAATATACTGGCGGAAAATTACACATACCTACCATCAGTACTCAAAAATCGGTTCAATTAATTCAAGAAGCTAAATCCAAAGGTTTACAAGTAACTTGCAGTGTGTCGGTGCATCATTTGGTATTGACCGATGAGGTATTGCATAGTTTTGATTCCCGATACAAAGTAACACCTCCTTTGCGTGCCGAAGAAGACAGACAAGCCTTAATTCAAGGCGTATTAAACGGAACTATTGATTGCATCACTGCTGACCACAATCCAATTGATATTGAATATAAAAAGATAGAATTTGACCACGCTAAAAACGGCACCATTGGTTTAGAAAGTGCTTTTGGAGCCTTACAAACCGTGTTGCCTACCGAAGTAATTGTGGAAAAACTAACTGCAGGAAAAAATATTTTTAAGTTAGAGAAAACTTTAATTAAAGAAGGTCAATCTGCTGAAATAACATTATTTACAAATAATAATGAAGGTGTTTTTGAAAAGAAAAATATCTTATCAAAATCTAAAAACTCTGCTTTTTTAGGACAACCTTTAAAAGGTAAAGTTTATGGAATTTACAACAATCAACAATTAATCATACAATCATAAAATGGATACTTTTACCAAAGAAGCTAAAAATACAGCTATTGTAGCTTACCTAACCATCATTGGTGCGGTGGTTGCAATTTTTATGAATCAAGACAACAAAAGCCAATTTGCCTCTTTTCATATTAGGCAAGCTTTAGGGTTATTTATCTCTTTCTTTTTATTAGGATATTTAGTGGGATATTTGGATAGTTGGTCGGCTTCATCTGCATTTTACTTATTCTATTTTATCCTTTGGATTTACGGATTTATTGGTGCCTTGAACGATCAAAAAAAAGAAGTTCCCGTACTAGGAAAGTATTTCCAACAATGGTTTAGTTCTTTGTAGGTTATGGGTTTTTGGTCAAAGGTTTTAGGTTTTATTTTAATGTTTTTTTTGATTTTTGTTTAAAATACTAATATGTTTAATTATAGGTTTTGGGTTTTAGGTCAAAGGTTTTAGGTTTTATAATTTTTTAATTATTAATATGTTTTCCATTATATTCAAAATACACCCAACACCCAATACCCAACAACCCCTAATACCTAAAAAATGAAATTAGAACACCTAGTTCGTCAACCTTTGGTTAAAACCGCTCAACCGCCTTTGTTGTTACTATTGCACGGTTATGGCAGCGACGAAGAAGATTTGTTTTCTTT
Source organism: Flavobacteriaceae bacterium UBA7684 (assembly GCA_002482885.1). Lineage (GTDB taxonomy): Bacteria > Bacteroidota > Bacteroidia > Flavobacteriales > Flavobacteriaceae > Flavobacterium. The sequence continues at coordinate 14,884 of DLGW01000003.1, read as the reverse complement.
TGCTTCGGAATTACCACAGGAATACCTTATTGTTTCGGCACGAGCACCGATTCCTATGCAACCGTATGGAAATGCTTGGTACGCTATTAATTTTGATGCCGATGAAAATAAGTTTACCAACACGGAACAAGCCATCGCTTCTAGAGATTTAATTGCTGATTTTATAGATGAAATTCATCAACATTACTCTACGCATCCTAAGCAAGTAACTTTGATAGGATTTAGTCAAGGAGCCATTTTAAGTTATGCGGTAGCTTTATCGTATCCCGAAAAAGTGAATAGAGTAGTAGCCTTAAGCGGTTACTTAAATAAAGAAATTCTTAAAGAAGATTATTTAAAAAACGATTTCACTCCATTGCAATTTTTTATATCACATGGTAGTGTAGATCAAGTCATTCCAATAGAATGGGCGCAAAAAGCCCCTGCTATTTTACAAAACTTAGGCATTCAACCCATTTATAAAGAATACCCCGCAGGACACGGAATTCATCCTCAAAATTTCAAAGATTTATTGGATTTTTTGTCGGGAAATTAGGTTTTGGGTTTTTGGTGAGTCTTGGGTAAAAAACGATTAAACAATTAACGAATCAACAATAAAACATAAAAATATGACTAATCAAACCTTAATGATGATTAAACCTGATGCTGTGGCTAACGGACATATCGGGAATATTGTAAAACACGTAACTGATGCAGGTTTTAGAATTAAAGGAATGAAGCTAACTCGTTTAAGCGTAGCTGATGCAGAACAATTTTATGGAGTACACGTAGGCAAACCTTTTTTTGAAGGTTTAGTAACTTTCATGACTAGCGGACCTATTGTAGCTTTAGCTTTAGAAAAAGAAAATGCCGTTTTAGATTTCAGAACCTTAATTGGAGCAACCAATCCAGCACAAGCGGCAGAAGGAACGATACGTAAATTATACGCTACTTCTTTAGAGCAAAATGCAGTTCATGGTTCGGATAGCGATGAAAACGCAGCGATAGAAATTGCTTTTCATTTTTCGGGCAGAGAATTATTCTAAAAATAATTCCATCATTAATTAAAAATTAAAAATATGTCATATCAAGCCGTTTTTGTGCTTTTTTGGAAAAAGGTAAAAGAAAGCATACAAAACGGCACGTATGCCAAATTGACTTTGGCTAAAACCATAGGCGACACCGAACTTCGAAACATTTATGTTCGACCTGTAATTCAGCCCGAAGGATTTCGCGTATCAGTAACCGAACGTTATAAAACCGAAGAAATTGAAAGTATTCTGAGCTTAGAAGAAGCTTTTGTGGTTCTAAGTAATCATTTAAACAATCCCTTTTTAACGGCTTTATTGTTTACTACCGAAGCAGACATTACTTTAAAAATAAATAAAAAAAGAGTGGGTAGTATTATAGAACAAGCGCCTACTTTTAAACACGCTTCGCCCGTAATTATAGAAATGATGGAAAAAGGAATTACCGTTCAATAAATCAAAACATGAGCTGTACTTTACTTTCATCGCCTTTACAAGGATTTACCGACTATAAATTTAGAAATGCTTTTCATCAGTATTTTGGAGGTATAGATACTTTTTATTCTCCGTACATTCGTTTAAATGGTAAGTTAGAAATTAAACCTTCGTATCATCGGGATTTAATACCCGAAAATAATAATACCCTTACCGTAATACCACAAATCATAACCAATGATGCCGACGAGTTTTTATTCGTAGCCAAATACGTACAAGAATTAGGTTACCAAGAACTCAATTGGAATTTAGGTTGTCCGTACCCGATGGTTACTAAACGATGCATGGGTTCGGGTTTAATTAACGATTGGGAACGTATAGACGGTATTTTAAATCGAGTACATCAGGAATCTGACATATTGGTATCTATGAAGATGCGAATGGGGTACGAAGACAGTACAGAAATCCTTAAAGTACTTCCTGTTTTAGATAAATATCCTTTAAAAAATATTGCTATTCATGCCCGAATAGGAAAACAACTTTATAAAGGTGGGGTGGATTTAGATGCTTTTCAGCGTTGTTTAGAAAATACTCAACACAAACTGTATTACAATGGAGATATTACCAGCGTAATGCAATATCAAAAAATGGTGGAACGTTTTCCGACCATTGATCATTGGATGATTGGTAGGGGATTAATCGCCGATCCTTTTTTACCCAGCATGATTAAAAACAATACTACCGAATATCCTAAAAACAAATTAGAAATTTTTGGCAAGTTTCACGATCAATTATATCATGATTATGAAAGTGCTTTGTCGGGTTCTAGTCATGTATTGGTGAAAATGGAAAGCTTTTGGGAATACTTTGCGACTACTTTTCCAGACCCACACAAAACTTTCAAAAAAATTAAAAAGGCTAAAAATCCTAGGGATTATCAAGAAGCCGTAAAAAGTATTTTAGGTTTGTAAAATAGATGGGTTAGATGGAAAGTCTTGCAGATAACTTTTGACTTTACAAACTAAATACAGATATTAGCCACTACATAATAAAAAACAGAACTGCGGTGAACGATTATACTATTAAAAGCTTAGAACAATATTTTAAAGCTTATAAAAAATCGGTTAAAAATCCTGAGAAATTTTGGCACAAATTAGCTAAAGAAAATTTTCAATGGGATAAAAAATGGACTAAGGTGTTGGACTTTGATATGGAAAAAGCTAATATCAAATGGTTTTTAAATGCCAAGTTAAACATCACAACGAATTGTTTGGATAGGCATTTGCCCATTCGTTCCGAAAAAACAGCGATTATATTTGAACCGAATAATCCTTCTGAAAAAGCGCAACACATCAGCTATAAAGAACTGCATCAAAAAGTAGGAAAAATGGCGAATGTGCTTAAATCTAAAGGGATACAAAAAGGCGATAGGGTATGTATTTACTTGCCTATGATTCCCGAATTAGCGATTACGGTTTTAGCTTGCGCTCGAATAGGAGCGGTGCATTCCGTAGTTTTTGCGGGTTTTTCGGCTACCGCATTAGCTACCCGAATCAACGATAGCGAATGTAAAATGGTAATTACTGCCGATGGAGGTTACCGTGGTAATAAAGTTATTGATTTAAAATCCATTGTAGACGAAGCTTTAAAACAATGTACTTGTGTAAACCATGTATTGGTCGCTCAACGAATTCAATCAAATATTTCCTTGGTTGAAGGCAGAGACGAATGGTTAGAGCCTTTAGTAAATCAAGCAGAAGTAGTTTGTAAACCTGCTAAAATGGATGCCGAAGATCCTTTATTTATTTTATACACTTCGGGGTCTACAGGTAAACCTAAAGGGATGTTGCACACTACGGCAGGTTATATGGTAGGAACCGCTTATACTTTTAAAAATATTTTTAATTATCAAGAAGAAGATGTGTTTTGGTGTACCGCAGATATTGGTTGGATTACCGGACATTCTTATTTATTATATGGCCCATTATTAAACGGAGCTACTACGGTTTTGTTCGAGGGAATTCCAACTTATCCTGATTTTGGTAGATTTTGGGAAGTGATTCAAAAACATCGGGTAACTCAATTTTACACCGCGCCAACCGCTATTCGTTCTTTAGCTAAAGAAAGTACAGATTGGGTAGAAAAACACGATTTATCTTCTTTAAAAGTAATTGGTTCAGTAGGTGAGCCCATTAACGAAGAAGCTTGGCACTGGTACAACGACCACGTAGGTAAAAAACGTTGCCCAATTGTGGATACTTGGTGGCAAACCGAAACAGGAGCCATTATGATTTCGCCACTACCTTTTGTTACCCCAACCAAACCAACTTATGCTACGTTGCCTTTGCCTGGGATTCAACCCGTGTTGATGGATGAACAACGCAATGAAATTTCTGAAAACCAATCCGTAGGTAGTTTGTGTATCAAATATCCGTGGCCATCTATAGCCCGAACCATTTGGGGTGATCATCAGCGTTACATCGATACTTATTTTAAAGCATTTAAAGGAAAGTATTTTACTGGTGATGGAGCTTTCCGAGACGAAGTAGGCTATTATAGAATTACGGGTAGGGTAGATGATGTAATTATTGTTTCTGGGCACAATTTAGGTACCGCGCCTATCGAAGATGCAATTAATGAACATCCAGCGGTGGCGGAATCGGCTATTGTAGGATTTCCACATGATATCAAAGGAAATGCATTGTATGGTTTTGTGATTTTAAAAGAAACAGGGGAGTATCGCGATCGCGAAAATTTGCGTAAAGAAATCAATCAACACATTACGGAACACATTGGAGCGATTGCTAAATTGGAAAAAATTCAATTTGTGAGCGGATTGCCTAAAACCCGTTCGGGTAAAATTATGCGTAGAATTTTAAGAAAAATAGCCGAAGGCGATTTCAATAGTTTCGGAGATACTTCAACCTTGTTGAATCCCGAAATTATAGACGAAATTAAATCAGAAAGAATATCATGAAAAAACAGTTGATATTGATTTTTGGAATTATGGGGTTGTTATTTTCTTGTCAAAAATACCGCTCAGAAGATGAGTTTATAGAACTGCAAAAGAAAACAGATTCTTTAGAAGTGGAATTAAAAGCCACAAAATTAAAGCTACACAACTTAACCGATAGTTTACAAACGGTAATTAAAAGTAAGGATTCTGTAATTAATGTTAGAATTCGAAGAAGGGTTCCGTCTTATCAGAAAAAGAACCGATTAAGTCCGATTAAAAAGGAAGAAAAAGTAGCTTAATTCTTTAGGTACAACTAAGCTACTTACAAACGCTTGGTATTATCTTTAGGCAAAGAAGCTTCCTCTGTTTTTATAGAAGGCTCAATCAATTTATTTAACGATTCGATTTCTTTTTCGGTAAGTAATCGGTATTTTCCCACGGGTAAGTCTAACGAAATATTAATGATGCGAATGCGCTTTAAAGCGGTTACTTCGTAGCCTAAATATTCACACATTCTACGGATTTGTCTGTTTAATCCTTGGGTTAAAGTAATTTTAAAAACATATTTGCTTAAACTTTCTACTTTACATTTTTTGGTTACAGTGTCTAAAATAGGCACGCCATTGCCCATTTTCTGAATAAATCTTTCGGTTATGGGTTTGTCTACCGTTACGATGTATTCTTTTTCGTGGTTGTTGCGCGCTCTAAGAATTTTGTTAACGATGTCTCCGTCGTTGGTTAAAAAGATGAGTCCTTCGCTCAGCTTGTCTAATCGTCCAATAGGAAAAACTCTTTTGGGATATTTGATGTAATCGATGATGTTGTTTGGAGTATCTAAATTCGTGGTGGTTTCAATACCTACAGGCTTGTTAAAGGCCAAGTAAATGGGTTTTTCTTTGCGTAAGATGGGCTCTCCATCAATTTTAATATCATCTTTGTCGCTTACTCGAGTACCCATTTCGGCAATTTTTCCGTTTAGAGTAACGCGTTGTGCTTCAATAAGTTTATCGGCTTCTCTGCGGGAACAGTAGCCACTTTCGCTAATGTATTTATTAAGTCTTACGGTTTCTTCGTGCATGGTGTTATTTTGAATCAAATAAAAAATCGTAAACTTTTTGGTATAAATCGTCGTCTTGTAACCCGTGCCCTAATCCTCTGGTGGTAATAAAGGTAACGTCTTCCCAAGCTTCGGCCAGTTTTTTTCCTTCGCGATAACTTACGATTTTATCGGTTCGGTCGTGTACAACTAAGCCTTTACTTTTAATGAAGGGTGCCATTTTAGCCAGTGAAAAGGTTTCAAAATTAAATTGGTGGTCTTTAAAGAATTTTTTTTCCATTAAGCCAATCACTCTTTTCTTTAAATTGAATATACTGGCAAAATTATACACCATAATTCGGAGTTCTCCAGGCGAACCCAATAATACAATTTTTTCGATTTCTGGGGTTTGATGCTTGTATTGGTGAAACAAACTGGCGGTTCCTCCAATAGAATGCCCAATGACATATTTGGGTTTAAAATGCTCTATGGCAACTTTTAAAAATTCAGAATATTTACCTACGTTAAACCATTTACTGCCCGAAAGTCCGTGGGCAGGGGCATCTATAGCTATAATGGTACAACCACTTTTTTCAAGAATAGGAATCAGTTTATACCAACGCGCGGCATTACTTTCCCAACCGTGAACCAGTAAAATGATATCCTTATTGCCTTCCCAACGGTAGGTTTGTATGTTATGACCATTTAACGATAAGTTAATGTGTCGGTTGTCTTTTAGAATATCAGGCAGGTCGCTAGCATTTAGTTTTCCTTTTCGGGGCTCACTAATGTATTTTTCTGCCAATCGAACCGCTTCTTTGGGGTACACATAACTTAAGGCGTTAATATAAACACCTATGGTTTTTAGTATGAATTGTTGTAGTCGATCTCCCATGGGGAAGTGTAAAAGTAAAAACCTCACCGTTAGATGAGGTTCTGTTATTATTGTGAGATTCTTGAACTTCGAATAATTTTAAGTTTCTCTTTCCATTTGTCTAATACGTCTTTTTGAGTGTCGATACTCTTGCGAACAGTTTCTAAAAATGGATTGGCTTTTTTACCGCTATTAAGAAACAAAATATTGTTTTCTAACTGATTGATTTCGGCTTTGATTTCGTTGATTTTTTTGGAAATGAAAATCTCTTCTTCATTTAATTTACGGGTATCGCCATTAGCAACAATACGCTCAATGGTACTTTTGAATTGTAATAATTCCAATTCTTTTTTGTCCATTTTGATTTTTCCGTATAATCCGTCAATGGCTTTGTTGAATTCTTCTTGAATGCCTTTTTGGACAAAAGGAACTCTTCCGATTTGATTCCATTGTTGAATAAGGGCTTGAATAGTAGCAAGATCTTCTTTAGGTTCGCCACTTAATTTGGTTTTATCTAAAGATTTAAGCAAAATGGTTTTTTGTTCAAAAGCTTGAACTTCTTGTTCGTTTGTTGCGTTTTTTACAGCATGTAAACGATCAAAATAGTGATCGCAAGCGGTTTTGAATTCATTCCATAAAGCGTTGGAAAATTTAGCAGGGATGTGTCCGATTTTTTTCCACTCGGCTTGTATTTTTTTAACCGTTTCGGTAGCAGTAGCCCAATCTTCGCTACTTTCTAAAGCTTTAGCTTGTGCCACCAAGGCTTTTTTCTTTTCGATGTTTTTATTTTGCTCTTCGCGTAAACTTTTAAAGTAGGTGTTTTTTTGTTCGTTAAAGTGTTTTAAAGCACTTCTGAAACTTCCCCACAATTGGTCGCTCACTTCTTTAGGTGCGCGTCCTATTTTAATAAAGTTTTCTTTTAACTCGTTTAGTTTTTCGGATTGTTTATTCCAATACTCAACGCTGTTTTTAACGTTTTGAGTTAATTCTTGAATTTGAGTAATAATGGCTTGTTTTTGTTCGGCATTTTGTTTTTCGTCTGCCGATAACAAGGTTTTTAATTCTTTTCTTTTTTCGATTACTTTTTCGTTTAAAGCATCAAAACGTGCCCAAAGTTCTTCTCTTTTAATGCGTTCCACAGGGCCAATATCTTCTCTCCAAACTTTTTGAATTAATCGGATGTCGGCTAATGATTGTCTGATGTCTTTTTCTTGTAATAAATCTTCTAAACGATTTAACAGCGCTACTTTTTTATCGTAATTGTGCTTAAATTCTAGATCACGCGCTTCTTTGTCTAAATGGATGTAATCAAAAAAGTTTTCTACATGAAAGCGGTAATTATTCCAAACGTGATTGTATTTGTCTTTAGGAATTGACCCCGCATTTTTCCAACGTTCAGAAAGGGCATGAAAAGCGTTGAATTTATTATTCGTGTGATTTTCGGGTTTGATTAGATTTTTAAGTTCTTCAATAATATCTAATCGTTCTTCTAGGTTCTTTTTTAAAGAATTTTCAACTTCTTTGTAATGCTTTTTTTGAATCGATTTGATTTCGGAATAAACTTTGTCAAAAGCTGATTTTTTGCTGTATAATAGGTCTTTTTGCGCTACATCTTCTTCGTTTTCTGAATCTAAAGCAGTTATAGCCTCATTAAAGCTGTCTAAAAAAGCTTTGCGAATGGCTTCAATTTGATTGCGCCCTGCAATAACTTGTTCTTCAGTTTGAAAAGGATTCAATTCTTGACTTAATTCTTCGATAGATAAAGAATGATAGTCTTTGGAATCGATGGTGATTTCTAAATCATGATTATCTTCTTCGACAGATGTAAAAGATTCAGCATTAATCATTTCCATGTTACTTTCTTGTTCTGTTGACATAATTTTTTATTTAAGTTAATCCACAAAGAATTTCAACGGAACCGTTTTAAATCTTTATGTGGAATGGTATGGTTCAAATTTAATATAGCGGTTAAAAATAGTTATTTATTCCATATCTGCCAAGCCTTCTCGGCTTGAAATACCAGCATGTCTAAACCATTTTTTACTACAGCTCCTTTTTCTTTTGCTTTTTGCATGAATAAAGTTTCTGCCGGATTGTATATTAAGTCGTAAGCTATGTGTTTATCGGTAAAGTATTCGTAAGGAATATCTGGACACTTATCGGTATTTGGACTCGTTCCAATAGGGGAACAGTTGATAACGAGTAAATATTCTTTAAAAACAGCTTCATTTAAATCGGAATAGGCTAAGGCACCTTGCTCTGGATTTCTAGACACATAAGTATAAGCGATATTCAATTGCTCCAAGGCGTAAGCCACTCCTTTAGATGCACCACCTGTTCCTAAAATCAAAGCTTTTTGATGACGCTTTTTTAGTAGGGGTTTTAAAGATTTTTTAAACCCATAAAAATCAGTGTTGTAGCCTTTTGTTTTTCCTTTTTTAGAAATGGTAATGGTATTTACCGCTCCAATTTTTTTAGCATTGCCCGATAATTCATCTAAAAAAGGAATGACTTCTTGTTTATAAGGAATGGTTACGTTTAATCCTTTTAAATTAGGGGTGTTGTTAATGATGCTTGGAAAATCGTCAATAGTTGGAATGTCAAAATTCACGTACTGGCAATGTTCTATTTTTTCGTTTTTGAATTTGTCGGCAAAATAACCTCTAGAAAAAGAGTAACTAATGTTGCGACCTAATAATCCAAATAATTTAATTTTTTTTTCTGCTTTGTCCATAAAGTTCTAATGCTGCAACTAATAGAATTCCAATAATAATGTAAATAATTGCCCACCAATTTTCGGAAAGGCTAAAATCGGGTAAATATCTTTGGTAACTGATAACTATATTTTCGCTGTTGTGAATGGTTTTTTTCCAAGGCCAAACTACGCCTAAAGAACCGCCTATGAATCCAATAATAGAAGCATAGGTAATGCTGTGGTATTTTTTTAAAACAAAAGTAAGTAAGTGGGCTAGGGTAACCAATCCGACTATAGAGCCTAAGGTGAATAGTACTAAAATTTGTAGTAGTTCGATTCTTTCTGGATTATGAATAAAATCAAAATTCCAAGATACGATGTCTGAAAAAGTATCTGCTAAAGCATTTACCGAATCAACAAGTAACAATATGTAATTACCAAAAATCATCATGATAAAAGAACCAGACAATCCGGGTAAAGGCATGCCAGAAATACTAATTACCCCGCAAATAAAAACAAACCAAAAGTTTCTGTTTTCCGTAAAAGGGTCGGGAATACTTATCGCTGCTCCAATAATAATTCCAACAATTAAGGTAATTACGGTTTGTTTGTTCCAGTCTTTAAATTCTTTGTTGATGTAATATAAAGAGCCGAGTATCATGCCAAAAAAACAAGACCAAACGTATAGTTCGTAAAACTGTAATAAATAATCAATAATTCTAGAAACTGAAAAAAAACTAATCACCATTCCTAAAACTAAATAAGTTAAAAAGGAACCGTTTACGTAACTATAAAAATCTTTGAATTTGCCTTGAATTAGTAACTTTAAAGCACTCCCGTTGATTTGATTTAAGGAATGAATGAATTCTTCGTAAAAACCAGCAACAAAAGCGACTACGCCACCAGATACGCCAGGGATTTTATTGGCGGTTCCCATAGCGATTCCTTTTAAAATAAGGAAAAACTTATCGCTGAAGTCTCGGTCTTTTTGCATTTATCGTTGGTACTTTTTAGCTACTTTCTCTAATAAATAAATGGTTAAATAACCTAGTATGGCTGCAATTATTGCCGTAATTAACAAGTTGTCTCCCTCAAAATACTGCGGTAATATGCTGTGTTCTACCACAGGAACAGTTTTACCGTGGGAATCTATTCGGGTTTCCAAGACTTGTTTCCAAGGCCACACTTTGTTTAAAGAGCCAATCATAAAACCAATTAATAGGGTTAGGGTTGCGTCTTTATAATGCGCAAACATCCAACGTAAGGTTTTGGAAAACATTTTAAGTCCTAAAATACATCCAATGGCGAAGATTCCTAAACGAGTTCCCGAGGCCATCATGATTTCGGTATTCCATTTAAAAATACTGTCTCTAAGTAAATTTATATTTCCAATAACGGTTTCGTAAGAACCCATTAAAACTAAAATAAATGCTCCAGAAATCCCTGGTAAAATCATGGCGATTATGGCAATAAATCCCGATAAAAAAAGATATAAATAACTGTCAGGAGAAGTTGCTGGTCTGGCAATGGTAATGTAGTAAGATAAAACAATTCCAATGATAAAAAGAGTAACAGCTAAACCCGTCCATCTTTCTACTTGTTTCCAAACATGAGTAATACTGGCTACGACAAGTCCAAAAAAGAAAGACCAAACTAAAATAGGGTGGTTGTCTAATAAAAAAATAATCAGTTTAGATAAAGAAACAATACTGGTAAAAATACCTAGCAACAAGGCAAGTAAAAATCCTCCGTTAATTTCTTTCCATGCAGCCCAAAAACCTTCGTTTTTTAAGGTGATTAAAGCTCTTAATTTAACATTGTCGATAGAACGGATTAATTCTTCGTAAATTCCTGATATAAAAGCAATTGTGCCTCCTGAAACACCAGGAACCACATCAGCGGCTCCCATGGCCAATCCTTTTAACGTAATTATAAAATAGTCAGGGAATATTTTTCTCATTTTTTAATGATAAAGGTTATGTTTATAAGCTGTGCAAAATAATTAATTAAAAATAAAAATATAGGTTAAAAAGTCCTTTTTTTGTTCAGAATTACTATTTTAGTAACAATTAAACTAAAACAAATGAAAAACAAATTTAATGTATTGATATGGTTGTTGTTAGTTGGGGTGACAACTGTATGGTCTCAAAATTTAAAGCGAAAATATATTTCTTTTAATCAAGAAGCTTTTAAATTAGAGGTAGAAGTAAACGACGGATCGTATATTTTTAAATCATATGGCGATAAAATAGTAGAAACTACTTTTATTCCCGATGGTCAAAGTGGTATACATCAATCCCATGCTGTAGCAGTAGCTGCAAGTTCAAAACCTGTAGAGGTAAAAGAAGCTTTAGGTTATATAGAATGTAACATGGGCGAAATTTCCATTATGGTGGTAAAAAATCCTTTTCAAATTATTTATTACTACAACGGAAAAGTAATTCTTTCGGAAAGAGAAGGTTACAAAAAGAACGACACGCACGAAATCATTGATTTTAATTTAGAATCCTCCGAGGCATTATATGGTGGTGGAGCTCGTGCGTTAGGACTAAATCGCCGAGGTAACCGATTAGAATTGTATAACAAAGCTCATTATGGATATGAAAGCCGTTCAGAATTAATGAACTACACCATTCCGTTAGTGATGTCCTCTAAATTATACGCCGTTCATTTTGACAATCCTGCTATTGGATTTTTAGATTTAGATAGTAAAAAAGATAATTCTCTACAATACGAAACCATTGGAGGTAGAAAAACTTATCAATTGGTTGTAGGCGAAAACTGGAAAGATTTAATAAATCAGTACACTACTTTAACAGGAAAACAACCCATTCCTCCGCGTTGGGTTTTTGGAAACTTTGCTAGCCGATTTGGCTATCATTCCCAAGCAGAAACCGAGAGAGTAGTTTCTAAATTCCGTAAAGAAAATATTCCATTAGATGCTGTTATTTTAGATTTATATTGGTTTGGAAAAGAAGTAAAAGGAACCATGGGTAACTTAGAATTTCACAAAGATTCTTTTCCAGATTATCAGGGTATGATTAGTAACTTAAAAAGTAAAGGTGTAAAAACCATATTAATTACCGAACCTTTTGTGTTAACTACTTCAAAAAAATGGAATGAAGCCGTTGAAAAAGGTGTATTGGCAACCGATGCTAAATCTACGCCATTTACCTATGATTTCTTTTTTGGAAATACAGGTTTAATCGACATTTTTAAACCCGAAGCCAGAATATGGTTTTGGGACATTTACAAAAAATACACCGCCGACGGCGTAGCAGGTTGGTGGGGTGATTTAGGCGAACCAGAAGTGCATCCAAAAGACTTAATGCATGTAGGAGGTTCCGCAGATTATTTACACAACATTTACGGACACAGTTGGGCTAAATTAGTTTATGAAGGTTACCAAAAAGACTTTCCAGAACAAAGACCATTCATATTAATGAGATCGGGTTATTCAGGAACCCAACGTTATGGAATCATTCCATGGTCTGGCGATGTAAACCGTACCTGGGGAGGTTTACAATCACAACCTGAAATTTCATTAGAAATGGGTATGCAAGGATTAGCGTATATGCATTCAGATTTAGGAGGATTTGCAGGTGCTAATTTAGACGACGAGTTATACACTCGTTGGTTACAATATGGTGTTTTTCAACCCATTTTTAGACCTCATGCACAAGAAGACGTGCCTTCGGAGCCTATTTTCAGAGAACCCATAACCAAAGAAAGAGCCAAAAAAGCGATTGAATTGCGTTATCGTTTATTGCCTTATAACTATACTTTAGCTTACGAAAACAATCAATTTGGAACACCATTAATGAGACCATTATTGTTTGATTTTCCAGAAAATGAGGAATTATTAAATCACACCAATGGTTACATGTGGGGAGATAGCTTTTTTGTAACACCTGTTTTAGAAGCCAGAAAAGCAGAACAAATGGTTCAATTCCCTTCGGGATACGTATGGTATGATTTATATACCGAAGAAAAATTCACAGGAGGACAACGCAAAAGCGTTCCTTTAACTTTAGATCATATACCTGTATATGTTAAAGCGGGTTCATTTGTTCCGATGGCTAAGCCTATGCAAAGCACTTTGGCATTCAATAGTAAAGATTTAGAAGTACATTATTTTTACGATGTATCGGTAAATAAAACCAGTGGAATATTCTATGACGATGACGGTGTAACGCCAGATCCCATAGAAAAAGGAAAATATGAGTTGCTTAAATTTAAAGGAACTTTAGATACTGGATTTATAGACTTTGAAGTAAGTTCCGAAGTAGGGAATAATTACAGTAAAGCACCAGATAGAAAAATTACTTTTATTTTACACGGAGTACCTTCTAAACCAAGAAATATAAAAGTAAGTAACGATAAAGAACCTAAACATTACGACCGAAAAACTAAACGTTTAATAGTTCCTGTATACTTGGACAAAGGCGGAAATGCTAAAGTTAGTATAGAAATGTAAATCATTAGACTATGCTTGTACTCACCAGGCAGTTCTCTTCAACTAAAAAGTCCGCCACAAGGCGGACTTTTTAGTTGAAGGAGTTTAAATTTGATTAAAATAGATATTTATAAAATTTGCTCGGTATGATTTTTAGTTTTTACATCGGTAATTACTTTTTCAATCAAACCTTGCTCATCAATAATAAAAGTAGTTCGGTGTATACCGTCGTATTCTTTGCCCATAAATTTTTTAGGTCCCCAAACGCCAAAGGCATTGATAAACGTTTTGTCTTCATCGGCAATTAAAGGGTAGGGGAAAGCAAATTTTTCCTGAAACTTCTTTTGTGCTTTAACCGAGTCGGCACTTACGCCAATAATGGCATAATTTTCAGCAGTAAAACGACTGTAATTATCACTTAAATCACAAGCTTCCGCCGTGCAACCTGGTGTATTGGCTTTAGGGTAAAAAAATACCACCAACTTTTTGCCTAAAAAATCACTAATCGCAACGGAATTCCCGTCGTGGTCTGTTCCTGAAATATTTGGAGCTTTATCGCCAACTTGTAATGGAGTCATAGTTTTTTATATTTGTTAAAAATCAAAAGTAACAATAATGAACAAAAAGGAAAAGGTAACATTTGTTATGGATACGTTAAAGGATTTGTATCCTGAAATTCCAATTCCGTTGGATCATAAAGACCCATATACGTTGTTAATTGCGGTGTTGCTTTCGGCGCAATGTACGGATGTTCGAGTGAATAAAATTACGCCGATTCTTTTTGCAAAGGCTGATAATCCTTACGATATGGTTAAATTATCGGTGGAAGAAATTAAAGAAATTATTCGCCCGTGTGGTTTATCACCTATGAAGTCGAAAGGAATTCACGGATTGTCTGAAATATTGATTGAAAAACATCAAGGTCAAGTTCCTCAAAGTTTTGAAGCTTTGGAGGCATTACCTGCCGTGGGGCACAAAACGGCTAGCGTGGTGATGTCACAAGCTTTTGGTGTACCTGCTTTTCCTGTGGATACTCATATTCATAGATTGATGCATCGTTGGGGATTGTCTAATGGGAAAAATGTGCAACAAACCGAGAAAGATGCTAAGCGTTTGTTTCCTGAATCCTCTTGGAATGATTTGCATTTGCAAATGATTTGGTATGGTCGTGAATATTCGCCCGCACGGGGTTGGAGTTTGGAAAAAGATGTGATTACCAGAACGATAAAGGGAAATTAGCGGAAATTTAGATGGGTTGAACTTGGTTGGACGTTTCACTGCAACCTAGAAGATTTCCACGAATGGGATTGGCTACGCCCATCCCTCAGCGCTACGCGCTGAAAATACGAAACCCGTAATTTTAAAATTTAAAGCAAGCTTTATTTTAAAATTACGGGTTTCGTATTTATTCGTGGGCGATGAGGG
>DLGW01000026.1 GCA_002482885.1 Flavobacteriaceae bacterium UBA7684 | reverse complement strand
GGTTCGAATCCCTCTTTCTCCGCAAAAAAGCCCTGTAATCATTTGATTACGGGGCTTTTCTTTTTTAGTAATTTCTTTCATATTAATTCTCAAGAAATAAAAATGACAAATACCCATTTGAATTTTAAATTATTAGCTCCTGTTGCGCCTAAAAAACCTAAAAAATTAGTAAAGCATAAAGACATTAGAATCGATGATTATTTTTGGTTAAACGACCGAAATGATCCCGAAGTGATTGCTTATTTAGAAGCCGAAAATAAATATTACGAACAAGCTACGGAATCTTGGCAACCTTTACGTGATACTTTATACCAAGAATTACGCAGTAGAATTAAAGAAGACGATGAATCAGTTCCTTATTTATATAATGGATACTATTATATTACCCGTTTTGAAAAAGGAAAAGAATACCCGATTTATTCTCGAAAAAAAGCTTCTTTAGACGCACCCGAAGAAATCATGTTTGATTGCAATGAAATGGCTAAAGGACATGATTATTTTAAATTGGGAGGAATAGAAATCAGTTTAGACAATCGTTATGCTGCTTTTGCTACTGACACGGTTAGTCGCAGAATTTATACCTTAAAAATCAAAGATTTACTTACCGGAGAAATTTTATCAGATGTAATTGAAAACACCACAGGTAGTAGTGCTTGGGCAAATGACCATCAAACGCTTTTTTATTCCAGACAAGACACCACTACTTTGCGTCACGATAAGGTGTATAAACATGTATTAGGTGCCAATTCAAGTACCGATGAATTGGTTTACTTTGAAAAAGATGAAACGTATGATGTAAGTATTTACAAAGAAAAATCACAACAGTATTTAGTAATTTCTATAAACAGTACTTTAACTTCTGAAATTAGAACTTTAGACGCCAATAAACCTTTAGGGAAATTCAAAGTTTTTCAAAAAAGAATGCGTGGAGTAGAGTATAGCATTTCGCATTTTGCTGACAGTTTTTACATTGTAACCAATGCCGATGATGCTTTGAATTTTAAGGTGATGAAAACGCCTTTAAAACATACTAAAAAAGAAAATTGGGTAGATGTGATTCCGCATCGAACAGAAACATTAATTGAAGATTTAGACATTTTTAAAGATTTTTTAGTAGTAACTGAACGAACCAAAGGTTTGTCGCAATTGCAGGTTATTCCACACCAAGGAACCTCTTATTATTTGCCTTTTGATAATGAAACGTATACCGCTTATACCACCACCAATGTAGATTTTGATACTTCTATTTTACGTTACGGATATCAGTCTTTAACTACACCACCGTCTATTATTGATTTTAACATGATAGATCAAACTTTTGAGGTTAAAAAAGAACAAGAAGTGTTGGGTGGTCATTTTGATAAAAATAATTACGATTCTAAAAGATTGTGGGCCACAGCTGATGATGGCGTTTTAATTCCCATGTCGGTAGTCTATAAAAAAGGTTTGGAATTAAACGGAGAAAATCCAGTATTACAATATGGATATGGTTCTTACGGACACACCATAGAACCTAGTTTTTCTTCGAATAGATTAAGTTTGTTAGACCGAGGATTTATTTTTGTTATTGCGCACATTCGTGGAGGAGAATACATGGGGCGCAAGTGGTACGAAGACGGAAAATTGTTAAAAAAGAAAAATACATTTACCGATTTTGTAGCTTGTTCTAAGCACTTAATAGAGCAAAAATACACCTCTGCATCGCATTTATATGCTCAAGGTGGTTCAGCAGGAGGCTTACTTATGGGAGCAGTAATTAATATCGCCCCAGAATTGTACAACGGCGTAATTGCAGATGTACCTTTTGTAGATGTGGTGACTACTATGTTAGACGACAGTATTCCGTTAACTACTTCGGAGTATGATGAATGGGGTAATCCCAATAAAAAAGAGTACTATGATTATATGAAGTCATATTCTCCGTACGATAATGTGGCTAAAAAATCATACCCTAATTTGTTGGTTACTACGGGCTTGCATGATTCTCAGGTTCAGTATTGGGAACCCGCTAAATGGGTAGCTAAACTAAGGGAATTTAAACAAGATAATCATATGTTGTTTTTAGAAACTAATATGAAAACAGGGCACGGAGGAGCTTCCGGAAGGTTAGAAATTCTTAAGGAAATTGCCCGTGAATTTTCCTTCGTATTAAAATTAGAAGGCATTGAACGATAGTATGTATTTTTTGTTAAATTTGTAAGATTTTATTTTTACTGTAACAGACAGCAAAAACTTTACATTTTCCATGAAAGAAGAAATAAAAGCATGTCATAGTATACTTGATTTAATAGGTCAAACACCATTAATCAAACTCAACAAAGTAACCGAGCACCTTAAGGGTAACTATTACGCAAAAGTCGAATCTTTTAATCCGGGACATTCCAATAAAGACAGAATCGCACTATATATTATAGAAGAAGCGGAACGTCAAGGAATTTTAACACCGGGTGATACCATCATTGAAACTACCTCTGGAAACACAGGATTTAGTTTAGCTATGGTAAGTTTATTAAAAGGTTACAATTGCGTTTTAGCCGTTACTTCAAAATCTTCCAAAGATAAATTGGATATGTTAAGATGTATGGGGGCTAAGGTATACGTGTGTCCAGCACATGTATCGGCAGATGATCCTCGTTCTTATTTTAACGTAGCCAAAAGACTACACGAAGAAATTAAAGGTTCTATTTACATCAATCAATATTTTAATCAATTAAATGTTGATGCACACTACAAAACTACAGGGCCAGAAATTTGGGAACAAACCGCAGGTAGAATCACTCATTTAGTAGCTTGTAGTGGAACAGGAGGAACCATCTCTGGGGTAGCTAAATACTTAAAAGAACAAAATCCAAAGGTTAAAATTCTAGGCGTAGATGCTTATGGCTCAGTGCTTAAAAAATTCCACGAAACTAAAGAATTCGACCACAGCGAAATTTTCCCATACCAAATAGAAGGATTGGGTAAAAACTTAATTCCAACGGCTACCCACTTTGATATTATTGATTCTTTTGTAAAAGTTACCGACGAAGAAAGCGCTCATACCGCACGTGAAATTCTTAAAAAAGAAGGGATTTTTGCAGGATATACTTCGGGTGCGGCCATTCAGGCGGTAAAACAATATGCAGCAGAAGATGCTTTTGATGAAAATAGTGTGGTGGTAGTGATTTTTCCAGATCACGGATCCAGATACATGAGTAAAGTATATTGTGATGATTGGATGAATAAACAAGGTTTTTTTGACAGCATTAATTGCGAAAGAACCCACAAAATTGAATTTTTAAAATAATTAGCATATAGTAAGGATTATGGCAGTTGATTTATTTGATAGAATAAAGAAGAATAAAGGTCCTTTAGGAAGATGGGCATCACAAGCTGAAGGGTATTATGTGTTTCCTAAATTAGAAGGAGAATTAGGACCAAGAATGAAATTTCAAGGAAAAGAAATTTTAAATTGGAGTTTAAATGATTACCTAGGATTAGCTAATCATCCAGAAGTAAGAAAAGCAGATACCGAAGCAGCCATACAATTTGGAGCAGCCTACCCAATGGGTGCTCGTATGATGAGCGGACATACCAAATACCACGAACAATTAGAAAATGAGTTAGCTGCTTTTGTAATGAAAGAATCCGCTTATTTATTGAATTTTGGTTACCAAGGCATGGTATCAATCATTGATGCTTTAGTAACTAAAAATGATGTAATTGTTTATGATGTAGATGCACACGCTTGTATTATTGATGGTGTTCGTTTACATATGGGAAAACGTTTCACTTACCGTCATAACGATTTAGAAAGCATGGAGAAAAATCTTCAACGCGCTACTAAAATGGTTGAAGAAACAGGTGGAGGAATTTTATTCATAACCGAAGGTGTTTTTGGAATGCGTGGGCAACAAGGTAAATTGAAAGAAATTGTAGCCATGAAAAAGCAATACAATTTCCGTTTATTAGTTGATGATGCTCATGGATTTGGAACGTTAGGAAAAACAGGAGCAGGAGCAGGAGAGGAGCAAGGATGCCAAGATGGTATAGATGTTTACTTTTCAACATTTGCCAAATCAATGGCTAACATTGGAGCATTTGTAGCCGCAGATAAAGACATCATCGATTATTTAAAATACAATTTACGTTCACAAATGTTTGCTAAAGCTTTACCGATGATTCAAACCATTGGTTCTTTAAAACGTTTGGAATTGTTGCGTAATTCATCGGAATTAAAAGATAAATTGTGGGTAAATGTAAATGCCTTACAAAACGGTTTAAAACAACGAGGATTTAATATCGGAGATACCAATACTTGTGTAACTCCAGTTTATTTAGAAGGAAGTATTCCAGAAGCCATGGCAATGGTAAATGATTTGCGTGAAAACTATGGAATATTTTTATCTATAGTAGTATATCCAGTAATTCCAAAAGGAATGATTTTATTAAGATTAATTCCAACAGCATCACATACTTTACAAGACATTGAAGAAACCTTAACTGCTTTTGAAGCCATTCGTGAAAAATTAGAAAATGGAACTTATAAAGCAATAGCAGCGGCGCACACTGTAGACGTTAGTGAGGCTTAAAAAACAAATACTAAATCTGAAGCTGTCTGGATTATAAAAAATTCAGATGGCTTTTTTTATAAATATGGCTATGAAAAAAAATAATTTTTTAAACAAATTTGGATTAGGGCTTTTGGTATTGTCTTCGGCAGTATCGTTTGCTCAAAAAAATAATCAACCTGTAAAAAAAGCAACTGCTCCTTTTGAATGGAATGGAGCGAATGTGTATTTCTTAGTTACCGACCGTTTCAATAATGGGGAACCTGGAAACGATATTATGGATTTTAGAAATCAACCTACAGCGGTTTGTCGTGGTTTTTTAGGTGGAGATATCAAAGGGATTACAAAAAAAATTAAAGAAGGATACTTTTACAATTTAGGAATCAATGCGCTTTGGTTTACTCCTGTTTTTGAACAGTCTAAAGGCATGGTAGATGAGGGTACAGGTAATACTTATGCTTATCACGGATATTGGCCCAGAGATTGGACTGCTATTGATCCTAACTTTGGAACTCAAGCAGACTTGAAAGAGTTAGTTGATGCTGCTCATAACAATGGAATTAGAGTGTTATTTGATGTGGTTATGAATCACCTAGGACCCACTACAGAATTAGATGCACCTTGGCCAACCGAATGGGCTAGAACAGAACCAACTTGTCAATACACCAATTACGAAAATACTACCTCGTGTACTTTAGTTAAAAATTTACCCGATGTTAGAACTGATTCTAACGAAAATACAGAATTACCCCCATTTTTGGTTGAAAAGTGGAAAAACGAAGGCAGATACGATCAAGAAGTAAAAGAGCTGGAAGAATTCTTTTTAAGAACAGGTTATCCTAAAGCTCCTAAATATTACATCATTAAATGGTTAACCGATTATATTAAAAAATATGGAGTTGACGGATTTAGATTTGATACCGTTAAACATTTAGAGGAGGAAGTTTTTAATCATGTTAAAAAAGAGGGATTATATTCTTTAGATTTTTGGAAAGATCAAAATCCCGACAAAGTATTGGATAAAAATTCATTTTTCTTATTAGCAGAAACTTATGGTTATGGTATTTCAGCTAAAAGAAATTACGACTTTGGCGATAAAATAGTAGATTATTTTGCGAATGGTTTTGATTCACAAATTAATTTTCAGTTCAGCCATAACTCTAAAGATTATAATTACGAGCAGTTATTCTTTTTGTATGATTCTTTATTGCAATCTGATGAAATGAAAGGCTTAGGCGTTTTGAACTATTTAGCATCACATGATGATCCTAATTGTTTTGATAAGAAAAGAGAAAAACCATTTGAAGCAGCTAATAAATTGTTGTTAGCTCCAGGAGCTGCTCAAGTATATTATGGCGATGAAACTTCTAGACCTTTAGAAGTGGCAGGGGCAAGCGGGGATGCTAACTTACGTGCTTTTATGAATTGGAATGACTTGGCTAAAAATAAAGATGTTAATGGATTTAAGGTAAATGATATTTTAACACATTGGCAAAAATTAGGCAGATTCCGTAAGAACCACTTAGCTATTGGTTTAGGTAAACACCAAATGATTACTTCAACGCCTTATGTGTTTAGTAGAGTTTACGAAAAAAATGGGGTTAAAGACGTAGTGGTTATTGGTTTAGATTTAGCCATTGGTAAAAAAGAACTTCCTGTAAATGGACTATTTAAAGATGGTACTTTTTTAAAAGATGCCTATTCAGGTAAACCAGTAGTGGTTAAAAAAGGTAAAGCAATTATTGATTCTGAATTTACTACCGTATTGTTAGAAGTAAAATAATAGAAGTAATATATCTAAATTAAAAACCTGACTTTAAATCGTCAGGTTTTTTTTATGTCTTTTATTTTATTGAAATGATTTAAATTTTTTTCAATTGGTAATGTTTTTACTCCATAAAAAAAACCGCCTAAAACTTAATTTAGACGGTTTTGTTTTTATTTGAAGTTGGAATTATAAAGCAGATTTAACTGTTTTAATAATTCTAGCAGCAATTTTGTATGGATCACCGTTAGAAGCTGGTCTTCTATCTTCTAACCAACCTTTCCAACCTTTTTGAACAGTAATTAAAGGAATACGAATTGACGCTCCTCTATCAGATACACCGTAAGAGAAATCGTTAATAGAAGCCGTTTCGTGTTTACCTGTTAAACGTTGGTCGTTAAATTCACCATAAACTTCAATGTGCTCTTTTACGTACGGACGGAAAGCCTCACATATTCTTTCATAAGTAGCTTTGTCTCCACAAGTTCTTAAAACTCCGTTAGAGAAGTTAGCGTGCATACCAGAACCATTCCAATCTAATTCTTTACCTAGTGGTTTAGGGTGGTATTCAATATAATAACCGTATTGCTCTGTTAAACGATCTAATAAATATCTAGCAATCCATAATTCATCACCAGCTAATTTAGCTCCTTTTGCAAATAATTGGAATTCCCATTGTCCGCAAGCTACCTCTTGGTTAATACCTTCAAAGTTCAATCCAGCAGCAATACACAAATCAGCATGTCTTTCAACTAATTCTCTACCATGAGTGTTTAATCCACCAACTGAACAGTAATACATACCTTGTGGTTTAGGATATCCACCTCTTGGGAAACCTAAAGGTAATTCAGTTTGAACATCCATAATGAAATATTCTTGTTCAAAACCAAACCAAAAATCGTTATCATCGTCATCAATGGTAGCTCTACCGTTTGAAGGGTGTGGTGTTCCATCAGCATACATAACCTCACACATTACTAAGTAACCGTTAATACGCTCTGGATCTGGATAAATAGCTACAGGTACTAATAAACAATCTGAAGATCCTCCTTCTGCTTGTCTGGTAGATGAACCATCAAAAGACCAATTTCCAATTTCCGCTAAAGTTCCTTTGAAGTTTTCATGCTCCTCAACTTTAGTTTTACTTCTCATGTTTTGAGTTGGGTAATAACCATCTAACCAGATGTACTCTAATTTAATTTTAGCCATAATACTTATAGATTTATAATTAACTTAAAAATTCTAGGTGCAAATATATTTTTTTTTAATAATTAACTAAAATTTGGGGGGTATGAATTAATAACAGTAGTATATTTTTATCAATTAGGTATTTTTTGTTCGGGGTATTTTAATTTAATTCATAAAAAAAGGGATTTATTTTATTTTATGATAAAAAAGTATAATTGATTTAGTTGAATGTTTGTTTCAAGTTTCACGTTTCAGGTTGGTATTGGTAGTTTACTATTAGTTGAGTTATAAGAATTGTTTTTTATTATTTTCTTTGAATATTAAGATGGAACTTGAAACCTGAAACTAAATAAACAAAACAAATTTCTTAACTTCGCAAGGCTATTATAAATTATAAACTTAAATACACAACAAGCATGTTTACATTAAGATTCAGAGCAGTAGAAAAAGCTACTAACAGAAAAGCTGTTGTAGTGGATGAGCCCATTAAGCGCTCAGAAATTTTTGGTTCAAATGTGTTTAATGACAAAGCTATGCGTCAACACTTAATTCCTGCGGCTTACAAGAGTTTAAAATCTGCGATAACCCACGGAACTAAAATTGACAGAAATATAGCAGACGCGATTGCTATGGGAATGAAAGAATGGGCAATTTCTAAAGGAGTAACTCATTATACCCACTGGTTTCAACCTTTAACAGGAACAACAGCAGAAAAACACGATGCTTTTTTTGAAACGCAGTTTGATGGTGATCCAGTAGATAAATTCGGAGGCGGACAATTGGTTCAACAAGAACCTGATGCTTCATCTTTTCCAAATGGAGGTATCAGAAATACTTTTGAAGCCAGAGGATACACTGCTTGGGATCCCACATCTCCAGCATTTATTTTCGGAACTACTTTATGTATTCCTACCGTGTTCGTGTCATACACAGGAGAAGCTTTAGATTATAAAATTCCTTTATTAAGAGCTTTAAGCGCGATTGACGAAGCGGCTACCGAAGTAGCTAAATATTTTGATAAAAACGTTAAAAAAGTAACTCCAACTTTAGGGTGGGAGCAAGAATACTTTTTAATTGATTTATCGTTAGCGCAATCACGTCCAGACATTATGTTAACAGGAAGAACTTTATTAGGACATTCTTCCGCTAAAGGACAACAACTAGAAGATCATTATTTTGGGTCTATTCCAACCCGTGTATTAAACTACATGAGAGATTTAGAAACAGAATGTATGTATTTAGGAATTCCTGTTAAAACCCGTCATAACGAGGTAGCGCCTAACCAATTTGAGTTAGCACCTATTTTTGAAGAAACCAATTTAGCGGTTGACCACAATACCTTATTAATGGATGTGATGCAAAAAGTGGCAGAACGTCATCATTTTAAAGTGTTGTTTCATGAAAAACCATTTAAAGGCGTAAACGGTTCGGGTAAACACAATAACTGGTCTTTAGCTACTGATACAGGAGTAAACTTGTTAAGCCCAAGTAAAACTCCAATGAGTAACTTACAATTCTTAACCTTTTTTATCAATACCATTAAAGCGGTACATGATTATGAAGAATTGTTGCGTTCCTCAATTGCCACTGCAAGTAACGACCACCGTTTAGGAGCTAACGAAGCGCCACCAGCGATTATATCGGTATTTATTGGGCAACAGTTGTTCAAAGTATTAGAAGAGCTACAAGGAGTTTCTACAGGAAAATTATCTCCGGAAGAAAAAACAGATCTTAAATTAAATATTGTAGGTAAAATACCTGAAATTTTATTAGACAATACCGACAGAAATAGAACTTCACCATTTGCTTTTACAGGCAATAAATTTGAGTTCAGAGCTGTAGGTTCAAGCGCCAATTGCGCTAATGCAATGACGGTTTTAAATGCCATTGTTGCCAAACAATTAAAAGACTTTAAAAATGAAGTGGATGCATTAATCGACAAAAAAGACATGAAAAAAGATGACGCCATCTTTAATGTTTTAAGAGATTACATCAAACATTCTACCCGAATTTTATTCGAAGGCGACGGTTATAGCGATGCTTGGGAAAAAGAAGCGGCTAAAAGAGGTTTAAGTAATAATAAAACCACTCCAAAAGCCTTAAAAGCTAAAGTTTCTAAAAAAGCCTTAGACTTGTTTGAAGAGTTAGGCATTATGAATCATGTAGAAGCAGAAGCTCGTTACGAAATTGAATTAGAAGAATACACTAAAAAAATTCAAATTGAAGGACGTGTTTTAGGCGATATTTCAAGAAACCACGTGATTCCAACAGCAATTAAATACCAAAACACTTTAATTGAAAACGTTAAAGGTTTAAAAGAAATTTTTGGTGAAGAATACAAAGTAGTAGGCAAGGAGCAAATTGCGATTATCAGAGAAATTTCTGAGCATATTTCTGAAATCAATTCTAAAGTAGAAGAAATGATTGAAGAAAGAAAAGCAGCCAACGGATTACACGGACAAGCTGCCGCAGAAGCATATTGCGATAAAGTAAAACCTTACTTTGAGTTGATTCGTTACCACTGCGATAAGTTAGAATTAATCGTAGATGATGAATTATGGACATTAGCTAAATACAGAGAATTGTTATTTACTAGATAGTTAAAGTAAAAACAAAATAAACCGCCTCAATGTTTAGATATTGAGGCGGTTTTGTGTTTTATAAAGGAGTAAGCTTTTTACAGAATCGCGTAAGGGGTTGCAGCGGCATCCTTTTACGGAGTGCAACGGAGTAAAAGATACAGCGGAAAACCCGACCGAAGTGGTAACGAAGGATACGCCCTAAAACAAAAAAAGGTTGCTCATTTGAACAACCTTTTTTACTAGTGTAATTTGATTTTATACGTCAATAGAACCTAAAACTTTTTTAGAAAAAGCATTGGCGGCTTCTATTTCAGTCATGCCTTGCGCCACCATGCCGTGAACTTCTAAGGCACCACATAAATTGGTGATTAATTCACCTACAACGTCTAATTCCTCTTCTTTAATGGAGCGGAATTCGCTAAAGTTTTCTAACACTTCAATCGTTTTTTCAATTTGTTCTGTGGAACAAGTTTTATACAAATGTCTGATTGCTGGTATTTTCATCTTTAAAAAATATTAAAGGATTTCTCCTACCAAGTCGTTTAAAACTTCTTGTTTGTTGGTTTGTGTTTGATTAACCAATTTTCCGTTTACAAAAGTGGCAAAAGTTGGCAGGTTGTTTACAGAAGCTAATTTTCTAGATTCTGGAAATTGTTCTGCATCTACCAATATAAATTGCACTTGTTCGTTTTCCGAAGCCAATTTTTTAAATTTTGGTTTCATTAAACGGCAGTTCCCACACCACGAAGCCATATATTGCACTACAACTTTTTCGTTATCGGCAACAATTTCGGCTAAATTATCTTGATTTAATTCTTGTAACATATTAGTTTGCACTTAAATAAGCTGCGGTGCTAACTCTATCTGCACTCATGGCTTCTTTTCCTTCTTCCCAGTTTGCCGGGCATACTTCCCCTTTGGTTTGTACGTGAGTATAAGCATCAATTAAACGGATGTATTCGTTTACGTTACGTCCTAAAGGCATATCGTTTACACTTTCGTGGAAGATTTTTCCATCTTCGTCAATTAAATAAGTGGCTCTGTAAGTTACGTTTGAACCTGATAATAAATAATCTCCGGTTTCTTCGTTGAATGCATCTTCAATATCCAAAATACCTAATGCATTAGATAAATTACGAGTAGTATCGGCTAATAATGGGTAAGTAACTCCTTCGATTCCTCCATTGTTTTTAGCCGTGTTTAACCAAGCAAAGTGTACTTCGTTAGTATCGCAAGAAGCACCAATTACAATGGTGTTTCTTTTTTCAAATTCACCTAATGCGGCTTGAAAAGCGTGTAATTCTGTAGGGCATACAAAAGTGAAATCTTTTGGATACCAGAATAATAATACTTTTTTCTTGTTTTGAACAGCTTCTTCTAAAACGTTGATTCTTAAATTATCTCCTAATTCAGAGATGGCATCAACAGTAATGTTTGGGAATTTTTTTCCTACTAAAGACATAGATTTTATTTTTTTATGATTAATGATTTATTTAACGATGCGAATTTAGGATTAGCAAGCGAAGTTGAGCATTGAATTTTATTATAATTGTTTATCTTAAAATAGCTTTTTACTATTTGAGTGTGATTTTTCTGATTTTGATTTGGAACCAAGCAAAAAGTAAGGTCATGATTGGGCTAAGAATATTAAAAAAACAGTAAAAGGCGTAATGGTAAGAGTGTAGCCCTAAAACACTGGTGTGGTAAGCACCACAGGTGTTCCAAGGAATTAATACCGAAGTAACTGTTCCAGAATCTTCTAAAGTTCTACTTAGATTTTCGGAAGCCAGTTGTTTTTCTTTAAAAGCTTTCGCAAACATTTTACCCGGTAAAACAATGCTGATGTATTGGTCAGAAGCCGTTAGATTTAAGGTTAAACAACTGATGCTAGTATTTAAAAACAAACCAAAAACGGATTTTATTTTACTTAATAGATAAAAAGTAATGCTTTTTAAAAAACCAGTAGCTTCTAAAATTCCCCCAAAAATCATGGCGGTAAGGATTAATAAAATAGTAGAAATCATGCCGATGATGCCTTTGGTGAAAAACAATTCGTCTAAAAAAGGGTTTTGGGTTTGCACCGAGTCTGTTCCAATTAAAACCCTTAAAACAGTAATTAATTCTTGGAAAATAGGTTCCGACGCCTGAAAGAATAAATAAAAGATAATTCCTAAAAAGATGCCACCTAACAAAACTAAATATGCTTTGATTTTAAAAGCCGCTAATAGTAAAGTAAATACCAAAACTAATAATAAGTAATTACTGGTATTAAAATGAGAGGTAATAAGGCTGGTGGTGTTTTCTGTATCAATCGCGTTGGGGCTAGGAGCCACTCCAAAAATATTTATACCTATAAATAGTAAAAGACTCAGCAAGATACTTGGAATAGTGGTGTACAGCATATATTTGATATGAACAAACAAAGGCGTTTGGGTGATTCCTGCAGCTAAGTTGGTAGTGTCAGACAACGGAGAAATTTTATCTCCAAAATAGGCTCCAGACAAAATGGCTCCTGCGGTGATTTCTATAGGAATATGAATGATTTTAGACATGCCTATTAAAGCAATGCCAATGGTTGCCGAAGTTGTCCAAGAACTTCCGGTTGCTAAAGAAATCAAACAACAAATAATTAAACATCCGGGTAAAAAAAAGTGAATGTTTAAAATCTGTATTCCATAATAAATAAGTGTGGGAATCACTCCACTAAGCATCCAACTGGCGGATAGGGCGCCTACAAGTACTAAAATAAAAATGGCTGTGCCGACTTCTTTAATGTTTTTTATGATGAAACTTAAAACAGTACTTACATCTGTTTGATAAATCTTGGCTAAAAATAAAGTAAGCACACCTGCGGTTAATAATACTATTTGAGAAGGGCCATTCAGTACATCATATTCCCAAAATATAGCATTGAGGCTAAGGGAAATAATTACAAATAAAATAGGAATCAGTGCAATGATAAAAGGAACATTTGGAGTTTTATCATCCATAGATTCGTAAAATTATTTTTTGTGAAAAATGAAAATCGTGGGTTTGTTTTGTAAATCTGGAAGTTGTTTTCTCCATTGATTTACTGAAAGGGTTTTAATAAATTCCGAAGGTAAGGTCAGGTTAGAAGCTACACACAACAAAGTGTCTCCTTGCAAGATTTGAATGAGATCTTCTAATAATTTATTATTTCGGTAAGGGGTTTCAATAAACAATTGGGATTGGTTTTTATCGAAAGATAATTTTTCTAGATTTTTTATGGCTGATTTTTTTTCGGCTTTATCAATGGGTAAATAACCATTAAAAGCAAAACTTTGTCCGTTCATCCCCGAAGCCATTAAAGCCAGTAGGATAGAAGAGGGGCCAACCAAAGGAACCACTTGAATATTGTTCTTATGTGCTAAGGCTACCACGTCTGCACCTGGGTCTGCCACCCCTGGGCATCCTGCTTCTGATAATAATCCAACAGAAATTCCTTTTTTACAGGGGTCTAAAAAGGTTTGAAATTCTAAAGCTTCGGTTCTTTTATTTAAAACGGAAATCTGTAGTTCGGGTTGTTTTTTTTCGGGACAGATTTTTTTGATAAAATGTCGGGCTGTTTTTTCGTTTTCGACTATAAAATAATCCAACTCATTAATGGTTGCTTGAACCGTATGCGGAAGTACCGCTAAAGGTTCGGTGTCTCCTAAAACAGTAGGAATTAAATACAGTTTCCCAACAGCAGACATTAATTGTTTTTAGGGTTTAGTTTATTAGCGATGACTTCACAAGCTTGGTCTAACATTTTATAAACCGATTCAAAACCAAAGTCAGAACCGTAATATGGATCTGGTACATCGATGTTTTCCCCAGGAAAAACTTCGTCTAAAATCATTTTAACCTTGCTTTTTGAATTTTCATCTGGAGCTAAAGCAATAATGTCTTTATATACCGAAAAATCCATGGCATAAATGATGTCGAATTTACCGAAATCATGTACATCAAATTGACGGCCTTTTTGCGTAGTAATGTCTATTCCGTTTTTTTGAGCTATTTGAATAGAACGAGTATCAGGCTTTTTTCCGATATGATAACCAGCAGTACCTGCTGAATCCACTTTGAATTTAGAAGAGGGTAGTTTTTCAGATAAAATCCCTTCGGCTAATGGTGACCGACAGATATTACCTAAACAGACCATTAATATTTTAGTTTTCATGCGTTTAGCTGGTAAGCTTCAGATTTAAATCATCTACAAACTTTTTAAATTGTTTGTCTGTAGCGATTAAATTATCCACGGTTTTACAAGCGTGTAAAACAGTAGCGTGATCTCTATCTCCGATTTGGGAGCCAATATTGGCTAACGAAGATTTGGTTAATTTTTTAGAAAAATACATAGCTAATTGACGGGCTTGTACAATATGTCTTTTTCGAGTTTGTGATTTTAAAGTATCTACATCCATTTGGAAATAGTTGGAAACCACTTTTTGAATGTAATCTATAGAAATTTCTTTCTTAACATTCTTAACGAATTTTTCAACTACTTGTTTGGCTAATTCTAAAGTCACTTCTTTTTTGTTAAAAGAAGATTGAGCAATCAAAGAGATAATAGAGCCTTCTAATTCTCTAACGTTAGATTTAATGTGTCTGGCTACATATTCAATAGTTTCTTCGGGCATAGTTACACCGTCGCGGTAAAGAATATTTTTTAAAATAGCTACACGGGTTTCGTAATTCGGTTGGGTTAATTCTGCGGATAATCCCCATTTGAAACGAGACAATAAACGTTGTTCAATGTCTTGCATGTCTACAGGAGCTTTATCCGAGGTAAGGATTACTTGTTTACCGTTTTGGTGTAAAAAGTTAAAGATGTGGAAAAATACGTCTTGTGTTCCTTGTTTACCTGATAAAAATTGAATGTCGTCAACAATTAAAACATCTACCAATTGATAGAAATGAATAAAATCATGACGGGTATTCTTTTTAACAGAATCAATAAATTGTTGAGTGAAAATTTCAGCAGAAATGTATAACACCACTTTTCCAGGGTGTTTTTCTTTAATTTCTAAACCAATAGCGTGGGCTAAATGGGTTTTTCCTAAACCAACACCACCATAAATCATTAAAGGATTAAAAGAAGTTCCTCCGGGTTTATTAGCTACTGCCATACCTGCTGAACGAGCTAATCGGTTAGAATCTCCTTCTAAAAAGTTATCAAAATTATAGTTAGGGTTTAATTGGGAATCAATGTTGATGTTTCGAATGCCTGGAATCACAAATGGATTTCTGATTTCTGCACTTTTATTGTTTAAGGGAAAATCAACAATTTGTGGTTTTACAGAATTTCTAGAAGAACTCGGTAATTGTTCGGTAAAGGGTTGATTACCACTAGTAGAATTTTCCATAACCACTCGGTAAATTAATCTAGCGTCTTTACCTAATTCACGATTAAGGGCTGTTTTTAATAAATTTACATAGTGTTCTTCAAGCCATTCGTAAAAAAATTTACTAGGAATTAAAACATGCAAAGCGTTACCATTAAGCTCAACTGGTTTAATGGGTTCAAACCAAGTTTTATATGCTTGTTCTTGAATGTTATCTTTTATAAATAGCAGACAGTTATCCCATACCGATTGTGCAGATATCTTCATGAATTTAATGAGTAATTTTTTGTTATAAGAATTCGAGTTTTTAGTTGGAATATTGAGTTGTTGGGCTCAAATTTCTTCATGGACAAAAATGTGAATAATTTTACTAAAAAAAAAATTTTTAGGCAGTTGTATTATCTAAATTTTTGATGTAAGGTTGTTTTGTGATTGATGTTAATTATAATGTTAATAAAATATGAAAGAATACGTATATCAAGTAAGGGTTCGTTATGCCGAAACTGACCAAATGGGAGTGGTATATCATGGAAATTACGCTGTTTACTTTGAAATGGGTAGGGTAGAGTGGTTAAGAAATATTGGAATATCATATAAAGCCATGGAAAATGAGGGGGTTATGCTTCCTGTGGTATCTTTGTCTATGCAATATAAACGTCCTGCAAAATACGACGATTTATTAACAGTTAAGACTATTTTTAAGAATTGTTCAGGGGTAAAAATTGAGTTTGATTATGAAATTTATAATCCCGAAAAAGAGCTTTTAACTACCGGGAATTCTATATTAGTTTTTGTTGATAAGTACACTAATAAACCTACCCAAGTACCTGATTATGTAAAGGTTAAATTAGATGCTTTACATAGTACTTAAAGCCCTGCTTTAAGGCTAAAATTTTTCAAAAACACCCAGTCCAAAAAGTGCAAAATCGTATTTTACAGGGTCGTTTTTATCTAATAACCTTAAATTAGAATCTAGTTCAAATAGAGCTTTGGCATCATTTTGTGTTCGGGTTAATAAACCTAATTTTCGGGCTACATTACCCGAATGAACATCTAAAGGGCAAGATAAATCCGAAGGTTTAATCTTTTGCCAAATGCCAAAATCAACTCCTTTATTATCTTGTCGAACCATCCATCTTAAAAACATATTTAATCTTTTGGCTGCAGAACCTTTTTGTGGGTCTGAAATGTGTTTAACACTTCGGCCAGTTGTTTTTTCGTTGAAAAATAAGATTTTAAATAGACTAATATTGTATTGCAAATCTTTTTCAGGCGCACTAAAAAAAACATTTTCTAAAGATTCGTGCTGTTTGTACAGTTGGTTAAGCTGATTAATAAAACAGAGTAGGTCTTCGTCATTAAAGGTTCTGTGAACAAAATTTCCTAAAGACTTTAAATCTTTTTCGGAATGATTTAAAATAAAATCATGCGGTGCATAATCAAATAGTTCTACGATGCGTAAACCATTCTTAATAATCATTTTTCGATTGCCCCAAGCAATAGTTGCGCTTAAAAAACCAGCAATTTCGATGTCTTGTTTTTTAGTAAAAAGATGTGGAATTTGAATCGGATCAGAAGCAATAAAATCAGTATTGTTGTACTGTTCAACTTTTAGGTCTAAAAAATCTTTAAGTTCCAAAAAGTTCATTTACGAAATAATTTTACCGTCGGACATGATTAGTTTTCTATCAGACATATTGGCTAATTCTTCGTTATGGGTAACAATTACAAAGGTTTGTTTAAAATCGTCTCTTAACTTAAAAAATAACTCGTGTAAATTTTGGGCAGATTTTTTATCCAGATTTCCCGAAGGTTCGTCAGCAAAAATTACAGCAGGTTGATTGATTAAAGCTCTGGCAACCGCTACTCGTTGTTGCTCACCGCCAGACATTTCCGAAGGTTTGTGGTGAATTCTATGCGAAAGACCTAAATACTCTAGTAGTTGTATGGCTTTGTCTTTGGTTTCTTTTTCATTTTTATTTCCGATAAATGCGGGTATACATACATTTTCTAAAGCCGTAAATTCAGGTAATAATTGATGAAATTGAAAAATGAATCCCAAATTAAGATTTCGAAATTTTGATAGTTCTTTATCGTTCAATTGTAGCACATCGATTCCATTGATTTTAATAGAACTGATGTTTGAATTGTCAATTATAGATGGTTTGTCTAAAGTGCCTAATAGTTGTAAAAGTGTGGTTTTACCTGCGCCAGAAGCACCAACAATAGATACAATTTCACCTGCATTGATGGCTAAGCTAACATTTTTTAAAACCTGTAGGTCGTTGTAATATTTATTGATGTTTTGAGCAATTATCATGTAATTTTTTTGAGCAATATTATAGTTTTTTCTTCAATAAATTGTAATCTCTTATAGTTCTATAATGAATTACGTTGGTGTTAAAAAATATATTGTTTAATATTTTTGTTTTTTTGTTAAACAAATTTAATCCAAGAATTATGAAAACTATAGCAAATAATGATTTTTTTGAGTTGATTGGAGATAATCACGAAATGACCTCTTTGGAAACTCCTTTAAGAGAAGATGCCTTTGTAAAATCTGATGTGGAAAAAATGGAAATAATAGCCCGTCATTTTAAGGAAATTATGTTGGAACTGGGATTAGACTTAACAGATGATAGTTTAAGAGGAACTCCGCACAGGGTTTCTAAAATGTTTGTTCAGGAAATATTTTCTGGATTAAATCCTAAAAACAAACCCAAAATTTCAGTCTTTGAAAACAGTTATAATTATAGTAAAATGTTGATTGAAGCGGATATTCAATTTAATTCTACTTGTGAACATCATTTTTTACCTATTGTAGGTAAAGCTCATGTGGCTTACATTTCTTCGGGTAAAGTGATTGGATTATCTAAGTTGAATAGGATCGTGGATTATTTTTCTAGAAGACCACAAGTTCAAGAGCGACTTACTAAACAGATTTATAATGAGTTAACACAAGTGTTAGGTACTCAGGATGTAATAGTTGTTATGGAAGCTTCTCATTTGTGTGTTTCTAGCAGAGGTATAAAAGATAACAGCAGTTATACCACAACCATGGAATACAGTGGTGTCTTTAATGAAGCGGAAATCAGAAATAATTTCTTTAGCTTAATTAACAAAAACAGAAAATCTGATTTTTAGTTTTTGAATAAAAATCCTAGTCCTAATCGTTTAAGCATTTTCTTTTCAAAATTCCAAAAGAATTCAAATTGACCAAATAAGTATCCAAATACAACCAACATTACTTGGTAAATAGGGAATAGTATTAAAATACGTAAAGGCCAATACAGCCACAAAGACATGGATTCTTTACTGATTCCTAACCAAGCAGTTACGGGTTTGGTTAGGTAGGCGGCTGTTGAGCCCGTAATGGCAAAAACAGTAAATACTACAATTAATTGTAAGTTAGAGGTTAAACCCCAGCGTTCTTTTAATTTATCCATTATTGTATAATTCTATCGGGAACTGTTCGTTTTTCCCATTTAATATCGCTTAATACAGATGACTTGATGCCTATGAAAAAGCTCCAAGAGGCTCTTTGACTAAAAGGAATCCAACTGAAATCCATTCGCCAACTTTTTAAATCTCTTCCAAATCGCAGTTGGGTATACGTAAAACCTTTGTTTACAAAATCATAACCCGAAGAAGCGCCAACCTTCCAATTAGGGGTTAAATCAATGTTCCCCGAAAACATTAAAGAACTGTTGGATATTTGATCTTGTCGGTTACTATTGCTGTAAGTTACTGAATAGGCTAATTTTAAATCCCAAGGTACCTTAGCATTAAAGAAATCGGTTTTATTTTTCTTTTTTTCATCATCATCTTTTTTCTCGGCTTCTATATCATCTACAGATTTTCCAAATAAATCATCTTCCCGACCACCGTTTCTTATAACGGTTTTATTTTCTGTTTTATCCTTTTCGTCTTTTTTGCTTTTACTTTTTAAAGAGTAGTTTAAAGTTAGGTTGCTGCTGGTCATTCTGAATAAACTACCTCCATTATCTATGTTGTAGGTGTTGATTCTACGACCGCCATTGTCAATAGCGTAAGGATCTAAAGTGGTTCCAAAGTTTAAGGATACTTTGTTTTCAAATAAGTTAGTTCCTCCAGAGATTCTTACAGGAGATAAAGCTAAAGAGTCTGCGGCTATATTATAAAAAGTAGATAAGCTTAGGTTGTTCAACAACATTACTTTTTTAAGTTCTGTTTTGGTTTCGTCTTTGTCTTTAACCTTGGCTTCTAAACTGTTTCCTATGCTTATACCTAAATTGTTGGATAGGTTCTTACCAGGTGCTCCAAAAATACCACCTTCAAAACGCGTGTAATCTCCGTAAGTTCCGTTAGCATCGGTTAAGTAAGTGTCATAATACCTTTCAAAACTAGGGGTGTAAGCGTAAGATACCGAGGGTCTTATTACGTGTCTAACAGAACGTATTTTTCCGGTTTCTTTAAAATTAAAAGTTCCGTATAATGTGGTTCCTATGCTGGTACTAAAAGAGTATTGTCTAAAAGCGTCAAAACCACCAACTTTGTTGTTAACTACTTTGTTTTGAGTAGGATCGTAATTTTTTTGAATGGTTTCTAAATACCAAACTTCGTCATAATTCATTCCTGCTGACATACTAAAGTATTTAAAAACTTTAAAGTTAGTTGTTAACGGAATGCTGTGTTTTAAACCTACTTTGGCATCATTAAACATTTGAGGTTTAAAAAATAGACTATCTGTAGTTTTAAATTGGTTTTCGCCTCTTAAGTTATATTGAAAATTAATGTTTTTAATGAATCCTTTTTTAGTGCCATTTTTAGGCGCAAAAGGAAATACTCTGTCTACACTAGCTTGTAGTGTAGGTAAAGTCATGTTGATTTCTTTGGTGTTCGTGTTTTGAGTATGGGTTGCGGTTAATGACATATTAACTTGCGGAACCGTAGCAAATGTTTTAGAATAAGATACCGAGGAACTTAAGGAGTTGTTTAAAAAGTTAGCCGCGTTGGTTTGGTTAATAGATTGTTGGTAATAATTACTACTTCCTAAATTTACCGAAGCCGAAAATCTAGAATTGGTATTTGATTTGGAATCCTGTGTATGAGACCATTGCAAATTATAAATAGTTGATTTACTATAATCTGGAAAACCACGTTCGCTATTTAGAAGGTTTTCGTATCTAAAATTTAGATTTCCCTTAAATTTATAACGTAAAGCATAATTACTAGTGGTTCTAACTCCATAACTGCCGTTGGTGTAATAATCTCCTAAAACCGATAAATCATAATAATCGTTAATTGCAAAATAATACCCCCCATTTTGTATAGCAAAGCCTCTTAAATTGGTTTGAGCGTATCTAGGAATAATAACTCCACTGGCTCTTTTTTCGGTCATTGGAAAAAATGCAAAAGGCAACCCAATAGGAGTGGGTACATCGGCAATATACATATTGGCAAAACCGGTAACCACTTTCTTTTTAGGTACTAATTTGATTTTTTTAGCCAAGAAATAATATTCTGGATTATCCACATCCTTAGAAGTAGTAAAACGAGCATTTCTGATAAAGTAAACAGAATCGTTTTCTTTTTTAGTGACTTCACCTTTTACTTTAAACTCTCCTTGGTCGGTTACGGAATTCCAAATTAAAGTTTTTTTAGTTTTAAAATTAAATCGAATGGAATCAGGCTTTACTTCGTTAGAACCTTGTTTAAAGTTGGGTAATTGGGTATAAACCCCAGCGGTATCCTTAATCCGTCCAGCGTATACTTCGTCTTTAGCATAATTAATTACAATAATGCCCGCTTTAAGTTCTACATCCTGATAATAAACTTCGGCTTGATTATATAAAGTAATGGTTTTTTCGGATTGATTCAATTTAACCAAATCAGTGGCTTTATATTTGATAATTCCACCAATAATCCCTTCCTTTCGTTTGATGCTATCTTTTTTAATGGTATCGGTAACAGATAACAAAGGTTTTTGTGGAGAAAGCCCAACGCTTTTATTCTTAGTATCCTGAGAAAAAGCCTGTGCAATCACCAAACAATTAAATAGGGTGGTTAAAACGATATGAAATAAGTTTGTGTGCAACGCTTTAAATACTACTTTTGTAAAAAAATGATATTATTTTTGCGCCAAAAATACGCTTATTTTTTTATGATTATTTATAGGGTTAAATTATTTGTGTAACCATTTATAATCTAGCACATTAGAATTAACTATGAAAATACTTAAAGGGCTTAAGTTTAAGCTTGGTTTACTTTTTTTTGTTTTATCCACCTGTGTTTATGCTCAAGGTAAGGGTAAATTTACCATAGTGTTGGATGCAGGACATGGAGGAAAGGACTATGGTGCTGTTTATGGGGAATTCATAGAAAAAAACATTGCCTTAAAAGTAGTTTTAAAAATTGGTGAAATTTTAGAAAAAGATCCTTCTATTGAGGTGATTTATACCCGAAAAGAGGATGTTTTTGTAGAATTAATTCAACGGGCTGCCATTGCTAATAAAGCAGACGCCAATTTCTTTTTATCGGTGCATTGTAACGCTTCAAAATCGCCAGCTTCAGGAACAGAAAGTTTTGTAATGGGTATGACCAAAGTAGCCTCTAACTTAGAGGTTGCTAAAAAAGAGAATGCCGTAATTTCCCTAGAGAACGATTATAAACTAAATTATGGTGGTTATGATCCTAATTCCATAGAATCTGTGATAGGATTAAGCATGTTGCAAGAGGAATATTTAGATCAAAGTATTGCGTTAGCAAGTATGTTGCAAAATGAATATACGGGTGGTTTAAGTCGAAAAAATAGAGGTGTAAAACAAGCTCCTTTTTTGGTATTACACCGGACTTTTATGCCTAGCGTATTAACTGAGTTAGGTTTTATATCTAATTATGAAGAGGGTAAGTTTTTAAATTCAGAAGAAGGACAAGATAAGATTTCTACAGCTATAGCTCAGGCTATTTTAAATTATAAAAAAGGGTACATGGTGGATTCTTCATTATTTGCAGAAAAAACAGTAGTTCCACAACCTAAAACAGAAAAGAATGTGCCTGAAAATAACAACTCTAACACGAGTACAAAAAACAAGGACATTACCAAAAAACAAAAAAATGCCGAAAAAGTAATTACTAAAGAGGTAGATAGTACAGTGGAAGAAACCCTAGAAAAAGGAAACAAACAAATTGTTTATAAAATCCAAATTGCTGCAGGGGGATCAAAAATTAAAAATACACCGGCTAACTTTAAGGGATTAGATAGTATTTCGGTTACACAATCAAATGGTAGATATAAATATTATTACGGAGAAACCCATGATTACGAAATCGCTAAAAAATTATTAAAAAAAGCTAAAGAAGCAGGGTATCAATCCAGTTTTATTACAACATTCAACAACAATCAATAAAATATAAAGTTTTGAAAAATAAAAACAGAGAAATTAAAACCGCTATTTTAGTTTTATCCTCCATATTCTTATTTATTTGGGGGTATAGTTTTTTAAAATCTAAAGATCTTTTTCAATCAGGAAAAACCATATATGTAGTGTATGATAATGTAGACGGTTTGTTACCTAAGTCTGCAGTCACATTAAATGGTTTAACTATTGGAAACATTGAAGATATCACGTTTTTAAATCATCAGGGAAAATTATTGGTTACGATGCAAATCGATTCAGATTTTCCAATTTCTAAAGGAAGTATTGCTAAAATTTACGAGCCAGGATTAATCGGAGGAAAACAAATAGCGATTGTTCCAGATTTTAAAAATAAGGCACTGTTAAAAACAGGAGATACTTTACAATCGGGTAAAGTAGCTGGTTTAACCGAAATGGTAGCAGAAAAATTATTCCCACTGGAACAAAAAATAGAATCTGCCACCGTGAGTGCCGATAGTTTGATTAAAAACATCAATAAAATATTGAATCAAAAAAACAGAGAAGAAATCTCTAAATCTTTAGCTTCTTTAACAGAAACCTTGTCTCATATTAAAGCGATGGCTAAAAATGCCGATGATTTATTAGTAGACAATAAAGCTAAAATAGATAATACCATAAAGAATATAGATAAGACTACAGCTAATTTTTCAAAATTATCAGATACTTTAGCTAAGGCTAATATTGGAAAAACTATAAAATCATTAGAAAATACTTTGGCAACTACCGAAAAAATGATGAAAGATTTAGAGTCGGGTAAGGGTAGTGCAGGTAAGTTGTTAAAAGATGATGCTTTATACAATAATCTTTCGGGAGCTTCAAAAGAATTGGAATTATTGCTAGCTGATATGAAAAATAATCCTAAAAGGTATGTGCATTTTTCTTTATTTGGAAAAAAGCCAAAACCTTACGAGGGTTCCAATGTAGCTCCTAAATAAAGGTTTAAATGGAATATATTGATAACATTGTTTTTGCGATTATTTTAATAGGTGGTTTCGGATTTTTTGTTCGTAACTGTAAAAAAATCATACGCAACATTAACCTAGGAAAATACATTGATCGTTCTGATAATTCTTCCTTAAGATGGAAAAATATGGCGATGATAGCCTTAGGACAATCCAAAATGGTAAAAAGACCTTTGGCGGGAATTTTACACATAGTTGTTTATGTAGGATTTATTTTAATCAACATAGAATTATTAGAAATAGTTATTGATGGATTGTTTGGAACCCATAGAGTGTTGTCTATTATGGGAGGTTTTTACCAAGTAGTTATAGGTTCTTTTGAAATATTGGCTTTTTTGGTGTTGATTTCGGTAATCATTTTTTGGTTCCGAAGAAATTTATCTAACATTAAAAGATTTTTAAGTGCAGATTTAAAAGGTTGGGCAAAACAAGATGCTAATAACATTTTGTATTTTGAAATGGCATTGATGACTTTGTTTTTAGTAATGAACGCGTCCGACTTGCATTTGAATATCAATAATTACGACCACTATAACGTTTCCTTTACCGCGCCCATATCACAATTTATTCAACCCATTTTTGATGGAATGGATTTTCAGACCGTCGCTTTAATCGAACGCGTGAGCTGGTGGTTACACATTGTAGGAATTTTAGTATTCTTAAATTATTTATATTATTCTAAACATTTACACATTTTATTAGCTTTTCCAAATACTTATTATGCGGACTTAAATGCAAAGGGTAAGATGGATAATTTGGAATCCGTTACTAAAGAGGTAAAATTAATGCTAGATCCTAATATGGCTTTTGCGGCTTCAGCAGAAACTGAAGCACCTGCTAAATTTGGCGCTAGCGACGTATTTGATTTAAATAAAGTTCAACTGTTAAATGCTTATACCTGTACTGAATGTGGTAGATGTACCTCGGTATGTCCGGCCAATCAAACTGGTAAAAAATTATCTCCAAGAAAAATCATGATGGATACTCGTGATCGTTTGGAAGAAGTTGGAAAAAATATAGATTCAAATCAAGGAACTTTTGTAAACGACAATAAAGCTTTATTAAACGATTACATCAGCCCAGAAGAATTGTGGGCTTGTACCACTTGTAACGCTTGTGTAGAAGAATGTCCTGTAAATATCAGTCCATTGTCTATTATTTTAGATATGCGTAGGTATTTAGTAATGGAACAAAGCGCTGCGCCAACAGAATTAAATGGCATGATGACCAATATAGAAAACAATGGCGCGCCTTGGCCTTACAACCAAATGGATCGCTTAAATTGGAAAAACGAACTCTTATAATTAAAAATAAATCAACAATTCTCTATTATGAAAAATGAAAATTTGAACATTAAGCTGGAAGAAAAAATTGAAAACGGAGAGCATATTAGCCCAGTTCTTCCTGCTCATATTAAAAACTACTTAATCGACATTGACGGAACTATATGTGATGATATTCCTAACGAGGAACCAGAACGTATGGCAACGGCTGAATTATATCCAGATGCGTTAGAAACGTTAAACAAATGGTACGATGAAGGACATGTTATTTTCTTTTTTACTTCAAGAACAGAAGATCACCGTAAAGTAACCGAAGAATGGTTAGACAAACACGGATTTAAATATCATGGAATGGTTATGGGTAAACCAAGAGGAGGAAACTATCACTGGATTGATAACCACTTAGTAAAAGCAACCCGTTACAGAGGTAAATTTACAGACTTGATTAACAAAGATGTTACTATTCAAGTGTTTGACGACGGTCAGCACGATTAGTTAATAAACTTAAAAAAACCAATCAACTATTGATTGGTTTTTTCATACTATAAAAACAATTCAATTCATAATTAGCATGCAAGAGCGTTTAAAAGTTCCTACCTTGTCTGAAATGTTGGCTTCAGGAATAGAGCCCGAGGTGGTTTTTTGGGTAGGCTGTGCCGGAAGTTTTGATGAAAGAGCCAAAAAAATAACCAAAGCATTTGTTAAGTTATTAAACAGTGCACAAGTTTCTTTTGCCGTGTTAGGCACGGAAGAAAGTTGCACGGGTGACCCTGCCAAAAGATCGGGAAACGAGTTTTTATTTCAGATGCAGGCTATGACCAATATAGAAGTTTTGAATTCTTATGAAGTAAAAAAAATTGTTACCGCTTGTCCGCATTGTTTTAATACCCTTAAAAATGAATATCCATCTTTAGGAGGAAATTATGAAGTAGTTCATCATACTCAATTTTT
Source organism: Flavobacteriaceae bacterium UBA7684 (assembly GCA_002482885.1). GTDB lineage: Bacteria > Bacteroidota > Bacteroidia > Flavobacteriales > Flavobacteriaceae > Flavobacterium. The sequence goes on along the minus strand of DLGW01000026.1, from coordinate 77,994 downwards.
AAAATCTTTGTTAGACGAAGGAAGATTAAAAATTCAAGGAGGAAACTTTAAAGGGAAAAAAATTACTTTTCACGACCCTTGTTATTTAGGTAGAGCCAACAATGTTTACGAAGCTCCGCGAGATTTAATAGAAAAATTAGACGCAGAATTGGTAGAAATGAAGCGTTGTAAAACCAACGGTTTATGTTGTGGTGCAGGTGGAGCTCAAATGTTTAAAGAAGCGGAAAAAGGCGATAAAGAAATTAATATTGAAAGAACTGAAGAAGCCATAGGAACCCAAGCTGAAATTATCGCTGCAGGTTGTCCTTTTTGTAATACCATGCTAACCGATGGAGTTAAAAGTGCAGCAAAAGAAAATCAAGTTCAGGTTTTAGATATTGCTGAATTGATTGCTAATGCCAATGATTTATAATCTACCAACAAAACAAAATTAACTCATGTTAGTTCCTTTAGAAAATATGCCCGATGAATCCAGAATTTGGATTTACCCATGTAACAGAAAATTTTCGGATACCGAAATAGAATCATTACATCAAAAATTAACTGATTTTACCCAGCAGTGGGCGGCACACGGAAAACCTTTAATGACTTCATACACTATACCATACAGTAGATTTATTGTTTTAGCCGTTGACGAAACAGAAGGAAACCAGCACGTAACAGGTTGTTCTATAGATGCTTCGGTAGTAATGATTCAAGAAATTGAAAAAGAATTTCAAGTAGATTTATTAGATAAATTAAACGTAACCTTTAAACTAGGAGAATTCGTATCGCATAAATCGTTGGCTGATTTTAAAAAAATGGCTAAAGAAAAAGCTGTTTCCGAAAAAACTATTGTATTTAACAATTTGGTGAATAATCTAGGAGAATGGCGTGAATATTGGGAAGTTCCTGCTGCCGAAAGTTGGCATAAAAGATTTTTTTAGGCAGTACATACTTATGAATAGAATTTTATTAATATTGATTGTAGGACTTATGAGTTCTACGTCCATTTTTTCGCAATTTAAAAAGTCGCCTGCGGCAGAATATAAAAATGCAGAAACCAAATGGGTGGATAGCATATACAATCAAATGTCTTTTTACGAACGAGTAGGACAGTTATTTATGGTAGCTGCTTATTCCAATAAAGATTCCACACACGTAAAGTCCATAGATAAATTAATTACCGATTATCATATTGGCGGTTTAATCTTTTTTCAAGGAGGTCCTGTAAGACAAGCCAAATTAACCAATCGCTACCAGTCTAAATCCAATGTGCCTTTATTTATTGGAATTGATGCCGAATGGGGATTAAGCATGCGCTTAGATTCTACGTATAAATATCCGTGGAATATGACTTTAGGTGCTATTCAGGATGTTAAATTGTTAGAAAAATTAGGCGCTCAAATGGGAAGAGAAAACCGAAGAATGGGTATTCATTTCAACTTTGCTCCAGTATTAGATATCAATACCAATTTTAAAAATCCCATTATTGGAAATCGTTCTTTCGGAGAAGATAAAAAACGAGTAACTGAACATGCTTTGGCGTACATGAAAGGTTTACAAAACGAAGGAATTTTCGCTACGGGTAAACATTTTCCAGGTCATGGTGACACCGAAACGGATTCGCATCATACTTTGCCATTTGTGAAATTCGACGAAGAACGAGTTCACGATGTAGAACTATATCCGTATAAAAAATTAATTAAAGAAGGATTAGCCAGTATTATGGTAGCGCATTTAGAAGTTCCAGGATTGGAATGTGAACCAGGGCAACCAACCTCTTTATCGTATCATGTGGTTACTGAAATTTTAAAAGAACAAATGCATTTTAAAGGTTTAATCTTTACAGATGCTTTAAATATGAAAGGAGCTAGTAATTCTAGATTACCTGGGGAAATTAATGTAGATGCATTTATGGCGGGTAACGATGTGTTGCTGTTTGCCGAGGACATTCCCTTAGCTATTGAAAAATTTTGCGAGGCATACGATAGAGCTTATTTATCCGATGATAGATTGGCTCATTCTGTAAAAAAAATATTAGCTCATAAATACAGAGCAGGATTAAATCATTATCAACCTATTGATTTACAAAATTTACATCAGGACTTAAATACTTTTGAAACCGATTTGTTGAATTACGAATTGTACGAAAATAGCCTTACCGTATTAAAAAACGAAGACCATATTTTGCCCATCAAAGCACTTGAAAACGAAAAAATTGCCTACGTAAAAATCGGAGAAGATGTTAATGAAACTTTTGTGAGTTCTTTACAAAATTACACCCAAGTAGATGTTATACAAGAAACAAATTTAGATACCCTAAAATTAAAATTAAAGGACTACACCAAAGTCATTATAGGTTATCATAAATCAGACTCACATGCATGGAGAAATCACGATTTAAAAGAGTCTGAAATTAAATTAATTAACGAAGTAGCCAGTCAAAACGAAGTTATTCTAGATTTTTTTGTAAGACCTTATGCTTTAGCCTCTTTAAAATCAGTAGATAAAATAAAAGCAATTATAGTATCTTATCAAAATAATACAATTGCTCAAAATACATCGGCACAAACGATTTTTGGAGCTGTAGGAGCAAAAGGAAAACTACCTGTTTCTGTAGATAAATTATTTGCGGTGGGTGATGGGTTGAATACTAAAAAAATATCTCGTTTAGGATTTAATATTCCAGAAAGAGTAGGAATGAGTTCTAAAGTTTTGGCTAAGATTGATGTGAAAGCAAATGAAGTCATTGAAAAAGGAATTACCCCTGGCATGCAAATTTTGGTAGCCCGTAAAGGACAGGTGATTTACAACAAATCCTTCGGACATCACACTTTTGAAAAAACTACACCAGTTAAAAATTCAGATATTTATGATTTAGCCTCGCTAACAAAAATATTATCTACTTTACCCAACGTGATGCAAAAAGTCGAAAAAGGAGACTTTTCGTTGGACACACCACTTGGTTCTTTATTGCCTGATATTTTTGCTCAAAGTAATAAAAGACCAATCACTATAAAAGAAATGTTGTCACATCATGCGGGTTTGCCTGCTTGGATTCCATTTTATAAATCTACTTTAGATTCGTTGAATAAACCCAGTGATAAATATTACCGAAAAGTTTTTTCACACGAATTTCCTTTACAAGTTGCCGACAGTTTATTTATAACTGCAACTTACAAAGACACCATGATGCAAACCATTGCTAAAAGTGAATTGTTGCCTAAAAAGAAGTACAAATACAGTGATTTACCGTTTATTATATTCAATTATTATTTTGAAAAACATAACAATCGCTTAGATATTTTAAGTAAAAATCAGTTTTATAAACCTTTGGGCGCTTCCAGAACTTTATACAATCCATTAACTCAATTCGATAAAAAAGTAATTCCTCCAACAGAAGAAGATAATTATTTTAGATATCAAAGAGTTCAAGGTTATGTACACGATATGGGAGCTGCTATGGAAGGTGGAGTAGGCGGACACGCAGGATTATTTTCCAACAGTTTAGATGTGGCTAAAATCATGCAAATGTATTTGCAAAAAGGGGAATACGGTGGACATCGATTTTTCTCGGAAAAAACCTTTGATTTGTTTAATACTTGTCATTATTGTAAAGAAGATAATCGCCGAGGACTTGGTTTTGATAAACCCGTAAAAGGAAAATCAGGCCCCACTTGTGATTGTGTGTCTTTAACCAGTTTTGGACATTCAGGATTTACAGGAACGTTTGCTTGGGTAGATCCAGAAACTGAAATAGTATATGTTTTCTTATCTAACAGAACCTATCCATCAGCCGAAAATAATCGTTTGGCTAAAGAAAATGTAAGGTCTGATATTCAGGAAATTATAACAGAAGCCATCATAAAAGAATAATCTAATTTATTGTTGACATGAAGATTGCAATTGTATGTTATCCAACTTTTGGAGGAAGTGGAGTAGTTGCCACAGAATTGGGTTTAGAATTAGCCAATCGTGGGCACGAAATTCATTTTGTAACCTACAGTCAGCCAGTAAGATTAGAGTTACTCAACCGAAATATTCATTATCATGAAGTGCATGTTCCCGAATATCCGTTGTTTCATTATCAACCGTACGAATTGGCTTTATCCAGTAAATTGGTTGATGTAGTTAAACAACACCGCATAGAAGTGTTGCATGTGCATTATGCCATACCTCATGCATATGCAGGATACATGGCCAAAAAAATGTTGCAAGAAGAAAATATTGATTTACCTATTGTTACTACTCTTCATGGTACCGACATTACTTTAGTAGGAAATCATCCGTATTACAAACCAGCAGTTAGTTTTAGCATCAATAAGTCGGATGTGGTTACAGCAGTTTCCGAAAGTTTAAAAAACGATACTTATCGATTATTCGAAATAGATAAAGAAATTCAGGTAATTCCTAATTTTATTGAAGTTGAAAAAATTAAAAAAGAACACGAAGGACCTTGTTTAAGAAGTTGGTTTGCTGATCCAGAAGAAAAAATAATTACACATATTAGTAATTTCAGACGGGTAAAAAGAATACCCGATGTGATTCAGATTTTTAACCAAATTCAAAAGGAAATCTCTTGTAAATTACTCATGGTGGGTGATGGGCCAGAAAAAGAAGTTGCCGAAAAATTATGTCAAGAATTAGGCATCAGCGATAAAGTAATTTTCTTCGGGAACAGCTCCGAGATTGCTAAAATCTTATGTTATTCAGATTTGTTTTTATTGCCTTCGGAAACCGAAAGTTTTGGATTAGCTGCTTTAGAGGCCATGGCTCATGGTGTTCCTGTGATTTCAACCAACACAGGAGGATTACCCGAAGTAAACATAGATGGCGTTTCGGGCTATTTGTGTAATGTTGGCGAAGTGGATTTAATGGCTCAAAAATCCATAACGATTTTAGGTAATCCGTTATTGTTAGCACAATTTAAAGAAAATGCAAAAACAGCAGCCAGAAAATTTGATATCGAATTCATATTACCGCTGTACGAAAAACTATATATGGATGTGGTCGCTCATAAATCAGTCCGTTAAAAACACTTTTATTTCTGATTGTATCGTTACTGTATTTCCGATACAAGTTTGTGCTAACCAGTAGTTGGTTCCTACCCCAAAATCATTTCGGTTAATGGTTACTATGGCTTTTAAAATCATATAATCATTGGTTTCGTCTTTAAACGAAAGTTTTAAAGGAATAGTAATTTCTTTGCTAATCCCTTTAATGGTTAATTTTCCTTTAATGCGATATTCTTCCAAGCTTATTTTTTCTACACTTGTTGATGTAAATAAAATAAAAGGGTATCTATTTTCATTAAAAAAATTGTCAGATAACAAGTTTTTATCTCTGGTTTTGTTTCCTGTGGAAATATTTTTTACAGGGATTTTTAAGTTGATAAAACTTTCACTTACTTTTTTAGGATTACAATGATAGTTCGATTCAAAAGGATTAAAAACACCATGTACGGTTACGCCTAAGTGCTTAATCGAGAAATTAATCTTTGCTTTATTATCTGTTGTTTTTTCTTGACCTATTAAAGGAATTAAATTTACTCCTATAAAAAAAGCAATAAAAATCAAACCCAGTTGAATAGTAGTTGTTTTCATCATACAGTTTTTTAAGGTTGGGTATTGGTTGTAAATTTTCTGTTTAAAGAAAAATCACACATTAAGTTAAGAAATATAACGGAATAATACCATTGTGTTAAGATATTATTAGCCTTTAAGCGGTTCAAAAAAGAAAAACATTTGTAATTTTACCTGCCTTTTAAAAGCATTTAATAGCATGGATAAACAGAAGTATTTTGATGCAATCAATCGATTAAAAAAAGAGAAAAATGCCATTATTTTAGCGCATTATTATCAGTTTCCTGAAATTCAGGATATTGCTGATTTTGTTGGCGATAGTTTAGGGTTGTCTCAGGAAGCGGCTAAAGTAGAAGCGGATATCATTGTTTTTGCAGGCGTGCATTTTATGGCAGAAACGGCAAAAATTATTAATCCTACCAAAAAAGTAATCATACCTGATTTTAAAGCAGGATGTTCTTTGGCGGATTCATGTCCGGCACCAGCGCTTCAGGAATTAAAAAACAAATATCCAGATCATATTGTAATCACCTATATCAATGCTTCTGCAGAAGTAAAGGCTATTAGTGATTTGGTTTGTACATCGTCTAATGCCATTAAAATAGTCAACTCAGTACCTAAAGACCAGCCGATTATTTTTGCGCCAGATAAAAATTTAGGTAAATATGTAATGCAACAAACCGGCAGAGACATGATTTTATGGGATGGTGCTTGTATTGTTCATGAAGCCTTTTCTATTGATAAGTTATTAGCACTTCATGCCAAACATCCTAAAGCAAAAATTATTGCACATCCAGAGTCGGAAACACATATTTTAAAAACAGCCCATTACATAGGTTCTACTAGTGGCATGATTAATTATGTAAAAGCCAATCCTGCAGAAGAGTTTATTGTAGCTACCGAAGCGGGAATTTTACACCAAATGCAAAAAGAAGTTCCGAATACCGTATTGATTCCGGCGCCATCGCACGAAGACAATACTTGTGCTTGTAGTGAATGTGGTTTTATGCGAGTGAATACGCTTGAAAAATTATATCAATGCATGTTGAATGAAGCTCCAGAAGTTTTTGTTTCCGAAGAAATCAGAGCAAAAGCGATTATTCCTATAGAGCGAATGCTTGAAATATCTAAATAAAAATGGCTATTTACCAATCGGATTTACTCATTATCGGTTCAGGAATTGCAGGTTTAACCACCGCAATTAAATACGCACAAGAAAAACCCAATCACAAGGTAATTGTTTTAACCAAGGCCGATGCCAACGAGTCTAACACCAAATATGCACAAGGTGGTATTGCGGTGGTAACTAATGCTACGGATTCCTTTGAAAAACATGTACAAGATACTTTAGTGGCTGGTGATGGTTTGTGTAATGAAGAAGTCGTTAGGGTAGTAGTTTCCGAAGGTCCAGACCGATTAAAAGAAATCATAGATTGGGGAACCAATTTTGACAAAGATGAGCATGGTAATTATGACTTAGGACTCGAAGGAGGGCATACCGAAAATCGAGTGTTGCATCATAAAGACATTACGGGTTTTGAAATAGAACGGTCTTTATTGAAAAAGGTAAAGAATTTAAAAAACATTACATTATACCCTCATTTTTTTGTAATCGATTTAATTACAGAACATCAAATATATCATCAATATTTAACCGTAGATTCTCCTAAAAAGTGTTATGGAGCTTATGCTTTAGATAGCAGTACGGGTAAAATAGAAACTTTTGTTTCGGGAAATACTATTTTAGCTACAGGAGGAGCGGGTCAGGTATATGCATACACTACCAATCCAACGATAGCCACTGGCGATGGGGTAGCGGTAGCTTACCGCGCAAAAGCTAAGGTTGAAAATATGCAATTTGTACAATTTCATCCTACTGCCTTATATGAACCCTCAGAAAGTCCGTCATTTTTAATCACTGAAGCTATTCGTGGTTTTGGGGCTTATTTAAGAAATAAAAATGGTGAACGTTTTATGTTTAAATATGATGAAAGGGGTGAAATGGCTTCTAGAGATATTGTTTCGCAATCTATAGATAAGGAACTAAAAATTAGTGGAGACGATTGTGTGTATTTGGATTGTAACCATTTAGATAAAAGTAAATTCATCCATCATTTTCCGAATATTTTTGAAAAGTGTTTAACAAAGGGAATTATAATTACTAAGGATTGGATTCCTATTGTTCCAGCGGCTCATTATTTTTGTGGAGGAATAGCAGTGGATTTATTCGGGAGAACAAATATTGAAAATTTGTACGCCAACGGCGAATGTGCTTGCACAGGTTTACATGGGGCTAATCGTTTGGCCTCTAATTCTTTATTAGAAGCACTAGTGTATTCTCACAGAATATTTTTAGATTTAAAAGATAAAGAAGCTGGTTTAACTGTTGATTTATCGATGATTCCAGAATGGGATGATCAAGGAACTAATTCGCCTAAGGAATTGGTGGTGTTAACCCATAATCGTAAAGAATTGCAACGCATTATGAGTGATTATTTGGCTATTTTTAGATCTAATGAATTAATCGATATGGCATCGGCTAGATTAAAAATTCTGCACGAAGAAACTGAAAAAATCTACAAAAAAACCCGAATATCCCCTCAGTTGTACGAATTACGTAATTTAATTACGGTTGGGTATTTGATTGCGGAGCAATCGGTACAACAGAAGGAAAATCGGGGGACATTCTATAACGTGGATAACTGTTAGTGGATTATTCGTTATAGGTTTTTACTTTTCTTTTTTTACACTTACTACATCTATCTACTTGTACAAAATGATTTCCAAACAAATTGCTTTTACGCGTTGTTTTGTAATCATGATGGCAAAACAATTGTTTTGTTTTGAGAACTGCTAATCGAATTCTACCAGGAAGAATGTACTCTGGTACTTCAATCACACTACTGTTTGGGTGAGGTAAGGTTAAATTCATTTTTTAGTTGTTTTAGGTTAGTTGTTAGTTGTTAAAAACGAGTCTATTCCGGATGCTAATTCAAAAAAACAAAGAACTAATGTCATATAAGCTATAACAATTAGTGCTACTATCAACAATCTTCCCTTATTGTTGGTTGTAATTACATTTTTTAATAGTTCCATAATATTTTTATTTGAGTTAGGTTATTTATATGGATAACTGACAGATATTGAAGAGAAGCAGTTGGGTATAAGTTAAAAACTTATTTGCCCTATAAAAAATGGCTGGGGGGAGCTGGTCAAACTGTGTACTACAGACTATCGACCGAAACATCTTAAAAAAGTTTAATTCAAAATATATCTTTTTAAGATTAAAAATACAGGAGCAGCTCTCTTCAATATCGCAGCTATTATGTCTATGAACGTATATATTTTAGTTTACGTTGCTAAATTACATTGCGATTACTGAATGTGTACCCCCTAAAAAGGGTAGTTTTAATTTTTTCTTATAAAAAAATTATATCAAACGCTCTTCATTTCCTTTTTTAATAGCGTCTGCTTTGTTATTTACCTGAAGTTTGATGTAAATATTTTTAATATGGTACTTAACCGTTTCTTTAGAAATAAAAAGTTGTTCGCCTATGGTGGTATGGCTGTTACCTTCGGCAATTCTAGAAAGTATTTCGGTTTCGCGTTCTGTTAAAGGGGAATTGTTGTTTTTTTGAAAGGATTGAACCACCATTTTAGCAATTTTACTACTCATAGGAGCTCCTCCTTTTTGAACTTCGTCAATCGCATTTAATAATTTGTGTTGATCGCTATTTTTGGTTAAATAGCCCGATGCACCTGCGCATAAAGCATCAAATACCGTTTTTCCGTTTTCAAACACAGTAATAATTAAAATATCGGTTTTGGGGAGTATTTTCTTGATTTTTTTAGTGCCTTCAATACCACTCATTCCTGGTAAATCAATATCCATCAGAATAATATCAGGTTCATCCTGTTTAATGTTTTTAATAGCACTTTCACAGTTGGTATAGGTGTTTACTACTTCAAAATTTTCTCGTAGGGTTAGTAGTAAAGCAAAAGCTTCGCTAACCATTTGATTGTCTTCTATAATTACGATTCGATTAGTCATAGTTTTAAAACTAATAAAAGTTGAGTGTTATTACATCCCCTTAAACGGGTAGTTTTTTAGTTAGGGTTAAGGTAGTTCCAGAATTATCGGATTGTAATTTAATATTAAAATTAATGATTTTCGCTCTTTTTTTAATCGAAGTCATTCCTTTGCCATTTTTTAAATCATTAGTATTAAATCCTACGCCATTATCTTTAATTTTTATGGTTAACAAATCGTTCTCGTAATAAAATCCAAATACAATAGTATTACAATTGGCATGTTTAGCGGCATTGGTAAAAGCTTCTGTACAAATAAGAATAATGTGTCTGCCAGAATACATGGGTAACTTTACTTTTTCAAAAATCATAACTGGCGATGATTCGGCTATAAAGTTAATCGGTAAGGATTGAAAAAAATCTTCACCAAAATCACGGATGTGAGTATACATTTCGCCTAGTAAGTCGCTTTTGGAATCAATAGACCAAATAAAATCTCGGGAATTTTGATATAGGGATTTAGAAGTTTCTTGAATCTTATTTAAGATGGTGTTTAATTCATTGTCTTTCATTTTTAAGGAAAGTACATTAGCATTTAAGGTAATAGCTGCCAGTTTGTTCCCGATTTCGTCATGAAAGTCATTGGCAATTTGTTCTCTTAATTCATTAATTCTTTTGTTTTCTAGTACGGTACTAGTAATGTCTCTTGCTAAAGAAATAAAACGATCACCAGTTCCTAATTCATCATAAATTCGATTCATGGTAATTTCTAACCAAACTTTTTTACCCGATTTGGTTACGCATTCATGTATAAAGGATTTATTAAATTCGGTAGCTTCGATTCCAAAAAGCATTCTTACATTCATCCCAATTAATTCATCGGGTTCATATTCTAGAATGTTTTTTACCGAAGGTGAAATGTAAGTTACCTCTACAGACTTATTGTGTAAAGAAATTATTTCTTTAGCATTTTCAATAATGTATTGAAATTTGGTGTCAATAGTTCTAACTTCTTTTTCTTTTAAAGCCTGTAATTCTTGTTTGATTTTTTCGGCACTATTAATATAAATAATAGTAATTAACGAAATAAAGATGGTTATGGATATAATATTGAAAAATTCATAATTCACTCCAGTTTCAAAGTTTTCAGTTCTAAAATCTTTAAAATTTATAATTTCTAAAGTGTAAAATATTGAAAAGACAATTCCTGAGACAAACAAAGAAATAAATCCAAGATTTTTATCGTTATATAGGAAATTAAATAAGGGAACAGCTAAAAACCAAAAAATATCTGCGGAATATATTCCACCAGAATAATACGATGAAGTAAAAAGAATTCCTAAAAACGAAAAAATTTGAATGTAGGTAACTTTAAGATGTTCTCCGTTCTTTTTAATAAAGTAAAGAGTTGATAAACAAGAAAATAAGGCTAGAAAATTACAAATACGTTTAACGAGACTTACGTGTTCATCTACTATTTCATACATGATAATGTATGCCACAATAAAAAGAGAAGTCAGTAAATAAGCCCTAATGGTAGTTTTAACTTTTATAAAAAGTTCAATGTCCTCTTGTAGTTTTGGGTGGATAAAATAATCTACTAACCTGTCTAGAATAGATTTCATGATGCTTTTTTTATCAAAACTAACTAAAGTTTACACATTATAAACACCAGTGTTGAAAAAAGTATGAGGATAAATCTTTTATTAGATTTTGGAATGTCTAACTTTGAAAAGTAAACCAATACCATTTGTTTTGAGAAAATTCCTTGTAAAACTTCCTCAGTATAAAAGATTTAATTATACCCCTAGATACTATAAAGGAAAGGAAGGGGATAGAAATATCTATGATTTTGACTCTGCCATTCGCAGAGATCGAGAAACCTACAGTTATAATGATTTTAGAGCCAATTGGGACGAAGCCAGAAACAACAGTAGACATCGTGGAAATAGGGTAGTAAATAATAGATTGTTGATCATAATAGCGCTTTTGATTTTGTTTTTTTTGTTTTTTATTGATTTTGATTTAACCATTTTTCAAAGAAGGTAATGGCAACAGGAATTATACAATTATTACCTGATCATGTGGCTAATCAGATTGCGGCAGGAGAAGTGGTTCAAAGACCATCATCTGTTGTTAAAGAGCTGTTAGAAAATGCGATAGATGCTTCAGCTTATCAGATTACTTTAAATTTAAAAGAAGCAGGCAAAACCCTGATTCAAGTAGTAGATAATGGCAAAGGAATGATTGCCGAAGATGCCAGATTGAGTTTTGCGCGCCATGCGACTTCTAAAATTAAAAATGCCGAAGATTTATTTTCGATTAATACTAAAGGATTTCGTGGAGAAGCTTTAGCATCCATTGCAGCAGTAGCTCATGTAGATTTAAAAACGAAAACACCACATCAAGAATTAGGTTTTCAAATTACAGTTGAAGGCAGTAAAGTAATTAACGAAGACGAATGTGTAATACAATCGGGTACCACTTTTTCTGTTAAAAATTTATTTTACAACATTCCCGCCCGACGTAATTTTTTAAAGTCTGATACTATTGAATACCGACACATCATTGACGAATTTCAAAGAGTAGCTTTAGCGCATCCTCAGATTGGATTTTCGATGTATCACAATGGTTCCGAAGTTTATCAATTACCTATTAGTAATCTAAGACAACGAATTGTAAATATTTTCGGGGGTAAAACCAACGAAAAACTGGTGCCCATACAAGAATCAACCGAAAATGTAACCATAACTGGGTTTATTGGAAAACCAGAATTTGCCAAAAAAGCCCGAGGGGAACAATTCTTTTTTGTAAACAATCGATTTATAAAAAGTGGTTATTTACATCATGCGGTAATGAGTGCCTTTGAAGGTTTGTTAAAAGAAGGTACGCAACCTGTTTATTACATTTATTTAGAGGTTCCAGCAGGTTCCATCGATATTAACATACATCCTACCAAAACAGAAATTAAGTTCGACGATGAACAGGCTTTATACTCTATTTTAAGAGCATCTGTAAAACACAGTTTAGGACAATTTAGTATTGCCCCTGTTTTAGATTTTGAAAGAGATTCCAATTTGGACACTCCTTATCATTTTAAGAATAAAGAAGTGACCATGCCTACGGTTGAAGTTGATTTATCTTACAATCCATTCGAAGAAAAAACAACTACCAAAAAGGAATATTCTTACCATAAATCTAATCAAAATGCCAGTTGGGAAAGTTTATATTTAGGTTTAAAAGAGAGTTTTACTGCGGAACCTTTGACTTATGAAACGCCTTCCAAAGTAAATGCATTATTTGAACCTAAAGATGTAGAACAATCCGTTTATAAAACGTACCAATTGCATCGAAAATACATTGTAACTCCAGCAAAAGGAGGCCTGTTAATTGTAGACCAACAAAGAGCACATCAGCGTATTTTGTACGAACAATTTTTATCGAATATTACGTTGTCTAAGGCATCTAGCCAGCAATTGCTATTTCCGTTAGAATTATATTTTTCTAAAAATGAAATCAATTTAATTAAAGAAATTAAGGATTCCTTAGTACATACGGGTTTTATTTTTGAAAGCATTACTTCAGATAAAATTACAATTAGTGGATTACCCATTTCGGTTTCAGAAAGTGAAGCCTCAATTGTTATAGATCAATTATTATCTGATTTAGAAGATGGACTCCACATAGATGCTTATAGTGTGAATGATAGAATTGCCAAATCTATGGCCAAAAGTTTGGCGGTAAAAACAGGTAGCTATCTGTCGGAAGTAGAACAAGAAACGTTGATTAACACCTTGTTTTCTTGTAAAGACGCTACAGTGTCTCCATTTTTTAAACCTACTTTTGTGAATATTAGTGTAGAAGAATTAGATAAAAAGTTTTCTTTATGATGAATAGTATGACCGATACGGTTAAACACTTAATAACAATTAATATTATTTTTTTTGTAGGAACCCTAATCATAGGAGAAACTATAGGATTGGATTATTTTGCTTTGCATTTTTTTGAAAATCCTAAATTTACTTATTGGCAGTTTGTGAGCTATATGTTTATGCATGGAGGATTTATGCATATTTTATTTAATATGTATGGATTATATGCCTTTGGTTCTGCCTTAGAGCAAATGTGGGGTAGCTACAAGTTTTTGTTTTTTTATCTTTCTTGTGGAATAGGTGCTGGTTTAATACATACGGGGGTTAATTATTATTACTTTCAAAAAGGAGTACAGTTTTTAACCGAAAATGGAATGGGAGCAGAGGATATTAAAATGTTGCTAACCCAAGGGAAATACAGTATGAATTTCCATCACTTGATGGGCGGAAATACGGTTACGAATATGTTTGGCGCATTTTCAACTCCTGCAGTAGGTGCTTCAGGAGCTATTTATGGAATTTTGGTGGCCTTTGCTTTTATGTTTCCTAATGCTGAACTGATGTTGTTGTTTATTCCTTTTCCTATAAAAGCCAAATATTTTGTACCTGGTTTATTATTAATGGACTTGTTTTCGGGGGTTACAGGACAATCAATTTTTGGGGGCGGAATTGCCCATTTTGCCCACATTGGAGGTGCTTTATTTGGTTTTATTATTATGTGGTATTGGAAAAAAAACGAATTCAATAATAATCGTTGGGATATTTAAAATATAAAACATGAGTGTTTTTAACGAAATTAAACAACAGTATCAGTTAGGCGGAGTAGTTACCCAAATTATATTTTGGAATATTATATTATTTGCTTTTCCGTTAATTGTTCAAAGTGTACTGATGATGTTCGGAATATCTTTCCAATATTCCCATTGGATTAGTTTGTCTTCGGATCCTACAGAATTGTTATATAAACCGTGGTCTGTTTTTACGTATGCTTTTTTTCATTTTGATTTTTTACACCTGATTTTTAATCTGATTACCCTGCATTTTATAGGGGTGATATTTCAAGTGTTTTTTACCCAAAAGCAATTGGTAGGGTTATACATACTAGGTGTTTTATTTTCGGGATTGATTTATATACTTAGTTTTTTTATTTTTCCGGTATTAGAAAGCAGGGTAGTACCCCTTATTGGAGCTTCTGGAGCTATCATGGCAATTATCTTTGCTTCAGCAAGTTACTCGCCACATACCCCAGTAAGGTTGTTGTTAATCGGAAATGTTAAACTCTGGCATATTGCCATGGTGTTTTTAATTTTAGACATCATTCAATTGCCTTATCAAAATACAGGAGGACATTTAGCACATTTAGGTGGTGCATTATTTGGATATTTGTATATTGTACTTTTAAAGTCAGGTATAGATTTATCTAAATTTTGGAGCTATCTTACCGCAGAAGGATCAAAACTATTTCAACCCAAAAAAAATAAAAATTTTACGGTTCATCGTAATACTAACAATCCAGACTTTAACAAAAACAGAATTATTAAAACTAAAACACAGCAACAGATAGACGAAATTTTAGACAAAATCAGTAAATCTGGCTATGATAGTTTAAGTAAAGAAGAAAAAGATTTTTTATTTAAGGCAGGAAAATAAATTGTATGAAAAACCTTTCTTGGTTTAATAAATTCATATTTCTATTAAATATGGTGCTTACCCTAGTAACGTTCGTAGGGTATGTTTTGCCATTTTTAGCCCCCAAACTATTTCCTTTATTATCGGTATTAACTTTGTTTTTACCCACTTTACTTATTTTTAATTGCTTGTTTGTTTTTTACTGGGCCATTCAATTAAAAAGACAAATCTTATTATCGGGCATTTTATTACTTATAGGGATGCCATTTATTAGTAAATTTTATAAGTTCAGCAGAGAGCCTATTCCTGTTGATATTACGGATTTTACAGTAATGAGTTATAATGTAAGATATTTTAATTTATATGATTGGATTGACGAGGATGTAGAGAAAAACATCCAGGAATTTTTTACCCAAAAAAAACCAGATATTCTTTGTATACAGGAATATTACATTAAAAATAAACTTGATTTTTCGGAATATCCTCATCAATATATTTTTCTTAACGATGAAGGCGAGGGGAATAAAAGAAAAAGAATGGCTCAGGCTATTTTTTCTAAATTTCCTATAATTAACAAAGGTGATATTGATTTTGAAAATTCTTCTAATGCGGCTATTTATGCCGACGTATTAATAGGAAAGGATACGGTTAGAGTGTACAACATTCATTTACAATCCATTAGTATTAGTAGTGATATTCACGAAGAAGTAGATCAATCCAAGTCCGAGATTATTTTTTATAGAATTAGCAAAGCTTTTAAAAAGCAACAACTACAAGCAGAGTTGATTAAGGAACATAAAAAACAATGCACTTTTCCTATTGTGATTTGTGGAGATATGAACAATAGTGCTTTTTCTTACGTTTACCGAAGTGTTCGAGGAAGTTTGCTGGATTGCTTTGAAGAAAAGGGAAGTGGTTTAGGAAGTACCTATCCTTATAAGTATTATCCAGCCCGAATCGATTATATTTTTGCCGATAAGCGTTTAAAAATTAAAAGTTTCGAGAATTTTACAGGCTTTGTAAATTCCGACCATTTACCCATTATGTCTAGATTATCCTTCGATACAGATGTAAACTAAAAAAGACTGCATTTGCAGTCTTTTTTAGTTTTATATAAAATCTAAATTCTTATTCTTCTACAACTACCCATTGACCAGTAGTTAATAAACTTTCCGCTTTTTTATACTTAATAGTTTGTGTTTCTCCGCTTATTAAATTTCTAACGGTAACCACATCATTTCTGTTGATTTTTGGAGCGTCTCTAACAATAGTTTCTGTAACAGGTTGTCTTTGAGTAGCTTTTCCTTCGTTTGCAGCAGATTCACTATCGTTATTGCCCACTTCGTTTCTACTGGTTTTGTAGTTTTCTTTAACTACGGTGTTTTTAGCTTCGTGAATCTCTTCGGTATTCTGAGAAGGTAAATTTCCTTTAAATAAGAAAGAAATCACCTCTTTATTAATACTTTCAATGTTAGTTTTAAATAATTCATAAGCTTCAAACTTATAAATTAATAAAGGGTCTTTTTGTTCGTGAACGGCTAATTGAACCGATTGTTTCAATTCATCCATTTTGCGTAAATGCTTTTTCCAAGTTTCATCAACAATGGCCAACGTGATGTTCTTTTCAAAATCTGCAATCAGTTGTTTTCCGTGTGATTCGTATGCTTTTTTAAGATCGGTTACTACATTAATTGATTTGGTTCCGTCGGTAAATGGAACTACAATTCTTTCGTATTTATTGTTTTGATTCTCAAAAACATTTTTAATTACTGGGAAAGCATTCTGCGCATTTTTTTCGTTTTTAAGCGCGTACATTTTAAGTACTTCTTCGTAAACTTTATTGGTTAAACTGTTAACATTAAGTTTGTCAAATTCCGCTTTAGTGATTGATGGAGCAAAATCAAAATAAGTAATCATGTCCATTTCAAAACCTTTAAAATCAGAGCCTTGTTTACTGTTTTCTACAATTTTATCACAAGTGTCAAAAATCATATTGGCAATATCTACTTGTAAACGTTCTCCAAATAAAGCGTGTCTTCTGCGTTTATAAATAACTTCTCTTTGTGCATTCATTACGTCATCGTATTCTAACAAACGTTTACGAACACCAAAGTTATTTTCTTCTACTTTTTTCTGAGCTCTTTCAATGGATTTGGTCATCATAGAATGCTGAATGACTTCACCTTCTTGTAATCCCATTTTGTCCATCACTTTAGCCACTCTGTCAGAACCAAATAAACGCATTAAGTTGTCTTCTAACGAAACGTAAAATTGCGAACTTCCTGGGTCTCCCTGACGTCCTGAACGACCACGCAACTGGCGGTCAACCCTTCTGGAATCATGTCTTTCGGTACCTACAATGGCTAAACCTCCTGCTTTTTTAACTTCGTCAGTTAATTTAATATCCGTTCCACGACCTGCCATGTTGGTGGCAATGGTTACCACACCTGGTTTACCTGCTTCTTCTACAATTTCGGCTTCTTTTTTATGCAATTTAGCATTCAATACATTGTGTGGAATATTTCTCATTTTAAGCATTCGGCTTAATAATTCCGAAATTTCAACCGAAGTGGTACCAATTAAAACCGGTCTTCCTGCTTTAGATAAGTTAACCACATCTTCAATCACTGCATTGTATTTTTCACGAGCCGTTCTATAAATCAAATCGTCTTTATCAATTCTAGAAATGGGTTTGTTGGTTGGAATTTCTACCACATCCAATTTATAGATTTCCCATAATTCCCCAGCTTCTGTTACCGCAGTACCGGTCATACCCGATAATTTACTGTACATTCTAAAATAGTTTTGTAAAGTAATTGTGGCAAAAGTTTGCGAAGCCGCTTCGATTTTTACATTTTCTTTAGCTTCAATGGCTTGGTGTAATCCGTCTGAATATCTACGACCATCCATAATACGACCAGTTTGTTCGTCAACAATCATTACTTTGTTGTCAATAACCACGTATTCTACGTCTTTTTCGAATAAGGCGTAAGCTTTAAGCAATTGATTTAAGGTGTGAATTCTTTCGCTTTTGATGCTAAAATCTTCAAAAAGTTTTTTGCGTAAAGCAGCTTCTTCTTCTATAGGTAAGTTTTGTCTTTCAATTTTGGCAATCTCGGTTCCAATGTCTGGTAGAATAAAGAAGGTTTCGTCTGTATCTTTTGAAATGTGTTTTAAACCATTTTCAGACAATTCTACTTGATTGTTTTTTTCGTCAATTACAAAATACAAGGCTTCATCCACTTTAGGCATTTCGCGGTTGTTGTCTTGCATGTAATGATTCTCTGTTTTTTGAAGCAATTGTTTGATGCCTTCTTCACTTAAGAATTTAATCAAGGGTTTGCTTTTTGGGAATCCTCTGTAAGCTCTTAATAATAATAATCCGCCGTCTTTGGTATTTCCTTCTTTAATTAATTTTTTAGCTTCCGCCAAAACACCAGTTACTAATTGGCGTTGTAAAGAAACTAAACTGTCAATTTTTGGTTTTAATTCGTTGAATTCATGTCGGTCTCCGTTGGGAACTGGACCCGAAATGATTAATGGGGTACGGGCATCATCTACTAATACGGAATCCACCTCATCCACAATCGCATAATTGTGTTTACGTTGTACTAATTCCGCAGGAGAATGAGCCATGTTGTCACGCAAATAATCAAAACCAAATTCATTGTTGGTTCCATAAGTAATATCTGCTAAATAGGCGTTTTTTCTGCCTTCCGAATTGGGTTGGTGATTGTCGATGCAATCTACTCTTAACCCGTGAAACTCAAATAAAGGAGCCATCCAAGCCGAGTCACGTTTAGCTAAGTAATCATTTACGGTTACTAAGTGTACACCGTTTCCTGTTAAAGCGTTTAAGTAGAGTGGAAGGGTAGCTACTAAAGTTTTTCCCTCACCCGTTTGCATTTCGGAAATTTTACCTTGATGCAAAACAATACCGCCTATTAATTGGACATCATAATGCACCATATCCCAAGTAATTTTTTTACCGGTAGCATCCCAGTGATTCGCCCAGATGGCTTGATCACCTTGAATGGTTACGTTGTCTTTTAATTGAGAAATAGTTCTGTCAAATTCATTAGCTTTAACTACTAATTGTTTATTTTCTTTATATCGGCGAGCCGTTTCTTTAATTACCGCAAAAGCTTCGGGTAAAATATCGGCTAATTTTTTCTCGGTGATTTCGTAAGCTTCTTTTTGAAGTTTATCAATTTCAATGTATAAGTCTTCTTTTAAATCTAAGTCGGTGGTTTGTTCTGCTTGTTCCGTTTTTTGGGTAACTAATAAGTCTTTTTCGGCGCGCGCATTTTGAATCTCAGACTTAAAAAAGGCTGTTTTAGCTCTTAATTCATCGTCTGATAAGGAAACGATAGCCGCTTCAACAGCTTTGATTTTAGTAACTAAGGGAGTAACATTTTTAATGTCTTTTTGAGATTTATCTCCGACTAATATTTTTATAAGGCTATTAACTAAACTCATGGTGTTTTTTTGATTTTAAAGCGGTAAAAGTAATCAAAAAAAAAGCCTCAACTGAGGCTTTTTTTGTTCTTTTTAACAATTAATATTCATCCTCGTTCCAAAGATAATCTTCGTCGGTAGGATAATCTGGCCATATTTCTTCGATAGACTCATAGTTGTCTCCTTCGTCTTCAATAGATTGTAGATTTTCAACTACTTCTAATGGAGCTCCGGTACGAATAGCGTAATCTATAAGCTCATCTTTTGTTGCCGGCCATGGAGCATCACTCAGATACGAGGCTAATTCTAGTGTCCAGTACATCTTCTTAATTTTTAGTATTGCAAAAATAATTTTTTGAAGCAATAAAACAAGAGGTACCCCTGTTAATAACTTACTGATTTACTAACTTGTTATTAACAATTTATTTTAGAGTGGATGGGCATACATACGGACTTAGTTCTATTTGGGCTTTTTTGAGTGCCACAATACCGCCTTCAACATTAATTAACTGATGAAAACCTCTTGATTTTAGTATGGATGCCATGATTAAAGAACGGTAGCCTCCTTGGCAATGCACATAAAAAGTTTTGTCTTTTGGAAATTCATTTAAGTGATTGTTGAAATCATCTAAAGGAATATTCGTTGCGCCAATCACATGTTCAGAAAGGTATTCCGATGGTTTTCTAACATCAATTACTTTTTCGTTTTGGTGTTGGTTTTTGAAGGTGTCTGCCGAAATAGAATGTACCGAGTCCGTTTCAAAATTAGCATTTATCCAACTTTCGATTCCACCCTCTAAATATCCTAAAGTGTGGTCAAAACCTACACGTGATAAACGGGTTACAGCTTCTTCTTCATGACCTTTACTAACTACCAGTAATATAGGTTGTTGCGTGTCTTTAATTAAAGCACCTACCCAAGGAGCAAATTGTCCTTTTAATCCAATAAAAATTGAGCGAGGAATGTGTGATTTGATGTATTCTTGTTCGCTTCTTACATCTAAAATTAAAGCTTCGGATTGCTGAGCAATTTCTTTAAATTCTAGGGCAGAAAGAGGATGATTTCCTTTTTTCATTACGGCATCTAAACTTTCATAACCTTGAATATTCATCATTACATTTTGAGGAAAATAGGCTGGGGGAGCCGATAATCCTTCTAAAACTTCCGAGATGAATTCTTGTTCAGTCATATTCGCTCTTAAGGCATAGTTGGTCTTTTTTTGATTACCTAAAGTATCGGTAGTTTCTTTACTCATATTTTTACCACAAGCACTACCAGCACCGTGATTCGGATATACAATTAAATCATCGGGCAACGGCATGATTTTATTTCTTAAGGAATGAAATAAGTATGACGCCAATTTTTCTTGGGTTAAATCAGATACTAATTTCTGAGCCAAATCAGGTCTGCCTACATCGCCAATAAATAAAGTATCCCCAGTAATAATACCGTGCATTTTGTTGTTTTCATCAAACAATAAATAACAAGTACTTTCTAAGGTATGCCCAGGGGTATGGATGGCTTTTACGGTGTATTTCCCAACTTTAAATTCTTGATTATCAGTAGCAATAATGGATTCAAAACTCGGTTTTGCGGTTGGACCGTATACAATTTGTCCTCCAGTTTTTTTGGCTAAATCTAAATGACCCGAAACAAAATCGGCATGAAAATGAGTTTCAAAAATATATTTGATTTTAGCGTTGTCTTTTTGAGCTTTTTCAATGTAGGGCGACACTTCACGTAGTGGATCAAATATGGCTGCTTCTCCATCACTTTCTAAATAATAGGCGGCGTGCGCCATACAGCCCGTATAAATTTGTTCGATTTTCATTTTTGATTGTGCTTGTATTGTTGTCATGGTAAGTAAAATTAAAATAGTGAAAGTTGCTTTCATGATTTTTTTGACGGTAAAAATACTTCGATAGGTTTTTAACTTTGGTAACCTATGTTACAACCCGATAATTAATTCGTTAATGATGATGTAAATTCCCATCAATAAAACAAACCATCCAAAAGCTTTTTTTAGTTTTTCATCATTCACAAATCGGGTTAAATAAATACCTAAAAAAATTCCAATTACTGATATTAAAGTAAATGGTAATAATATATTCCATTCTATTTCAATATTTTGTACGTCTCCTACAAATCCTATAAGTGATTTAGCCGCAATGATGATTAATGAAGTAGCAACTGCTTTTTTGATGGGTAATCGCGCAAAAAATACTAAAGCAGGAATGATTAAAAATCCGCCACCTGCACCCACCAAACCCGTGATAATGCCTACACCAATTCCTTCGGCAATAATTAACGGATAATTGAATTTCCCAGAATCGTCTCCACAATCTCTGCAAAAATCTTTTTTAAGCATGGAATAAGAGGTCATTACCATAATTAAGGCAAACAAAACCATTAAAAAAAGATTTTTACTTACTTCAAAATCACCAATGTTGAATAAAATTTCGGGCAGATTATAAATAAGATATTTTCGTGTAAAATACACCGAAAGCAATGACGGAATGGCGAATACTAGTGCCATTTTCAAGTCAACTTCTTTACGTTTTAAGTTACCGATACTGCCAAATAACGAAGTAATTCCCACCACAAATAAAGAATAGGCGGTTGCTGTTACAGGATTCAAGCCCATTAAATACACCAATACAGGAACCGTCATAATGGAGCCTCCGCCACCAATTAATCCTAAAATAATTCCAATAAATAAGGCTGCTGCAAATCCTATTATTTCCATTTTTTATAAGTCTAACACTTCAATTTTATTGCGGTGAAGTTTGATTTTATGATTGTTTTCTAAACTTTTTAATAAGCGGGAAACCACCACTCGCGAGGTATGTAATTCATTGGCAATTTCTTGATGGGTATTGTTGATTTCAGGATTCCCCAATACTTTGGCTTTGTCAGTTAAGTATTTATATAAACGTTCATCCATATTCATAAAAGCTAAGGTGTCAATAGCTTCTAACATTTCGTTTAATCGAATATTGTAGCTTTCAAAAACAAAATTCCGCCAGGTTTTATATTTAGTTAACCATTCTTCCATTTTATGAATGGGTATCATGAGCATATCGCCATCGGTTTCGGCAATCGCTCTAATTTTGCTTTTGGATTGTCCTAAACAGCAAGTAAGCGTCATGGCACAAGTGTCTCCTCTTTCTAAAAAATATAATAGTAATTCGTCGCCTTCGGTATCTTCTCGTAAAATTTTAATAGCTCCGTGTAATAATAAAGGCATGTTTTTGATGTAGTCACCAATTTCTATTAAATAATCTTCTGCCTTAAATTTTTGATATTTAGCACTTTCTGCGATTTCTTTGAGTAATTCTTCTTCAAAAATAAATCCGTAAGCTTCTTTTAATGAGTCTAATGTGTTCATGGTTTTTGTATGAAATTTTGAGCTACAAGATAACTAAGGATTAAATATTTTTGTCAAAATTAGGATTGAAAGTTTTTTGCTTCGGTAACATTTGTTACCATTTTAAAATAAATTAACTTAGCGAGTATGAAAATCATAGCCGTAATAGGAGCGGGTACCATGGGAAATGGAATCGCTCATGTGTTTGCTCAACATCATTATAAAGTTCATTTGATTGATACTAATGAAAAAGCTTTGCAAAAAGCTTTAGAAACAATTGAAATCAATTTAGACAGAATGGTGAGTAAGGAAATCATAGCTGCCGATTTAAAATGGCAAACGCTACAAAATATTCACACTTTTACAGATTTGGAAAGTGGCGTAATTCCTGCGGATTTGGTGGTAGAAGCTGTTGTTGAAAATGTAGAAATTAAACTGAATTTATTTAAAAGACTAGGTGAAATTTGTAAACCACAAACCATTTTAGCAAGTAATACTTCGTCTATTTCCATTACAAAATTAGCTTCGGCAGTACCTTATCCTAATCGGGTAATTGGTATGCATTTTATGAATCCAGTGCCGTTAATGCCTTTGGTAGAAGTAGTAAAAGCTTACCAAACAGATGTGGAAACTATTGAAACGATTATTGCGATTACTTTACGTGTTGATAAAACTCCTATAGAATCTAATGATTTTCCAGGTTTTATTGCCAATAGAATTTTAATGCCCATGATTAATGAAGCTATTGAAGCTTTACAAAATGGAGTAGCAGGTGTTACTGAAATTGATGGAGTAATGAAATTAGGTATGGCACATCCTATGGGACCTTTACAATTAGCTGATTTTATAGGATTAGATGTTTGTCTGTCTATTTTAAATGTGTTATATGATGGATTTAAAAATCCTAAATACGCACCTAATCCATTATTGGTGAATATGGTACAAGCAGGAAAACTAGGCGTAAAATCAGGCGAAGGTTTTTACGATTATAGTTTGAGTAGAAAAGCAGAGGTGGTATCTAGTAGGTTTAAATAATACTACTCTAGAAAAAAATCACTTATGGTGAAATTTATTTATGATATTCCTTAAAACTTCCGTTTTTATAAAAAAACACAATTTTTTCAATTTCGTTTGAATTTTCAAACGGGTTAGGTAAACTACTTTCTGTTTTTAAAGAAATCTTTTTTTCTTCTTCTATAAATGAATTTTTCAAAGTAGGGGAGTTATTGGTTGTTGTTGACTTCGGAAAAGAACCTTCACCAAGAGTTAGCCAATAAAAATCTACATCCGGAAATTCGTTAATTATTTTAAGAATAAACTCCAAACTAGGCTTGTTTCTTCCCGACAAAATATGAGACAATCCAGAGCGTTGGATCCCTATTTTATCCGCTAAAACAGAAGCGTTTATATGGTAGTATTCCATTATTTTTTCTAGATTTTTAATAAACTCTAAACTGTTTAACATTGTAACATTTTTTAATAAGCAATGATGTGTTACAAATGTAAATAATTATAATATGCAATACGCAAAGGGAGTTAAATTAATATAATTGTAAAATTAAAACTTTATTTAATGTATTTTAAATAACTGATTATTAATATTTTGATTTATTGAAAATATGTTTGATAATTTTCATCGATAAATGTTTAGTCTTATGTCTGAAAGGTGTTTACAGAAAATATTGATTTGTTTACAATTGTATATCAATACTGCTATTCCCTTTGTTTACAAATGTAAATTATGTTTTAATTACATTTGTAAACTAATTAAATAATCATGAAGGTGTTAGAGTTGTTTAAGCAATTTAAAGTGTCTGAAATTTCAGGGAGATATGTTACTTTAAATCACATAGAGCCGTTTTTAAAATCACTACCCAAAGGTGATTTAACAGAGGTTGGTCGTTCGGTTCAGAATAGAATTATTTACGATTATACCATTGGATTTGGCTCAACTAAAATTTTAATGTGGTCGCAAATGCATGGTAATGAAAGTACCACAACAAAAGCGGTTATAGATTTATTGAATTTATTAAATGCCGATGATGAATTGGCAGCGTCTTTTTTGTCAAAATACACGTTAAAGATTATTCCAATGCTAAATCCAGATGGCGCCTTTCTATATACCAGAGCCAATGCGGTTCAAGTGGATTTAAACAGAGATTCTCAGGATTTAACACAGCCCGAAAGTCAATTACTGAAACAAGTTTATAGTTCTTTTAATCCAGATTTTGGGTTTAATTTACATGATCAGCGAACGATTTTTGGAGTAGGTAACACCAATAAGCCGGCTACAGTTTCATTTTTATCGCCTTCGTATAATGAAACCAGAGAGGTAAACGAGGTTAGAAAAAAAGCCATGAGTGTAATTATTGCTATGAATGATGAATTGCAAAATTATATTCCAGGTCAAGTAGGACGTTTTGATGATGGTTTTAATTTGAATTGCATAGGCGATACGTTGCAATATAATGGAATACCAACCATATTGTTTGAATCAGGGCATTATCCTAATGATTATCATCGAGAAGAAACCAGAAAATTTATTTTTATTTCGTTGATTACAGCTTTAAAAAATATAACAGATATAGACTATTCTGTTAATCCAGTTCATAAATACCAAGAAATACCACAAAACAATACGGATTTCTACGACGTTATGGTTAGAAATGTAGGGGGGGTAAGTGGTAAAATTAAAAAAAACATTACATTTGGTCTTCAATATCAAGAGGTGTTGCGCGATTCGGCTATTTATTGGGTAGCACACGTATCTGATGTTGGGGAAAACTTAAACAAGTATGGTCATCTAGAAATTGACGCTCAAGGAAAAAGTATTGATGTAGAGCCTGTTGTAGGTGAAATAGCTAACTTTTCAGTAGGTGATATTTGTTTTAAAGAAGGCAAACAATTAAACTAAACCAAAACTCAATATTAGCATGATTAACATTAAACTAGACGAAGTAGATAAACAAATTTTAGATATTTTAATTGACAATGCCAGAACACCATATACCGACATTGCCAAAACATTGATTATATCTCCGGGTACAGTACATGTTAGGGTGAAAAAAATGGAAGATGCAGGCGTAATTAAAGGTTCTTCGTTAGTTTTAAATTATGATAAATTAGGTTACCCTTTTATAGCTCATGTAGGTATTTTTGTAAATAATACTCGAGACATTAATAGGGTTTTAAAAGAAATAAACGAAATTCCATTTGTAACAGTGGCGTCGATTGTTTCTGGAAGCTTTAATATTTTTTGCAAGGTTAGGGCTATAGATTCTAAACATGCCAGAGAATTAATCTTTCAGATTGAAAATGTAGAAGGAGTGTACAGAAGTGAAACCATGATTACCTTAGAAGAATGTATTAACGACAAAAAACGCTTAATGCATACCATATTAAAAGATTTGTAAAAATAAATTTTAGCAAGAATAGAATAAAAGATGGATAGAATACCAAGACTGGAACGGTTTAATCAAGAAGTATTAGATAAATTCAAAATCTACAACAGTATTTTCATCACATTACCATTTGATGAAATCAGTAATACTGGAGCTATGCTTCCGTTATTCGAAGAAACTTGCAAAAAAGGCTACGAAAAACAACACACCCCAAAAGAAATTTTTGAATATTTTATTCAAAAATATTTACCTGAATTTACCGAAGAACAAAAACTAGACATTATGTTTCGTTTTATTCAATACATTGAACGACAAGTGGTGTTGTTTGATGCTATTGAAGATGCGTCTTTTACGGTTATCAACAACATGGAAGGTAGAGGATCTGTTCGAAGTTTAAAAGAAGAGGCTGAGGCTAAAAATAAATTAGAAGAATTAAAACAATTCTTTAAAACCTTTTATGTTCGTCCGGTATTAACGGCGCATCCAACTCAGTTTTATCCAGGAGAAGTATTAAGTATTATTAATGATTTAACTGATGCTATTAAAAAGAATGACTTTGTTCACATTCGAAATTTGATGGCTCAGCTAGGAAAAACCCCATTCATTAAAAAACAAAAACCAACTCCTTACGACGAAGCTATTAGTTTGATTTGGTATTTAGAAAACGTATTTTATCCAACCTCTGGACACATTGTAAAATATATTGAAAAAAATATTTTCGACGACGAAAAATTAAGCAATAGAATTATTGACTTAGGATTTTGGCCAGGTGGAGACCGTGATGGTAACCCTTTTGTGACTACCGAAATCACCTTAAAAGTAGCCCATCGTTTAAGACGTTCTATTCTTAAGTTGTATTATCAAGACATCAGACAATTAAAAAGAAAACTTACTTTTTATAGAGTTATTGATATGTTAGAATCTATTGAAAATAGATTGTATCGTTCGGTTTATTACTCAACAGGTGAGCTTTATATTACTTTAGATGAGCTTAAATTAGAATTAGCTAATATTCGTCATATTGTAATAGATCAACATCAGTCTTTGTATTTAGATGATTTAGACGAGTTGATTAGTAAAGTAAATTTATTTGAGTTTTTCTTTGCGACTTTAGATATACGTCAAAACAGTAAAATTCACAATGCGGTAATCAAAGACATTGTAAGATATAGTCAAGAAAAAAATATTGACTTATTGCCTGCGAATTACTACGAGTTAAGCGACGAAGAAAAAATACAGGATCTAACTAAAGATTTTTCAGTAGTATTGTCTCCAGAAGATTTTGAAAACGAAATGACTCGTTCAACTTTAGAATCAGTTCACGCCATTCAAACTATTCAAGCTAAAAACGGAGAAGCAGGAGCTAACAGATACATTATCAGTAATAACGAAAACGCAATCAATGTTTTAGAAGCTTTTGCTATCATTAGAATGTGTGGATGGAAAAATCCATCAGTAGATATTGTGCCGTTATTTGAATCTGTTGAAGATTTAGCAGGAGCTGAATCGGTAATGGAGTTGTTATATAGCAATCCTGTGTATGCTTTACATTTACGTAACCGTGGAAATAATCAAACCATTATGCTTGGTTTTTCAGATGGAACCAAAGATGGTGGTTATTTAAAAGCCAACTGGTCTATTTATCAGGCTAAAGAATCTTTATCAAGAATTTCTAGAAAATTTGGGATTAAAGTGATTTTCTTTGATGGACGTGGTGGTCCTCCAGCGCGTGGTGGTGGAAAAACCCATAAGTTTTATGCCTCTATGGGGCCTAATATCGATAACAGAGAGATTCAATTGACTGTTCAAGGACAAACCATCAGTTCTAATTTTGGAACTCTAGATTCTTGTAGATTCAATTTAGAAAACTTAATTAGCGCAGGAGCAGCAAGTAATGTGTTTAGTGTAAACGAAAACCTATTGTCTGACTCTCAACGCAAAACCTTCGATAAATTAGCTAATATTAGTTATAAAGCTTACGTAGATTTTAAAGGTCATGAAAAGTTTATTCCATACCTGGAAAATATGAGTACGCTTAAATATTATGCAAAAACCAATATTGGTAGCCGTCCTTCTAAAAGAAATGCTTCGGATTCCTTGAATTTTGGAGATTTACGTGCGATTCCTTTTGTAGGTTCTTGGAGTCAATTAAAACAAAATGTGCCAGGTTTCTTTGGTTTAGGAACTGCTTTAGGAGTTTATGAAAGAAATGGGGAATGGGATAAAGTAGAGGATTTGTATAACAATTCTTTATTCTTTAAAACCTTGATAGAGAACAGTATGATGTCTTTAGCTAAGTCGTTTTTCCCATTAACCGCCTACATGAAGCAAGATCCAGAATTTGGACCTTTCTGGGAGATTATTTACAATGAATTTGAAGAAACCAAACGTTTGTTATTGAAAATGACAGGCTTTACAGAATTAATGGAAAACTATCCGGATGGTAAAGCGTCTATAGCGGTAAGAGAGAAGATTGTATTGCCATTATTAACTATTCAACAACACGCCTTATTAAAGATTCAAGAGCTTAAAAAAGAAGATAATCCAGATATTGAATTGATAGAAGTGTACGAAAAAATAGTTACTCGTTCCTTATTTGGTAATATTAATGCCAGCAGAAACTCTGCGTAATCTTAAAAAAATACGGTTTAATATTATTTATTAACAATATTCTAATTTATAAAAAAGTCATTCTTTACAGAATGGCTTTTTTTATTTTTATAATTATTTGATTTTTAGCGTTTTATATTTGTTTTAATGAAGCGATTTTATAGATAAATATTTCTGTAAACTATACGGTAAAATTGTCAAAATTTCTTAAAAAAAACTTCTATACTAGGTATAAAATCACCATGAATTTTCCTAAATTGCCACGTTAGTAATCGAAAAATTATACAATTAAATTATGTCAGACGGAGAAAGAATAATTCCTATTAACATTGAAGATGAAATGAAATCATCATACATTGATTATTCAATGTCAGTGATTGTATCCAGAGCATTACCCGATGTAAGAGATGGTTTAAAACCAGTACACAGAAGGGTTCTTTATGGAATGTATGAATTAGGAGTTTTATCTAACAGAGCCCATAAAAAATCAGCCAGAATTGTCGGGGAAGTTTTAGGTAAATACCATCCACACGGAGATACTTCGGTATACGATGCCATGGTGCGTATGGCTCAAGAGTGGAGTTTAAGATACTTATTAGTTGACGGGCAAGGTAACTTTGGTTCCGTAGACGGAGATAGTCCTGCGGCCATGCGTTATACCGAGGCTAGAATGCAAAAAATCGCCGAAGACATTATGGCGGATATTGACAAAGAAACCGTTGATTTTCAATTAAACTTTGACGATACCTTGCATGAGCCTAAAGTAATGCCTACCAAAGTTCCTAATTTATTAATTAATGGGGCTTCGGGTATTGCAGTAGGTATGGCAACCAATATGCCTCCACACAATATAACCGAGGTTATCAATGGAACATTAGCTTACATTGATAATCCAGAAATTGAAGTAGACGAATTAATTAATTATGTAAAAGCGCCTGATTTTCCAACAGGAGGAGTAATTTATGGATACGAAGGTGTTCGTGAGGCTTTTAAAACTGGTAGAGGCAGAATTGTAATTCGTGCTAAAGTAAATTTTGAAGAAGTAGAAGGAAAAGAAGCGATTATTGTTACCGAAATTCCTTACCAAGTGAATAAGGCAGAGATGATTAAGCGTACTGCTGATTTGGTTAACGAAAAGAAAATCGAAGGAATTTCTAACATTCGTGACGAATCTGATAGAAATGGTATGCGTATCGTTTACATCTTAAAAAGAGACGCTGTTCCTAATGTAGTTTTAAACACTTTATACAAGTTTACAGCCTTACAATCTTCATTCAGTGTAAACAATATTGCTTTAGTTAACGGGCGTCCGCAAATGTTAAATCTGAAAGATTTAATTCATTATTTTGTAGAACACCGTCATGACGTAGTTACTCGTAGAGCACAATTCGACTTAAGAAAAGCAGAAGAAAGAGCGCATATTTTAGAAGGTTTAATTATTGCTTCGGATAATATTGATGAAGTAATTAAAATCATCAGAGGTTCTTCGAATACCGAAGAAGCACGAGAAAAATTAATTACTAGATTCTCTTTATCAGACATTCAGGCCCGTGCCATTGTTGAAATGCGTTTAAGACAGTTAACTGGACTAGAGCAAGACAAACTAAGAGCAGAGTACGAAGAAATCATGAAGTTGATTACCCATTTGAAAGAATTACTAGCTAGTAAAGAACTTCGAATGAACTTAATTAAAGAAGAATTAGCTGAAATTAAAGAAAAATACGGAGACGAAAGACGCTCAACTATTGAATATGCAGGTGGTGATGTAAGTATCGAAGACTTAATTGCAGATGAGAGTGTGGTAATTACCATTTCGCATGCAGGCTATATTAAACGTACCAACTTGTCGGAATATAAAACGCAAAATAGAGGAGGGGTTGGACAAAAAAGTGCAGGAACCAGAGATCAAGATTTCTTAGAACATTTATTTGTAGCCACTAACCATCAGTATTTATTATTCTTTACACAAAAAGGAAAATGTTATTGGATGCGCGTTTATGAAATTCCAGAAGGAACCAAAACCAGCAAAGGTAGAGCCATTCAAAACTTAATAAATATCGAGAATGATGATAAAGTAAAAGCATTTATCTGTACTCAAGATTTAAAAGACGAAGAATACATCAACAGCCATTATGTAATTATGGCAACCAAACAAGGACAAGTTAAAAAGACTCCTTTAGAACAATATTCACGTCCAAGACAAAACGGTATTAATGCCATAACCATTCGTGAAGACGATGAGTTAATCGAAGCTAAATTAACCAACGGTGAAAGCCAAGTGTTAATTGCTGTTAAGTCTGGAAAATTAGTTCGTTTTGAAGAAGGAAAAACCCGTCCAATGGGTAGAACTGCTTCGGGAGTTCGAGGAATTACTTTAGCAAATGAAAAAGACGAAGTAATTGGAATGGTTTCTGTTAATGAAATGGAAAGTGAAATCTTGGTGGTTTCAGAAAATGGATACGGAAAACGTTCTAGCTTAGAAGAATATAGAATCACTAACCGTGGAGGTAAAGGAGTTAAAACCTTAAATATTACCGAAAAAACAGGCGATTTAGTATCTATAGTTTCGGTAACCGATAATGATGATTTAATGATTATAAACAAATCAGGAATTACGATTCGTTTAGCGGTAGAGGATTTAAGAGTAATGGGAAGAGCTACACAAGGAGTTCGATTAATCAATTTAAAAGGAAACGATTCTATTGCTGCGGTAACCAAAGTAATGAAAGATGACGAAGAAAGTGTTGATACCGATATTTTAGACGAAAACGCAGACCTTACAGACGACGAACAAGAATCAGATTCAGATAATCAAGAATAAACAGTTTAACTAAATTAAATATAAAATGAAAAGTAAATATTGGATACTTACTGCTTCGGCTTTAGTTTCGGTAAGTGCATTTGCTCAAAAAGAAGAGCTTAAAGAGGCAGAAAAGCAATTAAGAAGAGGAAATTTAGCAGAATCTCAAACCGCATTAACACAAGCATCTTCAGTTATTGAAAGCGCTCCAGATGCAGATAAAGCTAAGTACTACTACATTAAAGCAGAATTGCATTTAGAATTAGCTAAAAAGAAAAATGATGAAACCGCTAATTTGGTAAACGCTTCCAAAGCTTACTTAACTTTGAATGACATTGAAACCCAAATGGGAAAATTAAAGTTATTCAAAGAATCAGCAGAAAACATTCTTACTTTACGTAATGCCTTGTTAAGTAGTGCGGTTAATGATAACCAAGAACAAAAATATGACGATGCTTCAAAAAAATTACACAGCAGTTATTTATTGAATAAAAATGATACCATTCATTTGTATTATGCAGCTTCAAGTGCAGTTCAAGGGCAAGATTTTAATACTGCATTAGAATACTATAAAGAATTAGCTAAGTTAGGTTTTACTGGAAAATCAAAAATGTATACTGCGGTTAACAAAACCACTAACGAAGTAGATAACTTTGGATTTAACCAATCTACACGTGATTTAGCAGTAAAAGCAGGTTCTCACACCAATCCACAAATCGTAAAAGAAGAATCTAAACGAGGTGAAATCATTAAAAACATTGCTTTGATATATAACCAAAACGGAGATGTTGAAAACGCTAAAAAAGCAATTTATGATGCTCGTAAAGAAAATCCAGATGATATTAGTTTGATAGTTACCGAAGCTAATATGTATTTAGAATCTAAAGAAATGGATAAGTATCAAGCTTTAATTAAAGAAGCCGTTACTAAAGATCCAAATAATGCAGATTTATATTACAATTTAGGGGTAGTTTCTGCTAACGCTAAAGATTTAGAAGCTGCCAAAGCCAATTACTTAAAAGCGATTGCATTAAATCCAAAATTAGAAAATGCTTACATCAACTTAGCGAGTGTTTTATTAGATGGTGAAAAAGCCATTGTAGAAAAAATGAATAAACTTGGAAATTCTGCTGCTGATAATGCAAAGTATGATGAGTTAAAAAAGAAAAGAGAAGATATTTTTAAAAGCACTATTCCTTACTTAGAAAAAGTATTAGAAGTTAACCCTTCCAATGCAGAAGCAGGAATGACCTTAGCGAATATTTATTCTGTATTAGGACAATATGAAAAAGCAAAAGCTTTAAAAGCTAAGTTTGCTAAATAGATTATAAAAGCATATTCCGACTCTTCGGGTGTGCCACCAAAAAACCAAAAGCCCTATGAGCAAAACGTTCATAGGGCTTTTGATTTTTAGCTGTCAGGCTCTCCGCGCTACAATGGTAGCTGGCTACCATCCTTCACACGGGGTATTAGTTTGCTTCGCCTGTTCGCTATCGCTCGTGTCAGGTTTATTTGGTTTTACTTTCCGTTGGCGCCAGCATCATTTTGGTGACCACATGATGGGAAACACTCAAATGGGATACGAGAGAAACGCTCGCACCAACAAAGCGGTCGGATTTCAAATCCGACTCATCGCGTGAGGTACTAATTTTTACAAACTCACATTCAGATTTAAGTGTCCACCAAGTCCGACCTGTATAATTCTCATGAGTGTTGAGAGGCGGATATCGCTTGAATTATTTTCAATTCTGGAAATGTAATTTTTAGTCGTACCACATTTTTCAGCCAGTTGCTCTTGGGTTAAGCCTTTTTCTTTACGTAACTCTTGAAGCATCGCACCAAGTTTAAATGTCTCAAATTCTTGTTCATAAGCTTCTCTGGTAGGAGAGCCTTTAACACCATACTCTTTGTCTAAATGAGAAGAAAATGAAGTTAATTTATTTGTCGTCTTTTCCATCGAAATATTGTTTTTTAAGTTTTTCAGCCAATTCAATTTCGTTCTTTGGAGTCTTTTGAGTTTTCTTTTGAAATCCGTTCACAAGAATGATAAGTTTTCCTTTGTCAAAAAAACTGAACACTCTAAAAATGTCAGAACCAACTTCAACACGAACCTCAAAAATTCCAGAAGAACCTGTAATATGTTTAAAATATTTTTCAGGAACTTTATCTATAGTCGCTATTAATTGTAAAGTCCAGTTAAATTTCTTTTTTACTGCTGGTTTCAGTCCCTCGTAAAATTCAAGGTAATAGTCTTCAAAGTAAAAAATATCTCGAATAAATTTCTCCTCCATCACAGATTTTAAATACCAAACAAAGTTATCTAATAAGATAACATTTTCCAAATTAATATCAAGGAATTTTATCCAACGATGACTCTTTTTTGCTGGTGACCACATTACGGGAATAACTCAAACGGGATACGAGTTAGACGCTCGTGGGACACGCCCAAATAGTCTTTAGGGCAGCGAGAATTTCATAAAAAAACCGCCTGAATCATCAAGCGGTTATTATATTTTGTGGAGTCGCCGAGAATCGAACTCGGGTCCAAACAAGCAACCAAAAGGCTTTCTACACGTTTATTTCCTAAATGAATTTTCGACTTTGGGTTTGGTCAGGAACACCCGTCCAAAGCTTAGCTTCTTAAATTTCGATAAAACATCAAAGCGGTATTTTACCTAGATTTATTTTACGGTTCCCTAAAATCGAACGCCATAAATCAGGGCTTTCGTAGAGAATCTCGCTTTCCTACCTGGTAGGAACGAGGCTAATCTTACTATGAATTCAGATTATGCAGCAAGAGCGTAATTATTTTCGCCGTTTAAAAGGTTTAATACATGATATTTACGAGCTGTGTATCAGCGCTCGACGTGCTTACATTTCAATTCCACCTGCTGTCAAAACCAGTCGACCCCAAAAATGGAACTGCAAATTTAATGCAAAAAGTAGTAAAATCAATTTTATTTTTAACGTACTGACATTTTGTACGTATTGTAGTCTTCGAACAAACGGTGAAGACCACGGGCGTTATAAACCACTTTGGTATAACGATTAGATAAAGCAATAATAGTAACGGTGTCGTGTTTTACAGTAGTGTAAGAAGACGTATTTCCGTGCCACCACCCATTATGAAAGTAAATGGTTTTACCGTTGTATAGATTAGACATTCTAATGCCTAAACCATAATTATTAATGCCTTTGATTTCGTTGCTGTAACCTCTGTACACTTGTTCTCTTAAATTTTTACTTAAGAATTTAGGAGAATAAGTCGCCATATCAAATTTTAATAAATCCCTAGGAGTGGAGTATACG
This sequence comes from Flavobacteriaceae bacterium UBA7684, assembly GCA_002482885.1. Classification (GTDB taxonomy): domain Bacteria; phylum Bacteroidota; class Bacteroidia; order Flavobacteriales; family Flavobacteriaceae; genus Flavobacterium. Next base: position 42,954 of record DLGW01000026.1, on the reverse strand, counting down.
TTTTTATCTCCGTATAAATCATCCATATAGTTGAACTCATATTTTTTAGTACTTACATACGATTGGCTACAAGTATCCTTGTGTTTTTCGTAATCAAAAATATAAGAGTTATCCATTTTTAAAGGCTCGAAAATCATTTTTTTCATCGCGTCTCTAAAATTTAATCCAGTGACTTTTTCTACAATTAAAGCTAATAATACATAGTTGGTATTGCAGTAGTTAAACTGAGTATCTGGAATAAAAATTAATTTGAACTGATGTTTTTTTAACAAGTCAAATACATCTTGATTTTTTAAAACCTGTTTGGTGTTCCAAACCCCTTTAATAGCGGTGAAATTACTGTAATGAGGCAAACCACTGCGGTGATTTAATAACATTCTAACGGTAACAAAAGGATACGGAAAATCGGTTAAAATATCTGCCACCTTTTGGTCTAAATCAATTCTTTGAGCATCTACCAGTTTTAAAACAGCTGTAGAGGTTAAAACTTTACTTACCGATGCAATGTGTAAAGGCGTGTGTTTGGTTAAAGCCTTTTTTTGAATTCTGTCTGATAAACCTTGTCCTTTTTCAAAAAGTACTTCTCCGTTTTTAGCGACTAAAAAATTCCCGCTTAAATTATTTTTTACCCAATGTAAGTGATAATAATTTTCTAAACTGCGATTGATGTCTTGTTTTAGTAAAATATTATTGTTTGAATGTAAATGATAAGGCTCTACAATTATAGCAGGATCAATAGAAGACACGGCTTTATGACTATTTTCAGCCAACAAAACAGGTTTCTGTTTTTCGCAGCTAAATAGTGCAATAAGGGTTAATAAAACTAAAAAAGGATTTAACAATAACTGTTTCAAGAGGTTATGTTTTTAGATTTTTTCAAATTTATTGAATTAAAGACATTAAATCTCCCTAAAATTTCATAATTATCAACGGAGTTATTAAAAATTTATTGGAATAAATAGGTTTTACCAGTATTTTTGAAAAATACAGAAACGGGTATTATGAAAATTGGAATTATAAAAGAGCGCATTGCTCCACCAGACAGAAGGGTAGTATTTACGCCCGAAAAATTAGTTTTACTCACTCAAAAATACCCTAGTATTTCAGTAAAGATTGAAAAATCAGAGGTTCGATTTTATTTAGACCACGAATATGAACAGTTGGGCTTTGAAGTTACTGACGACCTTACTGATTGTGATGTTTTGTTTGGAGTGAAAGAAATTCCTGTGGAATATTTGATTCCCAATAAAAAATATTTTTTCTTTTCGCATACCATCAAAAAACAGCCTCATAACCAACCTTTGCTGCAGGCGATTATTGATAAACGAATAGATTTATATGATTATGAAACAGTTACCGATGCTCACGGAAAAAGACTCATTGGTTTTGGAAGGTATGCGGGGTTGGTAGGTGCGTATAATGCTTTTAGATTATTTGGTTTAAAATATGAATTGTTTAAACTGGCTAAGGCAGAAAATATGCACGATAAAGATGTGATGATTCAGCGTTTAAAAAATCAATTTTTGCCTCCTATAAAAATAGTAGTTACAGGTAAAGGTAGAGTAGGTAGTGGTGTAAAAGAATTACTTAAATCCGTTAAAATTAAAGAAGTTAGTATTGCTGATTTTTTAACTAAAAAATACGATTGTCCTGTTTTTGTTCAAATTGAAAGTACAGATTATTTTAAAAGAACAGACGGAAGTATCGCCGAAAAATCAGATTTATATAAAAATTGGAATGCGTACACTTCGGACTTTGACAAGTATAGTAAAGTAGCCGATATTTTAATTACAGGTCACTTTCATCCGCACGATGCCCCACCTATATTAACCCGTGAAATGCTTTTAGACGCTAAATGTTCTTTAAAAGTAGTGGCTGATATTTCTTGTGATGCCGATGGTTCTATTGCTTGCACTTTAAGACCTTCCACCATTGCAGAACCTTTTTATGGATACCATCCGAAAGAAAATAAAGAAGTAGAAATCTTTCATCCGTCGTCGGTAGGAGTAATGGCGGTAAATAATTTGCCTTGCGAAATATCTAAAGATGCTAGCGAAGGTTTTAGTGACATGTTAATGGAACATGTAATTCCTGCTTTTTTTAATAATGATAAAGATGGGATTTTAGAAAGAGCTCAAATCACCAAAAACGGAGCTTTAATGCCCCGTTTTAAATATTTAAGTGATTATATAACTGAAAGTTAAATTCTGAATATTCCTCCAATTAAAATATTTCGCTGAAGAAAATAAAAACTTTGTGAAGCTCTATCCGATGAATTCATGGTTGTTCTGATATCTGGCATATTAATATAACCTCCTTTTAATTCAGATTGAATAAAAAAGTATTTCAAAAAGGTGATATTTAATCCTGCTTTAATAGATGCCCCATAACCAGCTAAATGGAATTCATCATACCTTTGGTTATTCATTAAAGTAGTATTGGTTCTTGGATATAAAACACCAATTCCCGCACCCGCAAGTACATTTAACTGAAATTTATCGATATCACTCCCAATCCATTTAGAAACATCATCGAACCTAGTTAATTCTGTGTTTATATAATTTAAACCGTCGGTGTGTTCAAACATTAAAAAATCTGAAGTTAACGTTTTGGGTTGATTAACGGAACCTCCTGTTTCATAACCAGGAGTGTTTATGTAACCCGACATTTCAACTGTTTGATTTTGATTCATCACATATTTCATATGATCTAAACCTATGGATACCTGATATTTATGAGTGATGAAATAACCAATTTTGTAATTTACTTCGGGTATAGTTACTCTGGAAGGATTAATGTAATCTATATGTATTCCTTTTGGCCTGTCTGAAGCAGAAACATTATAGAGTGTAAAATCATAATCATTACCTCTGAAATTAATATCCGAGTCCGTATAAGATTCTCTGTTCCAACCCCAGTTTAAAGTAAATTTACCTTTGTTATTAGCTGTGTATTTGGTTTCAGCAGGTGCTTCTTGTGCTAAGACTACGTAATTTAACAAAAGTATCAACGGAAGAAATATTTTCATAACCTAAAAGCTATTAACAGTTTTTCTAATAGCTACTAACTTAGTCATTAAGTTTTCAAAATAATCTAGGTGTAACATATTAGCTCCGTCACTTTTAGCATTAGCGGGATCAAAATGAGTTTCTATAAAAATTCCATCAACTCCAACAGCAATACCTGCTTTAGCAATGGTTTCAATCATGTCAGGTCTGCCTCCGGTAACTCCTTCGGTTTGATTGGGCTGTTGTAAGGAATGAGTTACATCCAACACCGTTGAAGCATATTTTTTCATGGTAGGAATTCCCCTAAAATCCACAATCATATCTTGGTAACCAAACATGGTTCCCCTGTCGGTGATCATTACTTTTTCGTTATTACAATCCAAGACTTTTTGTACAGCGTGTTTCATGCTTTCGGGACTCATAAATTGTCCTTTTTTTAGATTTACCGTTTTACCTGTTCTAGCAGCGGCGGCTACTAAATCGGTTTGACGAACTAAGAAAGCAGGAATCTGAAGAATATCCACGTATTGCGATGCCATTTCAGCATCTTCATTGGTGTGAATATCCGTAACAGTAGGGATGTCAAAAGTTTCAGAAACTTTACGTAAAATCTTTAAAGCTTTTTCATCGCCAATTCCTGTAAAACTGTCAATTCTAGAGCGATTGGCTTTTTTAAAAGAACCTTTAAAAACGTAAGGTATTTCTAATTTATTAGTGATGGTTACAATTTTTTCGGCAATTCTTAAAGCCATTTCTTCGCCTTCAATAGCACAAGGTCCAGATAATAAAAAAAAGTTTCCTGATTGGGTATGCTTTATTTTTGGTATTTGATAGATGTCCATAAAATGCTTTATTTTTTTGCGTTTAAGTTATACGGAATTAATACATCTCCTTTTTCGTAAATATTGATGTAAATATATAGGGGCTTTTTTAAACCCGCCCAACTGATTTCATATTTATCTAATAATCCTGTTCCCATGTCACCTTTTTTAGTAATAAATGGGCAACAACTTTCTATAAATTTAAAAGTGATTTCTTCGTGATTTGGACCACTTAAAGCATTTAAATATTGTTCTGGCTTTACTTGATGGATGGAATGTGTAAATCCTAAGTTAACAGGAAGGCTTTCTGAATAGCCGTACTTTTTATCGGTAGCCTTTTGTGTAAGTACAAATATATTTTCTTTTACAGTAGGAGGAATGGCTTGATCATTTTTGTTTAATATAGCTAAACCCGAGGGTTTGCAGCTAAATAGTAAACCAAGTAGTAAAACGGAGATGATTATTTTTTTCATTTTGATTCAAAAGTAAAGAGAGCATTTGGCTCTCTTTTATGATTCGGTGTTTTTATTTTAAATTAAAGGTCAAATATAACGGTAAAACTTATATTTTGAAGAATATGATCTGTTTTATAAGTATCTAATAATCCTTTGTCGAACATGGTTTCTTGATATTTTCTTTTCGAGTAAGAATAGGCTAAATCAAAACGGTAAGGACCATAAACATATCCGATACCTGCAGAATATCCTTTTAAGTCTCCCATGTTGGTGAATTCTTTTTTGTAAGGACTTTCTTGGTAACGATAACCACCTCTTAAACTTACATTTTTGATTCTATATTCTGCACCAATTCTAAAGTCGGAGGCTAATTGCATCGCATTTTCGAAGCCTAAATTCACATTGGTAAATTCATTAGTAGGAGAATATCTAGTTTGAGTGTAACATTTTATACCATAATCCACACTAATTAATCCTTTTTTACCAAAAATATAAGCCATACTAAAAGTGCTTTTTCCTGGAGATCTTAATTTATAAGGTAGGTAAAAGTTAGTAATGTTAGGGTAAATATCTACTCTTCCGTTAGAACCATTTACTGTTGTAGAAACTCCTTCGGTTTGTTCATCGGTAAATCGATGCCAAACAGGGGAGTCGTAAGTCAATCCTAGTCGTAAGTCTTTCAGTTTAATGATTGTTCCTAATTGAAAAGAAAAACCATTTCCTAAAGTAAGTAAAGTGTTTTCGTAAGAAAGGGTGCTAAGCCTATCTGCTTGTGAAGAAGAACCTCTTTCAAAATAATTAAAGGTTCTATAATATTCGGTATAATGGTGGTTTAGGTTTATTCCAAAAGAAGCTACTTTTTTAAATTCCGCAGCAAAATTAAAAGAAGTCTTACTAGTGAATCCCGAAGAAACAGTTTCTTTCTCTTGATAAAAATTGTTTGAACCAGCGTTAGAAAAATAATCTGTGTTATTGTCGTTATCATTTATCGGTTTTATGATGTTTCCATTAACACCTAAAAAACCTATTTGCTCATTGTGCCCGTATTCTGTACCTAAATAACGATACACGTCTGAAAGGTCTTCATTTACACCTAATTCACGAATCACATTTAAAGGGATTCCATTAGCTGCTTGTACAAAATAATTCGCCATGGAATTATTAGGGTTGGTTCCCGCTACTAAAGCATAATTGTTGTGTCGGTTAGTGGTTTCGTAATTAATTCCCAACGCAATTTTTTTCCAAGGATTAGATTCTGAATCGTCTTTAAAAACAAAAACACCACCTAATTGATTAAATCTTAGGTTGGTTTGTGTGCTTTCGTTTAATGAATTGAAATAATTGGTTTTATTTCGGTTGCTGCTAGACGATAAAGTAACCCCAACTTGATTATTGTTAAAAACCGTGCTTCCTGCAGGGTTAACATTAATGGCTGATAAATCACCACCTAAGGCACCAAAAGCACCACTCATACTTCGGAATCTAGCGGTTCCAATGGTGTTATCTTGTGATATTTTTAAAGCCTCATCTATGCTTTGTGCTTGAATATGTAGGGTAGTTATTAACCCAATCCCTAAATAGATATATTTTTTCATTTGAAAGTTCGTTTGTTATCCTTTAAAAAAGAATTAAGAAAAGATGTTTAAAAATTAACGTCGTCCTCCGCCGTAAGAACCGCCACCGCCGCCTCCACCGCCGTAGGAACCTCCGCCACCACCTCCGTAAGAACGACCTCCGCCACCACCTCCGTAGTTGCCACCACCAGAATTTCCTCCGCCATAACTTCTAGAAGGAGCGCTGCCACCACCGTAATTTCCGCCACCAGTATTTCCGCCGCCGTAAGATCTAGATGGGGTACTGCCACCACCATAATTACCACCACCATAGGTTCGGGAAGGAGTGCTTCCACCACCATAGTTTCCACTTCCGTAATTGCGTCCGGATGATTGTGCAGGGGCGTATCCACCATTACCTCGGTTTTGACCTTGGTTTTGGTTGTAATTATAATTTCGTGATTCGTTACTTCTTTGAGAAGAATTGTTGTTTCTTCCTGAATATTCGTTGTTAGAACTGCCTCTGCCTGTAAAAGAAGTGTTGCTTCTTCCTATAGTATTTCTTCCGTTGTAAATTCCAGAAGTCCCAGAACTGTGTCTGCCACGCATTACAGAAACACTGTTTCTGTAATAGTTATTGTGGTTGTGTACGTGTAAACCACCCCAACCATAAGCATAATAAGGAGAATACGGATAATAATTCCATCCCCAACCTACACCATAATAACTATTCCAACCTCCATAATATCCGCCGTAATATCCACCATAGCCGTATCCACCATATCCTATATTCCATCCCCAACTTGGTGCATAATAATTCCAACCCCACCAACCTCCGTTGTTCATTCCCCAACCATTGTTGTAGTTGATTACGGTTACAGCATTAGGATTGCTTCCCCAACCCCCATAATTAGAATTGTTGTTGTAATTGATTCCTTGGTTGGGATCTAGATATTCTTCTTCCACATTTACAACTTTACCATCGTCGGCAACTTTGTACTCTCTGGCTTTGTCGCTAAATTGTTTTTTATAAACAGAAGCGTTAGCGCTTCGAGTAGGGGTAGGCGTGCTTCTTACCACAGGAGCTTCGCTACCATATATGCCATCATTGTCATAATATGATGAATTAACATACGCACCTCCACAAGCGGTTAGCAATAAACTGCCCACCACAATAGGGGTTATTCTTTTTAATTGGGAAATAATTACAGGGGTTTTCATAATTAAAAGTTTTATTGCCAACCGTTGAAAATTAATTATTTTCGCAGTCGGATTATTTAATCAAAGATAAAACAATATTTGTGCCAATACAATAATACAATATGAGTAAAAATCTAACATCAAGAAGCGAAGATTATTCCAAGTGGTATAATGAATTAGTTGTGAAAGCCGATTTGGCAGAAAACTCAGGAGTGAGAGGCTGTATGGTAATCAAACCTTACGGATACGCCATTTGGGAAAAAATGCAAGCAGAGCTTGATAAAAAATTTAAAGAAACAGGACACGAAAACGCTTACTTTCCTTTATTTGTTCCTAAAAGTATGTTTGAAGCCGAGGAAAAAAACGCCGAAGGTTTTGCTAAAGAATGTGCTATTGTAACTCATTATCGTTTAAAGACAGATGCAGACAGACCTGGAAAATTAATGGTTGATCCAGAAGCTAAGCTAGAAGAGGAGTTAATTGTTCGTCCAACCAGCGAAGCGATTATTTGGAGTACTTATAAAGGATGGATACAATCATACCGTGATTTACCTTTAAAAATTAATCAGTGGGCTAATGTGGTTAGATGGGAAATGAGAACCCGTTTGTTTTTAAGAACCGCTGAATTTTTATGGCAAGAAGGCCACACAGCACACACCACCAAACAAGAAGCCTTAGAAGAAACCATACAAATGATGAATGTGTATGCAGACTTTGCTCAGAATTTTATGGCAATACCTGTTATAAAAGGGGTAAAAACAGAAACCGAACGATTTGCAGGTGCCGACGAAACCTACTGTATAGAAGCATTAATGCAAGATGGGAAAGCGTTACAGGCAGGAACTTCGCACTTTTTAGGACAAAATTTTGCCAATGCATTTGATGTAAAGTTTGCCAATAAAGAAGGAAAACAAGAATATGTTTGGGGAACTTCTTGGGGCGTATCTACCCGTTTAATGGGAGCCTTAGTAATGACGCATTCCGATGATAAAGGATTGGTGTTGCCTCCGAATTTAGCACCGATACAAGTAGTGATTGTTCCTGTATTTAAAACAGATGAGGAATTAGATGCCATTACTTTAGTGGTAAATGAATTGATGAGTCAATTTAAAGGTTTGAATATTTCGGTAAAATTCGACCACAGAACTACTCAAAAACCTGGTTTTAAGTTTGCGGAGTGGGAGTTGAAAGGAGTTCCGGTAAGAATTGCCGTAGGACCAAGAGATTTAGAAAATGGTACTTTTGAAGTGGCTCGCAGAGATGAATTAACTAAAGAAGTAGTTACCCAAGAAAATATTGTTGCTTATGTAGCTTCGTTATTGAAAGAAATTCAGAATAATTTATTTCAAAAATCGTTGGATTATCGCGATAATCACATTACCGAGGTGAATTCTTTTGAAGAATTTAAAGAAGTTTTAGAAAATAAAGGTGGTTTTTTGGCTGCGCATTGGGATGGAACACCAGAAACCGAAGAAAAAATAAAAGAATTAACCAAAGCAACCATTCGTTGTATTCCTCTAAATCAGGCAGTTGAAGAAGGTAAATGCGTTTTAACAGGAAATCATTCTACCCGCAGGGTTTTATTCGCAAAAGCTTACTAATATTTTTTGCATAAAGTATTGCGTAAATAAAAATAGTTTGTATTTTTGCGACCGATTTAATCAGCAGGTCCGTTCGTCTAGGGGTTAGGACGCCAGGTTTTCATCCTGGTAACAGGGGTTCGATTCCCCTACGGACTACAAAAAAATTATTAAAAGTAAAAAACACATAATAAAAATGGCAAATCACAAGTCAGCTCTAAAAAGAATCAGAAGTAACGAGAAAAAAAGAGTGTTAAACAAATATCAACACAAAACAACTCGTAATGCTATTAAAGGAATCCGTACAGCATCTGATAAATCTGAAGCAACTGAAAAATTGCCTTTAGTTATCTCTATGATTGATAAATTAGCTAAAAAGAACATCATTCACGATAACAAAGCATCAAACTTAAAATCTAAATTAACAAAACACGTAGCTGCTTTGTAATTTAAAAAATATCTTATATTAAAAGCCTGTCTATTTTTAGACGGGCTTTTTTTGTTTAAATCAATACATCTGAATTAAAATAGGATGGTGGTACATCCTAAAAATGGCTGTTAATTAATAGTTAATTAAAATTATTAGTCTCCATTAAAATAGTTATAACCATTTAATAGGTTTATGTTTACATCATAGCATAAGTCATTATTGATTTATATATTGGTTAGAAATAAAACAGAATATACCTTTATTCTTATATCTAACTCAAAACATCTCCTCTGAAGTTTCGTTTGAAATTATTATTAATCTATCAGTTAGTAAAAAACAGAATATACTTTTATTCTGATATCTGACTTAGATATCCCTTCGAAATTTATTTGTTTTTACTTTTTACGAATACACTTTTTGTGTGACTTTTTTAAATCTAAAAAAGTCATTAATCAATCTATTTATGCTTATGAAATTATATATAAAATACATGGTTAGCCTTCGTTGTAAAATGATGGTTAAGGAAGAATTAAAAAACTTGGGGTTAAAATACGTGGTAGTGGATTTAGGTATGGTGGAAGTGTTGGAAGATATTACCGAAGTACAACACAACCAATTACAAATTAATCTTAAAAAATCAGGCTTAGAACTGTTGGATGATAAAAAAAGCATTTTGGTTGAAAAAATTAAAAGTGTGATTGTAGAAATGATTCATTATTCTGATGAGTTGCCTAAGGTAAATTATTCGGAGTATATTGGTGAGAAGCTGAATCACGACTACACTTATTTGGCTAATATTTTTTCTGAGGTTAAGGGAATTACGATTCAGCAATTCATCATTATTCATAAAATTGAAAAAGTAAAAGAATTGCTTTTATACGATGAATTGAGTTTAACCCAAATTTCATATCAACTACATTATAGTAGTGTAGCGCATTTGTCTAACCAGTTTAAAAAAATCACGGGTTTAACACCGTCTTTTTACAAACAGTTAAGAAATAAAAGAAAAAGTAATTTAGAAAACATGTAATGCATCCTTTAAGGGTTTGTATAACCCGCTGACTCGTAGCTAATTTCAAATATTACTTAAGGTAATTGATTAGTTAGAAATAAAACAGAATAGACTTATTCTTATATCTAATACGAGTACACCTTCTTTAAAAATTCGTTGCCATTTTCTTATTGATCTATCCGTTAGTTAAAAACAGAGTATCTCTTTATTCTGACAGCTAGCTAGAAGACCTCTTCCGTAAACTTTGTTTGCACTTGTGCTATACGAATACATGCGCTTATCAATCTTTTTAAAAAAGTCAAAAAATTAATCTAGTTGTTTATATGAAATTATATATAAAATACATGGTTAGCCGTCGTTGTAAAATGATGGTAAAACAAGAATTAAAAAACCTGGGGTTAAAATACGTAGCTGTTGAGTTAGGTATGGTAGAAGTACCAAAAAAAATATCAGAAGACCAACACCGTCAATTACAACAGAATCTTAAAAAATTAGGTTTAGAATTATTAGTAGATAAAAAAAGCATTTTGGTTGAAAAAATTAAAATTGTGGTGATAGAAATGGTTCATTATTCCGAAAAATTACCCAAAGTAAATTACTCTGAGCATATCAGTGCAAAGTTGAATCATGATTATACTTATTTGTCGAATGTTTTTTCAGAGGTTAAAGGAATCACTATACAACGATTCATTATCATTCATAAAATTGAAAAGGTAAAAGAATTGATTGTTTACGATGAATTAACCTTAACTGAAATTTCTTATCGATTACACTATAGTAGTGTAGCGCATTTGTCTAACCAGTTTAAAAAAATTACAGGCTTAACCCCCTCTTTTTACAAGCAGTTAAGAGACAAACGAAAAAGAAATTTAGAAAACATGTGATATGTGTAACTAACGAAAATACATGTGTAACAGATATGTTTATTAATAGAACAACCTTTGACTTATAATCTTAAACATATTGAACACATGAAAACTGTTACGGAGTTATTGGGAAACTGGAAAGAAACCAAAGGAAAAATGAAGCAGAAATTTGCTCAATTAACAGATGATGATTTGCTTTTAGTAGAAGGCAAACATGAGGAATTAATGGGAAGACTAGAGGCCAAATTAGGCAAAACCAAAGAAGAATTACAAGATTTAATTTCTAAAATTTAAAAACCAAAAACCATGAAAATCAACAAATCAATTTTAACGTTAGCAATCCTTGCGGCACTAACTATCGGATGTAATAGTTCTTCTAAAAATTTGGAAGAAGCACAAGAAGAGGTAGTAGATGCACACAATGAATTAGATCAGGCCAATTTGGATTACGATGCAGATATGGAAAATTACAAATTGGAAACTGCTAAAACCATTGAAGCTAATAATCAAAGTATAGTGGATTTTAAAGTACGAATTGCCAATGAGAAAAAAGAGAAAAGAGCAGAATACGAAGCTAAAATCAATGAACTAGACCAAAAGAATAGTGATATGAAGAAAAAGCTAGACGAATATCAGGCTGATGGTAAAGAAAAATGGGATGCTTTTAAAACAGAATTCAGTCGTGATATGAATGAATTAGGAATTGCTTTTAAAGACTTAACGGTTAACAATACTAAATAAGTCTAAAACTTAAATTTAAAAATTATGAAAAAAATATTTTTATCGGTACTGCTAATAGCTATTACAAGTACTATACAAGCACAGGACGACACGGTTAATGAACGTGCTGGATTTCAGGCTGGGGTTAAAGTTGGTGCTAATTATTCTAATGTTTACGATGCACAAGGAGAAGAGTTTACTGCAGATCCTAAATTAGGATTGGCTTTTGGTGCTTACTTAGGTATTCCTTTAGGAAAGTATTTAGGCTTTCATCCCGAAGTGTTATTTTCTCAGAAAGGATTTAAAGGCACAGGTAGTTTATTGGGTTCTAGTTATGAATTAACACGTACTTCTAACTTTTTAGATGTACCCTTATTTTTAGCTTTAAAACCTATTGGGATGGTTACTATTGTAGCAGGACCTCAGTTTTCATTTTTAATGAGTCAAAAAGACACTTTTTCAAATTCAACTATAACTATTGATCAGGAAAAAGAATTTGACAATGAAAACGTTCGTAAAAACATCATGTGTTTTGTAGGTGGTGTAGATATTAATCTAAAAAACATTGTGTTAGGCGCCAGAGCGGGTTGGGATTTTCAAACCAATCATGGGGATGGAACTTCATCAACGCCTAGATATAAAAACTCTTGGGTACAAGCTACTGTAGGGTACAGATTTTATTAAAACAAATCATTAACCTAAATAACAGAGGTGCTTTAAAAAAAAGCACCTCTGTTATTCATTAAAAAAACACTCAATTATGGGAAATTTACTGTACACACTTGCTTTAATATTAGTTATTGCTTGGGCAATAGGCTTTGTAGGATTTAATATTGGAGGATTAATCCATATTTTATTGGTTATAGCGGTTGTGGCTGTTTTACTTAGAATAATAAACGGAAGAAACACCTAATAAGCCAGTTATTTAGGTCTACATTTACTAGAACTTAAATAACAACCTTAACACCACAACACCAAATGATAGAAACATCAGAGATTGAAAAATCACAAACCTTTATTACGGTTGAAATTATTGAATACGTTCCTAATTCCATTGTAATTAAAACCATTTTAAAAAAATCTACAGGAAGCATTAGCGTAATGTCCGTAGACACCAGAGAAGGATTAACCGAAAGAACAACCCCTTTTGACACCTTTGCACAGGTAATAGATGGTAAAGCAGAAATCGTTATCAACAAAGAATCGCACGTATTAGAAACAGGACAATCCATAGTAATACCAGCTCATGCCCCCAATAGTGTATTACCCAATGGGCGTTTTAAAATGGTTTTAACAGTTATAAAAAGTGGTTACGAATAACATAATGAGTAAAAATCAATTACGAATTATAGTTAAAACACTATTGTTATTTACTGTATTTTTTGTAGTTCAATGTAAAAAATCAGAGGCTACTGTAATTCAGTCAGAAAGTCTGTTGACAGACAGTATTAGTATCACTACTTTATTACATAAAAATCAAACTTTAAAAAACAACCTTACCGAAGTACTTCAATTTTACAAAAACAGAAATTATAAAATGGCTTGGTTCACACCCAATGGACTAAGTCTTAATGCTGTTACTTTTTATAATCAATTACAAAATTATAAATACGATTTTGCCGATAATTCACTAGAAAACGAGCAGTTAAATCAGTTCTTTTCAAACCCAAACCAATCAAAATTAAACCATAATACCACCTTACAATTAGATGTTTTATTAACAGCCACTTATTTTAAATATGCGCATAAAGCCTATTCAGGCATAAAAACATCGCCTAAAAATTTGGATTGGTATATTCCTCGGAGTAAAAAAAAGCTAGAACAAACCCTTACACATTTATTAGCTTCAGAATCTGCTGACGAACCTTTGTCGGTTTTTTATACCCAACTAAAGAAAAAATTAAGAATTTACCGAATCATTCAACAAAAAGGAGGGTTTCCGATTATAAAAACCCCAAACAAAACACTAAATATTAACGATGTAAGTTCAAGCATTGCTCAAGTAAAACAGCATTTGTTTTTAACATCCGATTTAGCCGTTAATGATACCACTTCGGTTTTTACAGTTGCGTTACAAAAGGCTATTAAGAATTACCAAAAACGTATGGGTATAGAGCCAAACGGACAATTAAACCAAGCTACAATCACCGAATTAAACAGAACCATTGAGTACCGTATCAAACAAATTATAATTAATATGGAACGGTTACGATGGATGCCCGTAACTATGGAAACCAATTATTTATGGGTAAATATCCCGGAATTTAAATTACAAATCATTGAAAATCAAAAATCGGTTTGGAGTACCAATGTTGTAGTAGGAAAATCAGTAAATCAGACCATTATTTTTAAAGGAAAAGTATCACAAATTGTATTAAACCCGTATTGGAATATTCCTACAAGTATTATTGAAAAAGAGATTTTACCAAAAATTAAAGAAAACATTTCTTATTTAGATAATCATCAAATGGAAATATATGATGGCAAACATATTTTAAACGCTAAGGATATTAATTGGGATAACTATGAAAAAGGAGTACCGTTTACCATTCGACAAAAACCTGGAGCACATAATGCTTTAGGGAAAATGAAATTTTTATTCCCTAATAATTATGATATTTATTTACACGATACACCTACAAAATATTTATTTGAAGAATCTAATAGAGCCTTTAGCCACGGTTGTATTAGAGTAGAAAATCCTAAAAAATTAGCCATTTATATTTTAAAAAATAATCCGTTGTGGAATGTATCAAAAATAGATTCCGTTCTGCAAACCAATCACAATAAATCAATTTCAATACAACCTAAAATACCAGTTTATATTGTTTATTTTACCACTTGGGTAGATGCAAACAATCAGCTTAATTTTAGAAATGATGTGTATAATTTAGATCAAAAGCTATCCGCAGAAATTTTTGAAGATTAGCTGAAAATTCATGATTTATAACGACATTTAAAATATAATTAAGATTCTTTAAAAATGAATTTACTGACTAAAAAACACATACAATCCGTTTTTAAACCCCGAGAAAAAACCTCGCATAAAGGTAAAAATGGACATGTATTATTGATAGCAGGAGCAAGCGGAAAAATGGGTGCAGCTGTAATTGCAGCCAGTGCTTGTTTACGTTCGGGGTGCGGTTTATTAACCGTTAGTGTACCAAAGTCTGAAAGATATATTTTACAAATAGCACGCCCCGAAGCCATGCTAATTTTTCGTGAAAATAAAATAGAAAACACAGCACTTTATTCCAGCATTGGTATTGGGCCGGGTTTGGGAACAGATAATGCTTCTAAAAAAATGCTTATATCTATTTTACAAAGTAAACAACCACTAGTTTTAGACGCTGATGCTTTAAATATAATAGCGGCAAACCCTACACTTTTTTTACAAATTCCACCACATAGTATTTTAACGCCACATCCTAAAGAATTTGATCGTTTGTTTGGAGAACATACTACCGTTGAGGAACGACGAAAAAAAGCGATACAAAAAGCAACGGAACTTAACGTTGTAATTGTTTTAAAAGACCACCAAACGTTAGTTACAACCCACCACCAATCGTATTATAATACAACAGGCAATGCCGGTTTAGCCAAGGGCGGATCGGGTGATGCTTTAACAGGTATGATTAGTGCTTTTTTAGCCCAAGGATATTCCGCATTTGAATCTGCACAATTGGGTGTTTACCTTCACGGATTAGCCGCCGATTTGGCATTGAAAAATCAAAGTATGGAAAGTTTATTAATTACCGATGTGATTAATTATTTAGGAAAGGCGTTTAAAACGCTTTCAAAGTAACAGAACAAACATGTGATTTATGTAACTCATTTTTATTAAAGTGTAATAGATTTAATACGATAGGGGATAATATTTGTTGCTTGATTTTTATCAAATAACATTCTATCTATGACAATATCTAGAATTGAAGTAATTCAAAAATTAACCGTACTTTTTTTAATTGTATTGGGATTATATTTTACAAAGGAATTTTTAATGCCTTTGTTTATAGGTGGTGTAATAGCCACCTTTTTTCTGCCCTTTTGTAAATGGATGGAATCTAAAAAAATTCCCCGTGGGTTAGCGGCTGTATTTTGTGTGTTTAGTTTGTTGTTATTTATAACAGGATTAGGCGCTTTATTGGGCGGACAAATTGCCATGTTGAGCGAAGATTTTGTATTTATAAAAAAACTAGCCTTTGAAGCGTACGACTCTGCACAACAATTCATACTCAATAATTTTGGTATCACCTTAAAAAAGCAAGGCCAATTAATTAATGACCAACAACAAAATTTTGCCAGTATTATTCCCGTTATAGCAGACTCTTTATCGGCTATTGTGGGTAATTTTTTACTGATTTTGGTTTACATTTTAGGTTTGTTGTATTACCGCAACCACATTAAAAAATTTATACTTCAATTTTCAAAATCTAAAAAAGACGAATTAGAAATTTTACTATACAAAGTAGCTGTGGTATCACAACAATATCTTTTAGGTTTATCTAAAATGATTGTTTGTTTATGGGTTATGTATGGTGTAGGTTTTAGTGTTATAGGCGTTAAAAATGCAGTGTTTTTTGCTGTTTTGTGTGGGGTGCTAGAAATCGTACCGTTTATAGGAAACATTGTAGGCACCACCATAACTGTATTAGTAGCCATAGCGCAAGGTGGAGATTCCACTTTAATTATCGGAATTATAGTTATTTACGGAACTGTTCAGTTGATTCAAGGCTGGATTTTAGAACCTTTAATTGTGGGTTCGCAAGTAAAAATAAATACTTTGTTTACTATTATTGCTTTAATACTTGGCGAATTGCTTTGGGGTATTCCAGGCATATTTTTGGCGATACCTTTAATTGCGATGTTTAAAATAGTGTCGGACAATTTTGAGTCTTTAAAACCGTTCGGTTTTTTAATTGGCGAAATAGAAAAGCCTGCTGCTAAAATTAAATTACCCCCTAACTTATTAAAAGTCATTAAAAAGAAGTTCCCTTTTTAAAAACATGGGAATTATATAACTCGTATATATAATTGTGTAACCCATATTGCCTTTTATGGAACGAACTTACATTAATTAATTTAATCAAATAAAAAAATCATGGATACAGGAAAAGTATTGCTTGGAGCATTAGCAGGAGTAGTTGTAGGAGCCGCTTTAGGAATTTTATTTGCACCCGCTAAAGGTGTAAAAACTCGTAAGAGAATCTTTAAAAAAGGTAAATTTTATGTAGACGAAATTGGTATAAAGTATAACGAATTAACCGATGAAATTGCTAAACAATTTGAAACCGCAAAAGAAGAAGTAGTTCGTGCAGGAGAAAAAGGAGTTTCTAAAGTAAATGGACTATAAAAAGTAATTGATGGCATCACCCGAAAGTTTAATAGAAGAATTATTTCAACAAACCGAAAAGTATAGTCAGACCACTTTAGAGTGGTTAAAACTCACCATATTAGATACCTCTGTAGATCTGTTAATTTCATTATTTTCAAGCATCGTTAGTTGGATATTTTTAGGCGTATCGTTTTTTATTTTATCTTTTGGAGTCGCACTTTATTTAGGAGACTTTTTTGTAAAATCCTACTACGGTTTTTTTATCGTAGCAGGATTTTATTTTATAGTAGGACTAATATGTCTGTTCTATTTGCAGCGCGTGGTTAAAAAACCCATGAGCGAATTATTAATCAAAAAAGTCCTTCACTAATGATGATGATACAAACTCAACAGGATTTGAAAAATGCTATTCAACAACTTCAAGAACAGCGACTAGTCCAAAAACAAGCCATTCAACAACAATTTTACCTCACTTACCAAAGTTTAAAACCAGTTAATTTAGTGAAGCACATGCTTCAAGAAATTTCAGGATCTACCGAAATTAAAAATACGGTTTTAGAAACAGGCATAGGGTTAGGCACAGGCATACTTTCAAAATCCTTATTTGTAGGTGCCTCGCGCAGCTTCATAAAACAAGTATTGGGTAATGTACTACAATACGGGGTAACCAATTTAGTCACTTCGCATCCATCTATATTTAAAAATGTAGGGAAATCTATTTTAAAATTTATTAAAAATGATACAGGTAAAAAAGGAAGGGATAATTCTAGAGAAAACAATTAGGGGATTCGAAAATGAAGGTGTTTTAAATCCAGCGACGATTTTAGTAGGAGACACCATTCATATGTTTTACCGAGCAGTGAGTAAAGGCAACTATTCCAGTGTAGGATATTGTAATTTACAAAACCCATTAGTTGTTCATGAACGGTCTGATGTGCCTATAATTTTTCCTCAGTTTGATTATGAAGTGCATGGGGTAGAAGACCCCAGAATTGTAAAAATAGACGACTTATACTACTTAACTTATACCGCATACGATGGTGTAAATGCCTTAGGAGCTTTAGCCACATCAACTGATTTAGTGAATTGGGAAAAGAAGGGGATTATAGTGCCTCAAATGACTTATGCAGAATTTAGTCGTTTAGCAGGATCTAAAGGCGTAATCAACGAAAAATATTTGCGTTATAACGAACATCATAAGGTAACGGAAAGAAAGGGAAAACCCGTGTATGTATGGGATAAAAATGTAATTTTTTTTCCTAGAAGAATCAACGGAAAAATTCATTTTTTACACCGCGTAAAGCCAGATATTCAAATTGTAAATTCTATTACTAACATAGAAGAGTTAACGGTTGATTTTTGGCAGAATTACTTTTTACGTTTTAATGAAAGTATTACGTTGTCTCCAAAATATCCTCATGAAATCAGTTATATGGGAGGCGGATGTCCACCTATTGAAACCGAAAAAGGTTGGTTAATTATTTATCATTCCGTACAAGATACTTTAAAAGGATATGTATATGCAGCTTGTGCCGCTTTATTAGATTTAGAAAATCCTCAAAAAGAAATTGCCCGACTACCATATCCTTTATTTAAACCCGAACTTTCTTGGGAGCTAAAAGGAGAAGTTAATAATGTGTGTTTTCCTACAGGAGCTGTAGTCATCGGTGATACGCTTTACATTTATTACGGTGCAGCCGACGAACGCATAGCTTGCGCAACCATTAGTATATCTGCTTTATTAACAGAATTAATGCTTAATACTCCTAAAAATGAAAAATAAAATCTCCGAAAATACTGTTCAAAAAAGCTACACAGGCAATTACCAACTTAATGGAGCTGCCATTCCTGTTTTTGAAAAAGAACTTCCCGAAATATTAATCATTACCACCTATCCACCCCGAGAATGTGGTATAGCCACTTATTCTTCCGATTTAATCAAAGCATTAGAAAATCAATTTGGAGCCTCTTTTAAAGTTAAAATTTGCCCCTTAGAATCCAATAACGAAAAACATCATTACACAGCAGATATATCTTATGTTTTAAACACTAGTGAACCTGAAAGTTTTAAAAAAATAGCTCAAAACATCAATCAAAACACGAATATTAAAAGTGTATTGATACAACATGAGTTTGGATTATTTAAAAATCAAGAAGAAAACTTTTTAGATTTTTTAAATGAAATATTACAACCCGTAATTCTTGTTTTTCATACCGTATTACCACACCCAAAAAGCCTATTAAAATTACAAGTACAGCAAATGGCAGAAGCTTCGGCCTCTATTATAGTCATGACCAAATCATCGGCTCAAATACTTACTTACGATTATGAAATTCCTCAAGAAAAAATAACCATTATAGCCCATGGCACCCATTTAGTTCCGCATTTAAATACAGAAGAACTTAAAAACAAATATGGTTTAGTGGGTAAAAAAGTGCTTTCCACCTTTGGCTTATTAAGTTCAGGAAAAAGCATCGAAACTACTTTGCTAGCCTTGCCAGAAGTTATTAAAAACAATCCCGATATATTGTTTTTAGTCATCGGAAAAACACATCCGTCTGTAGTAAAACAAGACGGAGAAAAATACAGAAACTATTTAGAGGCCTTAGTGGTAGAAAACCAATTACAAGAACACGTTATATTCATTAACCAATTCTTGCCTTTACCTACCTTACTGGAATATTTACAGCTAAGCGACATCTATTTATTCACTTCTAAAGACCCTAACCAAGCCGTAAGTGGTACTTTTTCTTATGCCATAAGTTGTGGATGTCCCGTAATATCAACACCTATTCCGCATGCCCGAGAAGTATTCCGAAACGATGCCGGAATTATTATTGATTTTGAAAATTCACATCAATTAACCCTGGCCATTAACAGTTTACTTCATAACGAAGAACAACGAAAAAATATTTGTTTAAACGCATTACACCGCATGGCACCTACCGCATGGGAAAACTCAGCCATAGCACATGCTTTATTGTTCGAAGACATCAGCAGAGGACAAATTAAATTACAGTACAGCGTTCCTAAAACCAATCTGGATCACCTTAAAAATATGACCACCGATTTTGGAATCATACAATTTTCTAAAATCAATCAAGCCGATTATAGTTCGGGCTATACCTTAGACGATAATGCACGAGCGTTGGTCGCCTTTTGTAAACACTTTGAACTAACACAAGACCCAGCCGATATCAAATACATTACAATTTATACCGATTTTATCAGTTTTTGTTTACAACCCAGCGGTTATTTTTTAAACTATGTAGATGAAAATCAAAAATTTACAGAACAAAACCACATTGAAAATTTAGAAGACGCTACCGGAAGAACCATTTGGGCCTTGGGTTACTTAATAGCTACAAAAGAAATTCCCGAAAACATACGTACCGAAGCCCTAATTACCCTAGAGTGTGCTTTAAAAAACGTACTAGAAATACATTCCACCAGAGCCATGGCTTTTGTTGTAAAAGGTTTGTATTTTGCCCAATTACAACAAAAAAACGAAGCATATTTAACCATCATTATAGAACTAAGCAATCGATTAGTACAAATGTATAAACACGAAACCGATGCAGATTGGCGTTGGTTTGAAAGCTACTTAACCTACGGAAACAGCGTGTTACCCGAAGCTATTTTATGCGCATGGTTAGCCACTAAAAATCCTCTTTATAAAGTAGTAGCCTTATCTACTTTTGATTTTTTATTAGAAAATATTTTTACCCACAACAGCATCAATGTAATCTCTAATAAAGGATGGTTGTTTAAGGGAGAAGATGTTTCCCCTAAAGCCATAGGCGGAGAACAACCCATAGATGTTTCTTATACCATTTTAGCTTTAAGTAAGTTTTACGAAGTATTTAAAAATGAAGACTATATAAATAAAATGGAAATAGCCTTTAGTTGGTTTTTAGGCAACAACCATTTACACCAAATCGTGTATAATCCATGCACCGGAGGGTGTTACGATGGGCTAGAAGAAGACTATGTAAACCTAAATCAAGGAGCCGAATCTACCATCAGTTATCTAATGGCAAAATTAACGCATGACCAGTATTTTACTACGCCTCAAACCCCTGTAGAATTGTTACAATACCAAGTACCTAATCATTTGTTGTAATCCTAATCTCTTTTAGGCGTTCCCTTGCAAAAAAGCAAGGTCCTGCCTTCGGGCGTCGCTCTTTAAAACCCAAAAACCTGCTTATTTAAGCAGGTTTTTGGGTTTTAAAGGAGCTTCGGCAAAGCCCTCAGTCAGTAACGCAAATAAACATGTGAATTATGTAACATCTAGTTTTTAATGTATAACGAAATGTTTCGTAAGTGGAGTAACCTTTGTCCCTAATTAACTTATTTATTAAATAATTCAAAAAAACAATGAAGACAAAAAAGCTATTAACAGTATTTACCTTATTGGTTGCTGTATTAATTGCTGGTTGCAAAAAAGACGATTATCAAGAAACCGTGGGTGTTTGTCCCATCGTAATTTCTACCGATCCGACGAGTTCAGCAACTGGTGTTTCGCTTAACCAGATTATTGAAGTTACCTTCAATCAAAAAATGAATCCTTTAACGATAAACTCAGGTGCATTTACACTTGTTAATCCAGCAGCATCCAAAGACACGGCTTTAAAAACTACTGCAACAGTAGAAGGTACAGTAACCTACAATACTGCTAAAAACACCATGTATTTTGAGCCTTCTGAAAATCTATTGCCCAATACTACCTATAAAGGAACGGTATTCACTACGGTAAAAGATCTTTTAGGAAATGCAATTCAACAGAATTATGTTTGGAGTTTTACCACAGGGGTAATCGTTTCGCCAACCGTAATTTTAACTTCGCCTTTGCCAGACGTTACAGGAGTAGCTTTAAATTCAGTAATTACCGCTAAGTTCAGCGTTCCAATGAATCCATTAACCATTACAGCTGCCAACTTTATGGTTAAAAATGGTTTATTGGCTGTACCAGGAGTCGTTACTTATGACGAATTAATTAATACGGCTACTTTTACACCAAGTACACCATTACTTTCTAATACGGTTTACACCAGTACCATTACTACAGGTACAAAAAATACCTTGGGTAATCCATTGTTAGGTAATTATACTTGGAATTTTACCACGATTAATACTACACCACCAGCAGTAATTTTAACTGACCCGTTAAATACTGCTACAGGAATAGCAATGAATAAAACCATTACGGCAATATTTAATATTCCTTTAGACGCTACAACCATTTCAAACACTACATTTTTAGTTAAAAATAATTTGAATGTACCCGTAGCAGGAGCAGTAACTTATACGGGAACAACCGCTAGTTTTAATCCTACCAATCCTTTAGATATGAATACTGTTTACACGGCTACACTTACTACAGGAGTAAAAAGTAAAGATGGATTTGCAATGGCTGCTAATTATGTTTGGAGTTTTACCACTTCTAATTTTATTGCACCAACGGTAATTTTAACTGATCCTTTAGATAATGCAACAGGTGTAGCTTTAAACAAAACCATCACGGCAACCTTTAGTGTTCCTATGGATCCATTAACCATTACAGGAACTACTTTTACCGTTAAAAACGGAGCTAATGCAGTAGCTGGTACGGTTTCTTACAATGGAACAACCGCTACTTTTAATCCTAACAGTAGTTTGTTGTCTAATACAGTTTACACGGTAACCATTACTACAGGAGCTAAAAACACTAACGGATTTGCTTTGGCAAATAATAAAGTTTGGGATTTTACCACGCTTAACAATACATTGCCAACAGTAATTTTAACTGATCCTTTGGACAATGCAACAGGTGTGGCTTTAAATAAAACCATTACCGCGACTTTTAGTGTTCCTATGGATCCATTAACGATTACAGGAACTACTTTTACTGTTAAAAATGGTAATAACGCAGTGGCGGGTACGGTTTCTTACAATGGAACAACCGCTACTTTTAATCCTAATAGTAGTTTGTTATCTAATACAGTTTACACGGTAACCATTACTACAGGAGCTAAAAACACTAACGGATTTGCTTTAGCAAATGATAAAGTTTGGGATTTCACTACTTTAAACGATGTAATCCCTATACCTGCACCTAGTTTAGGTAGAGCAGCAGCTTTTGGTGCTTTTGGTGGAAACGCAGGAATAACCAATCAAGGATTAAACACGGTAATTAACAACGGAAGCATCGCTACTACTGCAGCTTCTACTTTAGTAACTGGTTTTCACGACAGTAATGCAGTGTATACCGAAACGCCTTTAAATGTAGGAAATGTAACGGGAGATATTTTTACTGCACCACCAGCACCAGGAACCGCAGCTTCCTTTAAAATTGCATCAGATGGTTTATTAGATGCTAATGCGGCTTACCTAAGTATTTCACCGGCATCTAAACCAGGAGGAATTGATCCAGGAGCTGGAGAATTAGGTGGATTAACCTTAGCACCAGGGATTTATAAATCAGCTAGTGGTACTTTTAAAATTAGCAATGGTGACTTAACCTTAGATGGTAAAGGTGATCCTAATGCCGTTTGGATTTTTCAAACAGCCTCAGGATTAACTGTTGGTATTGCTGGCCCAGCAGGAGCCAGAAGTGTAAAATTAATCGGTGGTGCCGCTGCTAAAAACGTGTTTTGGTATGTGGGTAGTGCTGCAACCATTAATGGAGCAGGAGGGGGCGTAATGACAGGTAACATTATTGCTACAGCTGGAGTTACTTTTTCAACCGCTGGTAATGCTGTACAAACTGTGTTAAATGGTAGAGCTATATCATTAGTAGCTTCGGTTACCATGGTAAACACTACGATTAACGTTCCTAACCAATAAATAAAAAGAACCCTTCCTTTTTAAGGAAGGGTTTTATAAATAAAATATTAATATAAAATACATCAACATGAATAATAACATTAATTGTAAGCCGTCTTTGACGTTACATTTACCTAAAAACCTATTAACTTATTTAACCGTAAGTATTTTAGTTTTAATGGTGTGTTTAACGGCTTCGGCTCAGGATCAACCTAAAGAACAAACCTATACTAAACCTTCTTGGAGATTTGGTTTAGCTGGTGGGGCCAATTTTAACTTTTACGAAGGTTCTACTTTTAAATTGAATGAAAATTTTACTCCTCCGGCTACTTTTCATAAAGGATTTGGTATTGGATTATTTTTAGCCCCAGTGATTGAATACCACAAACAAGATTCAAGATTTGGATTTATGTTTCAAGCAGGTTACGATAGCCGTAAAGGAGATTTTGATCAAGTAAAAACAGCTTGTGATTGCCCTGCGGATTTGTCGGCTAATCTAAACTACATTACTATTGAACCTAGTATTCGATTCGCACCCTTTAGATCTAATTTTTACCTTTATGGAGGTCCTAGATTAGCTATTAATTTAGATAAAGGATTTGTTTACCAACAAGACATTAACCCCGCTTTTCCAGAGCAAGTAAAAGGTGCAGATGTTAAAGGAGATTTTAGTAACACCAATAAAAACATCATTTCTATGCAAATAGGAATGGGGTATGACATTGAATTATCTTCTAGAAAAAATCCTACCCAATTTATGCTTTCCCCATTTGTAGCCTTTCATCCTTATTTTGGTCAAGACCCACGTTCTATTGAATCTTGGAATTTAACCACCATAAGAGCAGGAGTAGCTTTAAAATTTGGTAGAGGAACTTTGGTAGAAACCAAAGTAGAAGCAGCAGTTTTGCCTACGCAAACCGCTATTTTTACTGTGATTGCACCTAAAAATGTCCCTAAAGAAAGAATTGTAAAAGAAACTTTTCCTTTACGTAACTATGTGTTTTTTGATTTAGAATCTACCGAGATTCCAAGCCGATACGTTATGCTTAAAAAAGAAGAAGTTAAAGACTTTAAAGAAGATCAATTACAAGCTTACAACTCTCAAAAATTAGACGGTCGTTCTAAACGACAAATGATGGTATATTATAACATCTTGAATATTTTAGGTGATCGTATGCAAAAATATCCAGCCAGTACCATAACCTTAGTAGGTTCTTCTGAAAAAGGAAATGCCGATGGTTTAAAAATGTCTGAGTCTATTAAAAAATATTTAGTAGAAGTATTCTTAATTAATCCAAGCAGAATTAAAACCGAAGGTAGAGGTAAACCAGAAGTTCCATCTGAACAACCAGGAGGTAAATTAGAGTTAGTGGCATTGCGCGAAGGTGACCGTAGAGTTTCTATTGAAAGTAGTTCATCAGAATTACTAATGGAATTTAAAAACACCGCTGATTTACCTTTAAAACCAGTTGAAATCATTGCTTTACAAGAAGCACCATTAGATAGCTATATTGTTTTTAACAACGACGGAGCTTCTGTATTATATACTTCTTGGTCTATGCAAATAAAAGACGCTAAAGGAACTATTCAATCTTTTGGACCTTATACCGAAGACAAAGTGTCTATTCCAAGTAAAACCATCTTAGGAACTAATTTACAAGGAGAGTATAAAGTAAAAATGATCGGAGTAACCAAAGCGAATGTGTTAGTAGAAAAAGAAGTGCCCATTCATATGGAACTTTGGACACCTACACAAACAGAAGAAGCTATGAGATTCAGTATTATTTATGAATTCAATGAATCTAAAGCCAAAGACATGTATCAAAAATATATTGCGGAAACTATTATCCCTAAAATTCCTACCAATGGAAAAGTAATGATACATGGTTATACCGATAGTATTGGTGATGCGGAGTACAATCAAAAACTTTCTGAAGCCAGAACCGCTGATGTAAAAGCTATTTTTGATACCGAATTAGCTAGATTAAACCGTAAAGATGTCACTTTTGAAGTGC
Organism: Flavobacteriaceae bacterium UBA7684; assembly: GCA_002482885.1. Lineage (GTDB taxonomy): Bacteria > Bacteroidota > Bacteroidia > Flavobacteriales > Flavobacteriaceae > Flavobacterium. The sequence continues at coordinate 17,154 of DLGW01000026.1, read as the reverse complement.
AGTCTTTTGGTGAAAACGAAACTTTATCACCCTTTGAAAACAAACATCCAGAAGAACGTTTTTACAACCGTACGGTAGTAATAGACATTATTCCCGCTAAATAATTTTTCATAAGATTATTGTTTTTTTGAGTAGAAACCGCCTAGGGAGCAATCTTTAGGCGGTTTTGTTTTGTTCAATAATCTGCTATTCATCAACAAAAAAAGGCTGTCGTTTTACGGACAGCCTTTTGAGTATTATAAAATGGTGATTATTTTTTAATGATTTTTTGTTGTAGTTGTTCTCCGTTTTCGAACTGTACTTGTAAAATATACAATCCTTCACTTAGGTCATTTACATTAATGCTATGGGCAGAAATCCCTTGTTTTACTACAACACCTTGTAAAGAAGTCATTTGATAAGTAAATACACTAGAACTTCCTTCGATAAACAAAATGTCACTTACAGGATTTGGATAAACCGAAGTTAATGGTGTTTCAACAAATTCACCTTCTTTGGCAGCGGTTACTCCCCAAGTATATGAATACCCATTGGTTTTATTTAATAGGTTAGGGGTTTGATTGCTTGAACCACTATTTCCGTTATTAAAAATTAAGTTGATGGATGTTGGCCCTACAATGGTGTGTTTGTAAAATCCATTTACATCAAGCGTCATGTTTACTCCCGGCCAATTTACGTTGGCAACACTTCCTGCAGGAACAGGGCTCCAGTAATATACTTTTGGTGTTCCAGCCCATGTTGTTGGTGGTTTAAAAAACACGGTTAAAGTAGTAGCGGCACTAAAAGTATAGGTTTCAGTTTTTATAGCTGAACTTACACCTGCTATGTTTCTTACAAAAGCTTTTACGGTTGTATTATTGGTAATTGGTAAAAGTTTTGTGCCAATTGCTGAAAGTGAATTGATTGTAGGAGTAGAGCCATCTAACGTATAAAAAATCGTTGAAGTATTTACATTAGCCGATAAAGTTACGTTTACCGTTGTGCCTGTTGCAAAATTTCCACCAGCTGGTGAAATATTTAAATCGGGTAAAGTTACAGGACATCTGTTAACAGGTTCAGAATTCAACCAAGCATTATCGTAAAATCTGATTCCAGCCGCTGCAATTAAATCTACTGTTTTTAAAGTACCATCGTTAAAAATTAAGTTGGTTGCACTTACCGTATTCGGGAAAGTGAATTTATACCAATCACCACAATCTTTAGTCATGGCAACTCCTGGCCAAGTTACTGCAGGAGCTGTTCCTGTTGGATTCCAATAATAAATTTTTACGGCAGAATTCCAATTGGTTGGTTTTTTAAAGTAAACAGTAAATTCCGTTGGAGTACTAAACGTATATGTTTCAGTTTTAATAGCTGAACTTACACCTGCTATGTTTCTTACAAAAGCTTTTACGGTTGTATTAGTGGTAATAGGTAATACTTTAGTACCAATTGCTGAAAGTGAATTGATAGTAGGCGTAGAGCCATCTAACGTGTAAAAAATAGTTGACGTATTTACATTAGCCGATAAAGTTACGTTTACTGTTGTTCCTGTTGCAAAATTTCCACCTGCTGGTGAAATACTTACTTCGGGTAAAGTTACCGGACATCTGTTAACAGGTTCAGAATTCAACCAAGCATTATCGTAATATTTTGTGCCTGAAACATTATTTAAATCAATAGTTTTATTACCACTAGCGCCATCATTAAATAACAAATTGGCTGCGTTAATTCCAACAGGGAATGTAAACACGTACCAATCCCCACAATCTTTAGTCATGGCAATACCTGGCCAAGAACTTGCCGTTCCCGTAGGTACAGCGCTCCAATAATGCACGTTAATCGTAGATTTCCAAGTAGTTGGTTTTTTAAAATAAACTTTAAAAGCTGTAGGAGCACTAAACGTATAGATTTCTGTTTTAACAGCCGAACTTACCCCAGCCACATTTCTTACAAAAGCTTTTACCGTTGTATTAGTGGTAATAGGTAATACTTTAGTACCAATTGCTGAAAGTGAATTGATTGTAGGTGTAGAGCCATCTAAAGTGTAAAAAATAGTTGAGGTATTTACATTAGCCGATAAAGTTACGTTTACCGTTGTGCCTGTTACAAAATTTCCACCTGCTGGTGAAATAGTTACTTCGGGTGCAATGGGCGCAACAGCTTTGTCCCAAACGGCATAATCTACGCCTGAAGTTCTTAATATCCAACCTGTTCCTGCTGGAGACCAAGCACCTGCACCAATTTTTACGGCTACTTTACCATCAATTATGGCAGAATAAAAACTTCCTGAATTTGAAATAACAATACCGCTCCAAGCATTAATTCCGTTGTTTTTTCTTACGGCAATTAATTCTGATATTTTTACTTTGTTCGCTTCGTAATGCGGTAAAAATACCATAGGAATACCCGGATGCGTTAAAATGTAAGCGTATCCTTTCATTTGTTTTTCAGTCGTTTGAAATTCCCCCGCACCATTATTATGTCTGGCAGTGTCGTGATTTTCTAAAAAAGTAACCGCTTTCTCTGCAAAACCATTTTCACCTGCCAAACCTGGCATACGACCCGAAAAGTTTAATTCCGAAAAGCTATTGTTTCGGATTGATCTTTCTAAAATATAGAACAACGGAAAATCAAAAGCAGAAGTTTTATCTGTTGTACCCGACAACGTTTGTGTAGTTGTATTAATCCAGTTTTTTAAACTGGTAACATTTCCATCCCAATATTCGGCAATAGAAATATAAGGTTTTGTAGGTGTAGAGGCTCTGTATTCCGACATGTATTTAGCAGGATATCCTTTAGAGAAGTCAAATCTCCAACTGTCAAAACCAGCAGTCATTAAACGACTTAAGTATTCTTTATATCCATTTTGAACAGCAAGTGGTCGGTGATCAATATCTTGCACACCATTAAAACCTTCACCTTCGTCTAAACCACCACATCCACCAGTACTCCAATCGTCATTAGAAACAATGGCATCACAACCCCAAGTTGGGTTGGTAAACCCTTTAGTGCTAAAGGTTCCATTGCGGTGATTGGCAATAATGTCCGCCAAGGCGTGCATGTTTCTGCTTTTCATGTCGGTAATTAAACTAGTTAATTGCGCCGTAGTTCCATGATTAGAATCAAATAAAAACAATTGTTTAGGTAAATAACCATTATCGAATCCATCACTAGGAGGAGGTAACCAAATTAAATCGAATTGTGAAGCAGCCAACTCGGGCAACATCTTTTTTAGGTAGCCATAAGTACCTCCTTCGGCAGTTACTTTAGCGTTTTTGTAAGAATCCCAATAGAATCCTTGTAGCATTACATCATCCTTTACATCTTGAGCCTGAGTGTTTTGGCACCATACCAGGACGATGATTAGCAAAATCAATTTTTTTAAAAGTAGTTTTTTCATATTAAAATGGGTTTTAAATATTCTCCAAATGTAATAAAACAAGGAGGGGGAGTACTATTTTTAAACTCAGTTTGTTCTGAAAAACATCAAAATTGATGATTTACTAATTTTTAAATTGATTTATTAAGAAGGTTATCAGTTAATCCTCCAAAAATTTAAAATAATTCTTCAACACCACATCATTTACTTCAGTTGGAGTAAAAACTTCAAAAATGGCTTTTTTAGGACTGTTTAAAAACATTTGATAGTTGGTTTGAAAGCTAGATTTGTCTTGCGCTTGGAAGTATTCAAAACCAAACATTTGGGCTAGGTGAGAAGCATTGAGCTGATGCTGGGTTTCAAAATAGGTGTTAAATACGGGTTTTTCTTGATGCCCAGGTAAAATTCTAAAAATTCCTCCGCCAGAATTATTGATGATTACTATTTTAAAACTATCCGGAATGTAATTGTTCCAAAGCGCATTGCTGTCGTAAAAAAAACTAATGTCGCCAGTCAATAAAATAACTGGCTTGTTTTGTCCTACGGTCGCACCCACCGCGGTAGAAGTAGCGCCATCAATGCCACTAGTGCCTCGGTTGGAAAATACTGCTAAATCTGCGGGTATTTCAAACAATTGCGCATATCGTATAGCCGAACTATTGCCAATTTGTAATTGAAAGTTAGGGGTGATTTTTTTTAGCAATTCATCATACACATAAAAATCACTGAACGGAACTGTTGGGGCAAATTGCGCTTGTTTTTGTTGGCGTTGTATTTTAAGTTTTAAAATGCTGGTTTGATATTCAGAAGCAGGGATTTCTTGCACACGACTGTACAGCTCTTCAAAAAAAACTTCGGGCTGTAATTTTACGTGTTTAGTCAAACATTCAAAGGTGTCGTAAGCCCGTAATTCGTCTATGTGCCAATGCTCTTGGGGTTGGTATTTTCTTAAGAAAGATTTGATTCTTTTGGAAACAATCATCCCACCAATAGTAACTAAAATTTCAGGCTTAAAACATTCAAAATCAACACTTTTGAAACTGGTTATTAAAGTGTCAATAGAATTAATAAACTTTTGATTTCTGATGTTAGATTGCACTTCGGTAAACACCACAACCGTTGGGTCGTTCATCCAATTTTGTAGGGTTTCTTCGCTGATTTGATGTTCGTTTAAGGAACCTATCAAAATGAGTTTTTTAGATGCATTTTCCCATGATTCAGTGCAAATATTCCATTCCAATTGCGGAAGTGTACGCACTAATTTTTCTTTCGGAAGCTTGTTGACAACAGCCGAAAGGGTAGTGGTTGTACCGTACAAAGGTTCTTCAAAAGGCGCATTTATATGCACAGGACCTTTATTTGCAATACTTTGTTGAATCGCTTGATTGATTAAATCATTGTTTTCAGTCGTCCAATCTTCGGTTAAATTGGCGTTAAACCAAGTGTGATTGGCAAACACATTTTGTTGACGTATGGTTTGTCCGTCGCCAATATCTATTTTATTCAGCGGTCTGTCGGCCGATAAAACAATTAAAGGTATTTGGCTGTAAAAAGCTTCGGAAAGGGCAGGGTAATAGTTCAATAAAGCGGAACCCGAGGTACATACTACAACTACAGGCTGTTGCATTTGTTGGGCAATGCCTAAGGCAAAAAATCCAGCGCAACGTTCATCCACCACGCTATAACAAGTAAAATAGGCATCTTCGTTAAATCCAATGGTTAAAGGAGCATTTCGGGAACCTGGTGAAATCACAATGTGCTTGATTTCGTAAGATTTTATCAATTCAATCACACCTTGCGCCTGCGGAATATCGGAATACAGCATTTTTACCTTTTTACAAATTCTCCGTAAAAATAGGCGTTGAAAATGGTATTTGAAATGAAACAGATTTAAAATTTCTCAAAAATCTTAACAATATCAGTTACTTTTGTGTTTTACAAAAATTATGATAGAAATAGGTAAATTTAATACGCTCACTATAGCCCGCGATACTTCGGTAGGATTGTTTTTAACTGACGGAGAACACGATGTTTTACTCCCAATAAAATATATTCCCAGACGTTTTAACATAGGGGATGAGTTGACTGTTTTTGTGTATTTAGATCACGAAGAAAGACCCGTATCTACTACTTTAAAACCCTATATTCAACTGAATGATTTTGCGTATTTAAAAGTAAATTACATCAATAAATTTGGCGCTTTTTTAAATTGGGGATTAGAAAAAGATTTGTTTGTTCCGTTTAAAGAACAAGCCACACCCATGGAAAAAGACAAACGTTATTTTGTGTACATGTATATGGACGAAATGACGAATCGTTTAGTAGCCACCAGTAAAACCAATAAACTTTTTGATAATACCGAACTTACCGTTACCGAAAACGAAGAAGTTGAATTGATCATTGCAGGAAAAACCGACTTGGGTTACAATGTGATTATTAATAAGTTACATCGAGGTTTGTTGTATCAAACCAGCGTTTTTACCGAATTACGTATTGGCGATAGAATGAAAGGCTTTATTCAAAAAATAAGACCCGACCACAAAATTGATGTAGTGCTTCAAAAAACAGGCTTTGAAAACATTGATCCAACCATTGAAAAAATCCTACAAGAATTAAGAAGCAACAATGGCTACTTAGGCTTAAACGACAACAGTCATCCCGAAGAAATAAAAACCGTATTACAACTCAGTAAAAAAAGTTTCAAACGCGCTATTGGAGTATTGTATAAGCAGCATCAAATTGTGATTGAGGAGCAGGGGATTAGGTTGGTTTGATGGTGAATTATGAATGGTGAGTTGTGAATTATGAATGGTTTAATTTTTTAATACAAAATGCTAATCATGGATTTAGAAAATCAATATTGTCCAATTTGCAGCGTTAAAGTGAAATTTAATCCTAGATACCCTAAATATATTTGTAATCATTGTCACAACAAGGCTGAAGACAAAAATGGACGAAAATTATTATTCAGAAATGAAGATTTCTCAGGCGGATTTAAAGCAATATATGAAGATACCGAAGAAGAGTATAATAGTAATACTTGTTTTGTAGAGGGAATCGAATGTTATGCAGAAGAAGCTAAATTTGGAGGAATCGTAATTCAAATTAGATGAATAAATAGTATTTTATAGAAAAGATCAATGATTTGGCTCTAAGCAAATACAAAAGGCTGTAATAAAATATAGAATGACAGAAAAAACAAAAATTTTTAACGACATTGATAAGATAATTGATACGGTTGAACTTTTTAAAAATGAGCCTTTATTTAGTAATGAAAAAAATAGTCGACAAAACAAAATAGTTACTATCATACCTAGCGACAGTGAAATTTTAAAAACACTTTCGTATTTAATTGCTTATAGTCAAAATTCAAATTCTGAAATTGTAGAACAAGTTCTTAAATCAGGAAAATTTGATCAAGCTTTTGAGAATTTTAATATAGATAAAGTTGTAAAACTTAATCCTTGTGATATAGCAGACAATTATTGGAATTCAATCAAGGGAATAAGACAACAAGCAAAAATATTTCATATTGTAAGCTTAGCCCGAAAAATAAAAAATATTGGCTCTTTTTCAGAAATTCTAAACCAAACAAATATTCCAGTTACAATTAAAACTGAAAAAGATATTTATGATTTTTGGTGTGGATTCGATCAACTTTTAGCAAAACTAAAAACTAATAAAATTCCTTTTTTTCAATCAACAACTTCGTTACTTCATTTTTTGCTAGATATTGGTTACGACTGTGTAAAACCAGATTTAGTTGTTATGAAAGTAGCTAAAAAGTTAAACATTGTTGACAACGAAACGGGCGACAAAAATTTCAGAAAAACCGTTAGATTTATTCAAGAGTATTCAATTAATCGAAAAATTAGACCATCAATCGTTGACTTTTATTTTCTAATAGAGGAAGGTCAAATGGGAGCGAAAAAATTTGTAAAACAGGAATTTTATAACAAATAGAAATTTTAAGACTTTTTACTTTCAACTTTCCAAATAAATAGGGTAATCATTAAATCCTTCAATTTTTAAATCTTTTAATCAAACAAACAATAGAGTACTCTTTATTAAAAATTCTATTTTACATAATATAAATTATAGGACAAAATATAATTATTTAAAATAAAACATAATAGAATCATAATTCAAATAAAATCAATGGTTTAAACTATTATAAATCAATGTTAATTATATCATGTCAAATGTTTAAAACACTTCTTTTGAATTAAATTGCTTGTTTATTATTTGGTTTGGTTTAAATATTATTAAAATGAAAAAAACAGCTATTATATTAGGTGCAACGGGTTTAACTGGAAATATTGTACTTCAAAAATTAATTAATGACGAAAGATATTCGAACATAAAATTATTTTCTAGAACCAAAATTGAAGGATTACCTGCAAAAGTATCGCAGTTTATAGGTAACATTTTAAACTTAGAACAATTTAAAGCTGATTTTACAGCCGATGAAGTATATTGTTGTATTGGCACAACGTCCAAAAAAACGCCTGATAAATCGGTGTATAAACAAATTGATTATGGTATTCCAGTAACGGCCGCAAATCTTTCAAAAGTCAATAATATTCCTACTTTTTTAGTGATTTCGGCAATGGGCGCTGATATCAAAAGTAGTGTGTTTTATAATAAAACAAAGGGAGAAATGGAACACGATGTATTACAACAAAACATCAAACGAACCTATATTTTAAGACCTTCATTAATAAGTGGACAACGAAATGAATACAGATTTTTTGAAAAATTAGGTCTTATTATTTTTAAAATTATTGAACCTTTATTTATTGGGAAATTAAATCAATATAAAATAATTGACGCCGAAAGTATTGCAAATGCTATGATAAATTTGTCTAATAAAACCAGCGCTTATCAAGCTATCATTTCTTCTAACGATATCAAACAAATTGCTAAAAGCAATTAAAAGTAAACCGGACTTCCCTACCAGAAATTTAAATAATACTAACCCTAACTTTTTTAGTTTTCAGTTTAGTATTGTTTAAATTCTTAACCAAATGTTTGGCTATAGAAATCGGTACAGCTACAAAGGTGCAATCTTGTTTTAATTCAATAATACCTAGCTGATCTGGTGAAATATTTCCTTGTTTAAAAAAATAACCTGCAATATCGCCTTTAGAAATTTTGTCTTTTCTGCCTCCTGATATATATAAAGTTTGCCAAAATGGTGGTTTTATTTCAGCCTGAGATTTAATATCCGCTACTTTTGACTTTTTAACGTATTCTGGTAATTCTTCCTCTAAACCTTTTAAAATATAAGCTGTTCCTTTGGAATTTACTCGAGCCGTTCTACCATTTCGGTGCGTGAAATCTTCCGCTTTTTTAGGCAATTCAAAATGAATGATGTATTTCATTTCAGGAATATCAATACCTCTTGAAGCTAAATCACTAGCAATCACTACGGAATGCGAACCATTTCTTAATTTAATCAAGGTGCGTTCTCTTTCTATTTGATCCATCCCAGAATGAAAACATCCGTGTGCAATTTTTTTACGGGTTAAAAAGGAATCTAATTCGTCTATACTTTCTTTTGTATTACAGAAAATAATTCCCGGATGATTCCCAATATGATTCAATAAATCCAACAATATAGAATACTTACTTACCGATTTAGATAAAACAGTCTTAAGTTCTAATTTTGAGGACTTTTCATGTAAATAATCCAATACTTTTGGTTTGTCTAAACGAATGAATCCTGGTATTTTAATTCCTTGTGTGGCAGAGGTTAAAATGCGTTTATTTAAGGTAGGTAATAAACTTAAAATGAACTTCATTTCTTCTTCGGTACCTACTTCAAAAAACTTATCAAACTCGTCAATAACTAAGGTTTTGATGTATTGTTTGGAAAAACGTTCTTGCCCAAAATGATCGGCAATTCTACCCGGAGTACCAATTAAAATCGATGGGGTGTGTTTCATTTCTATTTTATCCTTAGCAATAGAACGACCACCATAAATGGCATTTACTTTAAACCCCGACCCCATTTCTCTGATTACTTGTTCAATTTGTATCGCCAATTCCCTTGAAGGTACTAAAATCAAGGCTTGAACTTCGTTTAATTTAGGGTCTAACAGTGAAATTACAGGCAATAAAAAGGCTAAAGTTTTTCCTGTTCCTGTGGGTGAAAGTATAACAGTGTTGGTGGAGTGTTCTATAACAGCAATAGCTTCTTGCTGCATGGAATTCAATTCGTAAATATTTAATTTTTCAAGAATTTCTTGTTGCGCTTTGATATTATTTGCCATAAGTAGATTTCAAATTAAAAGTCTGAATAAAACCACAAAGGCAGTTTTACGCTAAAAATCAGTTGGTAAAGATAAGTAAGTCTTTAGGACATCTCCCCTTTTTGTTCGTTCATCTTTTTTACAACCGCTTTTAAGCGTTCGGCTCTGGCTTTTTTTTCTTCTTGAAGTTTATTCTTTTTACGATTCATAAGCTTGGTATGTAAAGCTTTATTTTTGGTATTTTTCTCTGGTCCTTTCGCCATAATGTATCGTTTTTATTTGGCCTATCCTACATACACCCAATTTCCATTTTCTTTCGTAAAATAGGAATTTTCATGAATATATGTGGTTACAAAACCTTCTTTAAAATAAGCTTTAAACTCCACGGTTCCTTCGTTGTCATTGCTGGAACCTTGGGTTGTATTTAATACTTCTAACTTAATCCATTTTACTGATTTTGCCCAACGTACAATTTCATTTTTTTCAGAAATAGGACGCGTACTAGAATGATGACTATGCATCAAATAATCACCATTTGCTAATACAAAAGCCGTATAACGGGATCGCATTAAATCTTCAGCAGTAATGGCTTTTGCTTGATTTTGGTGTATTTGACCACAACAATCTGTGTAGGTTTTTGGGCGTCCGCAGGGGCAAATGATTTGGTTTATTTTACTGTTCTCCACCATTTCGTAAATGTTTGTAAGGAATCATTTAAACGTACTTCTTCGCCTATAATTGGAGTAATTACTCTTATGTTTTCTTTTTCGCCATTTTGAGAAATCAATTCTAACGGTTCGTCCCAAGCATGATTACCTAATACAAACTTGGCAGAATGTACGGGTAATACCGTTTTAGCTTGTAACTCCTTTGCTGCCGTTAAAATTTCATCGGGTAATAAATGAATATACCTCCATTTAATATCGTATTGTCCGTTTTCAAGAATGGCCAAATCAAACGGGCCAAAAATTTTACCTATTTCCGCAAAATGAGAATCGTAACCGCTATCCCCTCCTATAAAAATTTTCTGGGTGGGTGTTTGTAAAACAAACGATAACCAAAGGGCTTTATTTCTTGTAATTCCTCGTCCTGAAAAATGTCTGGCAGGTACCGTATTCACAATAAAATTATCGGCTAAAACAATTTTTTCATTCCAATCTTTTTCAATGATTTTTTTAGCATCATATCCCCAATATTCCAAGTGTTCACCTGTTCCTAAACCACAAATTACTTGTTTTACTTTTGGGTTTAATGCCTTTACGGTTTCGTAATCTAAATGATCCCAATGGTCGTGCGAAATGAATAAATAATCTATTTCGGGCATGTCTGCCACGCTGTAATTATTAGTGCCTTCAAAAGCTTTTACCCCAAAAGGTAGTGGCGATGCCGACCCGCAAAAAACAGGATCTACCAAAATGCGTTTTCCATCTATTTGAATAAAATAAGACGAATGCCCGAACCAAACTAAAATGTCTTTAGATTTATCTAAATGCAGTAAATCTGTTTTTACAAAAGGAATGGTATCCGTTGGATTGGGTCTGATTTTTTCTTCAAATAAAAACTGTTTCAACACGCTGTAATAACTGGTACCTTCGGTTAAATCGGGTGTAAAACTTTGGTTTTGAAATTTTCCGTTTTTATAATTTGGAGATTGTTCAATTTTAGCCAATCGCTCGCCAGAGGGTAATTTTCCAAATTTTGGGTGTTGTAAAAACAAAAAAGTACCTGCGACAAGTATTAGTACAATGAGGAAAAAGATGAGCATTATTTTTTTCAATTTTGGGATGGTTAATTATATTTTCCAAAAGTAGGCATTTATAATTATTTTGCCTTATCCCCTGCTTTGAGCTACTTTTGCCCTTCAAAACAAAAACGCTTTTATTCATGTCGCTTACCCTACCAACCAACGAGTTATTTCCTACTTTAAAAAAATATTTTGGATACGATACGTTTCGTGCCCAACAACAAGAGATTATAGAATCCGTTTTAAACCAAAAAGACTGTTTGGTAATTATGCCTACGGGTGGAGGAAAATCCATTTGTTTTCAATTACCTGCCCTACTTTTTAGCGGAATTACCTTAGTAGTTTCGCCTTTGATTGCATTGATGAAAGATCAAGTAGACGGATTAAACGCGAACGGAATTCCAGCTGATTATTACAACAGCAGCCAAGGCAGTGCCGAACAACAATCCATAATTGAAAAAGTAGTTCAAAGACAAATCAAATTATTATATGTAGCCCCCGAAAGTTTATCGGGTTTAGAAAATATTTTAAACGAACAATACATCAGTTGTATTGCCATAGACGAAGCACACTGCATTTCTTCGTGGGGACATGATTTTAGACCATCGTACCAACAACTCGGATTCTTTAAAAAAATATTACCCAATACGCCCATTATTGCTTTAACCGCTACTGCCGATAAAGCCACCCGAAAAGACATTTTAAATCAATTAAATATACCCGAAGCGCAACTGTTTTTATCGTCTTTTGATAGAAAAAACATTACGCTGGAAGTCCGTTCGGCCGACGACAGACTCAAACAAATCATTCAATTCATACAAAACAGACCCAACCAATCGGGTATTATTTATTGTTTAAGCAGAAAATCTACCGAAGAATTAGCTAAAAAATTATCCGATAAAGGCATTAAAGTCTCCGCCTACCATGCCGGTTTAAGTCATGAAGCACGCACCAAAGTACAAGAAGATTTTATTTTTGATAAAACCGAAATTGTTTGCGCCACCATTGCTTTTGGAATGGGTATCGATAAATCAAACGTACGTTGGGTAATTCATTACAATATGCCCAAAAACATTGAAGGATATTACCAAGAAATTGGACGTTCTGGTCGAGATGGTTCACCCGCAAATGCACTACTTTTTCATAGTTATGGAGATGTGATTCAACTCCGACAATTCATCAGCGGAACCGCCAACGAAGAAGTGCAAATAGCCAAGCTAGAACGCATGAAACAATTTGCCGAAGCCACCGTTTGTCGAAGAAAAATTTTATTGAGTTATTTTGGTGAACTCATCACCGAAAATTGTGGCAATTGCGATGTGTGTAAAAATCCACCCGCTATTTTTGACGGAACCATTATTGCTCAAAAAGCTTTATCGACCATTGCTCGATTAAAAGAATCCGAGGCCATCGGAATGGTGATAGACGTTTTAAGAGGCGCTCAAAACGCACAAGTTTTAGAAAAAAACTACAATCAAATCAAAACCCACGGCATTGGTAAGGACATTACTTGGAAAGATTGGCAACATTATTTAATTCAACTGATAAATCAAGGTTTGTGCGAAATTGCATTTCACAAAAACAATGTGTTGCGTTTAACAGCTTTGTCAAAAAAAGTTTTGTTTGAAAACGAAAAGGTATTTTTAACCAATCCTATTGAAATTAAGGAAATTGAAATACAAAAAACCGAAGCCAAAACACCGAAAATTAAAACAACCGCCCCTACTTTATTTGAACGATTACGGGCTCTACGACATAAAATTGCTTTAGAAGAAGATATTCCGGCCTATTTGATTTTTACCGATGCCACACTTAAAGAAATGGAGCGCGTGCGCCCTATGTGCGAAGACGATTTTAAAACCATTAGTGGTGTTGGGCAACGAAAATTAGAAGTTTACGGAGATGAATTCATAGCAGAAATCATTGCTTTTATGGGTGATAAAATCAAGAAACCCAAAAAGGCTGATACCTATAAAGTTACTTTAGAAATGTATCAACAAGGATTAACTATCGACGAAATTGCTCAACAACGCGACTTATCGCCCACCACCATATTTTCGCACTTGGCCAAATTATACACCGAAGGTGAAGCTATAAACGTACATCAATTTGTAAGTACAGACGAAGTTGATTCCGTCCGAAAAGCCAAAGAAAATTTAAATTCTCCCGAAACTTTAAAACCCTATTTTGAGTTTTTTGAAGAAAAAATGGAATATTTTAAAATCAGATTAGCGTTGTCGGTAATTGAAAAAGAGGATTAAATTTATCTGCTCAAATCAAACTCTATGAAACTCCCCATAAAAAACACATTTACCACCGAATTACCATCCGATTCTATTACCGAAAATTACACCCGTCAGGTTGAAAATGCTTGTTTTTCGTATGTAAATCCCATACAAACGGCACAACCTAAATTGGTTCATGCCAATGCAGCAGTTGGGCAATTATTAGGTCTAAATCCATCAGACTTAACTTCTGAAGAATTTGTAAAAATATTTACTGGAAATGAAATTTTACCAAACACCCAGCCTTACGCCATGTGTTACGGCGGGCATCAGTTTGGACATTGGGCAGGACAATTAGGAGACGGAAGAGCCATTAATTTAGCCGAAGTTTTTCATCAAAATCAAACTTGGGCCATTCAATTAAAAGGTGCAGGGCCTACTCCCTACTCCCGTAGAGCCGACGGATTAGCTGTATTACGTTCATCCATTCGGGAATATTTATGTAGCGAAGCCATGTATTATTTAGGCGTTCCCACTACCCGAGCGCTTTCCGTAGCTTTAACAGGCGATTTAGTAAGCCGAGACATGTTGTACAACGGCAATCCCAAAAATGAATTGGGCGCAGTGGTTTGCCGAGTAGCTCCGAGTTTTATTCGATTCGGAAATTTTGAAATATTCGCATCACGCGAAGACCATAAAAACCTACAATTACTTACCGATTACACCATCAAGCATCATTACAATCATCTGAATCATTTGTCAGAAACCGAGCGTTACTTGGCTTTTTTCAAAGAAGTTTGCGATAAAACCCTAACCATGGTAACCCATTGGCAACGGGTCGGATTTGTACATGGCGTAATGAATACCGATAACATGTCTATTTTGGGATTAACCATTGATTATGGTCCTTATGGCTGGATGGACGATTACAATCCAAAATGGACACCTAATACAACCGACAATCAACACAAACGGTACCGATTTGAAAATCAACCTCATATTTGTTTGTGGAATTTGTTACAACTGGCGAATGCGTTATACCCTTTAATCAATGAAGCCAAACCGTTAGAAGACATTTTAGGCAACTTCCAAAACGCATATCAACAAGCGTATTTGCACATGATGAAAGCTAAAATTGGTTTGTATGAAACGGATAATAACGATGCTTTTTTAATTCAAGAATTAGAAAACAAGTTAACTTTACAAGAAATAGATATGACTTTGTTTTACAGACAATTAGGAAATCTATTTGAATCAGAAAATGAAGTTAATTTTCAAACGTTTAGTACTCTTATTGAAAGTGCCTTTTACACCCTTAACGATTTAAAAGTACACCAACCGGCTTGGGAAAATTGGTTTCAATTATATCAAAACAGATTACAAAAAGAAACCCTTACTCCTACCGAAAGAAAACAAAAAATGGATGCCGTAAATCCAAAATACGTGCTCAGAAACTACATGGCGCAACTAGCCATTGACGATGCCGAAAAAGGCGATTTCAATTTGGTAAACGAACTTTTTGAAATGCTTAAAAATCCATATAACGAACAACCTCAATTTGAAAAATGGTACGCCAAACGCCCCGATTGGGCAAAAAACAAAGTTGGGTGCTCGCAGTTGTCTTGTAGTTCGTAACGTTGGGCGTTCCCCTGCGGGTCATGCCTTCGCCAGTCGTTTTTTTTATTCCGTTGCACTACATAAAAAAGAACTCCAACAATGGCTCTGTCATTAACGCGGTTTGCTGGGTTTTGGGTATTGGTGTTTGTTTTTAATACATAGAGTAAAATTACCGCTTCATAGAATTTAAAAATGTCCAGTTTTTTTTCTAATAAACTGGACAAATCAATTATCTTTGTACTACAATAAAGAAATGAAAATATCTGAATACATAGCACTTACCATAGATAGACTACCCAAGGGGTATGTATTCACCTATGTCGACTTTACAACAGAGGTAAATCAAAAAGAAGCGGTAATAAAAGCCCTGAATCGTATGGTAGTTTCGGGCAAAATTGCCAAACTATCCAAAGGAAAATACTACAAACCCGAAAATACACCATTTGGCAATCTTCAGCCTAATCAGGCACAAGTAGTAAAAGACCTATTAGAAGAAAACGGAAAAATAACGGGCTATCTCACGGGTTACAGTATATACAACCAGTTGGGCTTAACCACACAGGTAAGCAATACCATACAAATAGGGAAAAATCAGGTTCGCCCAAACTTTAAAAGAGAACGATATACCATTGCTTTTGTAAAGCAAAAAAACACCATCACCAAAGAGAATATTCCTTTGTTACAGTTGCTGGATGCCATTCGTTACATCAAAAAAATACCTGATGCCAGTGTAGAAGCTTCCTGCAAGCGGTTTTTGGCAATCATTAAAAACTTAACGGATAAAGATATCAATACCTTGGTTCGCTTGGCTTTAAAATATCCACCCGCTACAAGGGCTTTGTTAGGTGCATTGTTAGAGCAATTGCAAAAAGGACAAACAACAGAGACACTTTTCAAGTCATTGAACCCGATTACCAAGTATAAACTAACTGGTGCCACGAAAGCCTTATCCACCAACGAAAAATGGAACATTGTATGAAGTTGCATCACGATATAAAATTATTTCCACAAACATTGAGAGCTGCATCACAGCACTTGGATATTAAGTTGGAATTTGTAGAAAAAGATTATTGGATAACATTAGTATTAAGCCGCTTGGCAAAAAGTAAATATGTTGACGAATCCGTTTTTAAAGGCGGAACATCATTATCAAAAGGCTACAATCTTATAGAACGCTTTTCTGAAGATGTTGACATTGCCATCATCAATGACAAGGGTAAATCAGGTAATGAAATTAAAACCATTATTCGCGCCATTGAAAAGGAAATTACACCTGATTTAACCGAATTGCAAATGGATGGTGTAACCAGTAAAGGTTCAAGATTCAGGAAATCGGTATTTGAATATGTTGCAATTGAAAAAGCTAACACAAACAATAAACTCATAGTTGAAATAAACTCTTTTGCAAACCCTTTCCCTTATCAAAGACTTACTATTCAGAGTATGGTATTTGACTTTTTAATAGAAACAAGTAATGAAAAATATATTGAGCAACACAATCTTCAACCCTTTGAAGTAAACGTATTGAGCAAAGAACAAACGCTATTGGAAAAGATGGTTTCATTAATTCGATTTTCATTTAAGGAAAATACAGTTGAAAGCATCTCTGAAAAGATTAGGCATTTTTATGACTTGTATTACTTGATTCAACATCCTGAGTGTATTGAGTTTGTAGCATCAGGTTCTTTTAAAGAACAATTTGATACCATTCTGCAACACGATAAAGAAATGTTTGAAGAGCCAATGGGTTGGCAATCTAAGTCAATTTATGAATCTCCTTTGGTAACTGATTTTTCATCCTTATGGAAACAAATAAAAGAAAAATATCAAACGGAATTATCTGCTTTAGCATACAGGCTAATCCCTGATGAAAAAGAAGTTGCAAAATGCTTTAGTGAATTAATAAAAAGAACTCAATAAAATTCCCCTTGTCTTGTCCTAAAATAGGTTTAC
>DLGW01000025.1 GCA_002482885.1 Flavobacteriaceae bacterium UBA7684 | reverse complement strand
TAAAGAAATAGAAATCATTTGTTGCGCATAAGCCACAATCATTAACAACAAATGATTTCTATTTCTTTAAGAAATCGCATTCAAAAACTTATTCCCGCTGTGGCTGTTTGTATAGGCATATTATTTATTCTTAGAGGCTTAGGCTTGGGAATTCCGTACGTTTCTCCTGCAAATACCCATTTACGAGTGGTAGAGTCATCGGCATGTGTTACTCCTTAAAAAAGTCTACAAAACGACTTTAAAAATAATCTTGTACTTTTTTATTTATGTTTACATTTGCCCATCATAAGAATTTATTCAATTATCATGAGTTCAGACAACAGTAAAAGATACAGTTTAAGAGGAGTTTCCGCTTCTAAAGAAGATGTTCACAATGCTATAAAAAATATAGACAAAGGCTTGTTTCCTAAAGCCTTTTGTAAAATAGTACCTGATTACTTAACGAATGACGATGATTATTGTTTGATTATGCACGCCGATGGAGCAGGAACCAAATCCTCTTTGGCGTACATGTACTGGAAAGAAACTGGTGATTTATCAGTTTGGAAAGGCATTGCTCAAGATGCTTTAATCATGAATATTGATGATTTAATTTGTGTAGGGGCAACCGATAATATTTTATTGTCTTCAACTATTGGTAGAAATAAAAATTTAATCCCTTCGGAAGTTATTTCGGCTATAATTAATGGTACTCAAGAATTAATTGATGAATTGGCTTCTTTTGGCGTAACCATTCATTCTACAGGTGGAGAAACAGCGGATGTTGGAGATATTGTACGTACTATTATTGTAGATTCTACGGTAACGGCACGCATGAAACGCTCACAAGTAATTGATAATGCTAACATTAAAGCGGGTGATGTAATTGTTGGTTTGGCGTCTTATGGACAAGCGACTTACGAGAAATCATACAACGGAGGAATGGGAAGTAATGGATTGACTTCAGCTCGACACGATGTTTTTTCGAAATACTTAGCACAAAAATATCCTGAAAGTTTTGATGCATCTGTGCCTAATAATTTGGTGTATTCAGGCAATACAAAATTAACTGATTCGGTACCGAATAGTCCGATTGATGCGGGTAAATTAGTTTTGTCTCCAACCAGAACCTATGCTCCGGTAGTTAAAAAGGTTTTAGAAAAATACAACGCTTCGCAAATTCACGGAATGGTACATTGTAGTGGGGGAGCCCAAACCAAAGTATTGCATTTTGTAGATAACGTTCATGTAATTAAAGACAATTTATTACCCGTACCGCCACTTTTTAAATTGATTCAAGAACAATCCAATACCGATTGGAAAGAAATGTATCAGGTATTCAATTGCGGACATCGTTTGGAGTTTTACGTGCCACAAGAAATTGCAGAAGACATTATCGCAATTAGCCAATCATTTAATATTGAAGCGCAAATTGTAGGTAGAGTAGAAGCTTCTGAAAATAAAAAATTAACCATTACCAGCGAGTACGGAACTTATCAGTATTAGTTGAACATGAAAGTAATCGCCGTAATTCCTGCCCGATACGCATCCACGCGTTTACCTGCTAAATTGATGCAAGATTTAGGGGGTAAAACAGTGATTTTACGCACTTATGAAGCTTGTGTTTCCACGCAACTTTTTGACGAGGTTTTGGTAGCTACAGATTCCGAATTGATTTTTAACGAGATTGTTTCCAACGGAGGTAAAGCCGTTATGAGTATTAAAAATCACGAAAGTGGTAGCGATCGTATTGCGGAAGCGGTGGCAAATATTTCGGCCGATGTAGTGATTAATGTGCAAGGCGATGAACCTTTTACTCAAAAAGAACCTTTAAAAGCTTTGATAGAAGTCTTTAAAAAAGATGTCTTGAATAAAGTAGATTTAGCTTCTTTAATGTGCCCATTAACCGAACAAGCTGAAATTAATAGCCCAAACAATGTAAAAGTAGTTACCGATGTTAACGGTATGGCCTTGTATTTTTCGCGTTCAGTAATTCCACACAATCGAGATGGTGCGCAAGGAGTGAATTATATGAAACACATTGGTGTATATGCTTTTAGAAAAGAAGCTTTGATGCAATTTACGCAATGGCCGGTTTCGGTTTTAGAATCTATTGAAAAATTAGAGCAGTTACGTTATTTGGAAAACGGCAAACGCATAAAAATGGTAAAAACCCATTTTCAGCCTGTTGGAATTGATACTTTTGAAGATTTAGAGCGCGCAAGGAATTTACTTTTAAATAATTAGCTTTTAGGCTTAGACTTTAGCCACATAATTTTCTACTTTTGCGCCAACTAAAAAAATAGGTTGCATGTTAACAGTATCAAATTTATCTGTACAATTCGGGAAAAGAATTTTGTTTGACGAAGTAAACGTTACGTTTACTCAAGGAAATTGCTATGGAATCATTGGTGCCAATGGTGCCGGTAAATCTACCTTTTTAAAAATCATAGGCGGCGAGATAGACCCTACAGCAGGTAGAGTAATTTTAGAGCCCGGAAAAAGAATGTCTGTTTTAAACCAGAACCACAATATGTTTGATGAACATACGGTTTTGGAAACAGTATTAATGGGAAACAAAGTATTATATGCTGTAAAAACAGAAATGGATGCTTTGTATGCCGATTATAAAGATGAAGATGCGGATAGAATAGGCGAATTGCAAGTACAGTTTGAGGAAATGAACGGTTGGAATGCTGAATCAGATGCTGCATCCATGCTTTCAAACTTAGGAATCTCAGCTGATTACCATTATACTTTAATGGCAGATTTAGAAGGAAAATTAAAAGTACGAGTTTTATTAGCTCAGGCTTTATTCGGAAATCCAGATGTATTGATTATGGATGAGCCTACCAACGACTTGGATTTTGAAACCATTGGTTGGTTAGAAAACTTTTTAGCGAATTACGAAAACACCGTATTAGTAGTATCACACGACCGTCACTTTTTAGATGCGGTTTGTACCCATATTTCCGATATCGACTTCGGAAAAATCAATCACTTTTCGGGCAACTATACTTTTTGGTATGAATCTAGCCAATTAGCATCCAGACAACGTGCCCAACAAAACAAAAAAGCTGAGGAGAAAAAAGCTGAATTAGAAGAGTTTATTCGTCGTTTTAGTGCCAACGTAGCCAAATCCAAACAAGCTACTTCGCGTAAAAAAATGATCGATAAATTAAACTTAGAAGAAATTAAACCATCGAGTCGTCGCTATCCGGCCATTATTTTTGACACCGAACGCGAAGCGGGTGATCAGGTATTAAATGTTCAGGGATTAAGTGCCTCTGTTGATGGAGAAGTGTTATTTAAAAATGTGGATTTAAACCTGGACAAAAGTGATAAAGTAATTGTTTTTTCTAAAGATTCCAGAGCAACTACTGCATTTTACGAAATTTTATACGGCAATATTAAAGCCGACGAAGGTACTTTTGACTGGGGAATTACTACCAATCAATCCTATTTACCTGCCGATAATCACGAATTTTTTAAGAGTGATTTAAGTTTGGTAGATTGGTTGCGTCAATGGGCTAAAACCGAAGAAGAGCGAGAAGAAGTTTACATTCGAGGTTTTTTAGGTAAAATGATTTTTAGTGGCGAGGAAGCCTTGAAAAAATGTAACGTATTATCAGGGGGCGAAAAAGTACGTTGTATGCTTTCTAGAATGATGATGATGCGTGCTAATGTGTTAATGTTAGACGAACCTACCAATCACTTAGATTTGGAATCGATTACAGCTTTTAATAATACCTTAAAAAACTTTAAGGGAACCGTATTATTTACTACACACGATCATGAATTTGCGCAAACCGTTGCTAATCGAATTGTGGAATTAACGCCAAACGGAGTCATCGACCGATATATGACTTTTGATGAGTATCTGGAAGATGATAAAATCAAGGAGTTAAGAACAAAAATGTACACCAAATAAAACCATTAACGTAAACTTCGGTTTACGTTAATTATTTATATTCAAATGAAACTTACTCAAAACTATATATTACTACTTTTCTTTTGGCTTTTTATGAGTCAGATGTTTGTGTCGTGCAGTGCACAACACAAAATCCCTAAAGACAGTATTGAAGCAGAAATTTATAACTATAAAAAAGTAGTTAAAGTAGTTCGCAAGGAAGGAATAGCTTCTTATTATGCAGACCGTTTTCATGGTAATAAAATGGCTAATGGTCAAAAGTTAGATAATCACAAACAAACCTGTGCTCACAGAACCCTGCCATTTGGAACCATTTTAAAAGTAACCAATCTTAAAAATCAAAAATGGGTAGAAGTAGTGGTAACCGACAGAGGACCACATAAAAAATCCAGACATATTGATTTAACCAAAAAAGCTTTTATGGAGATTACTCATAATAAAGGCGCTGGCGAATTAAAAGTTCGTATAGAAATTTTAGAACCCATAGAATAACTTGGTTTATAAGTCTATGGTAAAGGATTTTATTTTTTATTGAATTACACTAAATTAGCGGGAATTCAAATTTTTAAAAATATGATTGAAGAAAATCAATATACCGAAGACAACATACGTTCCCTAGATTGGAAAGAACACATTCGTATGCGTCCTGGAATGTATATCGGAAAATTGGGGGATGGTTCTTCGCCTGATGACGGTATATACATTTTAGTAAAAGAGGTAATTGATAACTCTATTGACGAATTCGTCATGGGTTCGGGTAAAACAATCGAAGTTACCATTAAAGATAAAACTGTAACCGTTCGCGATTACGGACGTGGAATTCCCTTAGGAAAAGTAGTGGACGTAGTATCCAAAATGAATACAGGGGGTAAATATGATTCCTTAGCTTTTAAAAAATCAGTCGGATTAAATGGAGTAGGTACCAAGGCGGTAAACGCTTTATCTTCTTATTTTAGAGTAGAATCTGTTCGAGACAATCAACAAAAAGGAGCAGAATTTTCAGGAGGTAGTTTGGTTTTAGAAGAAGCTGTTGAAGAAACTACCAAACGTAAGGGAACTAAAGTTGCTTTTATACCCGATGAAACCATTTTTAAAAACTACAAATTCAGAAATGAATATGTAGAAAAAATGTTGAAAAATTACTGCTATTTAAACACTGGATTAACCATTATTTACAATGGCGAAAAATTCTTTTCAGATTACGGATTACGTGATTTATTAGAGGAAAACATTGCTGAAGAAGACCGAGTATATCCAATCATTCATTTAAAAGCTGATGATATTGAAATTGCTGTCACACACAGTAAAACGCAATACAGCGAAGAATATCATTCATTTGTCAACGGACAAAACACCACTCAAGGAGGGACGCATTTAGGCGCCTTCCGTGAAGCCATTGTGAAGACCATCAAGGAATTCTACAATAAAAATTTTGAAGCCTCAGACGTACGTAAATCAATCGTAAGTGCCATTAGTGTAAAAGTAATGGAGCCTGTGTTTGAATCGCAAACGAAAACCAAATTAGGCTCTACCGAAATGGGAGACGGCTTGCCGTCGGTTCGTACTTTTATCAATGATTTTGTAAAAAATCAATTAGATAATTTTTTACATAAAAATCCTGAAATCGCCGATGCCTTATTGCGTAAAATTTTACAGGCCGAAAGGGAACGAAAAGAATTATCGGGCATTCGAAAATTAGCTCGAGATCGAGCCAAAAAATCTAGTCTTCACAATAAAAAACTAAGAGATTGCAGGGTCCATTTAACCGATTCTAAAAACCCACGCAGTTTAGAAAGTACCTTGTTCATTACCGAGGGAGATTCAGCTTCGGGTTCCATCACCAAATCGCGAGATGTAAATACACAGGCTGTATTCAGTTTAAGAGGAAAGCCCTTGAATTCTTACGGCATGAGCAAAAAAATCGTGTACGAAAACGAGGAATTCAACTTACTACAAGCAGCTTTAGATATCGAAGACGACATGGAAAACTTGCGATATAACAATATTGTAATTGCTACCGATGCCGATGTGGATGGTATGCACATCCGTTTGTTGTTGATTACCTTCTTTTTGCAATTTTTTCCAGAACTCATCAAAGATGGTCATTTATACATACTACAAACCCCATTGTTTAGGGTACGAAATAAAAAAGAAACCATTTACTGTTATTCCGAAGAAGAGCGTGTAAATGCGATTGAAAAATTAAAACCAAAACCAGAAATCACCCGATTCAAAGGATTAGGAGAAATTTCGCCAGATGAGTTTCGCCACTTCATCGGAGAAAGTATTCGACTAGATCCTGTAATGTTAGATAAAGCTACTTCCATAGAACAATTACTTTCGTTTTATATGGGTAAGAATACGCCTGAAAGACAGAACTTTATCATACATAATCTAAAGGTAGAATTGGATGTGGTGGAATAGTTTTAAACCATTTATCTACACACCTTAATTTCATTTAAAAATCTATTTTTGTACTGTTAAAAAAAATATTTGTATAAATAAATCATGAATATACATCAATTAATTGCTCCTTTTAAAACTAAAAAAGCTAAAAAATCGGGAATAATATTCTTGGGTGTTTTTGCAGTTTTAATTGTTTCTTTTTTTGTTTTTAGAAATTCTATTTTACAGTCGGTAATTCAAAAAGCAATATTAAAATCAGCACAAACTTATCATAGTAAATTAGTTGTAAAAGATGCTTCTTTTCAGGGATTTAGTCAAGTCAAAATAGAAGAAATCTGTTTAATTCCTAAACAATCCGACACCTTATTTCATTTTCAAGAAATTAAAATCGGGATTAGTTTTTGGAATGCTTTAATAGGTAATGTTCAAGTAAATGAGCTTAGTTTACATAATGGTTTTGTTCAAATGATAAAAAACGAGAATGGAAATAATTACAGTCATTTATTAAAAAAACAAACAGATACTCAAAATCAAAAATCAGCAGTTAAAAAGAACTTTTCCAAACAAGTATATAATTTAGTTTCTAAAGTTTTAAGATTAGTTCCCGAGGAAATGTCTTTAAAAAGCGTCTCTTTCAAATACATTAATTTTGATAAAAAAACCACATTTCAAATCAATCACTTAACAATAATTGACCAAGTCGTAGATTCTGATTTATACGTAATAACCAATGATTCTTCGCAACGTTGGAAAATAGCCGGGACAGCCAATCCCAGAAAAGAACAGGCTGATGTTTATTTGTACAATCAGTACAAAGAACCCGTTCGATTACCTTATTTAGAAGACAAATACCGCTTAGCTGTTAGTTTTGATTCTATAAGATTAAATATTCAAGAAATTGATAAAAGTGGTAGTGAGTTGGCCATAAAAGGAGCTGCTTCTATTGTAAATCTTAGTCTTAATCATCCCAGAATATCCAGTAAAGATGTACAAATAAAAAATGCAGGAATCAATTATGATTTTTTATTAGGATCGGATTTTATTACTATGGATAGTACTTCTAACATTCAGTTAAATAAAATATCCTTAAGACCTTACTTATCTTATCAAGCCCAAAAAGACACTGTTTATACTTTTAGATTACAAATGCCTAAGATTAAGACTCAAGATTTTATCAATTCTTTACCAGGTGGGTTGTTTGGGCATTTTGTAGGTATGAAAGCAGAAGGAGAAGTTGCTTATCATTTGAATTTTAAGTACAATAAAAATAAACCTAACGATATTATTTTTGATACTAAAGTTGATGCAAAAGGAGTAAAAATCACCGATTACGGTGCTTCTGAATTAACCAAAATGAATAGTGGTTTTACGTATCGCGCCATCGAAGATGGAGTTCCTCAGCGTCCTGTTTACGTAGGGGAGTCCAATCCGCACTTTACACCTTTGGAAAGTATTTCTCCATATTTGAAAAAATGTGTATTAACCTCCGAAGATCCTTCGTTTTACTATCATAATGGATTTGTAAACGAAGCCTTTAAGCAATCGATTATTAAAAATATTAAGACCAAAAAATTTGCTCGAGGAGCCAGTACGATAAGTATGCAATTGGTTAAAAATGTTTTTTTAACTCGCGAAAAAAATCTTTCTCGTAAACTAGAAGAAATATTATTGGTGTATGTATTAGAAAGTCAACGGATTAGTTCTAAACACCGTATGTTTGAAGTGTATTTTAATATTATTGAGTGGGGACCGAATGTATATGGAATCGGCGAAGCTGCACAGTTTTATTTTCAAAAATCACCATTTGATTTAAGTTTAAAAGAATCCTTGTTTTTAGCGTCAATTATTCCGAGTCCAAAAAGATACCGTTGGAAATTCGATAACCAAGGCAACCTAAAACCTTTTGCCGTTAAAAAACATAATTTTATTAAAAATTTAATGATTCGTAGGGGATTAATTGGTTCAGAGGATACTATTGGTTATGCTAATCCTTTACGCTTAACGGGCAGAGCAGCTCATTTTATTCAAGAAAAAGATACTATTGTAATAGATACTTTAGATATAGAGGATTTTGATTATTAATGGGCAAAGAAATAAATATTCAACTAAAGTTTTTATCTGAAAATTTAAAGTTTTAAAATTTTTAATTTTCACATTTTTTGGTTTAATTTGCCTTGTTATTAATTTAGATTATGAACTTAGTTAAACATCATCATCACCTTTTATTTGTTACTGCTCAGGCATGGTAATAATGGTATGATGTGTTGCGTTATATTTTAGAACCCGTTTGAGTACATCAAGCGGGTTTTTATATTTAAAAAATAAATTATGAGTAAACTTAGAATTGCCATACAAAAGAGTGGCAGATTGAATGAAGATTCCATTAAATTATTAAAAGATTGTGGAATTTCTATTGATAATGGAATAGATCAATTAAAGGTTGAAGCTTCGAACTTTCCGTTGGAAGTCATGTTTTTAAGAAATTCAGATATTCCTCAGTATTTGATTGATGGAGTCATCGATATTGCCATCATTGGTGATAATCTATTGCATGAAAAAGGAAAAGATATTAAAGTGGTGGAACGATTAGGTTTTTCAAAATGCAAAGTTTCCGTAGCTACTCCTAAAGATTTTAATTATACCTCCGTTAAAGATTTAGAAGGAAAACGAATAGCGACTTCTTATCCTAACACCGTAAATCAATTTTTTGCATCAAAAGGAGTAAAAGTTGATTTACACCAAATTTCTGGCTCTGTAGAAATAGCCCCTAATATTGGTTTAGCTGATGCGATTGTAGACATCGTTTCTAGTGGAAGTACGTTATTTAAAAATGGTTTAAAAGAAGTAGAGTTGATTCTAAAGAGTGAAGCTGTTTTGGCTTCTTCTCCTAAAATTTCAGCAGAAGCCCAGTTGGTTTTAAATAAATTACAATTTAGAATCCAATCGGTATTGCGTGCTCGAAAAGCTAAATACATTTTATTAAATGTACCTAACGAAAAGATTCTAGAAATTAGCAAAATATTACCTGTTTTAAAAAGCCCAACGGTAATGCCGTTAACGGAACCTGGTTGGAGCAGTGTACATACCGTAATTGAAGAAGATCAATTTTGGGAAGTGATAGACGAATTAAAAGCTCATGGAGCCGAAGGTATTTTAGTTTGTCCGATAGAGAAAATGGTTTTATAAACTGTTTAATCGTTTAAGGTTTAATCGTTTAATCGATAAATCAAAAAAATATAGTCATGAAAAAAATATACAATCCAAACCCATCGGAGTGGGACGAAATTTTAAAACGTCCTACGAAAACAGTTGCAGATATTGAAGGAACTGTTTTTTCGGTTTTTGAAGCTATACAAAATAAAGGTGATGAGGCTTTAAAAGCCTATACCCAACAATTTGATGGGGTTGCTTTAGGCGAACGCGTAACGGTAACTATAGATGAACTCAAAGAAGGGATTGCTCTAGTTCCTGCGGAATTAAAAGAAGCCATACAAATTGCAAAATCCAATATTGAAAAATTTCATATAGCACAAAAAACAGAGCGTTTATATGTTACAACATCCGAAGGAGTACAATGTTGGCAAGAAAAACGCCCGATTCAAAAAGTAGGATTGTATATACCGGGTGGTTCAGCGCCTTTATTTTCAACCGTGTTGATGTTAGCAATACCCGCCAAATTAGCCGGTTGTAAAGAAATTATTTTGTGTACGCCACCCAATAAAGAAGGTAAAATTCATCCCGCCATTTTGTTTGCTGCTCATTTATGTGGGGTAAATAAAATTGTAAAAGCTGGTGGAATTCAAGCTATTGCGGCTTTAACTTTTGGAACGGAAAGCGTACCTAAAGTGTATAAAATATTTGGTCCTGGTAATCAATATGTAACCGTGGCTAAACAATTAGCTACCCGTTATGGCGTGGCGATTGACATGCCTGCAGGGCCGTCAGAAGTTTTAGTAGTAGCGGATGATACGGCAAATCCTGTTTTTATAGCTTCGGATTTATTGTCGCAAGCCGAACACGGTGCCGATAGTCAGGTGATTTTGGTAACTACTTCCGAAAAATTAATGTTAGCCGTAGAAAAAGAAGTAGAGGCTCAAATTCAAGAATTACCAAGAAAAGAAATTGCTCAAAAAGCTATTGAAAATTCCAAGTTAATTTTAATGCCATCAAATGAAGAAGCCTTAAAATTAATCAATGAATACGGCCCAGAACACTTTATTGTGTGTACATCGGATGATAATTTTTATATTGATGGGATTGAAAATGCTGGTTCCATATTTTTAGGCAATTACACTCCTGAAAGTGCCGGAGATTATGCCTCGGGAACCAATCATACTTTACCGACTAATGGTTACACTAAAAACTATAGCGGAGTAAATTTAGATAGTTTTATGAAGTCGATGACTTTTCAAAAAATATCCGAAAAAGGAATTAAAAATTTAGGAAAATATATAGAAATCATGGCCGAAGCCGAAGGCTTACAAGCCCACAAAAATGCGGTAACGGTTCGATTAAATGCCTTAAAAAATGACAATTAATTTTGATGTGAACCGTTTGGTTCGCCCGAATATAGCCAAGCTAAAACCTTATTCATCTGCCAGAGATGAGTTTAAAGATTTTGCCACTTTGCAAATGATTTTTTTAGATGCTAACGAAAATCCTTTTGAAAATGGAGTAAATCGTTATCCTGATCCGCAACAACGCAATGTAAAAGACGTATTAGCGAAATTAAAATCAGTACAAGCCAATCAAATCCTAATCGGAAACGGAAGTGACGAAGTGTTAGATTTATTGTTTAGGGCTTTTTGTGAACCCATTCAAGACAATGTAATTACTTTACCGCCAACGTATGGCATGTACAAAGTATTGGCAAATATCAATAATGTAGAAGATAGAGAAGTATTGTTAAATAAGGATTTTCAACCTAATGTAGATTTGATTTTACATTCGGTAGACGAAAATACCAAAATGATATTTTTGTGTTCACCGAACAATCCTTCGGGTAATACTTTTTCGGAAGAAACTGTATTAAGGTTACTTACAGAATTCAATGGTTTGGTTGTAATTGATGAAGCTTATATTGATTTTTCAGATAAAAAAAGCTGGTTAGAACGTTTGGAAGAATTTCCGAATTTGGTCATCACACAAACCTTGTCAAAAGCCTATGGTTTGGCAGGAATTCGTATGGGGATTTTATATGCTTCCGAAGCTATAGTTTCAGTTTTAAATAAAATCAAACCACCTTATAATATTAACGAATTATCTCAATTAAGAGCCTTACAACGATTAAGCGAACCTGAAAAAATCACTCAAGAAATTCAAGCGATTTTAAAAGAAAGAGTCAGCTTAGAAAAAACCTTGGCCACTTTGCCTTTTGTTTCGGTAATCTATCCATCTGAAGCTAATTTTATTTTAGCCAAAGTAGATAACGCAACTTTAAGATACAATCAATTGGTTGAAAAAGGAATCGTCATCCGAAATAGAACCACGCAACCGTTGTGCGAAAACACTTTGCGCTTTACCGTGGGAACGCCAGAAGAAAATAAAAAATTAATTGAAGCCTTGAAAAGCATATAAAATGAGAAAAGTATTATTTATAGACCGTGACGGAACCATTGTAATAGAACCAAACGGTTATCAATTAGACAGTTTAGAAAAACTAGAATTTTATCCGAAAGTATTTCAAAATTTAGCCAAAATCGTTAATGAATTGGATTTTGAAATCGCGATGGTAACCAATCAAGATGGGTTAGGAACAGACGCTTTTCCAGAAGATACCTTTTGGCCTACACAAAATAAAATTTTAACAGCTTTCCAAAACGAAGGAATTTTGTTTGATGACATTTTTGTAGATAAAACTTTTCCGCACGAAAATGCTCCCACACGCAAACCAGGCATTGGAATGTTGACCAAATACATCAATAACCCGAATTACGATTTAGCCAATTCGTTTGTCATAGGTGACCGTTTAACCGATGTAGAATTAGCCAAAAACTTAGGTGCTAAAGCTATTTTTATCAATGACAATGTAACTTTAGGTAGTGACGAAATTACGGTTAAACACGAAGAATTAAATCCATACATCGCTTTAGAAACCAATGATTGGCGCAAGATTTATGAATTTTTAAAATTACAAGACCGTACCGCATCAATTGTTAGAAAAACCAATGAAACCGACATTCAAATAGAATTGAATTTAGACGGAACAGGTAAAGCTAAAATTGATACAGGCATTGCTTTTTTTGACCACATGTTAGATCAAATTGCCCGTCATGGTCAAATGGATTTAAACATTACCGTTAAAGGCGATTTAGAAGTAGATGAGCATCACACCATCGAAGATACTGCGATTGCTTTGGGTGAAGTATTCAGTAAAGCGTTAGGCAATAAATTAGGCATTGAACGTTACGGATTTTGTTTGCCTATGGACGATTGTTTAGCACAAGTAGCCATAGATTTTGGCGGACGCAATTGGTTGGTTTGGGAAACCGAATTTAAACGCGAAATGGTAGGTAAAATGCCAACGGAAATGTTCTATCACTTTTTTAAATCGTTTACCGACGGTGCTAAAGCCAATTTAAATATCAAAGCCGAAGGCGAAAACGAGCATCATAAAATAGAAGCTATTTTTAAAGCCTTTGCCAAAGCCATTAAAGTAGCGGTAAAACGCGATCCAGAAAAAATGATATTGCCGAGTACGAAGGGGATGCTTTAGTGAATTGTAAATGATGAATTGTGAATTGTGAATTTTTTAGAGAGTTCAATTTAATAATAATATAGAGAACAAAAAATAAAACTAATGGCTAATGCCTAGTGGCTATTGCCTTAAGAAACAAAATGAAAATAGTAATTATAAACTACGGAGCGGGAAACATCAAGAGTATTCAATTTGCGATTAGTCGATTGGGTTACGAAGCGGTACTTTCTCATGACGCAGAAGAAATAAAAAAGGCTGATAAAGTTATTTTTCCAGGGGTTGGAGAGGCGAGTAGTGCCATGAAAATGCTTAAAGAAACAGGGTTAGATGCTTTGATACCTCAATTAAAACAACCGGTTTTAGGCATTTGTTTAGGCATGCAATTGATGTGTAATCATTCCGAAGAAGGTGATACACAAGGCCTAGGGATTTTTGATGTAGAAGTGAAACGTTTTTCCAATGAGGTAAAGGTTCCGCAAATCGGTTGGAACCAAATTTCAAATCTAAAAACCAATTTATTTAAAGGCATTCGCGAAAAAGAATATATGTATTTGGTGCACAGTTTTTATGCCACTATTTGTGAAGAAACCATTGCTGAAACCGAATACGGCATTTTATATTCCACCGCTTTACGAAAAGATAATTTTTACGGCGTACAATTTCACCCCGAAAAAAGTAGCACCGCAGGAGAACAAATATTGGATAATTTTTTAAAATTGGTTTAATCGTTAAATCGTTGATTGTTTAATCGATTTAGCGTGATTAAAAAATCTATAAACTTAATACTGTAAACTAAAAAAAACATGGAATACCCTAAATTTTTACTTGGCGATAACACTGATTTTCCAGAGGATATTTTTGTTGTACATATGGATTACCCAAGATTCGTGATTAATTTGGCGAATGATGAAGTGGAAATCTTAGAAGATGTTGAAGATATTGACGAAAATGAATTAGCCGAAGAAATGGAAGCCTTAGTGGTAGAAGCTACTGAATTCTATGACCGTGAAATGAAACGTTACGAGGAATAAGATGTCTTTAAAAAACAATCCTTGGGTACAAGCTGCCCGAATCAGAACTTTACCACTTTCCGTTTCGGGAATCATTTTAGGTAGTTTTTACGCCTTGTCCCAATCGTATTTTAATTGGAAAATACTTGGGTTTGGAATTTTAACTACCATAGGATTACAAGTATTATCTAATTATGCAAATGATTATGGAGACGGAATTAAGGGAACCGATAATGATAACAGAGTAGGGCCCAAACGCGCCATTCAGTCTGGAGCTATTACTCCAGAAGCCATGAAAAAAGGAATTGTGATTACGGCTTTATTGACGCTCTTTTTTGCTATTTGTTTGATTTTTGTGGCTTTTTCCGATGAATATTTAATGTATTCTTTATTCTTTTTAGCCTTGGGGATTCTAGCCATTTTATCGGCAGTAAAATATACGGTGGGTAAAAAAGCCTATGGTTATTTTGGATTGGGTGATTTGTTTGTGTTTTTCTTTTTTGGCTGGGTAAGCGTATTAGGAACTTACTTTTTATACACCAAACAAATGGATTATTTGTTGGTTTTACCTGCTTCTGCCTTAGGATTTCTAAGTGCAGGCGTATTAAATTTGAACAATATGCGCGATGTGATTTCTGACGCGGAATCACAAAAGAACACCTTAGTAGTAAAAATGGGGTTAGCCAACGCTAAAATCTACCATTATAGTTTATTAGGGGTTTCCATCTTATTAACGCTATTGTTTGCCATTTTGTATGGATTTAGAATTGATCAATATTTATTTGTGTTGGTGTTTATCCCTTTAGTTAAACACGGAATTACCGTTTATAAAAATCAAGAAGCTCGTTTGCTAGATTCAGAATTAAAAAAATTAGCCTTAAGTACTTTTGTATTGGCTATTTTATTGTCTATGTGTCTTATTTTTTAAATTTAGATTTTGATTCAAGCCCATTTTAAAAAATACATTTTAGATTTTAAGAATCCTTCTGGAACTTCGCGTGGAGTATTAACCCAAAAAGAAACTTGGTTTTTAATTCTTAAAAAAAACAATCAAGTCGGAATAGGAGAGTGTAGTTTATTAAAAGGTTTAAGTATTGATGATGTGCCCGATTATGAATCCAAATTACAGTGGGTTTGTCATCATATTTATTTAGGTAAAGAAGAACTTTGGAATCAATTAATGGCATTTCCTTCTATTCAATTTGGTGTAGAAATGGCTTTTTTATCTTTAGAAAGCCAAACGCCTTTTGAATTATTTCCTTCGGAGTTTACCCAACATCAAAAAGGAATTTTCATTAATGGTTTGGTTTGGATGGGAAGCCCTGAATTTATGCAAGAACAAATTCAAGATAAAATCAATCAAGGATTTACTTGTGTAAAAATGAAAATTGGTGCCATTTATTTTCAGGAAGAATTTGCTTTATTACAAACTATTCGCAAACAATTTTCATCTAAAGAAATTGAACTTAGGGTAGATGCCAATGGGGCTTTTGCTTTAACAGATGTGATGGATAAACTGAATCAACTAGCGGAGTTGCAAATTCACAGCATAGAACAACCTATTGCGGTTCGTCAGTATGCTGAAATGGCTAATTTGTGTAAAAACACACCCATTCCCATTGCGTTAGACGAAGAGTTGATTGGTGTGTTTGATGAGAAGGACAAATTACGTTTACTAGAACAGATTCAACCACAATACATTATTTTAAAACCGAGTTTAATCGGTGGTTTTAAAGGTACTCAACAGTGGATTGAAATAGCCAATCAACTGAACATTGGTTGGTGGATTACTTCGGCTTTAGAAAGCAATGTGGGCTTAAACGCCATTACACAATGGACTTATCTATTAAAAAATCCGATGCCTCAAGGCTTAGGCACCGGAAGTTTATATACTAATAATATTGAATCTCCGTTAAAGGTTGAAAAAGGAATGATTCAATATGTTAAAGCACAATCTTGGCAAGCTGATTTTTTAATGCCATAACCAGCTTTCTTTTAAAGGTTTTTTAGAATCATCAGTTGCAGTTAATTTTGTAATTTCTTCAACTGGAAGTTTAACCTTTCCCTTTAAAAATTTTACTTCATTGCCGCGTCTAATTTTTATGGTAATGTTTTCCTCTTGTTTCCACTTGGTACTGAGTTCTAATAAATCGTAAGCATTATCAATTGAATAAGCCACTTGATTAATTTCTAACAATACGTCTCCACCTTCTATGCCTAACGAAGTCATAAATTCAGGCAATTCTATGTTGGTTAAAATAATGATTTCTTTAGTTTCTTGATCAGCAGTTATGTATGGAGTATTACCATTGAAAAATGGGTTGCCATTTTCTGTAGATTTACTTGTAGAGACTCCCATTTTAGCAAAAAATGCATCGTAAGGAATAGGAGTGGTTCCCGATACATACGTTTTTAAAAATTCACCAACTGCGGGATAAGTTAAAGCTTCTATTTTAGCAAATAACTCGCTGTCTTTGAATGGTTTTTCGTTACCATATTCAGTAGATAATTTTTGCATTAAATCTAAAATTCCTCGTTCTCCTTGACTAGATTCTCGAATTTGAATATCCAAACACATGGCTATTAAAGCACCTTTTAAATACACATTATAATAAGCATCTTTATAAGGTTTGTTTAAGATGTTTTTACTCATGTTGGTGAAATTCATGGTGTCATCAAACTTGGTTGATGATTTGATTTTTTCACTCATGCGTTTGTAAAAATCCTCTTCGGTAATTAACCCTTGATTCACTTGAAACAAGTTGGCAAAATATTCGGTAACTCCTTCATACATCCATAAATGCTCTGACATTTTAGGTTTGTTAAAATTGAAGTTTTGAATTTCTTCGGAATGAATATTTAACGGAGTTACAATATGAAAAAATTCATGAGAAACTACATCAATCATGGCTTGTAACAGTTCTTCTTTAGGCATCATTTCTGGTAAAATAACTACGGTAGAAGTATTGTGTTCTAAAGCGCCAAATCCTTGAGCATCTGATTTTTGTAAATCAGATAAGTATAAAATGATGCTGTATTTTTTAGTGTTGTTAAAACTGCCTAAAAACTTTTTTTGTGCAGTCATCATTTTTTTCATTTCTGGAGTAATGCTTTCTGCGGTGTAAGTTCCATTAGGCGAATACACACTGATTAAAATTTCCATTCCATCTACCACAAAACTGGTGTAGTCTGGTTTAGAAAACATAATCGGGTTATCTACCAACTGAGCATATCGGTCTACTTTGTAGGTAGCAATTTCTTCGTTGGGGTCTAAATCAAATAACGAAGTAGAGGCATACAATTCTTTAGGATGTGAAATCGTAAGGTTATATGGAATATTCGCTTTTCCTTCAAAATAGCCAAAAAATCCATGTGGATTAATTAAAAAGTTTTGATTGGCTTCGATGTTGGTTCCTGCAGGCGAAAAAATATCGTGTACATCTTCAATATCAAAAGTATCATTTACACGATAAGATATTTTTCTAATGGATTTAGCATTTTTAATATTCCAGGTGTTTTCATCGATTTTAACCACCGATAAACTTTTGCCATTTTTATCAAAAGCTTTTAAACTTTCTACATATTTACCATAATTGTCTTCCGAATAGGTTCCAGGAATAATTTTAGGAATGTAAAAATGAATGTTTTCTTCCGTAAAAGCGGGTGTTTGCATAACAACTTCTACTTGGTCGTCTTTAATATTTTTTAAATCTAAAGAAACATTAAAAGTATTCGAGGTGTTTTTTTGTGCGTAAACACTGGTTAAAAAACAAAAAGCAAATATTAAATAATAGACTTGTTTTTTCATAAGGGTTGATTGAATTATAAAATAAAAATCACTACCCGTAGAGTAGTGATTTTTTATTGTTGATTGATTGTTAATCTAGTCAAACTTATTTTTGATATAGTATTTACCATCTAAATCTTCTTCAAAGTCGTCGATTTTAGGAACAATGGCTTTTTTAGGAGCCAATTTCTTTTTCCAAGCTTCGAACTCTTGTGGTTGTAATCTTTTTTTCATGATTTCAACAACTTCTTTTTCCACTAAACCAAATTCAGTTTGAATAATACCAAATGGTTTTTTTTCTTCCAAGGCTAAACTGACAACTCTGTCTAATTGCTCTTTATCTAGCTCTAATCTTTTGCTTTTTTTCATTACAAATGAAATCTATTTAATCAATAATGGTTAGATATATCAAAAATAAATAAAAATATGAAATTCCAAAGGTCTTGTTTAAAAAAGATATTCCCCTTAAAGTTAAATTTTTAAGGGGAATCTTAATTATTTTATCATTTCAAAACTTCGTTTTACAAAGGCTGTTAATTCTTCACCTTTTAATAAATTCTGAGAAAGTTTGGCTAAATCTAAAGCTTGTTTAACTAATTTTTCTTGAACAACTGAATCGGTAGAATTTAAAATATTAGTAGCTAATTCATGATTGGTGTTTACTACTAAGTTATACATCTCTGGAAAATTACCCATGCCGAACATTCCGCCGCCGCCGCTAGCACTCATTTCTTTCATTCTTCGCATGAATTCTGGTTGTGTAATAATGAACGGCGCTACGTTACTTTCTAAAGCTTCTAATTGTACAGTATAAGTAGTTTTAGGAACCAATTGCTCTAAAACTGTTTTTAACTTTTCTTTTTCTTCGTCTGATAATTTAGAAATTTGATTGTCGTCTTTTTTAATCAAATTATCTACATGGTCGCTATCTACACGTGTGAACGTAAGATTCTCGTTTTCGGTTTCTAATTTTTGTATTAAATGCGAAACGATTGGGGAATCTAATAACAACACCTCGTATCCTTTTGCTTTAGCAGTTTCTACATAACTGTGTTGTGCATCTTTGTCTGACGCATATAAAACCACTAGTTTACCATCTTTGTCAGTTTGGTTCTCTTTGATTTTATCTTTTAACTCTTCTAAAGTATAGAATTGTCCATCAATGGTAGGATATAAAGCAAAAGCACCTGCTTTTTCAAAAAATTTAGGTTCTGAAAGCATTCCATATTCAATTACAACTTTGATGTCATTCCATTTAGATTCAAAATCTTCACGGCTGTCAGTAAATAATGATTTTAATTTATCAGCTACTTTACGAGTAATGTAGTTGGCAATCTTTTTAACGTTTCCATCGGCCTGTAAGTAAGAACGAGAAACATTTAAAGGAATGTCCGGAGAATCAATTACCCCTTTTAACATGGTTAAAAATTCAGGTACAATTCCATCTACATTATCGGTTACATATACTTGGTTTTGATACAGTTGAATTTTATCTTTTTGAATTTGAAGATTGTTACTCAATTTAGGGAAGTACAAAATACCCGTTAAGTTGAATGGATAATCCACATTTAAGTGAATATTGAACAAAGGCTCTTCAAATTGCATTGGATACAATTCACGGTAAAAAGATTTGTAATCTTCATCCGATAAATCTACAGGTTGTTTAGTCCAAGCAGGAGCAGGGTTGTTGATGATATTATCTACTTCAACTTCTTCTACTTTATAATCTTCAGGAGCGTCTTCTGGTTTAGGAAGAGTTTCTTTACGCGTACCAAATTTGATAGGAATAGGCATGAATTTATTGTACTTAGTCAATAATTCACGGATTTTAAATTCTTCTAAAAATTCTAATGAATCTTGGGCAATGTGCAAAATGATTTCAGTTCCTCTGGTGGTTTTGTCATGAGCCTCTAAAGTAAATTCAGGACTTCCATCGCAAGTCCAATGAGCGGCTGGTTCGTCTTTATAAGATTTAGTAATGATTTCTACTTTTTCGGCCACCATAAAGGCTGAATAAAATCCTAAACCAAAATGACCAATAATTCCTGAATCTTTAGCAGAATCCTTGTATTTGTCTAAAAATTCTTCGGCACCAGAAAAAGCGACTTGGTTGATGTATTTTTCTACCTCTTCGGCAGTCATTCCCAAACCTTGATCAATAATGTGTAGTTTTTTACCTTCTTTATCAATTTTAACTTCAACTATTGGATTGCCATATTCTACTTTGGCTTCGCCTATACTAGTTAAATGTTTTAATTTTAAAGTGGCATCGGTGGCGTTGGAAACCAATTCTCTCAAAAAGATTTCGTGGTCGCTATACAAGAATTTTTTAATAAGCGGGAAAATGTTCTCTACAGATACATTAATTTTTCCAGTTGACATATTTTTGATTTTTAATGAGTTATACAATAATTCATTGCCATATTTTTCAAATAGAGTACCAAAAATTCAATTACTGACAAAATGGCAAGCTATTTGATAAACGGGAGTCGAGTTTTATAGTACCTTTGCGGGGCTAATTTATTAATCATAAATTTTTTAAAAATGAAAAAACTATTATTGTTAGGAGCAGCTATATTTATGGTTGCTTGTTCTTCGTCAACATCGGTAAGTCGCTCAACACAATCCGATATTAAAGGAGACTGGATTATTAGTAATGTTACTTATCCTGGATCAGACGTAATTAAAGTAACTTCTTTTAGAACAGCAGATTCTAAATGTTTTGTAGGAAGTACTTGGAAATTTATTTCCAACAACAACAAAGGAAATGTAGACATCAACAAAGCGGGTTGCGAAGCTTTTTCAAGCCCAATTGTTTGGAGCATTACTAAAGAAGGTGTATTTACTTTAAAAATTGTGGAAGCAGGTACTAAAGCTAAAAGAGTAACTGAAGGGTTCAATTTAAAATATGTAGCGCAATCTGAAACTTCATTTCAATTGGTTGACAAAATTAATGTAGGTGGGAAAATCACAGATGTAGTTTATCAATTTGAAAAAGTAAACTAATTTATAAAAACTAAAAAAGTAATCATATCATGAAAAAAATAGTAGCCATTGTCTTAGCTGGTTTGTTTTTAACCATAACTGCTTGTGAATCTGTTAAAAACACCAATAAAACACAAAGAGGAGCAGCCATAGGCGTTGTTGCTGGATCTGTAATCGGAGGAATTTTAGGAAATAACTTAGGAAAAGGTGGTAACACCGCTATGGGCGCCGTAATTGGTGGAGTAGTAGGGGGAACTGTTGGTGGAGTTATTGGAAACAAAATGGATAAACAAGCTCGTAAAATCGACGAAGTATTACCAGGTGCAGAAGTTAACCGTGTAGGAGAAGGAATTGTATTGGTATTGGGTGAAAACTCTGTACGTTTTGAAGTTAATAAATCGACTTTAACACCAATCGCCAAAGAAAATCTAGATAAATTAATTCCTGTGTTTAACGAATATGCAGACACCGATATTAAAATTTATGGTTATACAGATAGTACTGGAAAAGCAGATTATAATTTAAAATTATCTGAACAACGTGCAGCTTCTGTAAAAGCATATTTAGTAGGTAAAGGAATTGTTGCTGCTAGAATTGTA
Source organism: Flavobacteriaceae bacterium UBA7684 (assembly GCA_002482885.1). GTDB lineage: Bacteria > Bacteroidota > Bacteroidia > Flavobacteriales > Flavobacteriaceae > Flavobacterium. Next base: position 14,392 of record DLGW01000025.1, on the reverse strand, counting down.
ACACAAGGTATGGGAATTAATGATCCTATTGATACTAACGAAACTCCAGAAGGTAGAGCTAAAAACAGACGTGTTGAATTCACGATTACAGCAAACCAAAAAATGGTAAAAGACGCTGAAAAAGAAGCGCAAGGTCAATAGTTAAAATGTTAATTTTTTAAAAAATTAAATAAGACTATTGCAACATAAAATAATTTTATTAATTTTGTAAAAGTTTTGCAGATGAATGAAGTAGATTTGTAATGTAAATCAGATGAAGCAAAACAACGTTTAATGAGTTAAATAAATTCAAAAGACGTCAAATTTTTATAGTTTTAGTTAGTTTTTTTATTGGTTGGGTAGGTAAGGGTGTATTTTCAGTTTTCTGAAATGCACTCTTACTGTTTTATAGAGGTTTCATTTTTACAAAAAATCCCACAAATCATATCCGAATATGCTGGAAGTCAGGAATATATCTTTTGGTTACAGTGAAAATTTGGTTATAAAATCCATTGACTTCAAAATACTTACTGGTCAAAACATTTCTATAATCGGGGAAAGTGGTTGTGGAAAAAGCACTTTGTTAAAGTTGATTTATGGACTGTATAATCTACACAGTGGTCACATTTATTTTAACGGAGAACCTGTATTAGGCCCCAATTACAATTTAGTTCCAGGCGTTCCAGAAATCAAATACTTATCTCAGGATTTTGATTTAATGCCTTACATTACCGTTGCGGAAAACGTGGGTAAATTCTTATCTAATCTAGATTTAGAAAAAAAACAAAAAAGAATTTCTGAGTTGTTGCAAATGATTGAAATGGAAGAATTTGCCAACACACCCGCCAGATTTTTAAGTGGCGGACAACAACAACGCGTGGCTTTAGCACGGGTATTGGCTTTAGAACCTCAATTACTATTGTTGGATGAACCTTTTAGTCAAATCGATGGGTTTAGAAGAAATGCTTTCCGAAGAAATTTATTTTCATACCTGAAAAAAAAGGAAATCTCTTGCATAGTTTCTACACACGATAGTGTGGACGCTTTATCGTATGCAGATGAAGTTATGGTCATGAAAAATGGAAAAATCTTAGTGAAACAAAATCCAATTCAATTATACCAAAATCCATCTAACAAATATGTAGCTTCTTTGTTTGGAGAAGTGAATGAAGTTTGGATTCAAGATTTGATTCCTGACGAAAAATCTGAACAAAAGATTTTGTTGTATCCGCATGAATTGAAAAGAGACGATTCTTCGGATTTTAAAGTGGTAGTAAAAAAATCCTTTTTTAAAGGTGGAATTTATTTAATTCAAGCATATTCCAACAGAAATATTATTTTTTTTGAACATCCTTCGTATATTTCCGAAAATGAAAAAGTGGGATTAAAAGCCCCATTAGATCTGGTTTATAAAAGAATGATGTAATGGAATTTTCTTCAAAATTATTAGAACAAGCCGTTTACGAAATGTCGCAATTGCCAGGAATAGGTAAAAGAACGGCGTTGCGTTTAGTGCTACATTTATTAAAACAACCTAAAGAGTCTACGGGTTATTTAATTCAAGCGCTAGATCAATTAAGAAATCAAATTAAACATTGTAAAAACTGTCATAATTTGTCTGACACCGAAGTGTGTGAAATTTGCACCAATTCCAAACGAGATCATGCAGTAGTTTGTGTAGTGGAAGATGTGCGAGATGTAATGGCCATAGAAAATACCCGTCAGTTTCATGGAGTTTACCATGTGTTAGGCGGTAAAATTTCTCCGATTGAAGGTATTGGGCCTAGCCAATTATCTATTCATTCTTTGGTAGAAAGGGTTAAAACAGGACAAATCAAAGAAGTTATTTTTGCTTTAAGTGCCACTATGGAAGGAGACACTACCAATTATTACATTTATAAACAAATCAGTCCATATTCCATCACCACTTCTACGATTGCTCGAGGCATTTCTGTTGGAGATGAAATTGAATATGCGGATGAAGTTACTTTAGGCAGAAGTATTATTAACCGAGTTTCTTTTGAGAACTCTTTGAATAAAATATAGCTTTGAAACTATCGGTCATCATACTTAACTACAATGTAAGTACCTTTTTAGAATTGTGCTTGCAAAGTGTTCAAAAAGCATTGGTTAACATTCCTTCCGAAATTATTGTCATAGATAATGATTCCAAAGACGACAGTTGTGCCATGGTTCGTCAAAAATTCCCCCATATTACTTTAATTGAAAACAAGGTTAATTATGGTTTTCCAAAAGGAAACAACATTGGGGTAGAGGTTGCGCAAGGCGAATATGTTTGTATTTTAAATCCCGATACCGTTGTTGCCGAAGATACTTTTGAAAAAGCATTGAATTTTGCCGATAAACAAATTGATTTAGGAGCACTAGGCGTAAAATTAGTAGATGGAAAAGGAAACTTTTTGCCTGAATCCAAAAGAGGAGTGCCGACCCCTTGGGTTGCTTTTACTAAAATTTCGGGTTTGTATAAAATCTTTCCTAAACATTCTGGGTTTAATCAATATTATGCTGAACAAATTCCCGAAAACGGAAATGGAGCAGTAGATATTTTGGTAGGCGCATTTATGCTGATGAAAACCCAATTATATAAACAAGTGGGTGGTTTTGACGAAGATTGTTTTATGTATAGTGATGATATTGATTTGTCTTACACTTTACTAAAAAAAGGATTTCAAAATTATTATTATTCGGGCACTACGGTGATTCATTATAAAGGAGAAAGCACTGCCAAAGACGGAAAATATATGCGTCGTTTTAGGGAAGCGATGAACTTCTTCTATAAAAAACACTTTAAAAAATCATCGGTGTTTGATGTTTTTATGATTATAGGAGTGTATTATTTTTCTATTATTAAATGGTGGCAAGCCAATCAGTTGGTCAAAACAATTCCAGAAGTATATATAATAGTTTCTACTAACGAATTCATTAAAAGTGAATTACAAAAAAAGTTGTCGCATCCTGTTTTGATTCAAGAAAGCACTGAAACGGCTTTAAATTATGTGAGTGAAAATCCATCTAAAATTGTTGAAATCATTATTGATAATCGGTTGATTTCTTTTAAAAAGATAATAGAAACTATTGTAAATTGTGACTCGAAAACAACCACATTTAAAATACTTCCAGAATATTCCATGTTTGCAGTAGGAAGTAATTCAAGCAATCATTTAGGGGAAGTGATTGAAATTAAAATATAAATACCGAAAGAACACCATTTATGGGAAGATACGAATTAAAGTTACCTCACATGGGAGAAAGTGTAGCCGAAGCTACACTGACCAACTGGCTCAAGCAGATTGGGGATACCATTAATGAAGATGATGCCGTAGTAGAGGTGGCTACCGATAAAGTAGATTCAGAAGTAATTGCCGAACAAGGTGGTATTTTAATTGAAAAAAGATTCAAAGACGGAGACATTATCAAAGTTGGTGAAACCATAGCGATTATTCAGAATGATGCGATTCAAAGTGAGCCTGTAATTCAGTCTCAGCCAGAAGTAGTGCCAGAGCCTATAAAAGAAATTATTCCAGAAGAAGCTCCTGTTCAAATCCTAGAAAAACAAATTGCAAAAGCCCAAGAGGTTACTCAAAAGCCGAGTTTATCCACCACAGATTCCACACGTTTTTATTCTCCGTTAGTAAAAAATATTGCTTTAGCTGAAGGAATCACCTTAGAAGAATTGGATTTGATTCCCGGTACAGGAAGCGAAGGAAGGGTTACTAAAGCGGATATTTTTAAATACATAGAACAAAAAGAAACAGGAACAGTACCACTTAAAGTGTCTGCGCCGTCAGCTCCTGTGGTTGCTTCTAAAAAAGAAGCAACTCCAACACCACAATATGATATACCGTTAACTAGCGGAAACACCCCTGTGTCGGTAAACGGTACAGATGAAATTATTGAAATGGATAGAATGCGCAAAATGATTGCGCAAAATATGCGAGATTCGGTACAAACTTCTGTACACGTACAATCGTTTATGGAAGCCGATGTAACCAATATTTGGAATTGGAGAGAAAAAGTAAAAGAAGCTTTTGAAAAACGCGAAGGTGAAAAATTAACTTTTACGCCTGTATTTATGTTAGCAATTGCTAAGGCGTTAAAAGATTTTCCAATGATGAATATTTCGGTCGATGGAACTAATATCATTGTTAAGAAAAATATCAATTTAGGAATGGCAGCCGCTTTGCCAAGTGGAAATTTAATTGTTCCCGTAATTAAAAATGCGGACCAATTAAGTTTAGTCGGAATGGCTAAAGCCGTTAATGACTTGGCTAATCGAGCTAAAAATAATCGATTAAAACCCGATGATGTAATGGGCGGAACATTTACCGTAAGCAATATTGGATCATTCGGAAGTTTGTTTGGAACCCCAATCATCAGTCAACCACAGGTAGGAATTTTGGCTTTAGGAGCCATCCGAAAAGTACCCGCAGTGATTGAAACTCCACAAGGAGATTTTATAGGCATACGCCAAAAAATGTTTATTACCCATGCTTACGACCACCGAGTAGTAGATGGCGCTTTGGGTGGATTATTCTTGAAAAGAGTAGTGGATTATTTGGAAAATTGGAATGCGCAGAAAAACTGTTTTTAAGAAAGATTCATGGAATTAAAATTAACCCGTCCGATTTGTTTTTTTGATTTAGAAACTACTGGGATTGATGTGGCCAAAGATAGAATTGTTGAAATTTCTATACTAAAAATATTTCCGAACGGAAACAAAGAAAGTAAAACTTGGTTGGTAAATCCTGGAATGCCTATTCCTGCACACGCTACAGCAGTACACGGAATCACCAACGAAAAAGTAGCCAACGAACCTAAGTTTGAAGTTTTAGCCTCTACGATTTATCAAATGATTAAAGATTCAGATTTAGCGGGATTTAATTCTGATAGATTTGATATTCCATTATTGGCGGAAGAATTGCTAAGAGCAGGAGTAGATTTTGACATGAAAAACAGAGTTTCGGTAGATGTACAAACCATTTTTCATAAAATGGAGCAACGTACCTTAGGAGCTGCTTATCAATTTTATTGTGGTAAGAATTTAAACAATGCCCACAGTGCGCAAGCCGATACCGAAGCTACTTATGAAATTTTAAAAGCACAAATTGATAGGTACGAAGACTTATCTAATGATGTGAAGATTTTGTCAGAACTTTCTTTCCGAAAAAACAGTGCTGATTTTGCTGGTTTCATTGCCTATGATGAAAATGGAGCAGAAATCTTTTCTTTCGGAAAACATAAAGGTGCTAAAGTAGAAACCATATTAGAAAAAGAACCTGGTTATTACAGTTGGATTCAAAACGCTGACTTTCCGTTGTATACCAAAAAAGTTTTAACGGCTATTAAGCTTAGAAAACTAAACACCAAATAAATTAAACCTAACCGATTATTTTATATCTAATCGGTAGGTTTTTCTTCTTTTATGCACTACTGGGTCAAAATTTTTCCAAAGCAGTTGAACTTTACTATTTTCTTCTAATAATGGATTAGTTTCCATGTGTTTGATACCGCATTTGGTCATGGCGATTTGAATTTCTCGGAACATAATAGCGGTTACGCCTTTACTTTGATATTCAGGGTCTACGCCGATTAGGTAATATTCACCGTATTCATTGTTTTTACGTGCTTTTAACAAATGAAGGAATCCAAAAGGAAACAATCTGCCGTTGGCTTTTTGAAAGGCTCTAGAGAAAGAAGGCATTGTAATGGCAAAAGCCACCATTTTCCCTTCTTTATTTACGATACACGAAATAAAATCGGGATTAATAAATGGAATGTATTTCTTTTTATAATGGTCGATTTGAAATTGTTGTATGGGTACAAAACTTTGTAGGTTGGCGTATGATTTATTCAGTAAACCAAACATTTCATCTACATAAGGCACAATGTCTTTAGTGCTTTTAAAAGGTAAACATCTTAATTCGTATCTTTTTTCAATCAGGTCTGCGATGGGTTTGATTTTCTCGATGCGAATATTTTTCATTTCGAGTTTAAATTCCAACCATTCAGCTTCTTTTTGAAAACCTAATTGTTCCAAATGCGTAACGTAATATTCGTAATTGTATAAACCAATCATGGTTGGAATTTCATTAAATCCATAGGTAAGCATGCCTGCTTTATCCATGTTAGAAAATCCCATAGGCCCTTCGATGTATTGCAATTGATTTTCTTTAGCCATGGCAATTGCTTTTTCTATAAGAGCTTGCGTTACAGCCATATCATCAATTACATCAAACCAGCCAAAACGTAATTTGGGTTTGTGTAATTCTTTTACTTCGGTTTGATTGATAATACAGGCAATTCTACCAGCAATTTTTTCGTTTTTATAAGCTAAATAATATTTTACATCCACACTTTTAAAAATGGGATTGTTTTTATCGAAGTTTTTTAGTTCGTCGTTAATTAAAGGCGGAACCCAATAGGCATTGTTTTTATATAATTCAAAAGGGAATTTTACGAATTGTAAAAACTCTTTAGGGTTATGAATTTCTTTTACAATAATCATAATTATCTTTTGTCTTTAGTAGGTGGAACCTCAAATTTAATGTCTTTATATCCAGCGTCAAATCGCCATGAAATTCCGATACCACCGTAAGTTTGGTTGGTATAAATCACTTCGGTAGATGGGCTGTGACTAATGGATGCTTGTACTTGTAAATCATCTAAAAGTATGTATGTTCCTCCAAAGGTATATACCTGTCTTTTATAGTTTTTAAAGTAGGTTTCATTTTCAATAAACAAGGAAAATTTATCACTAAATCCTTGAGAAAGGGTTAATATAAATCCGTAATTAAAGGTTTCATCTATAAAATTATTGGCAATTAAATTGGTGGTTAAAATCATTCCGTTGTTAAAGTTGTTGTGCAACATTACCATAGCTTTAGGACCAAAAGTATTGTAAACAGGCGCAAATTTATTGTCAGTTAAGTTAAAATTGGCTCCTGCATATCCTGAAATAGCAGGTCTTAATCTTTTCCATTTGAATTTATGATTGGCGTGGTAACTGTAAACATTCACTTCTTCTTTATAGTTTTTAAAGGGGTCGTAAAATAAATATTTAGCTCCTGCGGTTAAGGAGCGTAATCCGTTTACATTGAATTCTCCAAAAGGATTAGTATAATTCATGTTTCGATATTCCCCTGTAATAACGGCTTCGAATTCTTCGCGCCAAGCACCGTAACGTAAGGCAAAATTTCCACCGTATCCTTTACCTTTTAAATCCATACTTTTTAAGCTTTCGCTCATGTAATAAGAATTGGTTTCTAGCTGAACAATAGTTTTTCCGACCGCATAAGGCGACATGGACATACCGGGAATGTTAGAGTTAATAGATTCGGTATATTGTGCAAATGAATGCTGAAAAAAGCCTAAAAAGAATAGGGGTAGTGCTTTAAAAATAATTTTCATGTTTGTTTTTTTGTAACGATACGATTCAAAAGTAACATATTTTATTAATGATTTATCATTTATTTAACGAGTGATTCGTTAATTTTGGCAAAAATTTATTCATGTACGAAGCTTCTTTCACCGGACTTATAAGAACCATATTAATCATTATGTTGATTTATTATGGAGTTAAGATTTTGTTTAGGCTGTTTTTCCCTTTATTTATTAAATATATACTTAAAAAAGCGGAATCTAATTTTCAGCAACAGTTTAATCAAAACCAACAACAACAAACGCAATCATCTGCACAATTTAATCAAAATCAACCTAAACCTAACACTTCAAAAAAAGTAGGGGAGTATATTGATTTTGAGGAAATTGAATAAATATAATTCATAAAAAATATAATGAAAAAACTACAATGGATTTACCCACACTTATGGGTAATCGCAGGATTTATTTTGGTTGCCTTAGTGTACTTTTATCCTGTTTTAAAAGGTCAAAAAATCTACCAATCCGATATTGCCCAATTCACAGGAATGGCCAAGGAGCAAAATGATTTCAGAAAAGAATTTGATGCCGAACCGTATTGGACAAACAGCGCTTTTGGAGGAATGCCCACCTATCAGTTAGGAGCCAATTATCCACACAATTACATTAAAAAATTAGATTCCATTATTCGTTTTTTACCCCGACCTGCAGATTATTTGTTTTTATACTTTGTGGGATTTTATCTATTACTCATTTCCTTAAAAACAGACACTTTAAAAGCCTTTATAGGAGCACTAGCCTTTGGATTGTCTACGTATTTGATTATTATTTTAGGAGTGGGACACAACGCCAAAGCCCACGCCATTGCATATATGCCTATGGTATTGGCAGGAATCATTTTAGTTTTTCAAAAACGATGGATTGTAGGAGGGTTGCTCACCACTTTTGCCGTGGCTTTGGAAATCAACGCCAATCACTTTCAGATGACTTATTATTTGTTCTTTTTGATTTTGATTATCGGAGCCTATTATGCTTATGAATACATAAAGGATAAAGAATACAAACAACTGGTTACTGCCATTGGAATTTTATTAACCTCGGGAATTATTGCCGTAGGAGTAAACGCTACCAATTTAATGGCAACTGCCGAATACGCACAATTCAGTACCCGTAGCAACAGCGAGTTGACTTTTGAACCCGATGGCAAACCAAAGGTTTCTAACAACGCCATGACCTACGATTACATCACCGAATACAGTTATGGAATTGCAGAATCACTTAATTTAATTGCGCCCAGATTATTCGGAGGTTCTAATAGTGAAAAGCTAGGAACCGATTCTAAAATGAATGATTTTTTAATCTCGCAAGGAGTAGCTCCCAACCAAGTTTCAGAAATACTTAACGGATTACCCACCTATTGGGGAGACCAACCCATAGTTGCAGCCCCAGCTTATATTGGAGTGATTGTTTTCTTTTTGGCGGTGCTGGCTTTATTTGTAGACAATCGAAAAATAAAATACGCCTTTTTAGCAGGAGCGGTATTTTCATTAATGCTTTCTTGGGGAAAAAACTTCCCATTACTAACCAATCTATTTATTGATTATTTGCCTTTGTACAATAAGTTCAGAGCGGTTTCTTCCATTCAAGTATTGTTAGAATTGTGCATGCCTGTTTTGGCAGTTATGGGTTTACAATCCTTTTTTGATTTAGATAAAACCAAACAGTGGAAAAACTTATGGCAATCAGGAGCCATCACTTTAGGGCTATTAGGATTATTATTTTTAGCCAAAGGCATGTTCTCTTTTGCAGGAGGTAGCGATGCTTACCTAACCGAAGCTTATGGTTATGCTTTTACCGATGCTTTAAAGCAAGACCGAAAAAGTATGTACACTTCGGATTTACTTCGTTCCATGTTTTTTGTATCATTAGTCGGAGGAGTTTTGTGGGCATTTACACAAGAAAAAATCAAAAAAGAATATGCCGTTATAGCTGTAGGGCTAATCATGGTTTTTGATATGTTTAGTGTCGCTAAAAGATATGTAGACAGTAATGATTTTGTTCAAGCATCATATGTAGATGAACCTTTTCAAAAAGAGCCTCAAGATGAAGCAATTTTAAAAGACACTTCGCATTACCGAGTTTTTGAAGTAGATGGAGCCTTGTCTAGCGCACGAACTTCTTATTTTCATCAGTCCATAGGAGGATATCATGCCGCTAAACCTCGCAGAATGCAACAATTGTTTGATTATCAAATAGCCAAAAACAACATCGAAGTATTGAATATGCTTAATGTAAAATATGTGGTACAATCCGATGACAAAGGCAATAAAATGCCAGGAATTAACGATGGTGCTAATGGCAATGCTTGGTTTGTGTCAGACATTCAATTGGCATCAACCGCAGATGAAGAAATGAAAGCCTTAACCCACTTTAAATCCAAAAAAACGGCAATTATCAATCACAAAGAATTTCCTGCGTTTAAGCACAAAGAATTCACTCCAGACAGTTTAGCTACCATCCGTTTAACATCCTATCAACCCAATTGTTTGATTTACGAATCCAACAACACCCAAAAAGGATTAGCTGTTTTCTCGGAAATCTATTATCCAAAAGGATGGAACGCTTACATCAACGGAAAACTAGTCCCTCACATCCGAGCGAATTATGCTTTGCGTGCGTTAGAAATTCCAGCAGGTAAACAACAAATCACTTTTAAATTCGAACCCCAAGTGGTACAAACCGGAAGCACTATTGCTTTAATTAGTTTTATCTTGCTACTTGTTCTTGTAGGTGGAGGAGTCTATTCTCTGATTAAAAAGGAAAAAGCATTGGTTTAAAGTTTGGGTGTGCCACCAAAAAACAAAAATCCCCATCAGCATTACGCTCATGGGGATTTTTATTTTTAGCTGTCAGGCTGTACGCGCTACAATGGTAGCTTGCTGCCATCCTTCACACGAATTAATTTCAAAAAAATCACATTCTTGCACCCATAAGTTCAACTTTTTTTAGCCACTTATTACGTTGTTCAAGTTTTGAAGATCTAATAGGGCCTAAATATGTAGTTTGAGTCGATTTTAAACCACAAAAATTAAATATCATTCTTCGCATCACTTTAATACCACCTTCGTACATAAATAATTTAAAAATCAAAACAGGATAATCCAGTGTACAAATAATTTCAGTAGTTTTTCCTTTGAGTAATTTGTCCCAAGAACTAATGCTGTTTGCGTGGTATTTAAAAGCAAATCCTGGAACAAAAATACGATCAATAAATCCTTTTAAAAGAGCAGGCATTGTTCCCCACCAAAGCGGAAAAATCCAAACAATATGGTCTGCCTTTTTAATTTTTTCTTGAGCCTCTATTAAATCAATCTCCATAATTGTTTCGGAGCTGTAACCTTTACTTAAGTTTATATTAAAGTCTAAATCGGCAACTTTAATTTCGTCTATAATATAAGTTCCATTAGTTGCCAATCCTTTTTTAAAAGCCTTATGTATAGCAGAATTAAAACTTTCGGAATTGGGATGTCCATTTATGATTAAGATATTTTTCATTTGGATTGAATTTTACAATAATTAATGCCGTAAAATTCATTAAGTAGGTGTAGAAAAAAATTGACAAATGTTACAATCGTTATGGTTGCGCTACTTTTTTACGCAAACGACTTAAACTTTCTCGTTCCAAACCTAAATACGAAGCAATATGATAAAGAGGAATTCGATCTAAAATATGGGGTTGGTTTTTTAACAAATCTAAATATCGTTGTTCGCCATCTAAAAATAAAAAACTTTCTAGTCTTTCGTTAGTTAGTTTACAAGAATACTCAGCCATAATGCGCCCGAAACGCTCCCAATTTTTAGATTTCGCATAACCATTTTGCATGGCCTGCAAATTAAAATAAATGATTTCGGTATCTTCTAAAGCTTGAATAAAATACCTGCTGGGTTTATTCTGCACAAAACTATCGTAGTCTACTACAAATTGATTTTCGAAAAAGAAATGAGTATTAATTTCCTTCCCATTCAAAAGGTAATACATTCTGTAACAACCTTTATTTACAAAACCTATTTCCGAACAAATTTTTCCATCGGTTAAAAAGAATTCTTTTTCTTTAATAACCTTGGTTTTTAAATAAGGCTCAAACAAATCACAATCGTCGTCTGTTAAAAAACTAATTTGTTTGAGCCATTCTTTAAATAAATTAAATTCAAACATATTTCTATACAGTAAACACCGTTTTGTAATTGCCCCAATGTCTGTAAATCAAGAATACATTAGCTAAAAACACTAACAAGCCCATAGCCAAACCCTCGGGAGCCACAAAAACATGAACTAGCAATATGTTTACCGAAATAGGTAAAATCACAAGGCTAGCCAAGGTGTTGAATTTGCCACTTAAAAACGCCAAACCACAAATCAGTTCCATAGATTTTACTAAAGTCATTAAATAACCAGAGGCGGCCATACCATCCTGAAAGATTTTTAAATTTCCCGTTGCTACAGGCTGAGGAATTAAATTCAAAAAATAACTTACCGAAGCAAAAACAAATAAAGCTCCAAATAAACTTCTAATAATAATAGTTGCAATTTTCATAAGAGTAGATTTTAAAGATTAAAAAATAAAGAATTCAAAGATTATTAAAATTCCTTTACTCTAAATAAATTTCACCAATTAAATACAATTTTCCTTTTCCGCTAATTTCCACACGGTCGTTTAATAACTTACATTGTAAAAAACCTTTTCGGTCAGAAAGTTGTATAGCAGTAAGTTCTGTTTTATCCAATCGTTTAGCCCAATAGGGCGTTAGGGTAGTGTGAGCCGAACCTGTAACAGGATCCTCATTAATACCAGATTGTGGCCCAAAAAATCGAGACACAAAATCTACTTGATTGCCTTTAGCGGTAATCATTACCCCACGGCATTTTAACTTAGCTATTTCCTCAAAATTCGGAACGATGTGTTTTATTTGTTCTTCAGTTTCAAACACAATCATATAATCTGTACGACCTTTATATACAGCTATAGGAGTAGTATTAAAACAAGCCAAAATCTCATTTGTTAAAGTCGTTTCGGTAATAGTATCTGTAGGAAAATTAAGCGTAAATAAATCATCTTTTTTGCTTACCGATAATGCTCCGCTTCGTGGAGAATAAAAATGTACTACATCAGAAGAGTAATTTTCAAAATTAAAAAGTACATACGCCGCGGCTAACGTAGCGTGTCCGCAAAGGTCAATTTCCATAGTAGGAGTAAACCAACGAATTTCATACTGATTGTCTTTTTTTACATAAAAAACAGTTTCGGACAAATTATTTTCCATAGCGATTTTTTGCATGATTTCATCGCTAATCCAAGAAGTTAAAGGACAAACTGCCGCTGAATTCCCTGAAAAAACCTTGTCAGTAAAAGCGTCTATTTGATAGATTTTTAGTTTCATTTGATTGGGGTTTAAATTTTAAGAAATGCTAAACTACAATAATTCCATTTTTTATAACAAAAGAAATCATCAGTTTTAATTATGAAAGTCCTACAAACTACACTGGTGACTATATCATGGGAATCACTGAAACGGGGTACGAGCGAGACGCTCGCATCAGCAAAGGTGTCTCGTCCTAAAATAAGTTTACATATTTATACTTAATCCTAAAATGGATTTACAACTCATTTTTTGTCCTATTGTTGGTTTACAATAGTAGGACTTTTTACATAATAATTCTTCCATAATTTTTCTGTTTTAATATTGTTTTGATGTACTTGATTTGGAGTAAGATATCCAATGCTCATATGAGGTCTTTCTTCATTGTATAATCGAACTACAACGTTTAATAATTCTTTAGCTTCTTTTATGTTATCTATATTGTAATCATTTAAATATTCTTCTTTTATAATACCATTAACTCGTTCCGCTATAGCATTTTCCAAAGGGTCACCATTTTCGGTCATACTAATTTCGATACCACTATCATTTAATAATTTTACATATTCATTACTACAGTACTGGGTTCCTCTATCTGAGTGGTGTATTAAATTAAATTTATTTTTTGATTGTATAGAAAGACTTGATAATGCCATTTCAAGAGCCTTTATTGTTTCTGAAGTATATAGACTCTCGGCTAAATTGTAACCAACAATTTTTCTAGAGTATGCATCAGTAATAAAGCTTATATAAACAAAGCTATTGCCTATTTTCCAATAAGTTATGTCACTTACCCATAATTGATTAGAACTTTCAGGTATAAATCCTCTGATAAGGTTTGGATATTTTTTAAACCTATGAAAAGAATTTGTGGTTATGGTTTGCTTTTTTCTACGACGAACTAAAAGATAATTAGATGACAAAACATTAAATAATCGATCCCTACCCATCTTTATTTGGTGTTCTAATAAAAATGGTTGTAAAAGTTCATACAATTTTCTTCCTCCTATGTGGCGGTGGTTTTTTCTAATTCTTAAAACTTCTTTTACCACCAATTCTTCTTCAAAAAGAAGTTGTTCTTCAAACCAGAAGTGCTGATAGTATGCTTGTCGGGTAACACCAAGTAATCGGCAAAATTTGCCTAAAGTTACCTTTGGATAAAGGTCTTTCATCTCTTGGATTACTTGGTATTGGACTTTTTTGTGATTTTAATATTAAATTCTTGTTCTGCGATTTCAATCATTTTACGATAAGCTTCGGCTAAAAGTCTAGCTTCTTCAAGTTCGGCTTTCAGCTGTAAAACCGATTTCTCTCCCTCCTTATTTATGTTTGCAATTTGTTTTCTCATTGAAGGTAAAGATACTATGCTTGGTTTTGAATAATCAAATCCGAGTTCTTTTAACCAGTGGGTAATTCTTGAATGACCTATTTTATATTTATTCTCAACCTCTCGTCTGGTTAAAGTTCCCGTTAAAAAATCATGACAGACGTATCTCTTAAATTCTTCACTGTATTGTGATTGCCATTTAGATGTTGATATCTTTGAATATCGCTCCATTATTTACACTTTTGCGTAAACCTATTTTAGGACAAGACA
>DLGW01000017.1 GCA_002482885.1 Flavobacteriaceae bacterium UBA7684 | reverse complement strand
CGCTCTGCCATTTCTCCAGTATGTACAACCGTTTTTTGATTGCGAGTGCAAATATAGAAAGCTTTTTAAGAGTTCAAAACAAAAAAATATTTTTTTTACTCTTTATTTTCTTTTTGTCCCATAAGCATTAAATAGGCTTTCAAGAACTCGTCTATTTCCCCATTCATAACTGCCTCTACATCACTTGTTTCGTACTGACTTCTAAGGTCTTTTACTAATTTATACGGATGCATTACATAGTTTCTAATTTGAGACCCCCATTCTATTTTCATTTTATTTGCCTCGATTTCACTGCGTTTTTCCATGCGTTTTTGCAATTCAATTTGATATAATTGCGAACGTAACAACTGCATGGCCTTAGTTTTATTCTCTAATTGCGAACGGGTTTCGGAATTTTCAATAATAATCCCCGTTGGATGGTGACGTAAACGAACTGCTGTTTCTACTTTATTTACATTTTGTCCTCCTGCTCCGCTGGAACGCATGGTTTCCCAAGATATATCATTAGGACTGATTTCTATTTCAATGGTGTCGTCTACTAATGGGTAAACATACACCGAAGCAAATGAGGTATGTCTTTTTCCATTGCTATCAAAAGGAGAAATTCTTACCAATCGATGAACGCCATTTTCGCCTTTTAAATATCCAAAAGCATAATCACCTTCGAACTCTAAGGTTACGGTTTTGATTCCTGCCACCTCACCTGCTTGAAAATTCAATTCTTTGATTTTGTAGCCCATGCTTTCTCCCCACATCATATACATTCGCATAAGCATCGCTACCCAATCACAGCTTTCGGTTCCACCCGCTCCTGCTGTAATTTGAATTACCGCACTCATAATATCTCCTTCGGCAGATAACATGTTTTTAAACTCAACAGCTTCAATTAAAGCTAATGTTTTTTCAAACTGAGTTTCTACTTCTTCTTCGGTAATTAATCCTTCTTTTAAAAAGTCTATCGAAAGATTTAACTCTTCGGCATTTTTTTGAATTTCTTCAAAATCATTCACCCACTTTTTTTTGGTTCTTAAAACCCTTAATAAAGCTTCTGCTTGTTTGGCATTGTCCCAAAAATCAGGAGCTAAGGATTGTTCCTCTTCGTTGGTGATTTCAATTCGCTTATTGTCTAAGTCAAAGATATTGCCCTAAGGCCCCCACTCTTTCAACTATATTTTTAATCTGTTCTGCGCTAATCATAATTATTTTATTTGGCTCAAAATTAGTTTTTATAAATGACTTATAAAATCTAAATAGAAAAGGTTAGCATAATTAGTATAATTCCTAGATCTTCAAAAATTAAACATTATCGCCTTTTACAAAATCAATATTTAGTTATGAAAACACATAAAATGATTACTTTTACCAACAAAATTTACAATTCTATATATTATGTCAGTTTTAGAGCAACAAAACACCCAAAAATTCATTGATTTAGAAGACCAATACGGAGCACATAATTATCATCCGCTTCCTGTGGTATTAAATAAAGGAGAAGGTGTTTTTGTTTGGGATGTGGAAGGAAAAAGATATTATGATTTTTTATCGGCTTATTCTGCGGTAAATCAAGGACATTGTCATCCAAAAATCATTGATGCATTAATCCATCAAGCTAAAAATTTAACCTTAACCTCTAGGGCTTTTTATAACGACCAATTGGGGGTTTACGAAAAAATGATTACTGATTTTTTTGGTTTTGACAAGGTTTTACCGATGAATACAGGCGCTGAAGGAGTAGAAACTGCCATTAAAATTTGCCGAAAATGGGCTTATGAAAAAAAGGGAATTGCAGAACACGAAGCTCAGATAATCGTTTGTGACAATAATTTTCATGGACGTACTACAACCATCATTTCGTTTTCAAATGACGAGAATGCTCGTAAAAATTTCGGACCTTATACTGCTGGATTTATTAAAATCCCATACAATGATATTGAAGCTTTAGAAAGTGTTTTAAAAAGCACTAAAAACGTTGCTGGTTTTTTAGTAGAACCTATTCAAGGAGAAGCAGGTGTTTACACACCTAATTCAGATTATATGATGAAAGTGCAACAATTGTGTAATCAACACAATGTACTTTTTATTGCAGATGAAATTCAAACAGGAATAGCCCGAACAGGTTCTTTATTAGCTGTATGTGGAAATTGTTCTTGTGAGAATAAATGCGAAAAACAAGCTACTTATGCACAACCTGATATTTTAATTTTAGGAAAAGCTTTATCTGGTGGTGTATATCCTGTTTCTGCTGTTTTAGCCAATAATGAAATCATGAATGTGATTAAACCTGGACAACACGGTTCAACTTTTGGGGGCAATCCAATTGCAGCAGCAGTAGCTGTGGCAGCTTTAGAAGTAATTTATGACGAAAATTTGCCTCAAAATGCTAGAATACTAGGAGAACTTTTCAGACAAGAAATGAATAAATATATCGCTAATAGTAATATTGTTACTTTAGTTAGAGGCAAGGGTTTATTAAATGCCATTGTAATTAACGATACCGAAGAAAGTGATACTGCTTGGAATATTTGTGTTCGATTGATGGAAGAAGGCTTATTAGCCAAACCAACTCACGGTAATATTATTCGTTTTGCGCCACCATTAGTTATGACAAAAGATCAATTATTAGATTGTATAAGAATCATAACTGGTGTTTTACAAGAATTTGAAAGATAATTTTTTTAGGTAGGATTATTTAAATAAATAATCCTACCTATTTCCAAAAATACTACTCCCTACCCTTACCATAGTACTGCCACATGCTATTGCAAGTTTAAAATCTCCACTCATGCCCATGGATAAAATAGTGAATGGTGAATTATGAATGGTGAATTGGTCGAAAAGTGATTTTAAATATTGAAATTCCTTTTTGATTTGGTCTTCGTTGTCAGTAAAAGTTGCCATTCCCATTAAACCTTTGATTTGAATATTCTTTAAACTTTTAAATTCTTCTGATTGTAATAAGTCATTTAATTCCGATTCGTTCAATCCAAATTTAGTTTCTTCTTGAGCAATGTGTATTTGTAACAAACAATCAATAACTCTGTTGTTTTTTAAAGCTTGTTTGTTGATTTCTTTGAGTAAGGATAAACTATCTACCCCGTGAATTAACGACACAAACGGTGCCATGTATTTTACTTTATTGCTTTGTACATGTCCAATCATGTGCCATTGAATATCTTTAGGCATTTGTTCATACTTATCAAGTATTTCTTGGATTTTGTTTTCTCCAAAAATGCGCTGCCCTGCCTGATACGCTTCCATTAAATCGGCAACAGGTTTGGTTTTGGAAACCGCTACCAATGTTACCTGATTAGGAATTTGAGATTGTATATTTTTAAGATTTTTGGTGATAGACATGTAAGTTATTTTTTAACTTGATTAAAATCAATAATGAAACAAAAGTATTTAATTATGAAATTAATAGAAACCGAAACGGTATATAAAAAATTCATTCTTTTAACATCCTATATAAATACATCTACAGCAAAGTAATCATTATCGCTGGATTTGTTAAATTTGCCCCATGTTTACAAAATCTAATCTAACACTATATTTTTGGGCATTGATATTTTTCTTTTGTTTTACGGCTTGTAATCCAAAAAAAGAAAAAACTACAGTTGAACCTAAAACTAAAAATGTAATTGAATACGCTTCGGGATTTGAATTGTATCCTTTTGCTGATTTTACCATTTTAAGAATCACTCAGCCTTGGCCTGGTAAAAAAACAAACGATACTTATATTTTATACAAAGACTCTTCTAAAATTCCAGATAGTTTACACGGTTATACCGCTATTCAGGTTCCGATTAAAAACATTATAGCAACTTCTACCACACACATTCCTCCGTTAGAAATGTTAGGGGTTGAACACACGCTTTTGGGTTTTCCGGGTACCGATTACATTTCTTCTGTAAAAACCAGAAAATTAATCGATGCATTAAAAATCATAAATTTAGGACAAAACGAATCCATTAATGTAGAGCAAGTCATTAATTTACAGCCCAGTGTATTAGTGGGTTTTGGAATTGACGGACACAATCCTACCATGGATTTATTAAAAAATAACGGCATTAAAATATTGTTTAATGGCGATTGGACAGAACCTTCTCCGCTGGGTAAAGCAGAGTGGATTAAACTTTTTGGGGCTTTATACGGATTAGATCAAAAAGCCAATACTTTATTTAATGAAATCGTAACCAATTATAATCAATGTTTAGATTTGGTTAAGAACACCGCCAACATTCCTACCGTAATGAGTGGCAGTATGTATCAAGGCGTTTGGTACACACCACAAGGAGAAAGTTGGGCGGCACATTTTTATAAACAAGCTAAAACCAATTATATTTGGAAAGAAAGTAAAGGCACAGGTAGTTTATCGTTACCTTTTGAAGTAGTTTACGAAAAAGCTAAAAATGCCGATTATTGGATTGATGTGGCTCAATATGGTTCTTTACAAGAAATGACGAATGACAATCCCCATTACAAAGAGTTTAAAGCCTTTCAAACCAAAAAAGTATATTCATCTAGTGTGCACAAAGGAGCCAAAGGTGGCATTTGGTATTATGAATTAGCGCCCATGCGCCCTGATTTAGTACTTAAAGACATCATAAAAATTACACACCCCGAACTTTTACCTAATTATCAATTGTATTTTTTTACCCCATTACAGTAACTCTTGAACTCATCTACCAGAAATAATAGTTTATTGGGATTTTTCGGTTTATCCGTAGGTATTCTTTTTTGGGTAAATATTTCGTTAGGTTCTGTAAATATTCCTTTTTTGGAGGTCTTTCATATTTTAACAGGAAAAGTAAGCACCAACAATTCTTGGGAATACATCGTTATACATTATCGATTACCCAAAGCCATCGCCGCAGTAATCGCTGGAATTTCTTTATCGGTAAGCGGTTTAATTATGCAAACTTTTTTTAGAAATCCCTTAGCGGGCCCGTATGTTTTAGGGGTCAGTTCTGGAGCGGGACTGGGTGTGGCTTTGCTCACTTTAGGCGCAGGAATACTTCCCTTTTTGAATGTTTTGAGTTCTTCTGCCTTTGGATTGGTGTTGGCTTCGGGTTTAGGGAGTTTTTTGGTTTTATTGTGCATTCTTATCGTTTCTAAAAAAATGAATGATGCGACCTCTATTTTGATTATTGGTTTGATGTTCAGCAGTTTTACATCGGCTATTATTGGAATTCTTTCCTTCTTTTCGCAAGCCGACGCCCTAAAAAAATATACCTTATGGAGTTTAGGTAATATTGGTGGATTGTCTTGGAATGCAGTCATCATGCTGAGTTTGTGTTGTACGTTAGGTTTACTAATTGTTATTACGCAACTCAAATCCTTAAATGCTTTTATTTTAGGAGACAAATACGCTAAAAGCTTAGGAATCAATTTAAAAACTACACAATACAGTATTATTATTGCCACCAGTTTATTGGCCGGAAGTGTGACCGCTTTTGCAGGACCTATTGCTTTTGTAGGATTAGCCGTTCCGCACATCGCCAAATTGATTTTTAAAACGGCGAACCATCATATTTTATTTTTAGCAACGGTATTATTAGGAGCCATTACTTTACTGTTTTGCGACACCATGAGTCAGTTGCCTGGAACCGATACCATCTTACCCATTAATGCGATTACCTCTATTTTAGGAGCTCCTGTGGTGATTTGGCTAATGCTCAAAAAAAATAAATATTTGTAGTAATGAACCACCTACCTCCTATTTTAAAAGCGTCTCATTTAAACACGGGTTATTTTGCGGGTAAGCAAACCCAATGCATTAGTGAAAATGTAAATATTAAACTGCATCAAGGAAAATTAATTGCTTTAATAGGTGTTAACGGTGCCGGAAAATCCACCTTAATTAGAACTTTATCGGGGTTGCAACCCGCCATTTCTGGAGAAATATTATTGCAACAACAATCTTTATTTGATTATACCGCCTTAGATATTGCTCGAGAAATTAGTTTGGTACTGACTGAAAAAATCACCTTTAGCCAGGCTACCGTTTTTGACTTAGTTGCTTTAGGCAGACAGCCTTATACTAATTGGATGGATCAATTGCAGGCCGAAGATATTAACGCTATTAACCAAGCCTTACAACTCACCGAAACCGAAGAATTAAAACATAAAAAGATTAATGAATTAAGTGATGGTCAGCTTCAAAAAGCTTTAATCGCGAAAGCTTTGGCTCAGGATACCGCATTGATTTTGTTAGACGAACCCACCAGTCACTTGGATTTATCGTATCAAGTTACCCTACTTAAACTGATGCAAAAATTAGCACACATTCAAAACAAAAGCATCTTATATTCCACCCACGATATTGATTCAGCCATACAAATGGCCGATGAAATAATTATTATGCTGAAAAACAAAACCATTCAAGACACCCCCTGCAACCTCATTGAACAAGGTATTTTTGATGATTTATTTCATCATGCCGATTTATACTTTGACAAACAAAAAGGGAAGTTTGTGATTAAGTAAATACTTTACAATTCCATTTACGATTAAACAAATTCCCCAATTAACCCCTAAAAATCGTGTGAAGGATGGCAGCAAGCTACCATTGTAGCGCGAACAGCCTGACAGCTAAAAACTGAAAAGCCTTATGTACAAATATATGTAGGGCTTTTCAGTTTTTAGTGGCACACCCTTATCATTTTTACTTATAGCACTACAAATATTTTGTTTAATTTTTTTAAAATTTAGTTAAACAATGTTACGTATTTTTGTTTTAAAATTTTATACTATGGCTACTAAAAAAATATATTCTACAACCGATTTAATGAGTGCTTACATGGATTTTGTATTGACGCATCAAAAAAATCCTGAATCAGTATATGTGTTTACACAATCAATAAAAATTAAAGAAACGGAATTTTACCAGCATTTTGCTTCGTTTGAAGCATTGGAAAATGCCATCTTTAAAGCCTTTTTTGAGAACGCTATTACGCTATTAAAGCAAAGTGATGACTTTGCTCAGTTTGATGCAAAAAACCAATTATTAAGTTTTTACTTTACTTTTTTTGAAGTACTTACACAAAATCGCAGTTATGTATTGTGGGCTTTAGATGTACCCAAACACAAACTACAAAAACTTAAAAAATTAGTTTCGTTAAAACAGTCTTTTAGCTTGTTTGTTAAGGATTTAGATATTAAAAAACCTGAATTATTTTCTGATAAATTAAAATCATTTCAAGATAAAAGTTTAGAAGAATTGACTTGGATTCAATTGTTGGTGATTCTAAAATTTTGGATGGACGATACTTCGGCTTCGTTTGAAAAAACCGATGTGTTTATTGAAAAATGTGTAACGACTTCGTTCGATTTAATGGATACCACTCCACTGAACAGCTTAATGGATTTGGGTAAATTTTTATTTAAAGAAAAAACCAATTTTAGTTTTTAAACCATGATTACACTCGATAAAATACCCACCACAAAAATAGAAAGAGCTTCCAAGCTATTACAAACAGGCGCTAAAGTTGGCATCAACTATTTAAAATATTACGGAGATAAAATCACCTCCACCGAAGAAGAAGCCAAAGAAAAACTGAACCAATCTAATGCTGGGGATATTTATGATGGTTTAAAGGAAATGAGAGGCAGTGCCTTAAAAGTGGCACAAATGCTGAGCATGGACAAAAGCTTTTTACCTAAGGCTTATGTAGAAAAATTTTCGTTGGCGCAGTTTTCCGTTCCGCCTTTATCACCTGCTTTGGTGGTTAAAACTTTTACAAAATATTTTGGGATGCATCCTAACAAAATGTTCGATAAATTTAATACGCAATCTATTAATGCGGCTAGTATTGGTCAGGTGCATCAGGCGGAAAAAGACGGTAAAAAATTAGCCGTTAAAATTCAATATCCTGGTGTTGCGGAAAGTATTTCATCGGATTTGGCATTGGTAAAACCCATTGCGATTAAAATGTTTAACATCAAGGGCAAGGATTCCGACAAATATTTTAAAGAGGTAGAAGACAAACTGATAGAAGAAACCAACTACATCAATGAAATCAAGCAAAGTAAAGAAATTGCCGAATCTTGTGCACATATTCCAAATTTAAAGTTTCCTAAATACTACAGCCAGTATTCTACAGAACGCATTATTACCATGGATTGGATGAATGGCGTTCATTTATCTGAATTTACCGCCGTTAACACCAATCAAGAACTAGCCAATCAATTAGGGCAAGCTTTGTGGGATTTTTACATGTACCAAATGCACGTGCTTAAAAAGGTACATGCCGATCCACATCCGGGTAATTTTTTAATTTCAGAAAACGGCGAATTAATTGTGTTGGATTTTGGTTGTATGAAAGTGGTTCCCGAAAGTTTTTACGTCCCTTATTTTGAGTTGGCTAAACCCGAAAGCATTCAAAACCCTAAAATATTCAAAGAAAAATTATACGAGTTGGAAATTTTAAGACCCGACGATTCTCCACAAGAAGTTTTGTTTTTCTATGATATGTTCCATGAAATGTTGAGTTTGTTTACCCAGCCTTTTCATAAAGAAACCTTTGACTTTTCGGACACTCAATTTTTTGGAGAAATTGCCGCTTTAGGGGAACGTTACGCTAAAAATTCAGAATTGCGTAACATGAACGGCAACCGAGGTTCTAAACACTTTATTTATATCAATCGTACGTTTTTTGGTTTATACAATTTAATGCACGATTTAAAAGCCAATCACATATCTATTAATCGATTTATTACTTTAAAATGAAACACTTTACCTCATTTGATATTGACGCGTTAGAACAGTTGTATAAAATCAATCTGATTAACAGTTGTACAGGTTATAAATCGGCGAATTTGATTGCAACGCAGTCAGCAGAAAAGCAAACCAATGTAGCGGTTTTTAGTTCAGTGATTCATTTGGGTTCGGCACCTGCTTTGTTGGGTTTTATTTTACGCCCTGCCACAGTGCCGCGCCATACCTACGAGAATATTAAAAACACCCGTTTTTATACCATCAATCACATTCATCAAGATATTATAGAAGAGTCACATCATACTTCTGCTAAATATCCTGCGGAAATTTCTGAATTTGACGCCACACAATTAACCCCAGAGTATAAACTTGATTTTATGGCTCCGTTTGTTAAAAATTGTCCCGTGCAAATCGGTTTGGAATATGTGGAAGAATATCACATCAAATCCAACGACACCATTTTAATTGTAGGAGCCATCAAACATTTATTTGTAAATGATTCAATTATACAACCCGATGGTTTGATTAATCTTTCTGAAGCAAAAGTAGCCGCCATCAATGGATTAGACAGTTACGCCGTACCTGAATCTTTACAACAATTTGGTTATCAAAGACCCAAAAAAGACATTCTTGAAAAACATCAAAAAACAACATCTTCCCTCTAAAATATGTACCTGTTGTCAAAAGCCATTTAGCTGGCGTAAAAAATGGGAAAAGGTTTGGGAAGAAGTAAAATATTGTAGCGAAAAATGCAAACGGAACAAAAAACAAAGTTAAACATCGTTTGGTTAAAACGAGACTTACGCCTGCAAGACAACGAAGCTATTTTTTCGGCTTTATCTTCAGGAAAAAGAGTTTTATTGTTGTATGTTTTTGAACCTTTTTTATTACAAGATGAACACTACAGTACTCGTCATTGGAATTTTATTAAAGAGTCGATTACCGATATGAATCATCGTTTAAAACCCTACGATTCAAAAATATTAACCGTTGATTCTGAAATCATTAGCGCAATTAATCATTTACAAGACCATTACACAATATCCAACATTTATTCCCACCAAGAAACTGGAATATTAAGCACTTTTAATCGAGATAAAAACTTTAAACGCTATTGTAAAAACAACCAAATCGACTGGGTTGAAAACATCAATAACGGTGTTTTTAGAGGCTTACAAAACCGCCAAAATTGGGATCAACTTTGGGAAGATTTTATGCAAAAACCAATACTGCCATTTCAATCCAAACCGAATCAACTGTTAAGTATTTCGGAAATTGAAATGTTGGAAAAAATGTTTGTGGTAACCGATTTAGCCACACCCGAACAAAAAACATTTCAAAAAGGAGGAACTTCTACTGCTTTAAAATATTTAGGCAGTTTTTTTGACAACCGTTATGTGGATTATTTTAAACACATTTCTAAACCCAACGAAGCTCGTTACCATTGCAGTAGACTGTCACCTTATTTAGCTTGGGGAAATCTTTCTGTTCGTGAAGTATGGCAACACGCTTTGTTTTTTAGAAAAATCGCCACCAATAAACGCAGTTTAGATGCTTTTATATCTCGTTTACATTGGCAAGCCCATTTTATTCAAAAGTTTGAAATGGAACACATTATGGAAACCGAAAGCATCAACAAAGGCTATCAAAAACTTAAAAAATCTCAATCAGAAGCTTTTCAAAAAGCGTGGGAAACTGGGCAAACCGGAATTCCTATTGTGGATGCTTGTATGCGCTGTTTAAACGAAACGGGCTATTTGAATTTTAGAATGCGCGCCTTGGTCGTTTCATTTTTCACGCATTTGTTGTGGCAACCTTGGCAAAATGCATCCAAACATTTATCCCGAATGTTTTTGGATTTTGAACCTGGTATACATTTTCCGCAATTACAAATGCAAGCAGGCGAAACAGGCATCAATACCATTAGAATTTACAATCCGATTAAAAACGGATTGGAATTAGACCCCGAAGGTATTTTTATTAAAAAATGGGTTCCTGAACTGGAAAAATTACCTATCGCCAATATTCATGAACCCTACAACATGACGTATTTAGAACAAAAAATGTATAACTTCCAACTAGGTAAAGACTATCCCTTACCTATTGTACATGTAAAAAATGCTTCTAAAAAAGCCAGCGAATCTCTTTGGAGTATCAAAAAAGATAGCGCGGTAAAAATAGAAAATGTAAGGATTTTGAATAAACACATTAATTAATGATGAATTGTGAATTGTGAATGGTGAATTATGAATTGTGAATGATGAATTAATTATTAATAAATTTTGAAACTTGAAACAAAATAAACCTGAAACAAAAATACTAACCCAAATCGACCGCATTATTGAAATGGCTTGGGAAGACCGTACACCTTTTGAAGCTATTTTATTTCAGTTTGGATTGTCTGAACCGCAAGTAAAAGATTTAATGAAATCGGAACTAAAACCTTCTAGTTATAAACGTTGGCGCGCTCGGGTTCAAAATAGAGCCACCAAACATTTGCAAAAACGCACCTTTACCGAAGGTAGATTCAAGTGTAGTTTACAACGACAAATTACAGGTAATAAAATATCCAAGCGTTAACTTGTTGCTTTTGCTTTAAAACCAAACAAAAAAGATACTTTTGCTTGAAAAATTTTTATTCATGACTTCCGTTCAAAAAGGGGTTTTATTTGTGGCTTTAGGTGCTATTTTATTTTCCGCCAAAGCTATATTTATCAAGTTAGCTTATCTTCACTTTGAGGTTAATGATATTACCTTACTCACCCTTCGGTTTGGATTTGCCCTTCCCTTTTTTATCGGCATCGGTTTATATCGCATTCAAAAACAAAAAATGCGTTTAATCACTCGTAAAGACATTGGTTATATTGCCTTATTATCCATGTTAGGATATTACATTGCCAGTTGGTTTGATTTTAAAGGATTGCAATATGTACCCGCTGGGGTGGAAAGAATTATATTATTTGTGTATCCTACTTTTGTGGTATTATTCTCCAAATTCTTACTCAAAAAAAGCATTTCAACAACTAGTATTATTGCCTTAACCATCACTTATTTAGGAATTGTAATTATTGCTTTTGACCCCGAATTATTTAACAGCTCCAAAATTACCGAAGGGTCTATTTATATTTTAATCAGCGGCATTACTTACGCCTTGTATTTGACCTATGGAGGAGAAATTATTCAAAAATATGGCTCTATAAATTTCAATACGATTGCCATGATTTTTTCATCGGTATATGTGATTATTCATTTTATGATTTTTGAAAATACAGACATTACTACCCTGCCCTATGGCGTGTATTTATACGGATTTTTATTGGCTACGGTAAGTACGGTGATTCCCACTTTTTTAGTGATGGAGGGCGTTAATTTACTGGGCGCGAATAGAGCTTCTATTGTGGCTACCATAGGCCCTGTTTCCACCATTATTATGGGGTACTATTTTTTAGACGAGATTTGTACTTTTCAAGAATTGATTGGCTCGGTATTTATTATTGGTGGAGTGATTTTAATCGGCAAACAGAAAAGTTAAGTTTATTTTTTATTGTTACTTCTGGGATGAAATTGATTCACTACCGTAGTTAAATATTTACGGTCTAAATGCGTGTAAATTTCGGTAGTAGTAATGGATTCATGCCCCAACATCAATTGAATAGAACGCAAATCGGCACCATTTTCTAACAAATGAGTAGCAAAAGAGTGTCTAAACGTATGAGGACTAATCACTTTTCGTAAACCAATTTGTTCAGCTAATTGTTTGATGATGGTAAAAATCATAGCTCGTGTGAGTTGTTTACCTCGGCGATTTAAAAACAAAATGTCTTCGTGCCCTTTTTGAATGTTTATATGTGAACGGATTTCTTTTTTATACAGCAACATATATTTTTCAGTGACAGGACTCAAGGGCACAAAACGCTGTTTGTTTCCTTTTCCGGTTACTTTTAAAAAACCTTCATCCGAAAAAATATCCGATATTTTTAAATGAATCAATTCCGAAACCCGTAAACCACAACCGTATAAAGTTTCTAAAATAGCTCGGTTGCGCTCGCCTTCGGGTGTAGACAAATCAATGGCTCCTATTAGCCCATCTATTTCTTGTAAAGACAACGTATCGGGTAATTTTCGACCAATTTTAGGAGTTTCCACTAATTCTAACGGATGGTCTTTACGGTAACCTTCAAAAATAATGTAGTTAAAAAAGCTTTTTAAACCCGAAATGATGCGAGATTGGGTACGCGCATTGACTTGTTTAGCCACTTCGTAAATAAAATGCTGAACTTGTTCTTGGGTAATATTTACAGGAGAAACGGATATTTCGTGCTCGTCTAAATAACGACACAATCTTAAAATATCAAAAGTGTAATTTTCAATAGAATTGGCAGACAAGCCTCTTTCTATCCTAAGATACGACTGGTACTGCTTTATGTAAGAATCCCAAGCCATTTCTTAAATCAAAATTAATTAGGCAGAACCGATAACCTTTTTTAAATCGTGTATTTGATTTTCCCAAAGTTGTTTAGCCTCTGGTATTTCGCTTTCGTAAGCAAAATCAAAAACTAATAAAGATACGTCTTGTGTAATTTCGTCTACTACTATTCGCATTTCAAAAAAGTATGGAGTGTCTTTTTTGTTTTCGTCCACCCAAACAAACTTTACTTTTTCTTCGTGTTTTTTAGAAGCCAAACGCGCTGTTTCTTTGGTGTCATCCCATTCAAAAGTAAAAAATTCACCTCTGGAATTTACATTATCCGCAAACCAATCCGACAATCCCGAAGATGTGGAAAGATATTGGTATAACAATGAGGGTGATGAGTTCACCTCAAATTCCATTTCGTATTTCTTTTTAACTTCCATGTAATTAGTAATAGTTCTGGGGCACAATATATATATTAAAATTAATTTAATACAATCATTTTAATATTTTTTTTAACTCGTTTAGCGATAGTTCTTGTTGAGTTCCCGCTGTTAAATCCTTTAAATTATAAACCTCTTTTTGCATTTCAGAATCGCCTGCTAAAACCACATATTGAATTCCACGTTTATCGGCATAAGTTAACTGTTTACCTACTTTAGCCGCATCTGGATACATTTCTGCTTTAATTCCATCAGCTCTAAGCGATTGCAAGGCTTTCATGCTGTACAA
Organism: Flavobacteriaceae bacterium UBA7684; assembly: GCA_002482885.1. Lineage (GTDB taxonomy): Bacteria > Bacteroidota > Bacteroidia > Flavobacteriales > Flavobacteriaceae > Flavobacterium. Next base: position 29,612 of record DLGW01000017.1, on the reverse strand, counting down.
AGCCTCGTCATTTCCATAATTCACAAATAAAACTTTAGACGTTTCTAATACAGTTTTAGGAAATAAATCTAACTCTTCTAGAACCAAACCGATACGGTCTAAACCAAAGGAAATTCCTACACCACTGATGTCTTTCAAGCCAAAAATTCCTGTTAAATCATCGTAACGGCCGCCACCTCCGATAGAACCCATACTGACTTCTTTAGGAGCCGACACCTCAAAAATAGCTCCTGTGTAATAATTTAATCCACGAGCTAAAGTAACTTCTAATTCTAATTGAGCGGTCTGTAATCCTAATGCCGTGATTTTTTCATCAATAAAAGTAAGCTCGGCAATTCCTTTCATCCCTTCTTCGGAGCTTTGTAATAACTTTGATAATTGCGCTATTTTTTCGGTAAACGACCCTGTTAACGAAAATAAGGGCTGTACTTTTTCAATAGCCGATTCCGAAATACCTTTTTCAAGCATTTCTTTTTTAACGCCGTCTTCCCCTATTTTATCTAACTTATCTAAGGCTACCGTAAAATCAATCAATTTGTCTTGGGCATCAATTACTTCGGCAATTCCAGATAATATTTTACGATTGTTGATTTTAATGGTTACGCCTTGCAATTTTAAAGCTGTAAAAACCGCATCGTATAGTTGTATGAATTCTACTTCTTGCCACAAAGATTTTGAACCTACCACATCGGCATCGCATTGGAAAAATTCTCTGAATCGTCCTTTTTGTGGTCGGTCGGCACGCCAAACGGGTTGAATTTGATAACGTTTAAATGGAAAATCAATTTCGTTTTGGTGTTGTACTACGTATCGAGCAAAAGGCACGGTTAAATCGTAACGGAGGGCTTTTTCGGAAATTTTTTTGGTTAGTTGTAAACTATTGGTAGTTGACAATTCTTCACCCGAAATCTTATCTAAAAAATCCCCCGAATTCAAAATCTTAAAAATCAAACGATCCCCTTCTTCACCATATTTACCCATTAAGGTTTCGGAATTTTCAAACGAAGGCGTTTCAATGGGCTGAAATCCAAACTTTTCAAAATTCGATTTAATGATTTGAATAATATATTGTCTTTTAGCCACTTCCGTTGGCGAAAAATCTCGAGTTCCTTTAGGTATGCTTGGTTTAGCCATGATTCTACGTATTAACAGCCTGCAAATATAAATATGTTTGAATATTATGTTTTGTATTTATAACGATTTAAAAGATTTAATCATTTATTTTGATTTTATTAACCCTGTTTTCCTTTATTATTTTGCTATTTTTATACAGGTATAGATACTAATAATACTTGGGCGTTTTATAACCCAAATCAAAAAACTAAATTGTAAAAGGTTTTTAAATACTGCTGTTAGTATTTATAAATTCTGATTTTACAAATGATTCTTTTTTAACTATTTTAAACTTATAACTATATGGAAAATCATGCTAATAGCGGAGGCAAATGCCCTTTTTCGGGTGCTTCGCAAAGTCAAAGTGTAGCGGGTGGCGGAACTAAAAATCGCGATTGGTGGCCTAATCAATTAAAACTGAATATTCTGCGTCAAAACTCGTCTTTGTCTAATCCAATGGGCGAAGATTTTAACTATGCCGAAGAATTTAAAAGTTTAGATTTAGCTGCGGTTAAAAAGGATTTAGAGCAATTGATGACCGATTCTAAAGATTGGTGGCCTGCCGACTTTGGACATTATGGACCTTTCTTTATACGTATGGCGTGGCACAGTGCAGGAACTTATCGTACAGGGGATGGTCGCGGAGGAGCCTCTTACGGTTTACAACGTTTTGCACCTTTAAACAGTTGGCCAGACAATGCCAATTTGGATAAAGCCCGCCGATTATTATGGCCGATTAAACAAAAATATGGTAGAAAAATATCTTGGGCAGATTTAATGATTCTTACAGGGAACGTTGCTTTAGAATCTATGGGATTTAAAACCTTTGGTTTTGGAGGTGGTCGCGAAGACGTTTGGGAACCAGCCGAAGATATTTATTGGGGGTCTGAACACAAATGGTTAGACGACAAACGTTATTCAGGAAATCGCGATCTTGAAAATCCGTTAGCAGCCGTGCAAATGGGATTGATTTACGTGAATCCAGAAGGACCAAATGGCAACCCCGACCCTATTGCGGCCGCTAAAGATATACGAGAAACTTTTGCCCGCATGGCGATGAACGACGAAGAAACCGTGGCTTTAATTGCAGGTGGACATACTTTTGGGAAAGCACATGGTGCAGGTGACCCTGCTTTGGTTGGTTCAGAACCCGAAGCTGCCGATATTGAAGAACAAGGTTTAGGATGGAAAAGTTCTTTTGGAACAGGAAAAGGAGCCGATACCATTACTGGTGGACCCGAAGTGACTTGGACGAATCAACCCACCAAATGGACGAACAACTTTTTTGAAAATTTATTTAATTACGAATGGGAATTAACCAAAAGTCCTGCGGGTGCTCAACAATGGGTAGCTAAAAATGCACAAGCCACTATTCCTGATGCTTTTGACACTGCTAAAAAGCACTTACCTACCATGTTAACCACCGACCTTTCGTTGCGTTTTGATCCTGCTTACGAAAAAATATCCCGACGATTTTTAGAAAATCCTGATCAATTTGCCGATGCATTTGCCAGAGCTTGGTATAAATTAACCCACAGAGATATGGGGCCAATCACCCGTTATTTAGGCGCAGAAGTGCCAAAAGAAGTTTTGATTTGGCAAGATCCTATTCCTGCCGTAAACCACGCTTTGATTGACAATAAGGATATTGCTGATTTAAAAACCAAAATCGCCAATTCGGGATTGAGTATCGGACAAATGGTTTCAACTGCTTGGGCTTCGGCATCTACTTTCCGAAATTCAGATAAACGCGGAGGCGCTAACGGAGCACGCATCCGTTTAGCTCCACAGAAATATTGGAAAGCAAACAATCCTGCCCAATTAGGCAAAGTGTTAGAAGTATTGGAAAACATTCAAAATCAATTCAACAACAATCAGTCTGGTGGAAAAAAAGTTTCTTTAGCTGATTTAATTGTATTAGCAGGTTGTACAGGTATTGAATTAGCTGCAAAAAAAGCAGGACGTAACACTAGCGTTCCTTTTACTCCGGGTAGAACCGATGCTTCCCAAGAACAAACAGATGTAGAATCTTTTGGTGTATTAGAGCCCGTTGCCGATGGTTTCCGCAATTATTTAAAAACCAAATACAGCGTTGCTACCGAAGCTTTATTAATAGACAAAGCGCAATTATTAGGATTAACAGCTCCTGAAATGACCGTTTTAGTAGGCGGTATGCGCGCATTGAATGCCAATTACGACCATTCTAAACACGGAATTTTAACCAAAACCCCAGAAACTCTAAACAATGAGTTCTTTGTGAATTTGTTGGATATGAATACGGTTTGGAAAGCTACTTCTGACACCAAAGAAGAATTTGAAGGACGTGACCGTCACACCCATGAATTGAAATGGACCGCTACAAGAGTAGATTTAATCTTTGGATCTAATTCTGAATTGAGAGCTTTAGCAGAAGTTTACGCCAGTATAGACGGACAAGAGAAATTCATCAAAGACTTTGTTGCGGCATGGAATAAAGTCATGAATTTAGATCGATTTGATTTAACTTAATAATTCTTAATTCATTCTTTTTTTAATAATGAGCTCGACATTAAATCGAGCTCATTTTATTAGATTGAGTTTAACTTGTATATAAAAAGGTTGCATTTGTTACTTACCTGCAAATATGATTTTTATCATTTCATAAATAAATTCTGCCCAATACTTTTGGAGTAACAAAACCATACTCTAAAATGCATAAAACTTCTTTAATACAAAAGTATAATGTTCCTGGTCCCAGATACACCAGCTACCCTACTGTTCCTTACTGGGATACCGAAAGTTTTTTGTATGAGGATTGGTTAAAAACCTGCCAACAATCTTTTGCAGAATCTAATCTTTCTGAAGGTATTAGTTTATACATTCACTTGCCTTTTTGTGAAAGTTTATGCACTTTCTGCGGATGTAACAAACGCATTACCAAACAACATACTGTTGAAGAACCTTATATCGATGCCGTTTTAAAAGAATGGGAATTGTACTGCAATTTATTTGACCAAAAACCTATTATTAAAGAAATTCATTTAGGTGGAGGAACTCCAACTTTTTTTACAACAGCTAATTTAACCCGATTAATACAAGGGATTTTAAATCTTGCGTATATTCATCCAAAGCATGAATTCAGCTTTGAAGGGCATCCAAACAATACTACCAAAGAGCATTTACAAACGTTGTATGATTTAGGATTCAGAAGAGTAAGTTTTGGGGTACAAGATTATAGCCCAACCGTACAACAAGCCATACACCGTATTCAACCCTTTTTAAATGTAGCCAAAGTAACTTTTTGGGCTAAAGAGATTGGTTATACTTCAGTAGGTCATGATTTAATTTTTGGCTTGCCTTTTCAAACTTTAGAAAACATTAGTGATACCATAGAAAAAACCAAATCTTTAAACCCCGACCGTTTGGCTTTTTACAGCTATGCCCATGTGCCTTGGATTAAAGGCAACGGACAACGGGGATTTAACGACAAAGATTTACCTAAAGACCACGAAAAAAGACAGTTATACGAGATCGGTAAAAAAATGCTGTTAGATAAAGATTATCACGAAATTGGAATGGATCATTTTGCCTTAGATAACGACAGCTTATATCATTCCTTTAAAAATGGAACTTTACACCGTAATTTTATGGGATATTCTTCGGCTAAAACCCAACTGATGATTGGATTAGGTGTATCCTCTATTAGTGACAGTTGGTATAGTTTTGCACAAAATGAAAAATCAATCGAAAAATATTACGAATTACTTAACCAAAATCAATTACCCATTTATCGCGGACACTTACTAACTCCAGAAGATTTAATCATCAGAAAACACATTTTAAACCTAATGTGTCAGTTTCATACTTCATGGAACGAACCTGCTATGCAAATCCCTGAAATGAATGAAATTCTAGCGCAATTACACGAAATGGAAAAAGACGAATTGATTATCATTAACAACCAACAACTAACCGTTACCGAAAAAGGGAAACCATTTGTTAGAAACCTTTGTATGGCTTTTGATTTAAGGCTAAAAAGAAATCAACCTGAAAGTCAATTGTTTTCTATGACCATTTAACTAAGCTTTTACTTTAGCGTTTTGTTCTGCTGGAATAGCGTAAGTATCATATCCGCCAAACTTTTTAAAGTAAGCTTTCATAGAAGTACCGTAACCGTCTTTATAAGCAGAACGACCATTGGTTTTCAAGTATTTTTTAGTAGCTCCTACCCCACCTAAGTGAGCGGCAGCTAAAATACCAGATTCAGTTATTAAAACACCTTTGATTACTTTTCCTTCGTATTTTTCAATCTCATTTCTTAATTCCCATTTGTTTTTAGATAAAAGCGCCAAAAAGGCTTTTTCTTGTAACAAAGGATTTTTTAAAAATTGCTTATTGTCTTTAATACCCAAAGAAGCTAAAGTGTTTTTTTCAAATTGGTATTTACCCATACACCCTAGGGTGTTCGTGATTTTATATTTACCATTCGATTCCCTATGGGCAATCGCTTGTCTAAAACCAGTAATGGTTTTTCCGACAAAGGGCATTTCAAAATGTATGTAATCTAATTGGTGTTCCGAAGGCGCATATTGCACCATATAAGAAGAAGTATTCGTATTAAACCAGTTGTCCGAAATCGGAGTAACATGAGATTTATACGAAGAAAATAGAAACGCAGAAAGTGTTAATAAAGTCGTGTATAATAACCATTTTTTTATCATAATTTGGATTTCTTCAACTCCTTTCTAAAACGCAGAATATCATTGAAATTTCACTCTGCAAATATACGACAAAAATTATACGATTGATTTTCAGACTGTTAAAGTTTTCTAAAAGTAAATTAAGTGCCCCTTAACCGCTCCTCGATGGTTGATTTCAAAGGTAGGCGCGGGAATTTTAATCATGTTCACTGTTTCAAAAATCGTCTTTAAAAAAGCTGATTTTGTTTTTATTTTTCTCAAATCCACATCCAAACTTAGGTAAAATTGACGCGTTCTTTCCTTTTCTGGAAAAAACACCGAATTCACTAATTTATTCTCGGCAGTTACCATTCCTTCTGCTCCATAACCTACTGCCAAATTCAACCAATTCGGAATCTTTTCTGCGTTTATAAACGACCTTAAATTAACCGACAACCAATACGTTTGCCCATTATAGTCCTTTAAGATTTGATTAGAAAAATTATCTCCTAACAAATTAGGGCGTGCCGAGGCATAAGGCGTATAATGAAATGAAAACTTGGGTACTATTTTTTGTTCCTTCCACAACAATTGTTGTACTACATACAAACCAGACCCCGTTGCATTAGCCACCCAATCTCCTTTAGAAGCTCCCCACTGCGCGGAAAACCCATCAAAGACCTCTACGGTAGAAATCACTACAAAACCCAATCCTGCGCCGTAAATCAATTGTTTTTTTTCATCCACTCCGCTCCAACGTAACAAATCAGCTCCTAACTTGCTTAAATAGTAAGCTGAATACACGTGCCCTACTTTATCCATTTGCATCCACTCGTAATTATCATTGATAAAATGAAAATCAGACTTAGGATAATTTTTATACCATAATTGATGTAATCCAACAAAACCTAAAGGAATCGCCACTGCTTCAGAAATCACTACGGTTTTTAAACGATTAGTATGTAAGGAATCTGCTGGAGTGAAAAAAGAATTTGAAGGGGTTTGAGCCCAAGAAAGGTGTGTAATCAATAAGAAGAAAAAGGCAATAATTAGTTTCAAACTATTTGTGTGTTTTGGTTCATAATGGATCTGAAAAGCAGTATGTACATATTCAATAACCAAATTTAATTTGTACTAAGTTAATACTCAATTTCAAAATAACGAAGGATAGCTTTGTAGTTATCCTGAGCAGTTAAACAAGTGTCCAGTAAATATTCTTTTACACGATTCCATTCCTGTAATCCTCTGTAATAAAAGAGCTTTAAATCTTCGTCTATAATAAATGGAACATCATTATTAGCTAAACATTCTTTAAACATAATCAATCGACCAACTCGACCATTTCCATCTTGAAAAGGATGTATGATTTCAAACTGATAATGAAAGTCTATGATATCTTGAAAAGTTTTGTTTTCTATATTATGATAGTTAATCAATAATTCTTTCATTTTTATAGCAACCTCTTTGGGTGGGCAAGTTTCATTTCCTCCAACTTCATTAGGAAGTTTTTTATATTCCCCTACATTAAACCAACCTTTTCGACTATCCGAAGTACCTGACTTCAAAAGAAAATGTAATTCTTTAATCAAAGATTCCGTTAGTTTATTTTTTGCCTTATCAATAATTAAATCTATGCAACGAAAGTGATTATTTGTTTCAATAATATCATCTACATTGACACTCTCATCAGAAGCTCCAATGGTGTTTGTTTCAAAAATATATCGGGTTTGATCATGGGTTAACTTACTTCCTTCAATACGATTAGAATTATAAGTTAAATCAATCTGAGTTCGGTGGTAAATACCCCCCTTTAATTTCATCTCCTTTTGCTCTTTCAAATGATTAAGCAGAATATTATTACTGAATAGTTTTTTATTTCCTTTTTCAGGTAATGTGGTATCTTCAGGAATATTCCAAGTTTTACCTGTAAGAAAAGCTCCTTTAAGTTTTCCATTAGCACAGTAATACCTAACCGTCCTTTCAGATAAATTATACTTTTTTGAAAACTCGCTAACTGAAATGTAACTCATAATTGCAATAATCGCCGTTATCGGCAAATATACAATACATCTTTATGTTAAAAATAATATTTATTGCCGATAACGGCAAAAATTTAATCTGTTGGCTAATTAAAAACTATCGACTAATCCCCTGTTGATTAATCCACTTAACATATTTTCTGCGGTTTTGTTCATGTTCTTTTAAATTTTTAGCAAACTCATGATAACCAAATTGGGTAACGCTGGCGCAGAAATAGATATAATTGTGTTTTTCGGGGTTTAATACGGCGTCGATTGCTGAAATATCGGGCATGGCAATAGGCCCAGGAGGCAGTCCTGCGTATTTGTAAGTATTGTAAGGTGATTCTATTTCTAAATCCTCGTAAAGCACTCTTTTAATTACGGTATCAAAATCTCCTTTTTGTTTTTTTACCGCAAAAATAACGGTGGGATCGGCATCTAACTTCATTCCCATTTTTAAACGATTTAAATATACGCCCGCAACTTTTGGGCGCTCATCGGATTTAACGGTTTCTTTATGAACTATTGACGCCAAAGTACTTACTTGCAAAGGAGTTAAACCCAAAGCCGCTGCTTTGGCAATTCTTTCGGGATTCCAAAAAACACGATATTCTTTAATCATTTTATCGCGAAACTTTTCTGCAGAAATGTTCCAATAAAACTCATAGGTATTGGGAATGAACAAACTGATTAGATTGGGTTCGTCTAGTTGATTTTCTTTTAAAAAGGTGGAATCCTTAAAAACGGTTAATAAAGCCAAACTATCGGGTTCTAACTGATTGGATATTCTTGAAGCTAATTTTTCTAAAGTTTCTTGATTATTAAACGACAAACGCACGGGTATGTTTTGTCTTAAAGCACGAATCATATCAAAACTACTCATGTCTTTTTTGAACAAAAAACGCCCAGATTTAATTTTATCTGGATAACCTGATTTATTAGCCACCAAATCAAACTTATCTACGCTTTTAACAAAAGGCTCTACAATGGTTATGACTTGTGGGTACGTAGCATCAGTAGGAATATATACATAAACCTCATCGTTCTGAAATTGTGTATTGGCCGAAAAAATATCATTATAGATTTTATAGCCATAACCAATCGCTATAGTAATGACAACTGCCGATACAATGGCTATAATTTTACCTGTTTTCAAAAGGGTTTCTTTTAGGGTTAATTAATTGATACATTCTTTCATTTTTGAATTGACCATTTACGTAATTCCAATCTTTTTTTACACCAATAAGCTCAAAATTAAATTTTTCAAACAAATTAATACTCAATAGGTTATCTTCACTTATATTAACATACACTTGATTGATTCCTAAAAAGAAAAAAACATAATTCAACACCAACTGCAAGGCTTCTGCAGCATAACCATTTCTTTGTTGTGTATGCACTAAAATACCCAAACCTGCTCTTTTATGATGAGGTTCAAAATCAAACAAATCTATTAAACCTACGGTTTCATTTTTAGAGTTACAAATCACCAATCTTAATTGTTTAGATTCGTAAATATCTTGCTGAGCATTCGCTAAATATTGTTTTAAAACCCATTTACTATAAGGAACTAAAGTATGGCTGACTTCCCAAATCGATTCGTCATTTTCGATTTGATACAAAAAATCCAAATCTTCGGGTTCTAAAGCCCTTAGCCACACCTTTTCGCCTTTTAAACTAAACATCTATGGTTCCTTTAAAAACTTTTAAAGCAGGCCCTTTTAAAAATACTTTCTCGAATTTACCTTCTTTTTCGGTAAAAGAAACTTCTAATTTTCCACCTTCGGTTTGTAAAATCACATTTTGCGATTGAGTTTGCCCAGTTACTTTCATCGCCAAAGCCACAGCGGTAACTCCGGTTCCACAAGATAAAGTTTCATCTTCTACTCCTCGTTCATACGTTCTAACTGCAAAAATGTCATTCCCTAAAGGTGACACAAAATTGACATTAGTTCCTTTAGGCGCATACAATTCACTATATCTTATAGAAGAACCTAATTCTTTAATATCTAATTCTTTAACATCGTTTACTTGTTGCACATGATGAGGCGAACCTGTGTTCATAAAAACATACTCTGGCAATACTTTTACTTCGTTCACATCAATCATTTGCAAAGCCACCATACCCTCATTGCTTACCGTTGCATAATGTTCCCCATCTACTGCTATGAATTTAGTTTCGGTTTGAATCACTCCAATTTCTTTAGCAAAAGCCACCAAACAACGTCCGCCATTTCCACACATAGAACTTTCGTTTCCGTCGGAATTGTAATACACCATTTTAAAATCATAATTAGGGTCATTTTCCAACAGAATCAAGCCATCACCACCTATGCCAAAACGTCTGTCACATAAAAAGTGAATCAATTCGGTATTATTTTTGGGAAAAAATAAGGAACGATTGTCAATCATTACAAAGTCGTTACCTGTTCCTTGATATTTATAAAATTCTAGTTTCATTTTTTTTAGATATATAAGCAAATGTATAAAGAAGTGATTTAAACTTTTTTGATTGAAGTAAAAAAACTTTAAATCACTTCGTAATATTAATGAAAAGTTAAAGATTGTTAATCCAGCGTTAAACTGATTTTTTGTGATTTATAAGCTATTAATTTTAACCTGTCTAACCTAAATTAGAAATTTATGAAAACATTTTCGAACTTATTTTTAATTTCATTACTTAGCGGAGCTACCACTCTGGGAGCTTACAAATGGTTCATAGAAAAACCAAATACTTCTAAAAACAGTCCCATTACTTTGGCTCAGCCCTACGCTAATCAGGCTGTGAATTATGCCAATAGTAGCGTTGATTTTACTCAAGCAGCAGAAAACACTTTACACACCGTGGTTCACGTTAAAAACGTGGCGAACATTACGGTTTCTAATCCTATTTTAGAATTCTTTTACGGCTACAAAGGTGGTCAGCAGCAAACCCAAGTAGGTTCGGGTTCTGGAGTGATTATTTCGGCAGACGGATATATCGTAACCAACAATCACGTGGTTAAAGATGCTTCTGAAATTGAAATCACATTAAACAACAACAAAACCTACAAAGCCAAATTAGTGGGTACTGATTCAAAGATGGACATTGCCTTACTAAAGGTAGAGGCTAATGAATCTTTGCCATATGCTACTTTTGGAGATTCCGACAATGTAAAAGTCGGAGAATGGGTTTTAGCAGTTGGAAATCCTTATAACTTAAATTCCACTGTTACTGCTGGAATTGTATCTGCTAAAGCCCGAAATTTAGGTTCCGACAGCGGAATACAATCCTTCATCCAAACAGATGCGGCCGTTAACCCAGGTAACAGTGGTGGAGCTTTAGTAAACACTCGTGGAGAACTCATTGGTATCAATACGATGATTTCGTCGGTTACAGGCGCTTATGTAGGTTATTCTTTTGCAGTGCCTTCGAACATTACCCGAAAAATAATCGAAGACATTATGGAATTTGGAAATGTTCAAAGAGGAATCCTAGGAATCGAAGGAGGCGAATTAAATGGTAATGCTTCTAAAGAACTTGGTATTAAAGAAACTCAAGGATTTTATATTGCCAAAGTAATGAAGAATTCAGGAGCAGAAAAAGCGGGATTAACTAAAGGCGACATCATTATAAAATTAGATGAACAAGACATTAAAACTTATGCAGATTTATCGGGTTACATCAATACGAAACGCCCGAACGAAACCGTAAAAGTAACATATAAACGCAACGATAAAACCTATGCAGTTCCTGTAAAATTGGTAAAAAACGACTTAATCACTTTTGAATACAGTGGATTAGAATTGCAAAACCTAGATTCAACAGATAAAAAGAAATTCAACATTGATTATGGGGTTAAAGTAAAAGAAGTAACCGAATCTAGTTACAACGAATTAAAGGGAAATGTAATTTTAAGTATTGATGGTATCCGAATTAAAGATTTAGATACCGCTACCGCCCTACTGAGCAAAAAACAACCCAATGCTTCTACCAAAATAGAAGTCCTTACCCAAAAAGGAAATATTGAATGGTATATTTTCAGATAAAAAAATTAACCCCGCTCGAATAAGCAGGGTTAATTTTTTTTACGTTTAATCGTTTATTGTTTAACTGTTTTTTCTTTAATATTTTTAGATTAAACGATTACACGGTTAAACGATTCAGCACTACTTATTCCCTTTTTCAAAATCAGCGATGAACTGTGCTAACCCGATGAGTCGGATTTTGCAATCCGACTCCTTTAAAAAATATGCTAACCTCTTCCTAAAATAGAAAGTTGATTTTGTACATTTGATAAAAAATAGAATTTATGAGAATAGTTCAATTAAACATACCAGATAACGTTGATTTAAAAGACTACGACTTCTCTATGATTGTGGCAGCAAAACTTTATGAAGAAGCCAAATTATCGGCAGGACAAGCCGCTGAAATCGTTGGATTATCTAAAAGAGCTTTTATCGAACTACTTGGTAAATACAATGTTTCTATCTTTAGTAAATCCGTTTCAGATTTAAATTCAGACATTGCCAATGCCTAAAATTGTCATTTCTGATACCAGCACTTTGATACTTTTTCACAAGATTGACGAGTTCAATCTTTTAAAAGAAGTATACGGTGAACTACTTACAACTCCTGAAATAGCTCAAGAATTTAATGAGCCCTTGCCTGATTGGATTAAAGTGGTTTCTGTTTCTGATAAAAAATATCAAACTTTCCTGCACACTCAAGTTGATTTTGGAGAAGCTAGTGCAATTGCCTTAGCTTCTGAATATGAAGATGTTTTACTTTTGTTAGACGACTTAAAAGCTCGAAAATTAGCCACTCAATTAAAATTCAAGATTACTGGAACTTTAGGGATAATTCACAAGGCAAAACAATTAGGAATTATCGAAAAAGTAAAACCTTTAATTGATAAATTATTGCTTACAGACTTTAGAATTGCTGAAAATATAGTTGAGGAAATTTTAAAGATTAATAATGAATTGTCTGATTCAAACGTGTGAAGGATGGCAGCCAAGCTACCATTGTAGCGCGTACAGCCTGACAGCTAAAAATCAAAAGCCCTATGAACGGTTGACTCATAGGGCTTTTGGTTTTTTGGTGGCACACCCGAAGAATCGGAATATGCTTTTATAATTTATTAAAATCTATTTGTTTCCTTTTTCAAAATCAGCAATAAATTGTGCTAATCCGATATCGGTTAAAGGGTGTTTTAACAATCCTAAAATAGAAGACAAAGGCCCGGTCATTACATCGGCACCAATTTTAGCACAATTAATAATGTGCATGGTATGACGTACCGAAGCAGCTAAAATTTGAGTATCAAAACCGTAGTTATCGTAAATTTCACGAATTTCTTCAATCAACACCAAACCGTCGTTACACATGTCGTCCATTCTTCCAATAAAAGGCGAAACATAAGTAGCTCCTGCTTTCGCAGCCAATAAAGCTTGTCCTGCAGAAAAAACCAACGTACAATTGGTTTTGATGCCTTTATCTGAAAAATATTTAATGGCTCTAATTCCGTCTTTTATCATTGGTATTTTCACCACAATTTGCGGATGTAATTCCGCCAACATCTCCCCTTCTTTAATCATGCCTTCGTAATCCGTTGCATTTACTTCGGCACTTACATCACCATCAACAATGTTGCAAATATCTACGTAGTGTTTTAAAATATTATTAGTTCCTGTAATGCCTTCTTTAGCCATTAACGACGGATTGGTAGTTACTCCATCTAATACACCTAAAGATTGTGCTTCTTTAATTTGATCTAAATTTGCGGTATCAATAAAAAATCTCATGTTCGTATTTTATATTTCGTTTGTGAATAGAAAGCGAATATATGGGTTCAATTGTTATTTTACAACTTATAATGATTCATCAATAATTTCTCATACATTTTATCGGACAAAAGCCTTTTTAAAACGATAGAGAATTTTTGCATAAATGCCCCTACTTTATAATGAATATTAGGTTTTGGCGTTTGTATGATCTCATATACTGCCTGAGCCACTTCAATGGGATTATTACCAGCGTTTACGTGTTCATTCATCATGGATAAAGTATTCCCATAAGTGGTTTCATAAGCCGAACCTTTGATTAGTGGAGCATGATAACGCCCTGCAGCAATATTAGTAGCAAAATCCCCTGGGGCTAAATTGGTGATTTCAATTCCGAAGGCTTTCACTTCCATACGCAAACCTTCGGTAATTAATTCCAAAGCTCCTTTGGAGGCTGAATATACACTTCTGAAAGGCAATCCCATATAACCCGCAATGGATGTCACATTAATAATCAACCCCGATTTTTGTTTTCGCATTTGAGGTAAAACCGCTTTCATCACCTCGATAGGCCCGAATAAATTGGTTTCAAAATTGTTTTTGATTTCGCTGGCAGGTGTTTCCTCTAAAGGCCCAGTGATTCCCACTCCGGCATTGTTGATTACAATATCAATTTTTCCTTCCTTTTCAATGACTTGATTGACGGCACTTACAATCGTTTCTGTATTTCGAACATCCATAGCCACCAACGGAAATTTTGAATCCATTATTTTTTCAGGATTTCGACTGGTGCCATATACTTTAAAACCCTTATCGGTTAAAAATTCTCCTATTGATTTTCCGATTCCCGAAGAACCGCCTGTAATAAGGACTATTTTTTTGTTCATTTTTTTTGGGGTTTTGGTGTTGGGTTTTGGGTTTATTTATTTTGAAGATGCAAATCTAAGGGATTGTTTAAAATATTGTGATTTGAGGATGTTTTTTTTCAGAAGCTGTTCCTGCTGTCCGCTATATCATTTGCTTTTCACAAGCGAAAAAAAGCAAATGGATGCCGCTTCCATCAGGGCTATTTGAAGTTTTGTTTTATCTTTTGCATTAGGGATTACTTCACCAAGTGTTTATCTTTTCAATGAGTTCAGTGAATGTATTTGCAGCAGGCTACCATGTAGCGCGTAGAGCCCGACGCAATTCGCCCTAGGCGAATTGGGAAATGCCCAAATCAAAACCCAAGACCTAAAACCTAAAACCCTTCATAATTAATACTAATCCCTAACCCCGCCTTTTCACTCAAGTGAATTTTTCCATTTTCAATAAATGAACCTTGAGCGATATCATTTTGTATCAGTGTTGGGCCATCTAAATCGATATAATCTACTAAAGGCGCTAAAACGGCACCTGCAGAAATTCCAATAGAAGATTCGGTCATGCAACCCACCATAATTTTATATCCTAAAGCGCGTGCTTGGGTAATCATTTGTAAGGCTGGTGTAAGTCCGCCACATTTCATCAATTTAATATTGATAGCACCGTAATGAGGCTGTAATTTTTGTAAATCTTCGGAGGTTTTACAATCTTCATCTGCCATCCAAAGCGGACTGGTTTGCGCAGATAAGTTATTATATAAAGATTTTCCAAAGGCTAAAGGTTGTTCTATAAAAGCAAAATCTTTTGCCCATTTTTGTTCTTGCAACCATTTGGCTTGATTGATTTGTAAACTTCCATTGGCATCTAAAGCTACCACAGGTGCGCCTTGTAACAATTCATACAATTCGTTTACATGGGTTTCGTTGATTTTTACTTTTACGTATGTCCAACCCCAATCTTTCATTTCGGTGATTTGATCTTTGATGTTTCCGATGCTTACCGTTATGAATGATTCTGGTAACGTAGCATAATTGATTTGATTTAAGGCTAAAAAACTTTTGTTTTCGAGCTTGCCAAATAAATCCCAATAGGCACAATCTAAAGCTGAACGCAAAAATGAATTTAGGGATAAACTTTCTAAATAAGCGTAAAATTCAGTTGGATGAACAATATTTTGCTTTTCTATTTTACTTTGTAGCTCTTGTAATTGTTGAACGAATGCTTGTAGGTTAACCCCGTAATAATCGATTTCGGTACATTCTCCGTAACCCGTTTTACCAGCATGTTGCAAACAAACCACCAATACATCGCGATGCGGATATGACCCGTACGAAATTTTGAAAGGTTTTTTAAGGAATAAACGGTATATCTGCCAAGATAAAACCATTGTGAAAAATAAAAGTGAGGAAATAAAAAATGGCAAGCGACCTACATCGCACCGCTACAACCATTTACCTTTGCTGTGTTCCCACCCTGGAGGGTTCAACAGGAGCTGGTCGTGTAGGACTTGCCGTTGCAAATATACAATCTTTTTGTACTTTCGCAACAAGCAAATTCAAGGCTTTTTTACCATTTTAAAACAACTTATTTCAAATGAAAATTTCAGTATATACCCTATTCATTATTAGCCTTTTATCTATTCAATGTGGTAAAAATAATTCCGCAAATAATTCTTTTAGCATAGATGCACAAAGCTTAAAAGCCACCTATTTACCCACCGATGCTGTAAATCTAAAAGTAATAAACACCAACAATGTTACTTTTGATTCTATCGTTTATTATGTAAACGACAAAAAAATAGGAAAAACCCAAGAACTTTCATTTGATTTTACCTTACAAGAAAGTAAACTAGGCTATCAAAACATCAAAGCTTTAGTTTTTTCTGAAGGCACGGCACAAACTACCGAAGCCCGTATTGAAGTAGTTGCGGTTACTGCTCCTAAACTAATCCAATACACTTTAGTAAATACGTATCCGCACGACATAGAAGCTTATACACAAGGATTGGAATTTTTCAGAGACACTTTAATTGAAAGTACTGGGCAATACGGACGCTCTTCTTTAAGAAAAACCAATGTAAAAACTGGTGAAGTATATAAAAAAATAGATATCGATGCGAAATATTTTGCGGAAGGTATTACCGTTTTCAACAACCAAATCATTCAATTGACCTGGCGCGAAAACGAAGGTTTTATATATGATGTAAACACCTTTAAAAAAATCAAATCTTTCAACTATAACAAAGCGATTGAAGGTTGGGGATTAACCAATGATGGAACGCATTTATACCAATCAGATGGAACCGAAAAGATTTGGAAATTAAACCCTACTACCCTAGAAATTATTGACCACATTAACGTATACACTAACAACAGCAAAATCAAAAGTGTAAATGAGTTGGAATACATCAACGGAAAATTCTTTGCCAACGTGTATCAAAAAAGCGCTATTGCTATTATCAATCCACAAACTGGAGCTGTTGAGGGCATCATCAACCTAACTGATTTGGAAAAGAAAGTGACCAAACATCCTAAATTAGACGTATTAAACGGAATTGCCTACAATGCCAAAACCAACACCATTTTTGTAACGGGTAAAAACTGGGACAAGATGTTCGAAATCAAACTGAACGAATAATGGCGCAACAACCCGCACAACCCCACGAGGTAGTTATTACTAATCAATCTATTTTTGAAGATTTAAAAAACAAGGCCGAACAAAGCCCTCGTCAGCGTGCGATGTTTATGTTGCATAATAATCATGAAGCTACTTTGCACACCATGATTAACACCTTTAAAAAAGGTAGTTATGTAGCACCACATCGCCATTGGATTGAAAACGAATCCCATGAAATCATTCAAAAAGGAGAATCGTTTGTAGCGTTAGAGGGCGAAGGAAAAATCATTTTATTTGATGATGAAGGGAATGAAGTTAAAACCATAATTCTTAAAGCGTCAGAAAAAACCATGGTTTGGATTCCTGCTGGCGTTTGGCATACGGTTTTAGCTACCACTGATTATTTTATTGTGTATGAAAACAAAACAGGCCCGTGGATAGATGGAGCAGACAAACAATTTCATCCGAAATTTCCAGAGGAAGGAAGTGTAACAAATTATGAATGGTGAATTTAATTACAAAAATAATTCATAATTCATAATTCATAATTCATAATTCATAATTCATAATTCATAACTGCTTTAACCGAACCATCATCATCAATGTGCGACAATTCTACCAAGCATAATTGATTCACTAATTCAGGATTCCAAGGCGTTTTAATTTTAACGTAGTTTTCGGTAAATCCATACATGTACCCTTCTTTATTCTCGCCTTCAAACAAAGCGGTTCGGGTAGTTCCGATTTGGCTTTCGTAAAAAGCACGGCGTTTTTTAACCGACAATCCGCGTAACATCTTACTGCGTTTGTTGCGAACATTCATAGGTACAACATTGCCCATTTCAGCAGCTTCGGTATTGTCACGTTCCGAATAGGTAAATACGTGTAAGTACGAAATATCTAAATCATTCAAAAAATGATACGTCTCTAAAAAATGTTCATCAGTTTCGCCCGGAAAACCTACAATTACATCCACCCCAATGCACGCATGTGGCATTACTTTTCGAATATTTTCTACCCTATCAATATATACTTCACGCAAGTAACGGCGTTTCATCAACTTTAAAATATCGTTACTGCCCGATTGCAACGGAATATGAAAATGAGGTACAAACGTTCGACTTTGCGCCACAAAATCAATGGTTTCGTTTTTTAATAAATTCGGTTCAATGGAAGAAATTCGCAAACGTTCAATCCCTTCTACTTTATCAAGTGCCTGAACTAAATCTAAAAAAGTGTGTTCGTGTTTTTTATTGCCGAATTCCCCTTTGCCGTAATCGCCAATATTTACGCCCGTAAGTACAATTTCTTTAATACCTTGTTTAGAAATTTCGGCCGCATTGTGCAACACATTTTCCAAGGCATCACTTCGGGAAATTCCTCTGGCCAACGGAATGGTACAATACGTACATTTATAATCGCAACCATCTTGCACCTTTAAAAAAGCACGGGTACGGTCGCCAATAGAATAACTGCCTACATAAAAATCAGCATCGGCAATCTCGCACGAGTGTACTTCACCTTGCTCATTTTTAGTCAAATCGTTTAAATAATCGGTAATTTTAAATTTTTCAGTAGCGCCCAAAACCAAATCCACACCATCTACAGACGCCAATTCTTCAGGCTTTAATTGGGCATAACAACCCACCGCAGCCACAAAAGCTTTATCATTAATTTTCAATGCTTTTTTCACAATCTGTTTAAACTGCTTATCGGCATTATCGGTTACCGAACAGGTGTTAATCACATACACATCAGCCAATTCCTCAAAATCTACACGCTCAAAACCCTCGCCCTCAAAACTGCGCGCAATAGTAGAGGTTTCCGAAAAATTCAGTTTACAACCTAAGGTATAAAAAGCGACTTTCTTTTTGTTTTCCATAATGGGCGCAAATTTAAGGAACAAATATTATTTTTTCTTTTTCTTTTCCATAAATATCAAACGATGCTTTTTCTATTCCTTTTTAATCCTTTCTTAAAAAAACCCACACCCCAATATTCCTGATTCACCATTAAAAAAATCCGTACTTTCGCACCCATAAACATTTCTTAAAAATGAGCTTAGAAAGAGAATTAATTAAACGCAGTGGCGGTGTGTGTGAATTGTGCGCAGCAACTGAAAACTTAAAGGAATATGTAGTTTTACCAACCAAAAAAGGAGGATTAGACGAAAGTATTTTAGCTTGTCCTACCTGTATTTCACAAATTGAAAATCCTGGAAACGAAGACCTTAACCATTGGAGGTGCTTAAACGATAGCATGTGGAATGAAAACACGCCTGTTCAAGTAGTGGCTTGGAGAATGTTAAGTCGTTTACGCAGTGCGGGCTGGACTAAAGATTTACTAGATATGATGTATTTAGAAGAAGATGTTTTAGCATGGGCTCAGGCCACTGGCGAAGGGGAAGATGACGAAAACAAAATAATTCACCGTGATGTAAATGGAGTAATTTTACAAGCGGGTGATTCGGTTGTTTTAATTAAAGATTTAAAAGTTAAAGGTTCTAGCATGGTAGCTAAACAAGGCACTGCGGTACGTAATATTAAATTAGATCACGAAAATGCTCAATATATTGAGGGTAAAGTAGATAGTCAAATGATTGTGATTATTACACAATACGTTAAAAAGATTTAAACAACGGTATCTTTTATATACCCATAATAATATTTAACCCCGAATGAATTCGGGGTTTTTTATTTTCTAATTAAATTCAAATAATACTGTGTAGATTGTTTAGAATACGCTCTGCTGATGTGATGTTCAGAACTTCCTTTACTTTGTTCGTTCAACAAAAATGGCCTACTGGGCTGATGTGATATTTTATTTATTCTTAAAAACGTGAGTATATTTTGATAATACTGTTCGTTATAAGGCAAGGTAGGGCCCAAAAAAAAGAAGGTCTTAACTTTTGGATTTTTACTTAATCGATGAGTAAATTTTTTAAACTCTATAATTTTTTCTTTTTTTAATTTTTCTGAAACCACATTGACTTTCTTATCCGTTTTAACCTCTGACAAAAAATAATCCCGAGTGGTTTTAGATTTATAATTAAACCCATATTTTTTATAATTAATCAAAATAGGTTTAGAAAAACTTAACGACTTTTTTATGGCAGGTAATAATTTAAAAACATTTTCAGAGTGAATATTAGGAACCCATTTGGCCATCGGAGTATTCGTTCTAGAGAAAATCCCTAAATTATTAATCACCACCAAAGTATCGTACGTTATATGATCATCTATAATATCTAAAAACGCTTCGTTTCCCTCGAAACCATAACTACCCGTCAAACACAAGTTGATGGCATTTAAGCCTTCTGTATTAATGGCATTACCTCCGGAACTATCACCTATAAAAACAACATTAAAGTGTTTATCTTTATTTTGAACCAGTTTAGAAACCTGAAAATTTAAAATTCCAAAATTATTCCAAGTAGAATTTCTTACTAAATAAACCCATGTAATTACAAATATTAAAACGGGCAACGCAATGGTAAAAAACAACTGGTATATAAATTTTTTCATTACAAATCAACTCTTTTTTATTGTTGAACAAGGCTAAGATAAATATTTAGCATATACCTAAACTTATTTTAAATTCTTTTTAATTAAAAAACATCGCGGAGTTTTAATACCTAGCTATAACTTAGCTACGGCAATGACAGTTCTGGAAATACTTTTACCGAAAAATTAATTAAAGAATAGTTTTCTATAAATAAAAAAAGCCGTCTAAAATAAATTTTTAGACGGCTTTTTTTATGTTTCACAAAGGTTTAAAAGAGCAACCCTATAAATTTATTCTTCGATGTTGGTCGATAAACTAACATTAAATAAGCCCAATTTTGGGTATCACGAGCGTTGGCTGTGCCTTGTAAATATTTAAAGGTGTCTTGAGCAAAGAATTGACTGTATCCGATTTGTAATGAAATCGCGTCGGAATATACATACCCTATAGTTGCATCTAATTCTGCCCCTAAATCTTTCGCTAGTTTTTCGCCTAAAGCATTGGTGACTTGTGCTTGTGTGGTAAAATAATGCGCATTTAAAGCCACAAATGTTTTGGCATTCACATCGTATTTTGTTCTTAAATATAGGTCTTGTAAACCTACCCCATTTTCATAACGTCCACCTACATAAAAATAATCCATGTATCCGTTATGTCTGTGATTGGTTCCGTATAGTGGCGAAAAGGAATTGTTTTTCGTTTTTTCGGTAGTGTCGGTTCCACTAATCATTTCCCCTCCAACGGTTAAATACAAAGAGCTACCTTTTTCGGTATTCAGATTGATTTTTTGAGACAGCTGTAAACTAACATCATAAGCATTAATTTCTTTTGCATTGACGTCTTTTCCTAATTGATGGTAATAAAATGCGGCAACAGTGGTATTTCCTTTTTGATATTTCAAAGTAGGTATTCCAAAGGTTTGACGATAACGTACGGTTTCGTAAATTACGTCGCCTGCTAGATTTTTAGCAGCAAATTGTCTTCCATCATTCCAAAACAATAAAGAATAACTGAATGAGTCTGTAAATTTTTCATAGCGAGCAAATTGTGCCGTTTTATACTGATTAGGTGTTACAAAAACATTCCCGCTGAGTTTTTCCCCGTCTTGATTATACCCTGCTCCTACATGAAACTTCACTTTGTCTTTTTCGTATTTCGCCAAAGCAAAATCATGACTACGTCCTTGTAGTGCCCAGTCTAAATTACCTAAAAAGCGAAAATTATCGTAATTCAATTCTTGTCGGCCTAGTTTTACGTTCCAATTTTCAGAAGTTTTAATTTGTGCGTAAGCTTCGTAAACCGATAAATACCCATCCGTAGTTTTAGTTTGTGGTGCACTACCCCAAGTTCGAACATCTTGGATGCTTACATGGATGCTTAAATTATCTTTTTGATAATTAGCGGCTAATCGAGCTCTTTGACCTATAAATCCTGCGGATTCTTCGCCCTGATTTAATAATTTTCCGAATCCATTTCGATACTCTGCTCTTTGTATCAATTGTCCATCTACATTAAACTGAGCAAAACTATTGCTGATGGTTAATAGCGCAATCGCTACACTTAATTTTAAAGGAATATTATTCATAAAAGTTTTTTTGATGTCCAAATGTAAAAAGGACATTTTTATCTTAGGATGATTTTTATCATATACTCCTTTCCTTCTTAAAAGCAAAGAAAATTTTAAAAAGAAAAAAACAATCTACTCCAAAATAATGGCGGGCAAATGCTGATTAAACCAACGGTAACGATTTAAAATCATAATGTGTGTACCGTGCCTAATCGGGAGGTAATTAGAGGTAATATATTGTATGGGGAAAACTGCGTCGTAAGTACCGTGTATGTGAATTAAAGGGGCTTGAATCGGTTTAGCTTTCCAATTGATGATTTTGTCTAAAGCCCAGTCTAAATAAGCGGTATCGTTTACCGAAAGGTATTTTCTGTACAACTGGATTCTGTTTTTTACTTTTTTTGACGGTGCTATTTTTGCCAATAATCCAAAATGTTTGGCTAATCGGGTGGGTATGATTTTATATAATTTGGTGGCTTTTGCCCATTTCATCCTTTTAGGAAAATCTTGTTCCGACGACACGCTAGAAATAATAATGACTTTATGTACAGGAATCAATCGAGCCATTTCTTGTACAATAATTCCTCCAAAAGAAACGCCTATTAAAACCGGATTAGCATGATGAATTTTTTGCGCAATAAATCGTTTGGAATAATTGACTAAACTTTCGTTAGGTAACGGCATCATCCAATCCAACCAAACGACTTCAAAAAGGGCTTCGTCTAAAATAATATTTTCAAATATTCTAGAGCTTGCCGCTAAACCCGGCATCATATATACGGGTATTTTTGTCATGTTATTTTTTTTCGATTTCTCGTAAAGATTCCATCTTTTTAAGCGCTAAGAATCCCTTAATATCTTCAAAATGTTCTTTTACGCGTTTGTTGCCAAATTCAAAAACTTTTGTTGCCAATCCGTCTAAAAAATCACGATCGTGAGATACTAGTATTAAAGTACCATCAAAATCTCTTAAGGCATCTTTAATGATGTCTTTGGTCTTCATATCCAAATGGTTAGAAGGCTCATCCAAAATTAAGATATTTACAGGTTCTAACAACAGTTTTATCATGGCTAAACGGGTTTTTTCACCTCCAGAAAGCACTTTTACTTTTTTGGTAATGTCATCACCACTAAACATAAAAGCTCCTAAAATATTTTTGATTTGTGTTCTGATTTCACCCACCGCAATGCTATCAATGGTTTCAAAAATGGTGGCATTTTCATCTAATAACGCGGCTTGATTTTGGGCGAAATATCCAATTTGTGAGTTGTGCCCTACCTCTACACTACCGCTATCAATACCAATTTCTTTCATAATGGCTTTAATCATAGTCGATTTTCCTTCACCATTTTTACCCACAAAAGCTACTTTTTGACCGCGTTCAATCACTAAATTAGCGTCTTTAAACACCACGTGGTCACCATAAGATTTGGTTAAATCTTTTGCAATTACAGGGTATTGCCCCGAACGTACTGCAGATGGAAATTTTAATTTTAATGCTGATGTGTCCACCTCGTCAACCTGAACAAGTACTAATTTTTCTAGCATTTTAACCCGTGATTGCACCGCATCTGTTTTTGAAAAAGTACCTCTAAAACGGTCAATAAATGCTTGATTGTCAGCAATCATTCGCTGTTGTTCATCGTAAGCTTTTTGCTGATGAACTCTTCTGTCTTTTCTTAATTCTAAATAATGAGAATACTTGGCTTTATAATCATATATACGCCCCATAGTTACTTCGATGGTACGATTGGTAATGTTATCTACAAAAGCCCTATCGTGAGAGATAACCACTACAGCTTTGGCACTATTCACCAAAAAATCTTCCAACCATTGAATACTTTCAATATCCATGTGGTTGGTAGGTTCATCCAACAAGATTAAGTCAGGTTGTTTTAATAAAATTTTGGCTAATTCTATGCGCATACGCCATCCTCCTGAAAATTCTGAAGTTGGTCTGGTAAAATCAGCGCGTTCAAACCCTAATCCGATTAATATTTTTTCAACCTCTGCTTCGTAATTGACTTCTTCAATGGCATAAAACTTTTCGCTTAAATCAGAAACCTGTTCAATCAACTTCATGTAAGCATCACTTTCGTAATCGGTTCTGATGGTTAATTGCTCATTGATGTAGTCGATTTCGGCTTTCATTTTAAAGATTTCACTAAACGCTTTAGAAGTTTCTTCAAAAACTGTAGCGCCATCGGTAGTTAACAAATGCTGTGGCAAATAAGCAATTACGGCATCTTTAGGCGCTGAAATGCTTCCTGTAGAGGGTTTGCTTTCGCCTGCTAATATTTTTAACAAAGTGGATTTTCCTGCTCCGTTTTTTCCCATCAAAGCAATTTTATCGTTTTCATTGATTGAAAATGAAACATCGCTGAATAAAGTGGTTCCTCCGAATTGAACTGAAATAGCGTCTACTGAAATCATTAGAAAAGATTAAAAAAATTAATATGATGAAAAGCCGAATTCAAACCTTTCAAAATATAAAAGCTCAAAGATAATTTAATTGAGTTATTAGGCAATTTGAAAAATCCGCAAATTAATTTCTAACCACGTCGTAGTTTGGCGTGGTTGATAAATACTTTTGATTCATATTAAAAGTAGTAATCATGGAAAATCAAATGGAAACATTATCAAAAGAAGAATTGAATTTAAAGAATAATTCTTTAGACATCTATTTATCAGGGAACAGCTACATTAATCAACTCCGACTTTATCATTGTTATTTTGATAAAATCCCTAATATTAAAAGCATTGACTACATTGACATTACGGCTATGAGAAAATGGATTTCTTTGGAATTAAAAGATCAAATTATTCAAACTCATTACAGTCAAACCTATATTCGTGAAGCCAAAAAAAATTATTATTCAGACCACTACTTCATTTTAAAAAACACTATCGTAATTAACTTATATAATAAAAACGTGTATTTACTTTTTAATCCTGAATTGGAAGAAGAAGCCCAACAACTACAAAACAGATTGCTTAAATTCAAAATTAAACCTAAAAGAAACACAAAAATTAGTTTTATTATAAATGCGAATAGTAAGCTTACCACTAAAGAGATTGAAATAAAAAAACCAAAATTAAACCTTGACCTACACTACAATGATGATTTTAAAAATATACATCAGCTTATTTTAAAAAACATAAAAAAACCGAAAACCAAAGGCTTATATCTTTTTCATGGATTACCCGGCACGGGAAAAAGTACTTATATAAAATATTTAATTCATCAACAGAACAAACAAGTTATATTTCTATCCCCAAAAATAGCTGGAAATTTAGATGACTTATCTTTTACCGAATTTTTATTGAACAATCAAAACAGCATTCTAGTTATTGAAGATGCCGAAGAATTGATTCTATCTAGAAATGGTAATCATAATTCTAAACTCTCATTTTTATTAAACTTAACCGATGGATTATTGGGAGAAAGTCTAGGCATTCAAATCATTGCTACTTTTAATACAGATTTAAAAAACATAGATAAAGCTTTACTAAGAAAAGGACGATTAACAACTATTTATGATTTTAAACCACTTACTATTGAAAAATCCAATACCCTTTTTAAAAAATTAGGACACGACATTGAAGTTAATAATCCGTTAGCCTTAGCAGATATTTTCAATTTTGAAGCGGATACAAATTACAAATCGAAAGTAAATAAAGTTATAGGATTTAATTTCTAATTTGAATCATTAAGCTTAGTGTTAGCAAATTTATTACAACGGTAGAAAGTATTAAATTAATATATAAAAAAACGCGACTTTAGTATTAATAATATAAATCGGGTAAGCTGAAAACCGAATAGAGTAAGTACAACAACAAAAAACGAAAAACATGATTTCAGACATTCAAGTAAAAGACGGTTGGATAATTATTTATGGCTCCAATGGGAACGAAATTAAACGCATGAGTGATACCAGACGAGAAATTGCTGGATTTACAAGTGATTTTTTTGTTATTATTTCAGAAGGTTGGATAATAACATACGATGAAAATTGCAATGAAATAAAAAGAATAAATGCAAACAATAGAGAAGTCAAAAGTGTTTCAGGTAATACTTTTACTGTTAAATATGAAAACTGGCTTATAACACTAGATAAAAACGGAAATGAGCTATCTAGACGTTAAATATTCAGTACTTATCATTAAATAGTATTTCAATCAGTGGTTTAACAGCATGATGTTATTTTCTAATACTGAAAGAATAAAATTAAAACCATGAAAAAGAAAGTTTTATACATAGATATGGATGGCGTAATCGCAGATTTCGATAAAGCTCTAGAGATTTACGATTCAGAAATCAATAATATGAATCACGAAAATGATTCAAATCAAGCCATAATTAGAAATAACAAAGTTGATGTGATTTGCGAGGCAAACGAAGATTTTTTTCATCATATACCTCCTGTGAATTTAGCCATTGAAACGGTTTCTCTATTATTTGAAAAATTTGAGGTCTATTTTTTATCAACTCCTATGTGGAATGCGCCACATTCATTTACTGGTAAAAGGATTTGGATTGAAAAACATTTTGGAGAAATAGCTTCAAAAAGACTTATTCTTACCCATAGAAAAGACTTAAATATTGGAGATTTTCTAGTAGATGACCGTATTTGCAATGGCGTAGAAAATTTTTCAGGTACACACATCCATTTTGGTTCTGAAAAATTTCCAAATTGGGAAGTTACTTTCCGATATTTAATAAATTTATACAACAACTAACTTTTACCACCTTACAATTATGAATGATTTAACCTCTATCGAGAAAGATTTAAAAGCTTTAAATGATAAAATTGAAGAGCTTTCAAAGAGTATTATATTTAAAGAAATTGGAAGAGAATTTAATCTAAATAATTTAGACGAAATTAAACTCGAAATAGAAAAGCTTAGTGAAAAAGAAAAATTTAAAGGGATTTATTTTTTTGAGATTAAAAGAAACTACGAGTTTAATGATATAAAAAAGTGGGGACAAGTTTTTGAAAGAAAATGGAAAAATGACACAATTAATAAAGCTCCTATTTACTCGCCTTCTCGATTGGAAAATCTTTCTAAAGACGAAAAAATTAATCTTGAAAAATGGATTCCTTTTTATATTGGAAAATCAGCTGACTTAAAAAAAAGAATAAAAGAACATCTTTATTCATTACTTCCTGAAAGCACAACATCTGCTTTAAAATTAAACCAAAGAAAAAGCATTCAAGATGAAACCTTCAAAATAAAATATGTTGAAATAAAAACAGACCATTACGACTTGTTAGTTCATAAAATTGAGCATGTTTTAAGAGATATTTATAATCCAATCGTAGGAAAGCAATAATAAAAATTTGAGTATGTCTAAAAAACAGTTCATCAAACGTCATCATTTAATCATCAATAAATTACGTTCCAATCCTTGTTCTTTTAAAGATTTACAAAATCACTTGGAAAAACATTCCATTAACGATGAAGAAAATTATGTGATTTCAAAACGTACTTTTGAACGTGATATTTATGAAATCAGAGAAATATATAAAATTGATATCGAATACAATCGTTCGAAAAATGTATATGAAATTACACAAGATGCTGATGAAGTAAAAACAGACAGACTGATAGAATCTTTTCAAATTTTTAATGCCCTAAGTATTTCTGATACTGTTTCTAATCACATTATTATCGAAAAAAGAAAACATTTAGGAGCCGAGAACATGCACGGTTTACTTCATGCTATTAAAAATCATTATAAGATAAAATTCACTCACGAAAAATTTTGGAAAACCAATAACGAAAAAAAAGTTCGTTCAGTATATCCATTAGCTTTAAAAGAAGCCCGAAACCGTTGGTATTTAGTTGCTCAAGACTCAAAAGATGGAGTTTTTAAAACTTTTGGATTAGACCGAATTTCGGATGTAGATATTTCTAGGGAAAAATTCCCATATCCTAAAGATTTTAATCCCGATAAAAAATTCAAATATTCATTTGGAATTATAACCGATGAAACCAAACCCGAAAAAATCAAACTATGGTTTTCTCATGAACAAGCTAATCATATTAAATCTTTACCCTTACATTCTTCTCAAAAAACAGTTTACGAAAACGAAACTGAATGTATAATTGAATTATATATGAGCCCAACTTATGACTTTGTAATGGAAATATTATCTATGGGAGCAGACGTTAAAGTTTTAGAACCCGAAAGTTTAAAAGAAGAGATTAAAATCAAATTATTAAAAACACTTGATTTTTATCTTAAATAAAATAACCATAAATACAAAAGCCAAATTAAACAAAAGCTTTGTTGTTTAATTTGACTTTTAAAGGAATTAACTTAAAAACTACAAGGTTTTTAAGAATGTGTTTACGTTATCTTCTATGCGTTTGTCAATATTAGTAATGTCTGCTTTCACAAATTTTTCACCAATAATTTGCTCGTATAGTTCAATGTATCTTTCCGAAACCGTTTGAATATATTCTTCGGTCATGTCTGGAATAGATTGTCCTACTTTTCCTTGAAATCCGTTAGCAATCAACCACTGACGCACAAATTCTTTAGATAATTGTTTTTGTGATTCGTCGTTGTCTTGTCTTTCTTGATATCCGTCAGCGTAAAAATAACGAGAAGAATCTGGCGTATGAATTTCGTCAATCAATACAATTTTACCGTCTTTGGTTTTTCCGAATTCGTATTTAGTATCTACCAAAATTAATCCTCGTTGGGCTGCGATTTCGGTACCTCTTTGAAACAAAGCACGGGTATAATTTTCCAACACTACATAATCCTCTTCGGTAACCAAATTATTTTTTAAGATATCTTCACGCGAAATGTCTTCGTCATGCGAACCATTCGGTGCTTTGGTGGTCGGTGTAATAATAGGTTGTGGAAATTTATCATTTTCTTTCATGCGCTCTGGCATAGGCACTCCGCATAAAAAACGTTTACCCAAAGCATATTCACGCGCAGCATGTCCTGACAAATAACCTCTGATTACCATTTCTACTTTAAAAGGTTCGCAGGCATGCCCTACTGCAACATTCGGGTCTGGCGTACCAATCAACCAATTCGGCACAATATCTTCGGTCATTTGCATGAACTTAGTGGCAATTTGATTTAAGATTTGTCCTTTGTAAGGAATTCCTTTAGGCATCACCACATCAAAAGCAGACAGTCTATCGGTAGCCACCATCACCAAAATATCATCCTTAATGGTATAAACCTCGCGAACTTTACCTCGGTATATGTTTTTTTGATTCGGAAAATTAAAATCCGTAGTCGTAATTGTATAGCTCATAGCGTAGTATTTTTACAGGCTCAAAAATAAACGCTTTACAACAGAAAGCAAAGAAAATTTAAACCTTTACTGTTCTTTAAAAACTTACACAAAAAAAATGAGATTAATACTTGCAAAATAAAAACTCCCTAGTATATTTGCACTCGCATTCGGGCGATTAGCTCAGTTGGTTCAGAGCATCTGGTTTACACCCAGAGGGTCGGGGGTTCGAATCCC
>DLGW01000027.1 GCA_002482885.1 Flavobacteriaceae bacterium UBA7684 | reverse complement strand
AAAACGACTGGCGAAGGCATGACCAGAGCCGATAGGCGAGGGAAACGCCCAAACCTATTTGCCGATACAAAAATTTGCAAAAATATTCCCCAATAGCTCATCATTAGAAACTTGACCCGTAATAAGCCCGAATTGATATAAGGCTTCGCGAATGTCAATAGCCATTAAATCACTGGAAAGATTGGTTTGTAAGCCGTGTTTTACTTTTTGAATTTCTTCTAACGCCTTGAGTAAAGAATCGTAATGACGGGTGTTGGTTACAATGGTTTCGTTATTGCGCAAAGCCCCAGTATCCACAAATGAAATCAGTTGATTTTTAAGTTCGTCGATGCCGGTTTTGTTTTTGGCTGAGATGAAAACTAAATTTGAGATTTGAGATTTCAGAATCTGAAAGTTTATCTGTTTTATTAATTATTGTAAGAATAACTTTTAAAGGATATTGATTTTTTAATTTTTCAATTTCAAATTTCAAATTTTGAATTTCTAATTCTTCTGCATTTTGCAGAAGAAGCACCACCTGCGCCTGTTCAATTTTCTCGAAGGTTTTTTTAATACCAATGCTTTCTACTACGTCTTGGGTTTCACGGATGCCTGCGGTGTCTATGAATCTAAAACCGATGCCGTTAATGACCAGTTCGTCTTCAATGGTGTCTCGGGTGGTTCCGGCAATGTCTGAAACAATCGCGCGTTCTTCGTTTAATAATGCATTCAGTAGGGTAGATTTACCTACATTGGGTTCGCCAACAATCGCTACCGGGATTCCGTTTTTAATTACATTACCCACAGCGAAAGAATCAATCAAACGTTTTAAAACCAGTTCAATACGGTTAATCAATTCATGAAATTGGGTGCGGTCGGCAAACTCCACGTCTTCTTCGGCAAAGTCTAATTCCAATTCAATTAATGACGCAAAATTGAGGAGTTCTTCTCGTAATTTTCCTATTTCATTACTAAATCCGCCACGCATTTGTTGTATGGCAATTTGGTGCGAGGCTTCGTTGTCCGAAGCAATTAAATCTGCTACGGCTTCGGCTTGCGAAAGGTCTAATTTTCCGTTGACAAAAGCCCGTAAAGTAAATTCACCAGCAGTGGCCATGCGTGCACCTTGGCGTAAAATGAGTTGTATGATTTGTTGTTGAATAAAAGTAGAACCGTGGCAAGAAATCTCTACGGTATCTTCGCCCGTGTACGAATTCGGATTTTTAAAAATACTCAGCAACACTTGGTCAATGGTTTTGGCGCCATCTACAATATGTCCTAAATGGATGGTGTGCGTTTTTTGTTTTAAGATGTTTTTATTTTTAACCGATTGGAATATGTGTGAGGCAATCTCAAGCGCCGATTTTCCGGAAATTCTAATCACGGCAATAGCTCCCGTTCCCGAAGGAGAGGCCAATGCAACTATGGTGTCATTTAAAATCATACTCAAAATATAAGCAACAAAAGTACTCACAAAGTTTTACAGCGGCAAACGTTAAAGTAAAGCCTGATTTTGTTCAAAAGTATTTCGGTTTTTATGATAAAAATCACGGTCTGCGCAAAGTTTTTTTTCTATTTTTATAGTCAAACAAATTCTTGAAAAATGAAAAAGATATTATTTCCAACGGATTTTTCGGTCGCTTCCAGAAACGCCTTTATATACGCACTTAAGTTGGCTGACAATTTAGGCGCAGAAGTAATTACGCTACATGTATACGATTTACCTACATTAAGTGCTGGCGGGATGCCTAATACCATTAAAGAAGTTTACGATTCTATAGAATTGGAAAATTTTGAAAATTACAAAGATGAAATACCTTTTTTAAGAAAAATTGCCGAGGAAAATAACTTAGGACACATCGCCGTAAGCAATGTGTTAAAACACGGAGATTTTGTTTGGACACTAAATCAGGTGGCTAAAGAAGAAAAAATAAACTTAATAGTGATGGGAACCGAAGGCGCTTCAGGTTTAAAAGAAATATTCGTAGGTTCCATGGCAGGAAGCGTTTTGGTAGAAAGTAATTCCAACGTGCTCATCGTGCCTAAAAAAGCAGAGTTCAAAGAAATTAAACACATCGCTTTTACTACCCGATTCAGAGATAAAGACATTACAGCCTTAAAAGATGTGTTGGAAATTGCCCATGCCTTTAAATCCAAAGTACACTGTTTATATGTTAAAACAGGGCATTCAGATGTTCCCGAAGAAACCATTAAACAATGGAAAGAAAACTTTAAAGACGAAAATGTTAAATTCCAAATTATAGAAAACAACAATATCAAAGATTCTATTTTAGTATTTACCGAATTAGAAAAAATAGATATTTTGTCCATGGCGACTTACAAACGAGGATTCTTTCAAGAATTATTCGACCAAAGCTTAGCACAAAAATTATCGTATCACGTAAATGTGCCTATTTTGGCTATAAAAGTAAAATAGTTTTAGGGCATTTCGGTTCGCTGAAAAAGCGCCCCGCCCCGTTTTCGGCAGTCGCTCTTTAAAACACAAAAACCTGCAACAAAGCAGGTTTTTTGTGTTTTAAAGGAGCTCCAACAATGCCTCAATCGGTAATGCAGGGTTTTAGGAAATAAGATTACTTAACCTCAATTGCCACTTTGCCAATTCGGCTTCGTAAAGCGCTCGATATTTTATAATAATGGATTGGTGTTGGTGTTGAAAATTATCGTCCATTTCGTAGTTGTAGGCGTAGTCTCTGAAAATGGTTTCAAAATTAAATACGTTGCCGACTAAGTTTTTGTAATCGTTCAGTTTTTGTAGATCTGATTTTGATTTTAAAAGAGGCTCCACTTCGTCATGATAAAAATGCAAAGCTGTGGCATTAATAGCCAAGCCTTTTTCTAACCAATGATTTTGTTGGCTAAAATCGTCATATCTAAAAAAATCTGTAATTAATTTATCTGAAAACCAATCGGGTAAGATGTAGTTTGGTAGAATGGGAAATTCGTAACTGTTTTGAATATCATGAAACTCAGCGTGGGTAATTAATGCCGAATTGAATAAATACCACGGTCCCTCCATGATTAAATAAATCAGTTTTTTGGTTCTGATTTTTGAAAGCCAGGTGCGGTAGCTGACCATTCTGTTCGGAAACAAAGCGGGGTCAATTACCATTTGATGGATTTTATTTTTGATTTTAACTTTAACGACGGGAGCTACATGGTATCCCCAATCAATTTTTCCGTTTGGAGATATGTTTTTTTTGTCGGTAAACGAAATTAATTCTTGTTGATTTTGCGCATATACGCTGGGGCTAAACGCCCAAATTTTTTCGCTTGAAATGCCTTTTTGATTTAAAAACAAATACACAAAATGCGATAAATTATGACAGTTCGCCAGTAAATACCCATAGGGTAGCTCTAAAGAAAGAATTTCCTTAAAAAGTAAATCAGCCTCTTGCTGATTGATGAATTCTTTGTTTTTGATAATTATGAATTATGAATTATGAATTGTGAATTGTGAATTGTGAATTATGAATTATGAATTATGAATTATGAATTATGAATTATGAATTATGAATTATTCATTTACTAACGACTGATTTTATTATGGGAATATTCATACAGAGTGAATTTTCAAATTTACTCCTCACGAATTACATCTACCTCCACTTTTACTTTGTGTTCTCCGGTGCTAAAAATGATTCCTTTTAAGGGGGAAACATCGGCATAATCTCTTCCATAAGCGGTAATGATGTGTTTTTCTTGCGGAATCATGTTGTTGGTGGGGTCAAATTCACACCAACCCATATCTGGAATATACACCGAAATCCAAGCGTGTGAAGCATCGGTTCCTTGCAATTTGGGTTTGCCTTTGGGCGGAATGGTTTCAATGTATCCGCTCACGTATCGGGCAGCTAATCCTACACTTCGTAAACATGCAATCATTAAGTGAGAAAAATCCTGACAAACTCCTTTTTTTTCTTTTAAAACGGTTTTTAAAGGGGTGTTTACACTGGTAAATCCTGATTTGAATTGAAATTCCGTATATATTTTTTTACTCAATTGACTTACCGCATCAAATAATGGGGCATGGGGCGCTAAACAACTGAACGCAAATTCTTGAATTTCTTCATCCCATTGTACATAAGTGCTGGGTAATTGAAATTGCAATAAATCGGTTTTTAATTGGTTGTTGTTTTTAAATAAATCAATAGCCTCTTGGCAAGTTACGTAATGTATGCTCGGATTTGTTTTAGGTGAAATTTCAATGTCGCTGCTTACGGTTACTTTTAATATTTTATGAGGTTCATGAATAGAAAAATAATGTTTGGTGTTGCCAAAAAAATCTTTTCTAGAATATATTTTAGAAGGTTTGGGTTCTATTTCTAATTGAAAATTTTTGCAGACTTGATTAGCGGTGTTTAAGGGTTGTAAACACAGTACGCCCTGATAATTATGTACGGAATTTACATAAGTATATAAGGTTTGGTGTTTTAATTTATATTTCATCGGAGTCTGACTTTTCAAGGGTATCCAAAATAGAATAATGTTCGGTAGAATGGTTAAAATACTGACCAGTTAGGCTAGTAGTTACAGCCGAAATTAAATCTTCTACCTGATTTAATGTTTGGTGTAAATTGGCTCTGTAGGCGGTTTCTTCGTCTGCTTTTACCAAACTTTCAGCATCTATTAATTTGATTATCGTACTGGCTTCTAATACCATTTTTTCAGCTGGGCTTAGTCTATTGGGTTCTACAGTTTTGGGTAGTTTAGATAAGCATTCCGACAGCCTATCTAATAAATAAGAAAGGGTATACGGAAGGTTTTTTTCCAAAAACAATAAATTCAGAACGGTTACTAAACTTAAATGGGATTTATACGTGTAACGGTATTGTGCTAATAAATGATGATTTTCTAATACCGCTTCCATTAAAACAGCTTCGATATCTTCGGTGTTTTTAATACTGAATGAAGAACGCAAAACCGAAATCAACGATAAAATTCGTTCGATATTTTTACCCGCTTCAAATAAATAAAAACCATTGTCTCTCGGAAGGGTTTCGTAAATATTTCCGTAAAATGAAAACAATCGGATGTACAATTTATCTAAACTATGACTCAGTTTATTGGTGGTAATGCTGTTGGCTCTTTTAAGGTATTCTAAACTGTCTTCTAATAAATTAATAATGCGTCGGGTATCGTGATTCCATTTTTCACTCACCTGATTAATGGTGTTTAATAAAATTTGAATGTTATAGGTTACCGAGCCATTCTTTTTAACATCGCCAATTAAATCTTGAATTTCAATCAGTGGGTTGTCAAAAATTTCATCATTGTTGTCTTCAACTTCGGCAAAACCTGGATAAGTTTGGGTTAAGTGGGTTAAAGATTTTAATAAACTGATTAAATATTCGGGGTGTTTACTGCCTTTGTAATTTACGTTTTCGTTTAATCGATTAAAGATGATTTTTAAGAAACTGTCTAACGCCATGGTGCGCTCGGTCATGCGTCCTACCCAAAATAAATTTTCTGCATTTCGGCTGGTTAGGGTATTGTTATGAATGCTGGTGGGACTTTTTCTAAGGACAACTTTTTCGTGATATTCATTTGGGGTGTCGCGTACAATCCAAGTGTCTTTGGATATTCCGCCCAATTGATTAGAAATCTCGAATTTATCTTTAATAGCAGAACTTCGGGTAAGTCCGCCTTGCATGGTTTTGTATTCCTTTCCATCCCAAACTAAAAAGGCACGTAAGGCTGCTAAACGCGGCTCTAATTTTCCGTCTATGAATGATGGGGTAGTGGATAAACTGACTTCTTCTTGAGCCACAAAATCTTTTGGATTTTTTAAAATGGTGGCTTTTAACTCTTTTAACTCTGATTCAGACAATAATCTGCCGTATATAGACCTAAATCCTTGTTTACGGTTGGCTTTTTTAATGATGAGTTTGGGTAAATTAGCCAATACAAAATTTAATTCTTTGCTTTGTCCGCACCACCAAGTAGCTACCGAATTCATCAGTAGCGGTTCGTTTAAAAAGAATTTACACGCATTTTGCATAAAAGCCATTAAACCGTAGTTTTCTACTACGCTACTTCCGGGTGCATTTAAAACCGAAACATTGCCCAAACGCATCACTTGTAGTAAACCCGGAATACCTAACAAGGAATGTTGTTTTAATTCTAAAGGATCACACCATTCATCATCTACTCTGCGAATAATTACATCTACCCGTTCTAATTGGTCAATGGATTTTAACCAAACATAACCGTCTCTGACCAAAAGGTCGTTGCCTTGAACTAGGGTGTAGCCCAAGTGAGAAGATAAATAAGAGTGTTCAAAGTAGGTTTCGTTTCCTAAACCTGGGGTTAAAACTACTACGTTAGGTACATCGCCCGAACTGTTGTTTAAGTTGGCAATGGTTTGTTGTACTTCACTAAAATAAGGGGAAAGTCTGCTTCTGTAAATATTTTTATTGAGTTCTGGAAAAACCTTACTCATTACCGTACGATTTTCCAAAGCGTAACCCGAGCCCGAAGGCGATTGGGTACGATTGTCTAACAACCACATGTTGCCATCGGGTCCACGAGCAATATCGGCAGCATACAACATCAAACGGCTATTTCCGCTCGGGTTGATGTCAAAACAAGAGCGTAAAAAACCCGAATTATCATAAACTAATTCGGCAGGAATGATGGCATTTTTAAGCAAGAGCTGAGCGCCATAAATATCCTTAATAATTAAGTCTAACAAATGAGCCCGTTGCTGTAATCCTTTTTCAATGGTTTTCCATTCGTTTTCGTGAATTAAAAACGGAATAGGATCTAATTTCCACGGTCGTGGTGTGGCATCATTAGAATTATATACATTATAGGTTACTCCGTTTTCTTTTAGTTTATGAATAATCTCTTGATTGCGAAGTCCAATTTTTTCCAGTCCGATTCCTTCTAAAGTGGCAAAAATATTTTTCCAATAAGGCTTTACTTGCCCATTATGATCAATTACTTCATCGTAAGAACTTATAGAGCTTTTGTAAGAATTTAAAAGTTCTTCGGCTATGTGTGGCGTCATTTTAATAGTATGTTCTGTTGGGCTAAAAATAGTTGTTTTATTTTATTTTTTGGCTACCCAATAGTGTCTTAAATCTAAGGTGCTCGGATATTCTGGATTTACCAATTCAATAGGCGTATCGGGTTTTAAATCGGATTTGGTTTGTGCTACAAATCTGGAAACGGTTGGCGTATTGATTACAGGTGCGGATTGCTCTACATGGGTAGCTGGTGTGTGTCCGAAATCCCAAAAACGACTGATTTTTCTGGATTCTGCTTCGTAACTATTTACAGGATAAGTGTCAAAACTTCTTCCTCCGGGGTGCGCTACAAAATAGGTGCAACCGCCAATAATTTTATCGTTCCAAGTATCTAAAATGTCAAAAACCAACGGAACGTCAACGCCAATATTGGGATGTAATGCTGATGGTGGATTCCAAGCTTTGTATCTAATTCCTGCTACATATTCGCCTTTAGTGCCTGTACTGCGCAGTGGAATTCGACATCCTTTACATAATAAAATATGTCGTTCAGGAATAATTCCAGATACTTTTACTTGTAATCTTTCTAAGGATGAATCTACAAAACGGGCAGTACCTGTGCTAGATAATTCTTCGCCCAACACATGCCAAGGTTCTATGCCTAATCTGATTTCTAATTGAATATTATCTACCGTAATGGTGCCGTGATGTGGAAATCGGAATTCAAAAAACGGATCAAACCACGAAATGTCAAAATTGTAACCAGCATCTTTTAAATCATTCACTACATCAATCATGTCTAAATAGGCAAAATGAGGTAATAAAAATTTATCGTGTAATTCAGTTCCCCAACGGATGAGCTTTTTTTGATATGGTTTTTTCCAGAATTTAGCCACTAAAGCGCGCACCAATAAGGTTTGCACTAAGTTCATGTGTTTGTGTGGTGGCATGTCAAAAGCGCGCAATTCTAAAATACCTAATCTTCCTGTGGAGGAATCAGGCGAATACAATTTATCAATACAAAATTCGGTGCGGTGGGTGTTTCCTGTAATGTCGGTTAATAGGTTTCTGAAAATTCTGTCCACCATCCAAAAAGGAACTTCTTTATCTTCTGGAATTTGTTCAAAAGCAATTTCCATTTCGTATAAACGTTCGTCACGTCCTTCATCAATTCTTGGGGCTTGACTGGTTGGGCCTATAAATGGTCCTGCAAATAAATAACTTAAAGCAGGATGGTGTTGCCAATAAGTGATTAAACTGCGCAACAAATCGGGGCGACGTAATAATGGGCTGTCTTCGGGTTTTGAAGCGCCTAAAGTCACGTGATTTCCGCCACCTGTTCCTGTATGTCTGCCATCTACCATAAATTTATCGGTGCCTAATCGGGCAAAAAAGGCTTCTTCGTATAAAGCGGTAGTATTGTCTACGATCTCTTGCCATGATTTGGCAGGATGTACATTTACTTCGATTACGCCCGGGTCTGGAGTTACTTGCATTTTTTCGATGCGATAATCCGATTTGGGTTGGTAGCCTTCAATACGAACAGGCATTTGTAATTTTTCGGCAGTGGCTTCTACCGAGGCTACTAAATCCAAATAATTTTCTAAATACTCCGTTGGGGGTAAAAACACATAAATAATTCCTTCTCGTTCCTCCACGCACAAGGCGGTTTTAAAAGTATCTACCTCATAAATTAAAGGTGATTTTTCATCTTTTTCTTCCTCAACTTTAACGGTTTCAGCTTTATAGTGAGGAGCAATTTTTCCGTATCGAGATTGTACTTTTTCTCCAAAAGATTCTAATGCGGGTAAATCTTCAAATAAACTGCGTTCTACATATTGCTCTCTCTTGTTTTTGGAGGCTACAGGTAAAGATTCTAAAGGTAACCTTAATCCAATAGGAGAATTCCCAGGAATTAAATAACAATGATTTCGTTTGAATTCCCATACGCAACTCACCCAATTTTTATAACCATAATCATAAGTAATAGGCACTACAAAACCTGCGGGATTATTTAATCCTTTTTCCAACAATTTCGCTAAGGTTCTGCGTTGCACAGAATCTTTTAAATTCACGGCTAACGGGTCAATATTGGCTGGTAATTTTCCTTCTTCCAATGCCCAATATATTGGGTCTTCATAAGTTGGAGTAATGTTTTTAGGCTCAATGCCTAAATATTTGGTTAACTCTGTAATGAAAATTTCCGCTTCTTTAAAGGTATATTTTGTTTCACCTTCTTTGGCTACTAAGGCGTCGTTTTTCCAAATGGGTAAACCGTCTTTTCTCCAGTATAAAGCATATTGCCAACGTGGAAATAATTCCCCAGGATACCATTTTCCTTGTCCGAAATGTAACAATCCGCCATGGGCAAATCTGTTTTTTAATCTTAAAGATAAATCATAAGCCAATTTGCGTTTTAAGGCGCCATCGGCCGTGGAATTCCATTCAGGAGATTCATAATCATCTATAGAAACAAAAGTAGGTTCACCTCCCATGGTTAAACGAACATCGCCTTCTATTAAATCTTTTTCTACTACATTGCCCACTTCCATAATGTCTTCCCATTGTTTGTCGGTATAGGGTTTAGTGACTCTTGGATTTTCGTGTATGCGGGTTACGGTATTGTCAAATTCAAATTCAACTTTACAAATTCCTGTAGCTCCTGAAACAGGTGCCGCGCTTTCATAATCAGGGGTACAGCATAAAGGAATGTGACCTTCGCTGGCTAACAAGCCTGAAGTTGGGTCTAAACCAATCCAACCTGCTCCGGGGATATAAGCCTCTACCCATGCGTGTAAATCGGTAAAATCTTTTTCTGGACCTGACGGACCATCTAACGATTTTACATCGGGGGTCAATTGCACAATATAACCTGATACAAATCGGGATGCTATGCCGTGTTGACGTAAAGCATGTACCAATAACCAAGCAAAATCTCTGCACGAACCACTTTTAATGCTTAGGGTTTCTTCACAACTTTGTACCCCAGGTTCTAATCGAATGTTATACGATAATATTTTAAAAACGGCTTGGTTTAGATACACCAAAAAATCCACGGTTTTGATGTCGGCAAAAACTTTGGTTTGCGTTACAAATTGATTCAGTTTTTCACCTCTTTGATTAGATTCTAAATATGGATATAATTCTTTTTGTAGGGATTGATCGTAAGTAAATGGAAAATGTTCTGCATATTCTTCAATAAAAAAATCAAACGGATTGATTACTTGTAGTTTGGCAATTACTTCTACATCAACCCTTAACTCGGTAGTATTTTCTGGAAAAACTACTCGGGCTTGATAATTTCCAAATGGATCTTGTTGCCAATTGATGAAATGATTTTCTGGAAAAATTTTAAAAGAATATCCTTCAATAGCGGTTCGGGAATGAGCCGCAGGTCGTAACCTAAAAATGTGGGGATATAATTTTACACTTCGGTCAAATTTATAAGTAGTCTTATGAGACAGGGCAATTTTAATGGACATAAAAAAGGTTTTAACGTAACGTTGATTAACAAATATTGCGAAAAAACCTTTAGGGTATATCAGGCGAATGTTCGATATACAAATATCACATAATTAAGTAAGCGGAATTGATAAATTGAAAGTATATACAATCTGATTTTGAAAGAGTCGTAAATGAATTCAAAACTGTAGTCTATAAAACAAAACATCATCAAAAAAATAGTTTTGAAACCATAAAAATGTAGGTAAATATATTATTAAGATTATATTTGTTTCCTTGAACAGGGGAGAGTAATCTCTTAATTATATCTTTTTATCTGATTGTTAGTTCGTTATATGAAAGCATCGGTCATTTTAAGTACTTATAATTCCACAGAATGGTTGGAAAAAGTGCTAGTTGGCTTTTCGGTACAAACAGAAAAAGATTTTGAATTGATTATTGCCGATGATGGTTCTGGGGAAGAAACCAGATTATTAATCGAACAATATCAAAAAAAATTACCCTTTCCGGTGGTTCATGTATGGCAAGAAGATGTAGGTTTTCAAAAATCTAGAATCTTAAATAAAGCCATTGTAGCTTCCCAATCCGATTACTTGATTTTTACCGATGGCGATTGCATTCCCCGAAAAGACTTCGTGGAAGTTCACTTAGCCAAACGCGACCAAAACTGTTTTTTATCCGGAGGCTATTTTAAATTATCTAGAACAGTTTCCGAAGCCATTACTTTACAAAACATCGTCAATCAAGATTGTTTTTCTATGAATTGGTTGCAAAGTAAAGGTTTGAATAAATCTATAAAATCCATCAAAATTACTTCTAAAGGCATTTTTTCAGATTTAATGAATTGGGTTACCCCAACTAAGGCGACTTGGAACGGACACAACTCTTCGGGTTGGAAAACCGATATCGTAAAAGTGAATGGTTTTAACGAAGACATGCAATACGGAGGCCTAGACAGAGAATTAGGCGAAAGACTATTTAATGCAGGCTTGCGTTCCAAACAAATTCGATACAGTGCCATTTGTATTCATTTAGACCACGAAAGAAAATACATGACCGAAGCCTCGGTTAAAAAAAATCTTCAAATCCGAAAGAACACCATTAAAAACAAGGTTGTAGTTACTCCTAATGGAATTGTAAAAGTTTAGCAGTGGTATAATTGTTAAATGTTTAACCATGAATTCGTTTTCAGTGTAAAGTCGGATTGCACCCAAACGTAGCGAACAGACTAAGTAAATCCAATCTTATTTGGCTGGTATTTTTCATCTTATCATCAATCAAATAGTCAATAAAAAGTTAAAATCATCCTCATAATTTAATAAAGATTTATGATTCTAATAAGTTGATTTTAAAGGTATTTCAAATAGGTTTGCGTTTCAATTAAGTACTTGAAATGAAACACGCATACTTACTTTTTGTATTCATTTTTCAATTGGCTTTTTGTCAATCCGACAAAGCAGTAAAAGGAAAAGTACTTAATAACGAAATCCCTATTTTTAAGGCAGAAGTAATCAATTTAGGAAATCAGAAAGTAGTGTTAACAGATGCACAGGGTGAGTTTGTAATATCTGCAAACCTAAATGATAGTTTGGTTTTTTACGCCAAAGATTTTGTAGTTCAAAAAGTACAAGTTAATCAAGAATATTTTAACGGAAAATCAATAACAGTTTCATTGGTAAAAAAACCTTATGAATTAGACGAGGTAGAAGTTACACAAGTACAGTTCCCTAAATTTACCATTCAACAAATAAAAGCTGCTCATTTTGAAGACGACCAATACACAGCGGTTAAAAATCCTTTGATTTACGATGGAAGTATGCCCGGTTCCGTTAATCTTTTAGGCTTATTTGCACCCATTGCAAAGTTGTTTAAAAAGAAATCAAAAACAGAATATCCAGATATCAGTTTTAAAGATTTTTTAAATAAACACTTTACTAATCATGACTTTGTAAATACCTTACAAATACAACCCGATGAGGTTTTTCTTTTTAAAGAATTTTGCAACGACGACATTAAATCCAAAACCATACACGAACATCAAAATGTATTAACGGTGATGGATTTTTTAAAAAGTAAAAGTGTTGAGTTTAAAAAATTAAGAGAAAGTTTTTCGCGTTAATGACGTAGGGAAATTTGGGCACTCCCCATCGCTGTCGCTCGGGTCGGGTTTTCCGCTATATCTTTTATTCCGTTGCACTTCATAAAAGGATGCCGCTGCACCCCCTAGTGCGGGTTTTCGAGGTTCATAGGATTACCAATTTGATTTTATTTCCAATGTATTAACGCCTATATTATAAGCATATACAGCTGCTGGAACGTATGTGATACTTACATCGTCTATTGTTTTATTATCTAATATATCAATAGTGGTTACTAAAGTAGCTTTGAAATTATTTTGTTTGCAGAAAAAGAGTAAACTACTTAATTCTTGAGGTTTTTCCGCATAACGATTACTCCATTTGATTTCAACACACCATTGAGGTTTAAATAATTTGTTGTCTAATAACACAATATCTACTTCACCTTCAGAGCGTCCCATTTTCCATCGGGCATATTTTAAATCAAGATTTTCACGATGCATCCATTGCGAAAAAATAGCCGTTTCTACCATATTGCCCGTTTCTTTGTCGGTTTCTATTATGGGTGAAAATAAAGCGGTTCGCAAAGATGGATTGGTTAAATAGACTTTAAAACTAGTTACCCTTTTAAATTTTTTAGCGTTATCATCAATTTTATGGATTACTTTAATTAAAAAAGCAGCTTCCAGATAATCTAAGTACTTTTTGATGATTTCTTTAGCAATACCGCTATCTTTTCCTAAGCGTTCAAAAGAAAATTCATTTCCCGTGTTGTAAGCTAAATAACTAAAGAAACTATTGAGTTCTTGTACATCTTTAATGCCGTATAAACTGGGTAAATCTCTAAGTAATACTTTATCAACAATATCATTTTTTACATAACGCCCCATATCGTTTTGTGTTTTTTCAGACAAAACTACTTCAGGATAACCGCCAAAGTTGAGATAATGAAAAAATGCGGCATTGAATGCTTTATTATCGTGGGTGGTAAAAAAAG
This sequence comes from Flavobacteriaceae bacterium UBA7684, assembly GCA_002482885.1. Lineage (GTDB taxonomy): Bacteria > Bacteroidota > Bacteroidia > Flavobacteriales > Flavobacteriaceae > Flavobacterium. The sequence continues at coordinate 3,492 of DLGW01000027.1, read as the reverse complement.
GAATTTCTTTGCCATTATACATTATCGTTTTAGGTTGCACCAAATGATTCAACCCTTTTAAATGAATGTATTCATGAAAGGTAAGTGGTGGCAACATAAAATCAGTAAAACGACCAGCACCGCTTTCAGAACTTTGCAATCGTAAGGCAGCAGCAGCCGAACCCGATACAACAAATTTAGTTTTGGGATACGTATCTACCAATACTTTTAAGTGTCGTTCCCAATCTTTAAGGTATTGTATTTCGTCAAAAAACACAAAACAACCTTCTATGTTGTCTAATTGTACGGCTTCTTTGGCCAAGAGCAGAATGTCTTCTAAACTCAAGTGCATATAAATAGGGTTGTCAATACCTATAAAAAATATTTTTTGAGGATTAATTTTTTCTTTAATGAGTTCTTGAATGGTGTGATACATCATTACAGTTTTGCCCACACGACGTGGACCCATAAGCACAACAGCACGTTTAATGTCGGTTTCTTTTACAAAAGGATAGAACAAATCAAAATACAGTCTTTTAGACATATCTTGATAAGTTTGTTGTACGTTGCCCGATGTCCACCAAGGATTTTCGTATTGCAAACGTTCAATTCTTTTAGCTTTAGGAATAACAGTGTCAAAACTCATATTTTGTTCTTAATATTACACAAATGTAATAATAAGTGATTTAAAAACATGTTATTTTTACAAAAATGTAATTTTAAGTTGTTTTGTTTGATTTTGGTGTTTTATTTTTACACTTGGTGAGACCTTGAAAATAATGCCTTAGTTGGAGCCGAATAGTAAATCTGACCAATCATTCAAATTTGGGCACTCCCCATCGCTGTCGCTCGGGGCGGGCTTTTCACTATTACTCCTCGGCGTTATCACGCCTGCGGGTTAGCCGTTTCAATCCCTAGTGCTTCCTTCTGCTCTTGGAGGTCACAATTTGTGACCTCCAAAGTTATATATTTGAAAACTTGAGGAGTCATTTTGGCACCTCAAGTTAGGGATTGCAAATCCGACTCATCGGGATAGTTTGGGGGAAAATTAGGGCAAAATAAAGTCCCACCGAAGCAGGACGATTTTAATCAGTGGGATTTTCTTGATGTTTTAAAAAACCGAACACGTTGATTTGTGAAGGCTCTATTTTAAAAACTACGGTATAACCTTTATAAATCAAATCTTTTACGGATGAATCGTTAGAATAGATTGATTTTCTATAGATTTCAGGGTATTTTGGAATTTCTTTGATTCTTGAAAGGATTTCTTTTTTGAATTTTTTGGCGGCGGATGGGTTGTCTTTTGTTATGTATTTAAGTTGCTTTTCTAATCTAGAAACAAAAGACTCTTCGTAAATAATTTTCATTTCTTAGATAATATCGTCAAGTCTTTTTTCAAATTCTTCTTGGGAAAGGTAAGTAGCCCTACCTTCATTGATTTCTTTTAATTGATTTTCAATGTATTGTTTATTGGCGTAAAAGTTAGAATCGTTTTCCACGATTTCAACTTCGTCTTTACTGAATTTATTCAACAACCAAATAAATTTATCGTAAACCTTATCGCTTATTTTTAATTGAATGGTGTGCATGATTGGTATTTTTATTCAAAGATAAAAAAAAAGTCCCACCGAAGCAGGACTAAAGGTTTTCACCTACGGCATATAGCCTTATTGTGATAAGATTAAAGATTAGAAGTTTTAATCTGTTTCAAATGAAAACAAATGTTTTTAAAAATAATATCACCGCATTTTAGGAATCACTCAAACTGGGATAAGTCGGATTGCAAATCCGACTTATCGAGGGTTAATATTTACAACCTTATATCAACATTTAGAAAAACATAGAAAATGGGAAGTAAAAAAGAAATCATAAAATAGTAGGCAAAAAACCTTCTATTATAATACTGATTATAACTTGTGATTATTTTTTTATACTTATAGTCTTTATAGACCAAATAATAATTCATTATCATAAATATAAACGCAATGCTAAAAATGTTAAGCAGAAAATTATATACACCAACAGAGGTAAAAAGAGGAATTAAATAACTTATTTTATTAACAAATAAATGGTTGTTAATTACTAAGAATAAAAATATTACATTGCCCGTCATCCCACATGAAACATAGAAGTTTGATGTAAATTTCCAAATATCAGACATGATACCATTGTTTTGAGCGGTATAAATCGAGCTAGTTAGAATTGCATAGTATAGCTTCATTTTTATAAGGTCATGATTGTTCCAATAATTTGAAATAAAAAACCAATTATTAAGAGTGTTAAACCAGAGTAAGCCCATTTTGTGATTTTACTATTTTCAGCTATTCTCTGTTTTTCTTGCTTAGGATTTTCTTCAAGTAATAATCCACCACTATGCTCTTTTAATTTACTTGGAAGACCATATTTAAACAACATTAATACGCCAATAATGTCGAAAATAAGCCCTAATAATGAATAGAATTGATAAGTGTATAACATAACTTTTGTTTTATTCTTAGTTGTTAATGACTAAAAAAAATAATTAAATGCAATTGAATTATTAATTATAGATAGTTCTAAATCGCTTAGATTTTTCTTTCTCCGTTGGCGCCAGCATCATGGGAATCACTCAACGGGATGTGAGGGAGGTGTTCTAGTCAGCAGAGAGAATACAAGCTTATAAATTTAAGTCAGCATCAAAATTTGAATGTTTGTTTATCCAGTTTTCGATACAATTAAGAACGTTTATATAATTATTTATAAATACTTCGAAATTTATTTCCGAAGAGGGTTTGCTCCAACCTTTAAGGTCTTTTATATTATTAATATTATCATTGACAGAAATTTTAATATATTCATTCTGATAAGTAATATCTCTTTCTATACCAAAAAATGGAGTTGAGTTTGTTAAAAAATTTAGTGACTTTACAATTTCTTTAGGTAAAAATGGATTTGTTTTATGTTTGTTCATTTCTTCAAGATATTTAAAAAAAGAGATAGCTTCAAAAACCACTTTTACACTTAAATCAATATCATTTTTTAGATTTTGAGAATTAAGTTGTTCTTTATCAATTAAGCAACTTCTCATATGATATTTCTGTTCTAAATTGTTCTGATAAAAAATTAAAATTTTAGTTGATTTTATAAATGACAATAATTCTAGGCAAGCATCAAGTTTTCTTTCAAAAATTTTTTTTCTATAATCAAATCTGTCATATAATAATAAGGCAATTAAAAGAGAAAAAAATGAAATTGAGATTAGTGAAATATCTTTGACTACATCACCAGATAAATAACTGTTCTGAACTATTAAAAAAATAATTACGATGTAAAATGTTCCTATGATGTATGTTGTATATCTTGGAAAGTTGATGTTCATAAATCTATACTTTAATTAATTCAAAACTAACTAAATTATATATGAAGTATGAGATATTTTTATCAACACCAACCGCCTTTCATTTCAAAAACGTTCGAATTTCAAAAAGGTTTTTGAGCGTGGGGTGATGCGTGTCTTGTCCTAAAATAGGTTTA
>DLGW01000010.1 GCA_002482885.1 Flavobacteriaceae bacterium UBA7684 | reverse complement strand
ATATTTCGTATATTTTTGAGTTGGCAGACAGCTTAAAGACAATACATAAACAGAAAAAATATGACGCTTTTATACATAATTATATTTGTAGTTTTAGGAATAGCGCTATTGACACTTATTCTCTATTTTAAGTATGAATTTCCTTTACGACCTAAAGAAGAAGGATTTGAATTTGTACATGTTGAACTTGACGGGTCTGTTCGAGAACTTGATGAAGATGAGAAAAAGTATTTACAGGAAAAATTTCATCCAAATGATGGGGCGCGTCCTTATATAAAAACTAGCTACCAACAGTTGACACCTGACAACAAAATTTGGGGCTTTATAAAAAGAAAGCGTGTACCACGGCACATTAAAATCAAACCTTTGAAATAATTTCCAAAATGAAAATATGAGACTAAAAATTTACACAATTGCCGCAATTCCAGAAAATTTTGAGAGAAGTTATTATCTATACAAGCCGGACCGCTAACAGGCGTTTCGCACCATAGAAGCATATCAGTTCCATTATGTTTTTTACTCTATTTGGGCAAACTGAAGAAGAAAAAAAATTGAATCACAAAATTGAAAAACCTATACAGTAAAAACATCCTTAAGACAATAAAAAATGACCATAGAACTAAATATGCCGATTTCATTTAATTGGGAAAATGTGGAGGCAGAAAAATATGAAGGAGAATACGGTTTTGCTATTATTAAGACACAAAACGTTGGTAATATAAAACTTAGACAAGTTGAATATTCAAAAAACTACCTTGCAGACCATTGGTGCGACAAAGGACATATTGTATTTATTGTTTCTGGACAAATAGTGATTGAACATATAGATAACTCAGAAATAGTACTAAACATTGGTTCGACTTATGTAGTTGGAGACAACTCTTTGAAACATAAAGTCAAATCGACAAATGGTGCAACAGTATTAATAATTGATTAACATGAAAAAGGAATTCTTAAAGGGTTTGCAACTCCTATAAGTCAATAATTTTTACGATTAAACAAAAAAATCCAGAACTAAAATTTCAGTTCTGGATTTTTTTTTCAGCCCCAGATGGAAGCGGCATCCTTTTAAACATGGCTTTGTGAAAAGCTATGTTTAAAAGATATAGCGGACAGCTGGAAATGGATGCCAAAAACTACTTTTCTATAACGATTTTAAAAGTGAAATAACTTCGGCACTACTTGGACTATAATTTAACGCTTTGTTTAAATGCAATTTAGCCGACGAGATATCTCCTAAACTAATGCAAATTTTTCCTAACAACAGATTAGTATCGTAATCAAATGGGTATAAATTAAATACCTTTTTAGCGTAGGTGTGGGCTTTTTTATAATCTTTTCGAACATAATAAATGTAAGCGACTTGGTAGTTTGCTTTGGCATGATTGGGGTCTATTAACAATATTTGCTCGTAGGTTTTTAGTACCTCGTTCCAGTTTTGTAAAGCCGATAGTGGATATACTAAACCCATTTTAGCTTCTATGGATTTGGGAATTAACTTAGTGGCTACTTTGTAATAATTTAAAGATTTTGTGTATTCTCCCGCGGCATAATTTAACCAGCCTAGGCGTAAATTAATGTCGTATGAACTTTCGGAATATACGGCTTGCATAGCCACAATGGCTTTATCATATTCTTTATTGTATTCTAATTCATAACTTTTTGAGAAAGCTGTGGATACGGTAGTTTGACCGAAAGAGGTAGCCGTTAAACCGATGCATAATACCATGAATAAAATTGTGTTTTTCATATCTTATTATTATTTAAATGGGTTAAAAAGTATAGTTTACTCCAGCAAAACAGGAATTCAAATGATGACTTAAATGCGGTAAATCACTAATTATATTTTCGTGTGAATAAGTACCTACCAACTGCCATTTTTTTGAAATTGTCCAAGTCCATATGCTAGCAATTCTGTCTATTTGTAAATTGTTATTGGTAAAAAATATTCCTGCTTCTTTATCTACAAAAAGCGTTTTATTTACAGGATAATAGATGGTTTTCATAAATAATTTTGGAGTAATTCGTGCAGAGAAATAAGGCGCTACAAAAAAGTTTTTAGTATTAGAATCTGAGGCACTAAATAACATGGAACCTAACACGAACCTATTTTGCATGAGTGGTAAAACATAAGAAATGTTGGCTCCAAAAATATAGGTTTTTGCGGTAAATTTAACTTTACCAGATTCTTCTACATTTTCATAAGTTCCATTAAAATTCTGCTGTAAATAAAAACCATATAACTCTGAATACAGTCTTTTGTATTGTTTAGAAACAGCAATATGATATGCCATATTATTAATCTTGGCGTCTGTATGGTTATTTACCGTTTGGTTTATATTTGTTTTGGATGGGATTCTATGGTCTCCTATAAATTTATTATACGCATACATAAATCCAGCGTTAACTGTATATCTATTTTTTAAATAGTACGAAGGAAATATGTTGTATTGATATTGATCTACTTTATCGTGTAAACTTTTTTGAAGAATCGCTCCTGCTCCACTCACAAAAGTAAACCTGTTATTCACTCTATGAGCAACAGATACAGAAGCATATTCTAAATTTCCTTTTAGGTAATTGTTTGAAAATTTTACGCCTCCTTCCAAATAAACCGATTCTATATATTTATTTTCATTTAGAATTTTTTTACGAACCTCATCAGACAATTGTCCGTGAATTTCTTTCGCCCGATTGAGTTGTCCTAAATTAATATAAGTCCAATAAAGGTATTCCAACGCAAAATCTGTTGAGTTGTTTTTTATAGCTTGAACAAAATATTTCTCTGCACCATAATAATTCTTCAAATTAAAATACGCCACCCCTAACCGAACATTATAATAATGATAATCTATTTTTTGATTTTTGATAGATTGCTCTAATGATATTAAACCGTTCCAATCCGATTTTTCATACAACGCCAAAGATTGGGTTTCTACTTGGTTAAAAGTAAATTCCTGAGCGTAAAGCCCAGTAGCAAGCAATAAAAAGAAACAAACTAATCGTTGCATAAAGCGATGTTTTTATGAGCTCCTTTTATAATTTCTATCATTTGAATACGCCCGTGTTCTAAGATAAATCGATAGTTGATTTCTTTAATTACTTTACCAAAAACCGTAGCCCGACAAACGGATTCAAAAACCATTTGAGTAGGTTGATGTTCGTTTTCGCAAGATAAAAAGGCCACTTCATAATGCACTTTTAAGTAATGAAAAAAGGGAGCTGTAAAATCGTGTAAAGCCGATAAAACAGGATTAAAAAATCCTTCTATCATCAATTGATCATCTAATCTAATGTTTGGATAATACCCCAATAAAATTTTGTGAGCTCCAACGTACATTTGGTACAACAAACTTTTTTTATCTCCATTAAAATCGGTGAAATAAAATAACGTGCCATCGTTTACAAAATAGGCCGTGGATTCAGTATTATAACAATACACATAGGTTTGATTCAAGGCATTGGTAAACACTTCCCATTTGTTGTTTTTTCCTAAGTATTGAAATTCAAAAATCTTACCTGGTGCCCAATTAAAGGATTCTAATAAGAGTTTAGAGGTTTGTACGTTCAGTACTTTTTCGCCTTCTTTTGGGATTGAAAAAGAATTGAATTGAAATCCGTAATTGGTTTTAGTTAAATAATAAGCAATAGGATAATGCAAAGTTTTAGAACCGATAAAAGGCGTAGCTTGTAATTGAAAATGCAAATGCGGTTCTGGCGAACGACCTGAATTTCCGCAAGACGCCACAATAGTTCCTTTATACACATAATCGCCCACAAATACTTTAAAACTATCTTTTTTAAGGTGCGAAAGTTTACTATAAAAATATTCCCCGTGTTTAATAATAATGGTGTTGCCAAAATTCTCTTTGATGTTTACCTCGCCGATTTCGTTGTCTTCTACATTATTAATGATTTCTACCACATAACCTGCAGCAGGCGCTAAAACGGGTAAATCATAACAATAAAAATCGGTAGTTTTAATTCCAGGATAACGATAGGTTTCTTCTTTTTCGTTAACAATGTCAAAATCCCACGCGTATTGCCAATCTCCTAAGTGAGTAATTTTTCCGTTATGTCCTTGTGAGATATGCCATTTTCCGAGAATCGGTAGTGAAACGTGGTAATACGTATTGGATTTAAAACGATTGAGTGCATTGTAATGTTTGTAATGATTTTTTTCGGGAGAATAATGCTGAACGGTTACCATATCTATTCCCGAAGCCTTGTTACGAATGTGCATCGCATTCAAAAACAACAGCACCATAATATTAAACGGTAAAGAATATAAAGGCAATTGAAAGTACAAAAACAAGGTGTGTAATCCACTGATTAATAAAGCGGTGGAAGGAATAGCAAACAACAATAACAAAAATGATTTCTTAGACGGAACAATAAAAAATCCGCCCAATGCCATAGAAGTCAAAATAAAATTAAACCCAATGTAAGAATAGATTAAGTGAGAAAAATCTCCTTCGAACCAACTGTAAAATAAATAACCGATAGAAAATCCTACCACCGATAATAGCCACGAAATTCTGGAATAATATAAAATTCCAATACTAATCATTAAACCTGCTAAATCGTTGTACTGAAAAAAGATAGCGCCTAAGGAACGTAAGTACAAATAAATTACATTCTGAAAAGGCAACACCGCAATCCATTGGGTAACGGCATCAAATACTTCTGGGTAATATAATCGTAAGGAAACTACTTCTTTAGGTTGCAATTCTAACAAAGAAAAATTTTGTGTTCCTAAAATCACCAACCATATTCCAAACAAAAAAGGAATGCTTAAAAAAGGTAATCCCCTGCTACTTAATATTCCTGCAAACCAAATAGTTATGAAGAGAGTTAGAATAGAAACAATGATGAGCAATACCAATAAAGAGGTATTCAATTCATAAAACACCCCTAAAGCCAACCCTACCATTAATGGATTGTAGGTATAAGAACCGTCTTTAAAATGAGCCTGATTAAAATTAAATAATTGTGCGGTAATGATACAAATCAAAATACTTAATACACCGCTGATTCCTGCCCCTAAATCAATAAAACTCACCGCCAACAACAAAAACCCAAGCATGTTGCTGTTAGAGAAAAATATTTGGGAATAACTTTTTAAAAGTCCATTCCCAAATAAGCTGCACTGATTTTTAATCACTTTTGAATACACGGGGTTAAAGTTTAAAGTCTTTTAAATAAACAGGCAGTTTTTCATCTTTTTCTAAGGTTTCTAAAGTTTCTTTGAGGCGTATAACATGATCTTTTCCTTCCATATCAATCATCACAATGGCTGGTCTGAGTGATATAAATTGCATGGACTGGGTAATATTGTAAGCTCCCATATGATGCACCACGACTTGGTCTCCAGCATTCAAAGGTGGTAAAGAAACGTTCTCGCGCACTACATCAATATTCATACACAAAGGCCCGTATAATACGGTGTCTTCGGTATGGTGCCCGAAGGCTTGTGCTGGTGATATTTTATGATTGAACCAAAATGAAGTGAACATTAAATTCACCCCAAAATCCATGATGGTGGCGCGACGTCCGTCTGATAATCTTTTATTAGAAATTACAGAACCTAATAAATAACCTGCATCGTCAATTAATGCTCTACCGGTTTCTAAATATAAATAAGGCAATTCATCGGGTTTGAATCCTGCATTTAAAATAGCTGTAGCAATTACCTCGGCATAATCGTGTACTTCGGGAACGGTATCGGCTCCTGTTAAATAAGCTCCTTTTAAGGTGTTTTTGGAACAGAATCCTCCACCCATATCAATATAAGTAATATCGGTGCTGAAAGTACGTTTTACCGATAATGCCAATTCTGACATTTTAGAAGCCGCAATGCCGTAAGCCCCTGGAGTTAACATATAAGTTCCAATATGACAATGCAATCCTACTAAACTTAAGGTACCCGACGCCATGATTTTATTAATGGCATCCCAAGCCTGACCATTTTCGTAATTGAATCCGAATCTGTCCCACATGGGGTAAATACCTGTATCCATATTTACACGAATGGCTACGCGTGGTTTTTTACTTAAACTGCGGGATATTTCAATTAAGCGATACAATTCATCTAAGTGATCAATATGTATCGGTGAATCATTTTTAATGGCTGCTTTTAAATCTTCATCAGTTTTATCGGGGCCATTAAATAATATTTTGTTTCCGGGTACGCCATTTTTTAAAGCTTTATCGTATTCAAATCGCGAAACAACTTCGCCCCAAGATCCTTCTTGATGAAATACATTACAAACAGCATTCAAATAATTGGTTTTATAAGACCATGCAAATTGCACTTTTGGATAACGGGTTTCAAAAGCACGTTTAGCGTTGCGGTAATTTTCTCGGATTTTTTTCTCGGAAATCACAAACAAAGGAGAACCATGGCGAGCAATCAAGTCCTTTACAACGACCCCGTCAATATGTGTCATGGGGGCATAATCGGTTCTTGATCCAAATTTATTCATAATGCCTGTATTTAAGGGTTTTAACACAGGTCTTTCATATTGTTTCTTTTCCATAATAATTCAGGAATTAATGTTTTTAGTTTTAGTTAAGTTATAGTTCACCAATGGTGGATATTTTTTCGAAATCAGACATATCTACAATCATATCGTAAGAATATCTGATGAATAATTTACCTACTTCGTAAGTATCATAAACCTTATATTCATTGCCCATGGCAAAATTGACTAAGGTTTCAATTTGGTTTTGCCCTGCCCCCACGGTTAAGTAACACCATGCGGGGAAACGAGGATTGATTTCAATTAAGAAATATTCATCGTTAGTGGTTTTCATGAATTCCAACTCAAAAGGCCCACTCCACTTGGTTTCTTTAACCAAATTACGGGTAACTTCAATTAGTTTTTCATCATCTAAAGTTACCCCTGCCCACGCTTTACCTTTATCGGTTATGTATAATTTACGCATCGGAACCGCTCCTAATAAATTGCCTTCGCCATCGCCTACTCCACACACATTTACTTCAGACCCATGTACAAATTCTTGAATAAGTACAGGCAAACCCCATTGGGCACTTATTTTATTAAAATGCTGAATGGCTTGGTCATTCGTATAGGCTATTTTAGCATCGTAAAATTTACCTTTTACCACAATAGGAAAACCAAATTCTTCAGCGATTTTGGGTATTTCCATAGTGTTGAACAACATTTTAGCAAAAGGAACTTTAATGTTGTGTTCTTTACCATATTCGTATAAGTTCACTTTGTGGCGTGCTTCAAACTGATCCAAAGAGGGCAACATCATTTTAATTCCAAATTCACTTTCAAAGTGTGCTTTCATTTTGATGAAGTTAAACAACTCTGCATCAAAATTCGGGAACAGAAAATCTACATTTTCAACGGCATTGATGTAGGCAAAACGGTCTAGTAAAACGTCTTGTCCTGCCGATGGAAAAGGTATTTGATATACTTTATCTACATACTCGCGCATATAAATACCCGGTTCTAATGTTTCGTAAGAAAGCCCAATAATTTTTACCTCAAAACTTTCGGCATCTTTTAGGGCTCTTATTACAGCCAAACCAGGACCAGGACTATCTATCGCATTTAAACCCGTGACCGCAATGGTGTATTTTGGTTTTTGTTTTGACATGGCTTAGTTGATTAGTTTAAAACTCTCTAACACATTTTTAAAATCGTACAAGTCTTTTTCCACGGTATTTTTATCTACCATATACGTGTTAAGAATTTCGTCAATGATTTCTTCGTCGGACTTTTCCTCCTTCATTAATCTAATGACATCCTGACCTACGGGGTTTACAGAAAAAGAATCTCCGGTTGAAGGATTGAACAAAAAACCAGATTCGCTAACGGCAATATTTTTTTTGATTCTCATAGTAGTAGGTATTAACAGTTTGACAATACAATACTACTACCCCAAAAAATAAAATGTTTTACACAATTCAGATAAATATGTATAAAATTTCATTGACGGGTTTTAGGTATTGGGTGTTGGGTTTTAGGTATTGGGTGTAAATGCAAGAATATTTATAGTGTAAAACGATTAAACGAATCAACGTTAAACGATTAAACCAGTTCTTCTAGTTTTTTTCGGTATGCGGAAGGATTGTCTTTAAACTGAGAAACCGTAACACCTGTAGTTTTTTTAAACTGATTACTTAAATAATGTACACTACTATAACCAAGCATATAAGAAATCTCGCTAAGGTTATATTCATTATTTACAATCATTTCTTTGGCTTTTTCAATCTTTAGTAAAATGATGTATTTTTCTAAAGTACTGCCCGTTACTTGCGAAAACACCTTACTGATTTTATCGTAAGGCAGTTGCAATTTATCGCTGATGTATTCGGAATTTCTGATTAAAGAATTGGCATTAAACGACATATGAATAATCTCGATCGCGGCAATTTTAGTTTTTTCTACAATCTCTACATCGGGGTCGCGAACTATGTCAAAATTTAATTCCTTAAAAACATCCACAATTTGATTTCTGGAAATTATCTGGTTATCAAACTGAACCGTAACCTCGCCCAATACAATAGACAATAACTTCACCGAATCTTTTTGTGCAAAAACCATCTCAATCAGTTTTATACAACTATAACTGAGCATGTTTTTTAAATAAAAAGTTTCCTGAATAAGCATCAAATGGATTATTAATAGTATAAATGTAAAAAAAATTAAGAATTGTGCAAGTTATTAAGTGTTCCCCCTCGGAAAAAATGACTCGAATCAAACATACTTTTTTAAGTTGCAAACACTTATTTATGTTAATGGTTTCGCTTATTTATTATATTTGCTCAAAATCAAAAAAATGAACGAGATTAGAGCTATAATTGAACAGGCTTGGGATAATAGAGCCTTACTTTCTGAAGAAAAAACAACATCGGCTATACGTGAAGTAGTTGCTTTATTAGATGCTGGTAAGTTACGTGTGGCTGAACCTACCGAAAATGGTTGGCAAGTGAACGAATGGGTTAAAAAAGCTGTGGTAATGTATTTCCCTATTCAAAAAATGGAAACTTTTGAAGTGGGAATTTTTGAATATCATGATAAAATTCCTTTGAAAAGAAATTATGCTGAAAAAGGAGTTCGTGTAGTACCTCATGCTGTTGCTCGTTATGGATCATATCTTTCACCAGGAACTATTTTAATGCCTAGTTATGTAAATATTGGGGCTTATGTAGATTCAGGAACTATGGTTGATACTTGGGCAACTGTAGGTAGTTGCGCGCAAATTGGTAAAGATGTACATTTAAGTGGTGGTGTTGGTATTGGTGGTGTTTTAGAGCCTTTACAAGCCGCTCCTGTAATTATTGAAGATGGTGCTTTTGTTGGTTCACGTTGTATAGTTGTAGAAGGTGTTCACGTGGGTAAAGAAGCGGTTTTAGGCGCAAATGTTTGCTTAACTGCCTCTACTAAAATTATTGATGTTACTGGTGATACACCTATTGAAATGAAAGGACATGTGCCTGCTCGTTCAGTGGTAATTCCGGGTAGTTATACTAAAAAGTTTCCGGCTGGTGAATTTCAAGTACCTTGCGCATTAATTATTGGTAGAAGAAAGCCATCAACCGATTTAAAAACCTCACTTAACAACGCGTTAAGAGAGTATGATGTTGCGGTTTAATATAGGTATTGGGTGTTGGGTAAAAGGTGTTAGGTTATTAGGTTTTAGGTAAAATTATTACCAAAGACCCAAAACCAAAGACCCAAAACCAAAAAAGATAAATATGAAAATAGGTTACGAAGCAAAACGGATTTTTCATAACAAAACTGGCTTAGGTAACTATAGCCGTGATTTGATTCGCATATTAAGTACGTATTATCCTAGTAATACGTACTTTTTGTATAATCCTAAGCCTTCAGAAAAAAACCTTTTTAATTCCGTAAAAACAAATATTAAAGAATGTTTACCTAAAAGTTCTTTTTATAAAATGTTTTATAACCTATGGAGACAAAAAGGAATTGTAGGCGATGTTGTAGCAGATAACATTCAAATTTATCACGGTTTATCTGGCGAAATTCCTTTAGGAATAAAAAAAACACCCGTTAAAACTATAGTGACTATTCACGATTTAATTTTTTTACGCTTTCCTGCCTTTTATTCATTTTTTGACAGAAATATTCATTTTTTAAAATTTAAACACGCCGCTAAAAAAGCCGATATAATTATTGCCATTAGTGAACAGACCAAAAAAGATGTGGTTAAATATTTAAAGGTAGAAGCTGACAAAATCAAAGTGGTATATCAGGGTTGCCATGCCGATTTTAAAAAAGAATATTCCGAAGAAGAAAAAGCAACAGTACTTGCCAAATACAGCATTCCTGAATCATTTATTTTAAATGTAGGGACTATTGAAGAACGTAAAAATGTTTTATCGGTGGTTAAAGCCATTCAAAATATTGATACTCATTTGGTGATTGTAGGTGGAAAAACCCAATACACTAAAAAAGTAACCCAATACATCAAAAATTATAAAATGGAAAATAAAGTAAGCTTTTTAAAAGGTCTTACTACACAAGAATTAGCTATTTTATATCAAAGTGCACAAATTTTTATATACCCTTCTTTATTTGAAGGTTTTGGCATCCCTATTATTGAAGCATTATATTGCAAAACACCTGTAATTACTAGTAAAAAAGGTTGTTTTTCAGAAGCAGGAGGACCTCACTCCATTTATATTACCCCTACGGATTCCAGAGAAATAGCTTTCCATATCCGACAATTATTATCCGACAAAAATCTACGTAATTCCATTACCGAAAAAGGTTTTGAATATGCTCAACGTTTTAATGACGATGTAATTGCTAAAGAAGTTCATCAAATTTATCAGTCTTTAGTTTAATATTCCATGAAAATTGCTGGTTTTACCTTCATTAGAAATGCGGTTAAAAATGATTATTCTATCATAGAAGCCATTACTTCTATCCTGCCCATTTGTGATGAGTTTGTAATTGCTCATGGCAATTCAGACGACGATACTTTACAACTTTTAAAAAGCTTAGATTCCCCAAAAATAAAAATCATTGAAACCGTTTGGGACGATAGTGTTCGCGAAGGCGGACGCACTTTTGCATTAGAAACAGACAAAGCCTTTAAAGCCATAAGCCCCGATGTTGATTGGGCTTTTTATATTCAAGGAGACGAATGTGTGCACGAAAAATATTTAGACACTATTAAATACGAAATGGAATTGTGTTTAAACAACCCTACAATTGAAGGCCTGTTGTTTAATTATAAGCATTTTTATGGTTCTTATGATTATTTTGCCCATTCTCGCCGTTGGTACAGACGAGAAATCCGAGTGATTAAAAATTTACCCGACATGCATTCTTACAAAGATGCACAAGGATTTAGACACAACGGTCGCAAACTAAATGTAAAACACATTGCCGCAGATATTTATCATTACGGTTGGGTAAAACCTCCAACGGGTTTAACTAATAAAATGAGAAATTTCAATCAATTTTATACCGATGATAACCAATGGATTGATCAGGCCTACCCCGAATCTTCGGAATTTGATTATGGAAATGCAGACCAACTCATTCTATTTACAGAAACACATCCTAAAGTGATTCAAGAACGAATTAATAAAGTAAATTGGAAATTTTCTTTTGATCCTACTAAAATTAATAATGCCCCTTTAAGTAAAAAAGTCCTGAATGTTTTTGAAAAATTAACAGGCTTGCGTTTATTTGAATACCGCAATTATAAAATTGTAGCCAAATGAAAAATGTATTAATTGATTGTGAACGATTAAAGTATCCTAATACAGGGTTACATACCTTTTGTTCTGAATTGGGTCGGGCGTTAATCCACCAAAAAAAAAAGGAATTAGACTACACTTTTTATGTTCCTCAATCATTTAATAATTATTTTGGAACAGAAGTCAACTACAAGATTTTTAATCTCTTACATAAATTATACATCCCCAATACCGATAAATACGACGTTTGGCACAAAACCCATCAAGGTTCTCCTTACCAACCTTATAATGCTAAAACAAAAATTGTTTACACGGTTCACGATCTTAATTTTTTAGTCGAAAAAAAACACAGTGTAAACAAAATCAAATCCTACTTACATAAAATTCAGCAGAACATTAACCGAGCAGACGTAATTACTTGTATTTCGAATTTCGCCAAACAACAAGTTTTGGACAACATTCATTTAGAAAACAAAGAAATAATTACCATATATAACGGAGTTTCAGTAAATGAATTCCCTGATTTTAATGCGCCTAAATTCTTGCCCAAAAAACCTTTTTTATTTACTCTGGGTACTGTTTTACCTAAAAAGAATTTTCATGTATTGCCTTGCTTACTACAACACAACGATTTTGATTTAATCATTGCGGGTAATTTATCTAGACCTGAATACGTAGAAAAAATCAAACAAGAAGCTAAACTTTTTGGGGTAGAAAGCCGCGTACATATTATTGGAAGTATCAATGAAAAAGAAAAATATTGGTATTATAAAAACTGTAAAGCCTTTGTTTTCCCTTCACTAGCCGAAGGTTTTGGAATTCCTGCCATTGAAGCTATGTTATTCGAAAAACCTGTTTTTTTATCTAATTTAACTTCGTTACCCGAAATTGGTGGTAAAGTAGCCTATTATTTTAATAACTTTTCAGTGGAAAATATGCAAGCCGTTCTAGATAATGGGTTAACACATTATCATAATCTGGCCGATAAAAAGATAATTAGTACACACGCACAACAATTCACTTGGGAAAAAGCAGCCCAAGAATATGAAAAAATATATCTAAGCCTATGAGTAAACCTACTATCATCATTGGTCTTCCGCAAAGTTTTGGAATGCACAACAGCTTTAAAAAAAACTTAGCCTTTTACGGGTTTGAAACGATTGACATCAGCTACAACGAACACGATTTTAAGTATAAAAATTTAGGTCAAAAAATTTATAATTTTTTCCGTAAAACCTTTTTAAAAGACAAAGGGTATAAAAGCAAACTAAAGTTTCAGGTATTTAGTAAAGAAGTCGTTCAAAAATTAAATGCCATTCAAGGCAAAGCAGACTATGCTTTACTGATGCGTGCAGACATTTACCCCAGTGATGTGATTGAATTGGTTCGTGAAAAATCCACTTTTATGGCAGGATATCAATGGGACGGTTTGCATAGATTTCCAGCCATTTATCCGTTAATCCCCTTTTTTGATCAATTTTATGTATTTGATAAATCCGATTTACACCAAAATGTATTTCAATTTTATCCGATTACCAATTTTTATTTTGATGATGATCAAAACGAAACCGCAATTCCAACCATTGAATATGATTTGTTTTTTGTAGGCACTTTAATTGAAAGACGCATGAAGAACATCAAGCGTTTAAACAAAAAGTGCAAAAAATTAGGTCTTAAACCTTTCATTAATTTATACTGCCAAAATCCTAAAGACAAAGAAGCTTATGATGATCAAGGATATCATTTTATCCACCAGCACATGAGCTATGAAGAAAACATTAAAAATGTAAAACGTTCGGGCATTTTATTAGATTTTTTAAACACTACACACGAAGGCCTTTCTTTTAGAACTTTTGAAGCTTTACACTATAATAAAAAACTCATCACCAATAATCCAAGGGTAAAAGATTACGATTTTTATCACCCGAATAATATTTTTATTTGGAACGAAACCAACATCAATCAATTGGAAGATTTTATACAAAAACCTTACATTATGCCTGATGCCCATATAAAATCTAAATACGGGTTTGGCAACTGGATTAAATACGTATTGAACAGAGAACCTTTTGACCCTATCACACTTCCTGAATAAATGAATTGGTATTCCACTTTAAAAAACCAAATTCCACAACCCATCCGATTATTCACTGAATTATACGGAACGGGATTGTTATTCTTTTCTTTTTTCAGATTGGTGATGCTCATTACCGAAAGGGAACGTATCGGTCAGGCTCAATTATCGGAAATTTTAGAATCCTTACTCATGGGGATTCGATTTGATTTGGTCATTAGCGGATATATTTTAGCCTTACCTTTTGTTATACTGAGTGTTTTTTATTTTTTAAAGCGTACCCCCACCCTATTATATCAAATCATTAAATTTTATTTATTGATTTTGTTTTCGTTAGCCTACTTGGTTTGCGCAGTAGATTTACCCTATTTTAACCACTTTTTTTCTAGGTTTACCATTATGGCTTTTCAATGGATTGATAATCCTGAATTTGTATTGGGAATGATTCTACAAGAGCCCCGATATTGGATTGCGGTAATTCCTTTTATAGTTAGCGTTTATTTGTATTCCCAAAGCATCAATACTTTATTTAAGTACCAACCGAATCATTCCCCGAATTTTAAATTTAAAAATCTGGGACTCATTATTTTATTTGCAGGATTCATTTTTGCAGGAATTCGCGGAAGATTCGATGAAAAAACACCTATTAACGTAGGTACCGCCTATTTTGGAAATCATGCTTTTTTAAATCAATTAGGATTAAACCCGAACTTTACTTTAATCAGAAGTTATATAGAAAGTAAACGGGATGAAAATAAACCCATACAATTGATGGACAACGCCGAAGCTTTGCAATTCGTACAAGAACAATTAGGCATTACCACAAACGATTCTTTACAACCATTATCCAGAACCATTACCCCAAACGCACCCGCTAAACCCTACAATGTAATATTGGTAATTATGGAAAGTATGAGTGCGGCTAAATTGAAACGTCATGGAGACCCCCATAATCTTACCCCATTTTTTAATCAATTAACTTATCAGGGGATTTATTTCGAAAATACATATACCTCTGGAATTCATACTTTTAATGGGATTTTTAGCAGTTTATTTTCGTATCCAGCCTTGTTTAAAAAACATCCTATGAAAAGTAGCATCATTCCTAAATATCACGGACTGGCTACTTCACTTAAACAAAACGGATATCAAACCACTTATTTTACTACACACGACGGACAGTTCGATAATGTGGAAGGATTTTTAAAGGCTAATGATTTTGACCAAGTCATTTCTAAAAAAGATTATCCTTCGGAACAAATTAAAACCACTTTAGGCGTACCCGATGATTATATGTTTGAATTTTCGATTCCTATTTTAAATCAATTACATCAAAACAAAAAGCCTTTTTTTACCGCTTTTATGACCGCCAGCGATCATGGTCCTTATTATATTCCGCCTTATTTTAAGCCTAAAAATCAAACCGACATTAAAAAGAAAATTGTAGAATATGCGGATTTCTCTTTGCAAAAATTCCTAACGTTAGCTAAAAAACAACCTTGGTTTAACGAAACAATTTTTGTTTTTGTAGCCGACCACGGAGCAGCCATGGACGTAACCTACGACATGTCTTTAGACTACAACCACAGTCCTTTATTATTTTATGCGCCTTCGATTTTAAAACCCCAAACTCATTCACAAATGGCGGGGCAAATTGACTTGTACCCTACTCTTTTGGGGCTTTTAAACTTACCTTATCAAAACAATACTTTAGGGATTGATTTACTAAAAACCAATCGCCCGTATATATTTTGTGGTGCCGATGATAAATATGGGGTGGTTGATCAAGAATGGTTTTTAATTGTGCACCAGACTGGGAATGTTTCTTTGCATAAATACAGAAGCAAGGATAAAACTAATTATGCTTCACAATTTCCTGATAAAGTTTCTAAAATGAAAAAATATGCCGAAGCCCATTTGCAAACCTATCAATACATTTTGCAGAAAGATTTAACTAAATAAAGGCTATTGGAGTTTAGACAACATGATTTTGCGTCGAATCAAATAAACAATTCTATCAACTGCTTTTAGTAGAAAGAATCGTTTTTCTTTTTTAATTCGCTCGTTCAGTTCTAGGATTTGTTTGTTGTAATCTTGAATGATTTTGTTAAAGAATTTCAGTTGATATTCTTCATTTAATTCCTGATATATAAAATTATACGCCTTAATTAAATTTTGATTCATCAGTACATAATCACGTGTCATACCCGAAAGATTCACTCGGTAATAAGCGTATTTTAAGTTGATAAAATACACTCTAACGGGTAATTTAAAAACACTAATCCACATGAGCCAGTCTTCTTTGGCTTTAAGCGCTTCGTTAAAACGGATGTTTTTAAATAAACTTTTATGAAAAAATCCACAATGAATCGGAATCGTAAATTTTGAATCCCATTCCAACAAAATATTTTCGAAATCAAAAGTCTGTTCTTCTAAATTACAGTAAACAGGTCTTAGATTACTGATGTCTTTTTTAAACATATGAAAATTGGTAATCACCAAATCCATTTGTTTTTGTAAAGCTGCATTCACACTTTCTTTTAATTTATCGGGGTCTAAAGCGTCGTCTCCGTCTAAAAATTGAATGTACTCCCCTTTGGCTAAATCTAAACCTGCATTGCGGGCAGAACTTAATCCGCCGTTCTTTTTTTTATGATAAACCATGCGGTTATCATACGCAAGCCATTTTTTAATGATTTCTTCGGAATCGTCGGTAGAACCATCATTCACTATAATACATTCCCAGTTTTTATAAGTTTGATTACAAACATTTTCCAAGGTATAATCAATAAAATCTTGTTGGTTGTAACACGGTATAATGATGGAAACTAAGGGTTGATGGTTCATTGCCTGCACAGATAAAATCGATTTATTGTTGATGTAAGGATTGATTATTCAGTTTTACAAACAGTTGGTGTCTTTTTTCTTTTGGGGTAAACCATTTCGAAATATTTAATAGAATTTTAATCAAACTCCAAAGTAATTTATTTTCAGAACAATTTTTAAGTTGCTGATATCTTTTTGTTTTAATTTTTCTTATGAAATTAATCTCGTGAATATAATCACTAAAATATTTTTCAAAAACTACTTGTCTTTCTTGATCTATCAAATGATTATTAGCGCCGACACTAGAAATCCCAGAATGATCAAAATAGGAAATGACAAAAGGTAAATGCAAATATTTTTCTTTTTTTACAATGATGCTGTAAATGAAAAATTCCCAATCTGAAACTATTTTAAAATCTTCATTATAAAAAAAATATTTTTCAAACAATTCCTTTTTTATAAAACTCCCTGGGTGTGGTAACGAATCATTAATAAAATATAATAAATCTAACTTTTCGGGTAATTGCCACAGAACATGTTTATTAATACTTTTTTGAATGATTAGATTTCCGTAAATAATACTGTATTCAACCTTAAAAAATGTAATAGCTTTAGATAATATTTCTGAATGATTTAACCAATCACCGGAATTCAAAAACAACAAATAAGTACCGGTAGCTATTTGAATTCCCTTATTCATGGCATGATAAACACCTTTATCCTTTTCGGAAACCCAATAATTAATTTGTGTAGCATTTTGTTGTATGAATTCTTTACTACCATCATTACTTCCACCGTCGATAACAATGTATTCAAAATCTGAAAATGATTGTTCAAAAACACTTTTAAATGTTTTTTTTAATCCTTCAAGATTGTTGTAATTAATCGTTATGATGGAAATTTTACAACTCATAAAGAAAAGAATTGATTAATTGCTTGAACAACCTTTTCTACCTGTGCTGAACTAGTTGCATAAGAAATAGGCAAGCTAAGCGTTGTGGCATGAATTTCTTCACTAATCGGAAAGCTACCATTCCATAAAGATTGATATCCTTCTTGCAGGTGTGGCGCCACCGGATAATGTATTTCGGTGTAAATCGATTGATTTTCTAGGTGTTTTTTTAATTCGTTCCGTTTTTCTGTTCTAATGTTATAAATGTGATACACATGAGAATAATCTTCTGTAAAAACAGGTTTGATGACCTGATTAGTCAACCCGTTATGATAAATTCGGGCTAAATTTATTTTGTGTTGATTGATTTTATTTAAATACGGTAATTTTTCATTCAAGAATAAAGCTTGAAGCTCATCTAATCTGGAATTTCTTCCGACGTACTTATTATAATATTTTTTTTCGGAACCGTAATTTCTTAAGGCCTTAATTTTTAAATATAAATTCTCATCGGAAGTTATAATGGCTCCACCATCTCCTAAGGCACCTAGGTTTTTAGTCGGATAAAAACTAAAACAACCAATATTACCAAAGGTTCCCACTTTTTGATGATTAATGGTTGCTCCGTGGGCTTGGGCACAATCTTCTATAATTTCTAAATTATATTTTTGAGCCAATTCTAATATCTTCTGCATTGGAGCCACTTGTCCATACAAATGAACTACCATAATTGCCTTAGTTTTAGGAGTAATAGCTTGCTCAATTAAGTCAGGATTAATATTGTAAGTCGTACTATCAGGTTCTACTAAAATGGGTTTGAGTCCTACATTTATGATGGCCAAAATAGTCGCAATATAGGTGTTAGACGGAACTATAATTTCCGAATCTTTAGGAAAATCAAAAACCTGTAAACCAATTTCTAGGGCATCTAAACCATTGGCTACTCCTATACAAAATTTAGCCTTATTGTAAGCCGCGAAAGAGGATTCAAAACGAGATAGTCCTTCCCCCATGATATACCAACCTTTGTTCAAAAATTCATCAAATTGAGATTTGAATTTATCTTCGAATTCTTTATTTAATAAATTAAGATTTTCGTACGGAATTTTATCTGTAGGGCTCATATATATAATCTGCTGGGTCAAAAAATTCAGAAGCTAAAACTAATAAAATGGCATCTTTAGAAAAATCATGCATCCAATGGTAATCCTCTGGATATAAAAACAAACACTTTTCGGGATGATCTAATAAGAATTCTTCTTGAACGACTCCGTTATCATTAGAAATTTTACAAGAACCATTAATGCATATAGCGGCTTGTATGGTTTTATGATGTCTGTGTTTTCCACGGACAGAATCATCTACATTATAAATATAAAATACCCGTTTAATATCGAATGGGATATTTTTTTCTAATACTGTTAATGACCCTCTTTTTTCGTGAAAAGATTTAATATTAATTAGCTTTGGCATAAAATTTTGAAAATATTTTTAAAACGAATCTAGGAACCAAATTATAACTTACTAAGGTAATCTCATTATCTTTTTTCATAAAAATTGATTTCTCTTCATGAAGAATCTTGTATTTTTTTTTGTTGTAATTATACCTTTGAGACACCCCAACTATAAAATCAAATTTCATGTTGTATTGCTCAATCTTACTCCAATAAATTTGGTATAATTTGATTAAATCTGGTTGTGGATTAATTTTATAGGTGTAAAAACCATTGATTGCCCAATGTTTCTCTAATATTTTAAAATGATGAAAATGATAAAAAATAATTCTTTTATGATTAGAATAAAATGTCCCTAACCTATTTTCTATGGTATAATTGTTAATATTCCACGGCGCTAATCCAGAAACCTCATCGTTCAACTCTTTTACTTGATTGGGATATAATTTAGGCCAATCATTTAAATACAATTGGTCTGCAAATCGTTGATTAACCTGATCTAATTCATCTTTACACCAATCCATACATTGTTCCTTCCATTTTTTCAAACACGAAACTCCAGTTTCATCATTTTTAAATATCTGGAAACTAACATTATACACCCCATAAATAATATCTTTTGCGGTCTCTTTAGAGAATTTATGCGGCGTAATTATAATGGAATAATCATTCAGATAATCAAAAATGGGCTGAGGGCTCGATAAAAAAAGCATATCGGCATCTAAGCTACAAATATGATTCAATTGATATTTTTCTAACAGATACAAAGGTAAACACGGACTAAGTGTAAAGTAATACTCCACCAAACTCCGATTATTTTTACAAATCAGTAAAGTAGGGTCGTGTTCTTCTAAATCATTAAGTGTTAAGGTTTCAACCTGAGGATTTTTTTCTTTGAATCGATTTAAAAAATCAAAGGTTTCTTGGTCTAAACACAATACAAAAAATTTAAAATCAACGTCTTGTTCTTTTAAAGAATCAAACAGTATGAGCCCTCTGGATAAATAATTTTTATCGAAAAAAGTAGTGAAATTCATTCCTAGTTATGATTTTAATCGCATCAACATACCTAACCAAGAGGCTTTATGTTTTTTATTCAACTTAATATCGTTTTCACAAAAGCTTTTAAACTCAAATACTGTTTCGTATTTACTTAGTTGACTAACAACTTCATTTTTGTTAAAAAACCAACAGGGATAACTGGCTTTATAAATTTCCTCGGGCACAACTTGTACGGTTATTATTGGTCTTTTATAATTTACAATACTGGTTCTATCTAATATGATGTATGGAATTTGATGAACATTAATTTCCTGTAGTAATTGTTGATATTGTTCAATGTATTGCAAAACACTACTTAATAAAATCACATCTACTTTTTTTGCAGACAAACATTCTTTAATAGAATAGTAAAAATGTAATTGTTCACCTGCTACAAAATCGTTACCCGCTTTTACAAATTGTTCTTGCTCTACAATATTCCAATCTAAATGCTTTAAATGACTTAATCGGTATTTATTCTGAAAATAAGTACTTCCCAAACTTCCTCCGAAATCAAGTACGGTTAATGAATTATTATTCTGCGTATAAACCGTTTCCAAACATTTTAGTAAATCTTCACTGTATTCAATTTCATCAAAAATAAAACTATCTCTTTCGTAGACCGCTAAACCTTTTTTAACTTTTAAAACCGATTGCAAACATTTTTCTAAAATTTCATCAGCATCATATCCTTCGGTTATTTGTTGAGCTTCTTTCCACGAAGAATAATCTCCAGACCAAACCGGTTTACGTGGATTTTTCCACTTAGCAATCTTTTTATTTATTTTTGATTGTACTTTCTTTAAAAAGGATGGTCTTTTTTGATACTGTATCAAGGAATCGAAAAACCATTTAGGTTCTTCTACAGCAATAGGTTCAATAGTTATTTCCTGAACTGTTTTTTGACTGATTTCCACCGAACCACTATGAATCCCACTGTTATCCAAGCCAATGTTAGTAACTATCGGTTTGGTAGGATGCAAACAATATTGATTGTGTAAAAATAAAGACGCATGCCAACGAATCGCCCATGAATCAATATTTCCTAACGACTGCTCTTCAAGCATTTTAGTATATGCAGTAGTACCATTTCTGTCAAAAGAGTAAGTCAGATTTTCAGATTTTATTTCTTGTAATAAGTAGGTGGCGTCAGGATTAAAAAGTTTCCAAGAACTTTTCCAAGTTGCCCATCCCCAACAATCTGAACCTTTTAAAAAGAACGTTTGATGTGGGTAATTGTTATTTTCGAAAGAAAAATTCCAAGCGTGTATACACCCTACCTGAGCATGGTCTTTATAAAAATGAAGCGCTTCATTCATATATTTTAAAAACCCCTTTTCGGGTACAATATCATCTTCTAAAACAATAATATTATCGTGAGTTTCTAAAATCTTTGAAACGCCCCCAATGATTGAATTCGCCAATCCTTTATTGAATTCACTTTTAAAAACTTGAACACTTTTAAATCTATTTTCGTTTCGGGCAATATTTTCTACCACCTGAACTTTTAATAAATCTTTTTCAGAAACTCCATCTTTAACACCATCGCAAAAAATAAATAAATCACTTTCAATTGCCCCTATATTACAAGCTAATGCATCCAAAACCTTTTGTGTATGAATGGGTCTATTGTATGCAAAAAGAGCTATTGGAGCTAATTCTTTTGTCATTATAACGATAATGCATATTTGTATTTAGGAGTAGCAATCACTAATTGCTTTTTCTTACCTTGGTATTCAACAGAATCAAAAGAGATGGCATTTTGTTTAAGAATATGCATAAATTCTTTTGCGGTTTCTTGCTCCCCCTCCCTTTCATAATCATCTATTAAAACGATAAATTCATCGTTTAATAATTTTTTCTCGAACAATTCAACTACATTATACCTAGAATAATGATCGCTACCAAAAGGACCATCAACAATAACCAAATCCATTTTGGAATTATTTAGTTTTGAAGGCAAATCTTTGTAGTAATTTGATTGGAATCCTTTAATGTCTTTTTGTTCTATTTCACAACAAATGGTACGAGTTTGCTCGTTTAAGCTAAAAGTAGAATTAAAATAATCTATCCATTCTTGACTTTGTTCTACAATCGTATGTTGAATTTTTTTATCGTAGTTTTGAATATACGTTGAAATAAATTTGCTAGATTCTCCTAAACCCAAATCCAAAACTGTATTGGGTTTAAAATCTTTTAAAATTCTAAAAAGAACATAAAAAAAAGAATAATTTCCTGCCCAGCGCCCTATGTTTAAACTTAAATTATTTAAAGAATCAAACCCTTTGATGCTATCATGGAAAATATGAGCCCACTCCAACTCATCCAACTTGCTATTTAGTTCTTTAAACAGTAATCTGTGTTTTTTTGATAAATACATAAAATCTTATTTCAATTTAAAAATAAAACCTTTCCAGTAAACTGAATCGGATTCGTTAATGGTTTTGGTAGCTTCTTCGGTAATAAAATCGGCTAATTTTTGATATTTTTTGAATCTTTTTATGAATTTGGTTTCATTAAAAAACCAACAAGGATAACTGTATTTTTCAGTTGGTGTGCTTTGTACAGTAATTAAATCCTCGGTTTGATTTACAAAAGAAGTTCTATCTACAATAATGTAAGGCAATTCTAAGGCGGAAAATTGATCAATCCACTTGTAAGCGTATTCTAGGTAATTAATTACGCTACTTAATAATAAAACGTTGGGTTTGTGAAATTGTAAAGCTTCTTCTATAGAATAATAAAACTTAACCTGTTCATTTTCGAACAATTCTTTACCACAGTCTACAAAGTGTTTTTGCTCTACAATACACCATTCAATATCTAATCCTTGTAAAAAATCAATGTTTTGATAATAAGTACTTCCTAAACTTCCTCCAAAATCAATCACACATAGTTTGTTTCCATTTTCAATAGCAGCTTTTTGCAAACCCGCTAAAACACCCCAACTATATTGAATGGTTGAATATAAAACGCCATCACGCTCATAAATAGCTTCGCCATTTTTTACTTTTAATAACGCTGTTTTACATTCTTCTAAAATCGAAGCATCATCATAACCCGATGATTTTTTGTTGGCTTCAGACCAATTTTTATAGTTTCCAGACCACATATAAACGCTATTGTATTTATTGAATTCCTATTATTTGGTCAAATATAGTAATTATGGTAAACTGCTATAAGATTTTTAAGGAAAACTAAATCTAAAAATCAAGTTCTATTTTTTATGATTAACCTGATTTTATGTTAAATTTGCCTTGTGAAAAAAACCATCTTTTTTTTATTTCTGATTTCGTGGGTTACTTACTTTGGTATAGTAGCTTCCGACGATTATAAACCTACCGTAGTTTCTTCGGTTAGTCATCATTCTTCAGATAAAAATGAAAAAATAAGTTCAATTAGTAGCATTGACCTTAATTGTTTTTTATCGCAATCTGAATATCATTTTCATATTGAAAATCCTTCTTTTCCTTCGGTAAAAAATCCATTTCAGGTATTTGCTATTCACTCCAAAGGAATTGAACAAAAGCTAAATAGTTCTTACAAACAATTCACCTTGTTTCATGGAAATCAGTTGTTTAGCGCTTTAAAAATAAGCATTCTTTTTCCTTATCATTGTTTTTGGTAAACTAAAAATTCCTTTTCAAACCTTTCCAATCAAAGCACTCACTTGGTAATCAAACCCAAGTGAATAACTTGTTTATTTACCTTAAAAAAAATCAAAAAAAATGGATTCAGGAATCATCATCATTGGAATTATAACCTTATTGGTTTGCATTTTACCTTTTATATTTATGGCTAGAAGCCGAAAAATCAAAACCACTCAAATGCTTAATGCATTAAATAATTTAGCTAAAGAAAAAGATTGTAAAATCACAACACATGAATTTTGTGGCGATTTATTAGTCGGGATAGATGAACACAACCCTTATTTCTTCCTGCACAAAAAAACCTTAAATAGTACGGTTAATCAGGTGGTTAATCTTTCTGAAATAAAGTCATGCGAAATTGTTAATACTAAATACAATAGGGATATTGTTCAAAAATTAGAATTAAAATTCACTTCAGAAAACAACAAACAAGCCGAGATTTTTGTTGAATTTTATAACCATGCCGAAAATTTTCAATTGTCTGGAGAAATTCAACTAATTGAAAAATGGCTAGAACTCATTTTGAAAACAATTCACAAAACAAAAAAATAAACCGAATATAGCCCTGTAAAATTTACAGGGCTTTTTTATTTATTCAAAAAAGTTTTAGGCTACTGGATTGATATTATTGGAATTAAACTATTGTTAACAATTTTGACTTTCAAAACCCATAATAAATTGTAATTTTACCGTTCAAAAATTTTAAGGATAAATGGGCAAAATCATTGCAATTGCTAATCAAAAAGGCGGTGTCGGAAAAACCACCACTTCGGTAAATTTAGCCGCAAGTTTAGGAGTTTTAGAAAAGAAAGTCCTATTAATCGATGCCGATCCGCAGGCGAATGCCAGTTCGGGTTTAGGAGTAGATATAGATAATATTTCTGTTGGAACCTATCAAATACTAGAGCATATTATTTCGGCAAACGATGCCATTATTAAAAGTAATACGCCTAATGTTGATATTATTCCCGCTCATATTGATTTGGTGGCAATTGAAATCGAATTAGTAGACAAAGTCAATCGTGAGTACATGCTTAAACAAGCCATCACTCATTTAAAAGAAGTATACGATTACATTATTATTGATTGCGCTCCCTCTTTAGGATTAATTACTATTAATGCCTTAACCGCTGCGGATTCTGTATTAATACCTATCCAGTGTGAGTATTTTGCGTTAGAAGGTTTAGGGAAGTTGTTAAATACCGTAAAAAGTATTCAAAAAACACACAATCCTAATTTGGATATCGAAGGTATGTTGTTAACCATGTACGATTCTAGATTAAGATTATCCAATCAAGTGGTAGAAGAGGTTCAAAAACACTTCCACGAAATGGTATTTGAAACCATTATTCAACGTAACGTTAAATTAAGTGAAGCCCCTAGTTTCGGAGAAAGTATTATTGTTTACGATGCTTCCAGCAAAGGAGCTACCAATTATTTAAGTTTAGCCGAAGAGATATTAAAAAAACAGTTGACTGAATCATGAGTAAAACCGTAAAAAAACCAGCCATGGGACGTGGATTGGCGGCACTATTAAAAGACCCTGAAAATGATATTCAGTCGGTAACCGATAAAAATGCGGCACAATTAGTCGGTAATATTGTTGAAATTGATTTAGACACCATTGAAGTAAGTCCTTTTCAGCCCCGAAGTAATTTTAACGAAGAACATTTACAAGAATTAGCCTCTTCTATTAAAGAATTAGGTTTAATTCAACCCATTACGGTTCGTAAAATTGATTTTAATAAATACCAATTAATTTCTGGAGAACGCAGATATCGTGCTTCTAAATTAGTTGGATTAAAATCACTTCCTGCCTATATTAGAATTGCAAACGACCAAGAGTCTTTGGAAATGGCTTTGGTGGAAAACATCCAACGTCAGGATTTAGACCCTATCGAGGTGGCTTTATCTTACCAAAGATTAATCGACGAAATACAACTTACACAAGAACAAATGAGTGAACGTGTGGGTAAAAAACGTTCTACCATTGCCAACTATTTGCGTTTATTAAAATTGAATCCGATTATCCAAACGGGTATGCGCGATAATTTTATTAGTATGGGTCACGGTAGAGCCTTAATTAATATTGAAGATGAAGATGCTCAATTAGATATTTATTCTAAAATCGTTAAACAAAATTTATCGGTAAGGGACACTGAAAATCTAGTAAAAAAATATCAAGACGATATAAAACCTGCAACGAAACCAAGCAAAAAAGACAAGTCTTTTGAAATTCCTTCGGAATCCAAAAAAACAGTTTCTGATTTTTTTGATGCCAAAGCTGATATTAAAGTAGACCAATCAGGCAAGGGTAAAATCACCATTCCTTTTTATTCTAAAGCAGACTTTGATAGGATTGTAAAGTTGTTATCCGAGTAAGGTGAATTATAGGCTACTGTTTTTTTTACTATTTTTCTTTAATCTGACTTTACAAGCTCAAGAAAAGCTGAATATTAAAGTAGAACAAACCTTAGTGCCTAAATACGAAATTAATCCTTTGTCTCCTGCAAAAGCCGCTTTTTACTCGGCAGTATTGCCTGGATTGGGACAGATTTATAATAAAAGTTATTGGAAAGTTCCTTTAGTATATGCTGCCTTGGGTACAGGTATTTATTTTTATATAAACAATACCAGACAATACAACCGCTATAGAGACGCTTACAAACGAAGACTAGAAGGCTATGACGACGATGAATTCAGCAACCTAGACGATTCTAGACTAATTACTGGGCAACGATATTTTCAAAAAAACCGAGATTTATCGTTAATCATTACTTTTGGACTTTACATTTTAAATGTGGTAGACGCCAGTGTAGATGCTCATTTAGCCCAATTCAATGTAAACGAAAACTTATCGATTAAACCCGATTATTTTCAGGATTACCAAACCTACTCTCATAATGTAGGACTAACATTAAATTATTCATTTAAATAAAATAAAACCGCTTAAAGCCTAAAGCTTAAAGCCTAAAGCAATAATTATGAGTAAAATAGCACTTTTAGGATACGGAAAAATGGGGCAAGTAATTGAACGCATTGCCATAGAAAGAGGACACACCATTGTGTTAAGAAAAAACATAGGCGATAGTTTTGATGGATTAGAAAATGCAGACGTTGCCATTGAATTTAGCGCACCCGATGCGGCTGTAGGTCATATTTCTAAGTGTTTTGAATTAGGAATCCCTGTTGTGGCAGGAACCACAGGTTGGTTAGACCAATATGACAATATGGTGGCTTTATGCAACCAAAAAAACGGTGCTTTTATTTACGGTTCTAACTTTAGTTTAGGAGTAAATATCTTTTTTCAATTGAATGAAAATTTAGCTAAAATGATGGCTCAACTAAGTCAATATAAAGTTCGTATGAACGAAATTCACCATACCCAAAAATTAGATGCCCCAAGTGGAACCGCCATTACTTTAGCAGAAGGTATCATTAAAAACAGTGCTTATTCGGAATGGACTTTAGAAACCCCTAGCGCTCATCAAATTCATATTGAAGCAGAACGCATAGGCTCGGTACCAGGCACACATACCGTATTTTATGATTCAGAAGTAGATAGCATTGAAATCAAACACACCGCACACAGTCGCGAAGGATTTGCCTTAGGTGCCATAGTGGCTTCGGAGTGGTTATTAGGCAAAAAAGGCGTGTACAGCATGAAAGATGTTTTAAATCTTAAATAAAGATTACCTCATTAATATATAAGCATTATGACAATAGGATTTTGGTTATCGGTATTCATTATATTTCAAGTAGTTCACTTTTTAGGAACTTGGAAATTATACGCCAAAGCAGGTAGAAAAACATGGGAAGCAGCTGTTCCTGTTTATAATGCCGTTGTTTTAATGAAAATCATTAACCGTCCTACTTGGTGGGTAATTTTATTGTTCATACCCGTTATTAACTTAATTATGTTTCCTGTTCTTTGGGTAGAAACCTTAAGAAGTTTTGGAAAAAACACTACTAAAGACACCCTATTAGGCGTGGCAACTTTAGGTTTATACGTTTTTACCATTAACTACAATAACAATAGTACTTATGTAGTAGACCGAAATATTGAACCCACTACTCCTGCAGGAGAAACCATCAGTTCTTTGTTATTTGCGGTGGTAGTTGCCACGATTGTACACAATTACGTGATTCAACCCTACACTATTCCGACGTCTTCCTTAGAAAAATCATTATTGGTCGGAGACTTTTTATTTGTGAGTAAATTTCATTATGGAGCCCGTACACCAATGACTCCAGTTTCTTTTCCTATGGTGCACGATACTATTCCGTTGTTAAAGAAAAAATCTTATGCAGCTGATTTTCAATTGCCTTATTTTAGATTTCCTGCCTTACAAAAAATAGAACGCAATGACATTGTAGTATTTAACTGGCCTACCGATACGGTTCGCTTTTTTGGAGATAAAAATAGTGTGGGAATTCGAAAACCAATTGATAAAAAATCGAATTACGTAAAAAGATGTGTGGGAATTCCAGGCGATACTTTATCTATCAAAAACGGAGACATTTACATTGATAGTAAAAAATTAAAAACTGCTAATCGTCAAAAAAATCAAAAATTATACACCATAAAAGCCAATAACACCGACATTCAAGATCTTATAAATACTTATAAACTTAAAGAAGTTAGGGGACTTTTTGTTATTGATGCTAAAATTTGGGATGATCCAATCCTAAAAGACTTCTTGAATAAAAACAATCTTAATTTAAGTATATCCGAAGTAGATAGGAACGACACTAAAGTAATCATCGATGGTGGAATTACCCCAGAAATATTCAACCAGTTACGATTAACTTATAGTGACCAATACATCAATGTTAATGCAACCGAGGAACTCATTACAGAAATCAAAAAAGATTCTAGAGTAATTGCCGTAAAAAATAAATTCAATCCAAAAACAACAGATATTTTTCCGCACAGTCAATACTGGAGCGTAGATGATTTAGGTCCTATTTACATTCCACAAGCCGGGAAAACCGTAGCGCTAAATTCCGAAACCCTACCGTTTTATAAAGCGATTATTTCGGATTACGAAAAAAATGATTTACAAGTTATAGGTAACGAAATTAAAATCAACGGAAAAACAGTTCAATCTTATACTTTTAAACAAGATTATTATTGGATGATGGGAGACAACCGACATAATTCCGAAGACAGCCGTTATTGGGGATTTGTTCCTGCCGACCACATTGTAGGAAAACCTGTATTTATTTGGTTAAGTATTGATTCCGACGCAAAAGGATTAGACAAAATTCGTTGGGAGCGCTTATTTACCACAGTTGGTGGCGACGGAGAACCCGTTTCTTACTTTAAGTACTTTTTAATTTTAGTAGCTGCTTGGTATGGTTACAGTTATTTTAGAAACAAAAAAAAGGCAGAAAACTAAATCCCTGATTTGATGAAAACGCTTTTAATTCCTTGTTATTTCCCTTCTGTTAGTCAATATGTGGCTATGGTTCAAGCTTCGGAAATTCATTTTGAATTAGAAGATCATTTTCAAAAACAAACCAACCGCAACCGTATGTATGTTTATAGTCCGAATGGCAGGCAATTACTTAACGTTCCTATAAAACATCATACCGAAAAACGTCATCAAAAAAGCAAAGACGTTAAAATTGAATATGCTTTTGATTGGCAAAAACAACATTTTAAGTCCTTAGAAGCCGCTTACCGCAGTTCTCCTTTTTTTGAATTTTTTGAAGATGATTTAAAACCTATTTTTGAAAACAAACCCACCTTTTTACTGGATTTGAATTTGGAAATTTTTGAATTGATTAAAGGTTTTTTATCCAATTCTAACTTGAATTTTATTCCTACAACAGAATATTTTCACACTCCCACAGATTTAATTGATTTAAGAGCCTTAGCCAACGGAAAAAAAGACGCTATTCAATTAAATCCTTACTCGCAAGTTTTTGAAGATAAACATGGCTTTATCAACAACTTAAGCATTTTGGATTTGATTTTTAACGAAGGTAGATACGCTTTAGATTATTTAAAAAAACAACCCTTCCCTACTTTATTATAAGCGTTTGCTGGCATTTTACGTATAAAATTGTATCTTTCTGCTAACTAAACTTATTCTATTGTTATTATGGCGCAATCAGACTACGAAAATGAAGAACAACGCATTCATTTAAAATTCAAACAAAAAAGCTGGAACGAAATTAAAACCAACGACTCTTGGGCAATTTTTAAAGTCATGTCTGAGTTCGTTAATGGTTTTGAAGCTATGGCAAGAATGGGGCCTTGCGTTACCATATTTGGATCTGCAAGAACTTCCCCCGAAAACAAATACTACCAATTAGCCGAACAAATTGCTTATAAAATAACCAAAGCAGGTTACGGAATCATTACAGGCGGTGGACCAGGTATTATGGAAGCGGGTAACAAAGGTGCTTTTCATGGTGGTGGAATCTCGGTAGGACTTAATATTGATTTGCCTTTTGAACAACACTTTAATCCTTATATAGACGCCGATAAAAACATTCAGTTCGACTACTTTTTTGTAAGAAAGGTAATGTTTGTTAAATATTCACAAGGATTTGTGGTAATGCCTGGTGGCTTTGGAACTTTAGATGAATTATTCGAAGCTGTTACCTTAATTCAAACCAAAAAAATTGGAAAGTTTCCGATTATTTTGGTAGGTACCGAATTTTGGAGCGGATTAATTGATTGGATAAAATCGGTGATGTTAGAAAAGTTTGGAAACATCAGCCCCGAAGATATGAGCCTGATTCGATTGGTAGACAGCGAAGAAGAAGTCGTAGCCGTATTAGATGAATTCTATAAAAAGTATTCTTTAAGTCCGAATTTCTAGGAATTTTATTTACTTTACAACTTCCTGTTCATAGAAGAATATTCTACAAGCAGGAAGTTTTTGTTTATCCAATCATGACCTTTAAACACCTTATTTCTTTTTTCCTTTTATGTTTTGGTTTGAACCTTTTTAATGTTCAAGCTCAGCATCATATACAATTAGAAGCACAGTTAGATACTAAAGAAAATATCTTACGAATCAAACAAAATTTAACGTTTCACAATCAAAGTAAGGATACTTTAAGGTATTTTATTTTAAACGATTGGAGCAACAGTTATTCATCCAACAAAACGCCATTAGCGCAACGTTTTTCGGATGAATTTATTAGAAGTTTTTACCTATCTAGCAAAAATCAAAAAGGCTTTACCCAAATTGATTCGGTGTACGCAGAGGATTTCAAAAAAATGAAATGGGAACGCGAAAAAAACAATCCTGACTTAATTAAGGTATATTTTAAAAAACCTTTGTATCCTTCTGAAAAAACAAAAATCAACCTTACTTATTTAATTAAAATCCCCCATGCCAAGTTTACAGGTTATGGCTATACCAATAACACGGTAAACTTAAAAGAATGGTTTTTATTTCCTGTAAGATATACTCCGAATAAAGGTTTTGAAGGATTTAGTAATTTAAATCTAGATGATGCTTCGGCACCGCCTACTGATTTTGAAGCAAAAATTACTTTTCCTGTTGATTACCAAATCAATACCGATTTTGACGTGGTTGTTGCCGAAAAAACATCGGTTCAAAAAACACTTGTATTGAAAGGAAAAAATAGAATCGAATTCAGATTAAATTTAGAAAAAGAAAATTCCTTTGGACATTACAAAAACGAAGTAACCGAAGTAATTACCAATCTAGCCGACCACCGTTTACACGAAGTAGAAAAATCTACTTTAATTGATAAAATCACTCTTTTTGTACAAAATCATATTGGAAATTATCCGCATGGTTCTATTTTAGTTAGCCAAAGTGATTACGACAGAAATCCTGTTTACGGACTCAATCAATTACCTTCGTTTATCAGTCCTTTTTCCGACGAATTTCAGTACGAAATCAAATTCTTAAAAACCTATTTAAGTCAATTTTTAAAAACCAGCTTAAACCTAAATATTCGCGAAGATGGTTGGATTATAGATGCTTATCAAATCTACTTTATGCAAAAGTATATTCAGCAATATTATCCAAACGTAAAACTGATTGGTGATTTAGCTACGACTTCATTTTTAAAAAGATATCATTTTGCTCAAATCGGGTTTAACGAACAGTATTACAATTTGTATTTGTTCATGGCAAGAAACAATATGGATCAGGCTTCTGGAAGTCCTAAAAATCAATTGATTAGATTCAATGAAAAAATAAGTGGTAAGTATAAAACAGGTACTGCTTTTAAATATTTTAGTGATTTATACGGTTCAGAAGCCACCGAATCTATTTTTAAAGAATTTTATCAAATGGGCAAATCAAAACCCAGTAATCAAAAAGATTTTAAAAATCTAAGTCAACAAAAAACAAATACCAACACCCAATGGTTTTTTAAAAACTTAATCGAAACGAACAATCTTATTGATTATCAACTAAAAGCTGTAAGACAAATTGGCACAGATAGCTTAAGCATTACCATTAAAAACAAAGGACAAAGTGCTATACCTATTGCTTTATATGGTTTTAATAAAAAGAAAATGCTGTTTAAACAATGGCTTCCTAAAATCAATATAGATACCTCTTTTGTAATTCCTAAAAATGGCGCAAATCGCATTATTTTAAACCACGATATTAGCTTGCCTGAATACAATTTACGCAACAATCAAAAAAACATTCATAACGGACTAAGTGGAGTCCGCCCATATAAGTTTAGTTTTTTTACAGATATAGAAGATCCTGCTAAAAGACAAATATTTTACGTACCCATTTTGGATTACAACCTATACAACGGTTTGTATTTAGGGATGCGTTTACACAACAAATCGATTATTAACAAACCTTTTGAAGTTGACTTTAATCCATTTTATTCTTATCGTTCTAACGGAGTAGTGGGTAATGCGGCTTTAACCTATAACCATTACATTCGAAACAACAACCTATACTTGGTACGTTACTACCTATCGGGTTCGCAATTTGATTATACCGCCGATGCCCGATACTATAAATTTACCCCAGCCGTAAGTTTAATTTTTAGAGATAAAGACGATTTACGAAATAATTATTCGCAAAGAGTCATGGCTAAATACGTTTTAATACATCGGGAAAAAAGTATTTACACGCCTACCGAAAACCTAATCGATTATGGTGTTTTTAATCTTAAATACAACAAAAATAAAAGTGAATTATTATCGCATAAAGGCTTTAATACCGATGTGCAATTTGCTAAAAACTTTGGAAAAGCAGCCGTAGAAACCAGCTACCGCTACCTATTTACTACCAATCAACAATTTCATATACGACTATACGCAGGAACTTTTTTATACCGAAACATCAATCACTCCTTTTTTGATTTTGCCCTAGACCGACCTACGGATTACTTATTTGAACACAACTATTACGGCCGTTCCGAAAGCACAGGATTATATAGCCAACAAATCATCATTGCCGAGGGTGGATTCAAATCCAAACTAAAAACGCCTTTTGCCAACCAATGGTTAACTACGGCTAACTTTGGATTTAATGTTTGGAATTGGTTTGAACTTTACGGAGATCTTGGAATTGTAAAAAACAGACATCAGGCCGCAGAATTTTTATATGATAGTGGTGTAAGAATCAGTTTAGTACCCGATTTTTTTGAATTATATTTTCCTGTAAATTCCTCTAACGGATGGGAAATTGCCCAGCCTAATTACAATGAAAAAATTCGATT
Source organism: Flavobacteriaceae bacterium UBA7684 (assembly GCA_002482885.1). Lineage (GTDB taxonomy): Bacteria > Bacteroidota > Bacteroidia > Flavobacteriales > Flavobacteriaceae > Flavobacterium. The sequence goes on along the minus strand of DLGW01000010.1, from coordinate 76,323 downwards.
TGTAGTTACTTTAAGCCCACAAACTTTGGTAAGGTTATATACCCGAAAATGGTTTTGATTTAGAATGTGATTCTATCGTTTACCTAAAAATCATATCATTAAGAAAGATTCCCCTGATTTTAAACCCGATAGCAATTCCTGAATTTTAGTATCCTGAAGTAGTTGTTTAAAATCGCTTCGGACTTGTTTGTAGCGTTCGTGCATCGGGCAAGGATGTGTTTCCGAACATTGTTTTAATCCCATAAAACAACCCGTAACTGTTCCATCGTCATCAATGGCTTTTACGATATGAAAAACGGTAACCTGATTAATTTGTTGCCCTGTCATTTCAAAACCACCTCCGTGACCTTTAACCGAAGTAACCAAACCTTCTCGAACTAATTTTTGAAGAATTTTAGCAGTAAAAGCCTCTGGAGAAGCAATATTTTTAGCAATCTCTTTTATATCGGTCCGTAATCCTTGTTGAGATTGCGAAGCAATGTAAATCGTGCACCTAACCGCATATTCACAAGCCTTGGAAAACATCTTTTTATGATTTTGATACCGCAAATTAAAAGAAAAATCTCTTGACAAAACATGATGTTTGTCAAGAGATGAACTGTTTTTTTACTAAAATGCTTTTTCTAACTCAATGGCCTTCGGAAAAAGAATGTTATTTTCTAAGTGAATGTGTTTGTGCAAATCTTCTTCGAACTCTTTTAATAATGCAAAAACTACTCGGTAAGTATTGCAAGCTTCGACAGGTGGCTGATAATCATTACTTAACTCGGCTATTTTTCGGAATCTTTCCCCTTCGGTATTGTGTTCGTGTTTCATCATGGCAATTGGATTTTCTACACTGCCATAACCTGGCAATTCTAATTTTTCATTATCCCTTTGCGCCTGAGCCATTCTTTTTACAAAAGGAAACAACACCAATTCTTCTTTCATCATGTGGTGCGAAAGTTCTTCGGCAGATTCGCTGAATAATTCATTAATTTGAAATAATTCTGGGCGATGCGCTCCGTGTACTTTACAAACTTTATCCAAATATTGTTGAATAACCGGTAGGGCTTGCGCAACATATAAATGATGATTTTCTTCTATGTAATCGACCAAATCATCTAATTTAAAATCCTGAAAATTATTGATGGGTGCAACTGCGGTGTAAATATTTTCTAACTCTTGCAAAACTTCACTTTCCAGCAAATCTTTTTTTTCGCAAGCCTCTTTAATGGTTCTTCCCCCTTGACAACAAAAGTCAATTTTATGTTTTTTAAATACAAGGGCAGTTCTGTAATCTTGAGCAACCAACTCTCCGATTCTGGTTTCTGATGTTATATTCATAGCTTATATTTTTTTACAAGATTAGTACTTTAATGAAGTTAAAAACATGACTTAAATCATAAACAAGATAATTTTATCCTGTTTACAAATATGGTGTTTTTTTTATCAAAAAAGCCATTTAAAACCTTAAAATTATTATTTTGGTAATCTGATAACCTCATCTAAAACTAACTACTATGAAAAAATGGATTTTATCAATACTGTTCTTTACAGTATTAACCCCCTCTTTTGCGCAATCTGAAGTAGAAAATTTAGGCGCAAACGTAAACAGCATTCATTCCGAAATTAAACCAGTAATTTCTGCCGATGGAAATATCTTGTTCTTTATTGTATCTAACCACCCAGAAAACACCAAACAAGCTGAAAAAGGTAAATCTGAGGATATTTGGTACAGCACCAAAGACGAGAAAGGAAATTGGACAAAAGCTATTCACGCCCAGTACCCTTTAAATCAACAAAATTTTAACGCAGTAATTTGGGTTTCGCCAGACGGGAATAGAATTATGATTAAAGGCTATTATGAAGATGGAAAATACCAAAATAGAGGTATTTCTATGTGTACTAAAACCGCTAGTGGATGGTCTACTCCAAAAGGGCAAATCATTAAAGATTACGACGATTTAAGTGTGGGAAAATTCGCCAACCAACTCATGACCAACGATGGTAAATACATTATTTTCAGTTTTTCTGAAACTAAAGATGGAGAAATCAACACCTTGTATTACAGCAAATTAGAAAAAAACGACAAATGGTCTAAACCTAAAAAATTAAGTGATTTATTTGACGACCCTAAGTTTAACTATATGTCTCCTTCTTTGGCATCCGACGGAGTTACTCTTTATTTTTCCAGCAATCGCCCAGGTGGTTTAGGTAATAACGACATTTGGATGTCTAAAAGATTAGACGACAGCTGGAAAAAATGGAGCGACCCCGTAAACTTAGGTCCTCCTGTAAATACACCTAAATGGGATGCTTATTTTGCTATTGACGCGAGTGGTGAATATGCTTACATGAGTTCTAGCGATAAATCTATCGGAAAGTCAGATATTGTTAGAATCAAACTAAAAGAATCAGACAAACCCAACCCTGTAGTATTGATTTCGGGTAATGTTTATAATGCTAAAACTAAAGAACCCATCAGTGCAGATTTAGTATATGAAACTTTACCTAATAACGAAGAAGCAGGTAATGCTTTATCTAGCCCTATAGACGGTAGTTATAAAATTGTATTGCCTTACGGAAACTTATATAGTTTTAGAGCCTTTGCACAAAACTTTATTTCGGAATCAGCAAACATTGACTTAACAAAAGTAGAAGCCTATCAAGAAATTAAACGTGATTTATATTTAGTACCTATAGAAAAAGGACAAACCGTTCGTTTGAACAATATTTTCTTTGATTTTGGAAAAGCTACCTTACGAGCGGAATCTTACCCAGAATTAGACCGATTGGTTACCATTATGAAAGAGAATAGTAAAATGAGTATTGAAATGTCTGGACACACCGATAATGTAGGTAACGAAGCTTCTAACCTAAAATTATCTGAAGAACGTGCACAATCGGTAACGCAATACTTAATTGCGAAAGGAATTAAAGCGAATAGAATAATGGCAAAAGGCTACGGAAAAAGCAAACCGGTTTCTACCAATGATACTGAAGAAGGCAGACAGCTAAACAGACGTGTTGAATTTACGATTATGTAATAAATAAATTTAATTTTACCGATAATATGATAATACTTAATTATACTCTAAAATGCTTTTTAACTCTTTAGATTTCGCAATATTTCTACCATTAACGTTTTTTATTTATTGGCTATTAAGCAAAACTAATTTACGAACACAGAACTTATTCATACTAATTGTAAGCTATATATTTTATGGATGGTGGGATGCTAAATTTTTAATATTAATATTCTTAAGCACTTTGATCGACTACTCTATTGGGGTTGGGTTAAACTATTACAAAAAAGATTTTAACCGTAAGATTTTACTATGGATTAGTATCTGTTTAAATCTAGGGCTTTTAGGCTACTTTAAGTATTACAATTTTTTTCTAGACAACATAAAAACAGCATTTAGCTTCTTTGGCAACCCGATAGGAATAGATTCTTTATCAATAATTCTTCCTGTAGGTATTAGTTTTTATACCTTCCAAACGATGAGTTATACTATTGACGTTTATTATAAAAAACTAGAACCCACTAAAGATTTTATTGCCTTTGGTGCTTTTGTTAGTTTTTTTCCTCAACTAGTAGCGGGTCCCATTGAAAGAGCAAGTAATCTATTACCTCAATTTTATACCCAAAGAACCTTTAGTTATCATAAATCCGTTGATGGATTGAGACAAATTTTATGGGGGTTATTCAAAAAAATGGTGATTGCCGACAATTGCGCCAAATATGCTAATCTAATTTTTGAAAATTCAAATGAATATTCTGGAAGCACTTTATTTTTAGGAGGCGTCTTTTTTACTTTTCAAATTTATGGTGATTTTTCTGGCTATTCAGACATTGCTATAGGCACCTCTAGATTATTTGGCTTTAATTTGATGAAGAATTTTGCTTTTCCTTATTTCTCTAGAGATATTGCCGAATTTTGGAGGAGATGGCATATTTCGCTTTCTACTTGGTTTAGAGATTACCTTTATTTACCCCTAGGGGGTAGTAAAGGAAATCTTAGCACTAAAATCCGAAATACCTTTATTGTTTTTTTAGTCAGTGGATTTTGGCATGGTGCTAATTGGACTTTTATCATTTGGGGGTTATTAAATGCTATTTACTTTTTGCCCTTATTACTAACTAACAACAATCGAAAAAACATTGAAATTGTAGCGCTAAACAGTAGCTTACCTTCACTAAAAGATTTCTTTAAGATAGTTTTCACCTTTGTTATGGTTGTGTTTTCATGGATATTTTTTAGATCAGAAAATATAACCCACGCTTTTGAAATTATAAATCATATTTTTTCAAAATCATTATTTACAATCCCCGAATTCGAGGGCATTAAAAAATCTATTTATTTATATTTATTACTAATCTTTTTTATATCTATAGAATGGATAGGAAGAAGAAACGAACATGCTTTAGAAAGTCTCGGATTAAAATGGAACTTCTTTACCAAGTGGTGTTTTTACGCATTTATTGTTTTCTTAATTGGACTATTTATGCAAACTGAAGAAACGCCTTTTATTTATTTTCAGTTTTAATCAGTGTTTAGATGAATAAAGAAATTACCTTTTTTGTAAAAAAACTCTTGTTGTTTTTTGTCTTTAGTCTACTTTTTTACATTATTATGATTTCTGTTTGGGGCACTATTTTGCCTTATAGACTTCATGGAAACATCAAATACAATAAAGGTTCATACGGACATTTATATACTAGAATCAAGGAAATCCCTAATTTCAAAAATGTAGATTTATTGTTTTTAGGTTCTTCACACACTTACAGAGGTTTTGATAATAGAATTTTTAAAGAACATGGATATAGTAGTTACAATTTAGGATCTAGTGCTCAGACCCCCTTACAAACTTATGTTCTACTAAATAGGCACTTAGAAGTATTAAATCCTAAAATTATTATTTTTGAAGTTTATCCAGATATTTTTAGTTCTGATGGAATTGAATCATCATTAGACATTATAGCCAACACTCCGAATGATGTTTTTAGTTTTCAAATGGCTATAAAACAAAAACACATTACGGTGTTCAACACTATGATATACGGCTCTTTTAGAGACTTCCTAAAAAAAGACTTAAACTTCAAAGAATCTATAATTAAGGGGAATGATGTTTATGTCCCCGGAGGGTACGTCGAAAAAAAATTAGGATATCATACTCCGCAAAAAAGAGACTCTTCTAAGTGGGATTTAAATTCATTACAATTTAAATACCTAAAAAAATGCATTGAATTAGCCAAAAACAAAAAAATTAAAGTCATATTAGTTATGGCCCCAATGACTAAAAATCTTTACCATTGTAAAACAAATAATATTGAGTTTGACAAAAAAATAAAATCTTACGGGGAATATTATAATTTTAATGATATACTTCATCTAAACGATAGCCTTCATTTTTACGATGAACATCATTTAAATCAAAACGGAGTAAAACTCTTTAATGAAGCGTTCATTAAATTAATGAAAGAAGAAGAATTACTCCCCAAAAATTAATTCCCGAATCCAATCCTCTCGAACTGATTCCCGTTCATCAATAGGTAAATGATTTAACTTTTTATCGGAATCCATCAACTCCTTAATTCGTTTAATCATTTTGGCAGTTTGACTAGCCGTACGAACCATTTGTCCGTTATACGATGGATGATTTTGATGTTGGTAGCTAATCAAATAACCGCTTTCAAATCTTTTAAAATCCACAAAATACAAAGCTTTATTTTCATCGTCTTCGTAAAAACTATCCCACGTAGCAAAACCTATTTTGGTTCGTGTATTTTGGATGGATTTTGAAACTAATTTCCATTTACATTTGGCTGCCCTACCCCAGTGATTAGATATTCTAAACACACCTTCTTCTGTAAAATAATATTGACTCCCCGACTGACTTTCATAATCAGGCTTGTCTTTAGGCAATTCCGATGCGGCTACTTCTTGAAACTCACAATAAGTAGACCTGTGAAAATTATTACGGTTGTATTTTTTAATCATGATAAAGTACCCGAAATCATTCGATAATTCTGATAAATATCTTGCTTTAATACTACATTTTGAAATTGATATTCCATCAACAAATCTTTCATTAAATCAGGTAAATATTGATTGATTTCAAAGTACAATTTACCGTTCCCTTTCAAATTTTGAGTGGCCAATTGGGTGATTATTTCATAAAAAACCAAAGGCTTTTGGTCGGAAACAAACAAAGCCAAATGGGGTTCAAAATTCAATACATTGGGTTTGATTTCTACTTTTTCCAACTCTCGAACATAGGGCGGATTAGATACGATAACATCAAATTTTACAGGTAAATCCTTTAAATTCAGTATGTCTTCTTGTAAAAATGTAATCGAAACTTGATTGTTTAAAGCATTTTTTTGAGCCATTTGTAAGGCTTGTTCCGAAACATCTAAAGCCCAAACCGTGGCATTCGGTAAATTCTTAGCCAAAGCAATAGCTATGGCTCCGCTACCAGTGCCAATATCTAAAATCTGTAAATAAGTTTTGTGCTTATTTTCTTGAATAATCCATTCCACCAATTCTTCGGTTTCTGGTCTAGGAATTAACGTATTGGGATTTACTTCTAATTCCAACCCGTAAAAATGAGTTTTTCCTAAAATATACTGAATGGGTTCGTGGGTTAATAAACGCTGAAGATATCCGTCCATTTTTTGAAGTTCTTCAACAGAAAATTCAATGGTAGGATGCAAAGCTAAGTCTACCCTGGTCCATTGTTTAACTTCTTCTAACAAAAAATAAAATACCTGTTCCGCTTCTAGAGCATCATAAACTGATTGTAGCAAGCTTATAAATTGTTCCCGATAGCTTTTAATTAACATGTACTCCTTATTTTTGATTGGGTAAAAGTAAAATATTTATTTTTGTTGATATGGATACGCACGAAAAATACATACTACGTTGCATTGAACTGGCTAAAAATGGTTTAGGCACCACTTACCCCAACCCATTGGTGGGCAGTGTGATTGTTTACAACGATACCATTATTGGCGAAGGATGGCATTATAAAGCAGGACAACCCCATGCCGAAGTGATGGCGATACAATCCGTTAAAGATGCTAGTTTATTGCCTAAAAGCACGATTTACGTGAGTTTAGAACCTTGTAGTCATACAGGTAAAACACCACCTTGTTGTGATCTTATTATTGCTCATCAAATTCCTAAAGTAGTTATTGGAACACAAGACCCTTTTGAAAAAGTAAACGGCAGTGGCATTAAACGTTTGCAAGACGCTGGAATAGACGTTACTGTGGGCGTGTTAGAAAATGAGTGCAACCAATTAAATCAACGCTTTTTTACTTTCCACACCCAACAAAAACCGTATGTGATTCTAAAATGGGCACAATCTATAGACGGATACATGGCTCCGGAATTAAAATCGGAACAAAAACCCGTTTGGATTTCCAATCCTTATTCCCGACAATTGGTGCATGTATGGCGTACGCAAGAACAAGCCATTATGGTAGGAACCAAAACGGTTTTAGAAGACAATCCTAAATTAGATGCCCGAGACTGGAAAGGAAGCAACCCGATAAGAGTAGTGATTGATCAACATTTAATCATAGAACCTAATTATAACGTGTTAGATAACAGCGTTAAAACCATCATCATCACCGAAAAAACAAAGGAGAATCATCAAAATACTTTTTACGAAAGTGTTGATTTTTATAAAAATATACCCGAACAAATCAGTGCGGTATTGTATAAACATCAAATTCAATCGGTAATTATTGAAGGTGGCAGCAAAACCTTACAACAATTTATTGAAAAAAATATTTGGAATGAAGCTCGGGTTTTTATCAGTCCCGAAAGTTTACTCAACGGAGTGAATGCCCCTAAATTGCATTTAAAACCGAGTCATCAGGAAAAAATTATTCAAGACACTTTACTTACTTATTACAATACCCATGATTAAAAACATCATTTTTGACTTTGGCGATATTTTTATTAATCTAGATAAAAAAGCAACCGCAACTGGATTGCAAAAACTAGGGTTACAAGTATGGGATAACGAATTAGAACAGGCCAATTTACAATTTGAAAAAGGACAAATTAGCCCCGAAAACTTTTTACAACTCTTCGAAAAAAAATTACCCAACGCCACCCGAACAGAAATCTTACACGCTTGGAATGCGGTTTTATTAGATTTTCCGAACTACCGATTAGATTTTTTAAAAGAACTGAGTAAAAACTACACTTTGTTCTTGCTGAGCAATACCGACAGCATTCATATTAAAACCTTTGAAAATAGAAATTTACTATTCACCAATGAATTTTATAGTTGCTTAAAAAAGGTTTATTATTCTTTTGAAATGGGGCAAAGAAAACCCGATGCCGAAATTTTTGAAACCGTTATTCAAGAACAAAATCTAAGTGTTTCTGAAACCCTTTTTGTGGACGACCGCAAAGACAATTGCGAAACTGCCCAACAATTAGGTATGCACGTTTGGCATTTACAAGTCGGGCAAGAAGATGTAGTGGATTTGCTTTCAAAAAATCTTCCTTGGTAAATCCATGTCTGATTATTATCAAACCCTACAAGAGCCTGTAACAGAAATATTATTCAAAGAAAAAGGAAGTAAATTCATCGGTTACGCCTACCCCATTGAACACGAAAATGAAGTAAAGCCCCTTATTGAACAACTTAAAAAAGAGCACCATCAAGCAAGGCATGTATGTTATGCCTACCAAATCGGGGTAAAAAACATCAGTTACCGAGCCAATGATGATGGCGAACCCAATAATACCGCGGGAATTCCCATACTCGGACAAATTAAATCTTTTGAATTAACTAATGTATTGATTGCAGTTGTTCGTTATTTTGGAGGCACCAAACTTGGAGTCGGCGGATTAATTCAAGCCTATAAAATCTCTGCAAAAGAAACCTTAGAACAAGCTGTAATCATTCAAAAAGAAATTTTACAACATTTATATATTGAATTTGAATACCCCAACATGAACAAAATCATGCGGATTATTCACGAAAATCATCTAGTGATTCTAAACCAAAATCAAGAAATGAATTGCCAAATGACTTTAGGAGTAAAAGAAAATTTGATTCCTAAAATATTAGAAGCGGTTCAGTTGGTGGTTACCAAGGTTAAAATCATAGAATAACAAAAAAGCCATCTATTGCTAGATGGCTTTTTATATGAAGTATATACTAATTACTCGTCGAAACGCTCCATTACAAAATCACTTACCCCCATGTTAGAGAAACCTCCGTCATTGTATAGGTTTTGTAAAGTTACGCGTTTAGTTAAATCAGAAAAAAGTGTTACCGTGTAATTCGCACAGTCTAAAGCAGTTGCGTTTCCTAGTGGTGACATTTTATCAGCGTAAGCAATAAAACCTCCAAATCCTTTAACCCCCATACCTGCGGTAGTTGGTGTTGGCGATTGTGAAATGGTATTTACTCTTACTTTTTTATCTCTTCCAAAAAAGTATCCAAAACTACGTGCAATGGACTCTAAATAAGCTTTGTTATCAGCCATATCGTTATAATCTGGAAACACGCGTTGAGCAGCCATGTAACTTAAAGCTACAATACTTCCCCACTCGTTCATGGCGTCTTTTTTATACAACACTTGCATTACTTTATGAAATGACATGGCAGAAACATCGGTTCCTTTAGCTGTAAATTCATAATTTTGATTGGTATAGTGGTTACCTTTTCTTACATTCATAGACATTCCAATAGAATGCAATACGAAGTCGATTTTACCCCCTAAAATTTCCATGGCTTGTTCCACTAAATTTTCTAAGTCTTCTATGGAAGTGGCATCGGCAGGAATTACCTGAGAATTTGTTTTTTCGGCTAAAGCAGTGATTGTTCCCAACCTCATAGCAACTGGCGCATTAGTTAATACGAAAATCCCTCCTTCTTCATGAACGCGTTCTGCAGTTTTCCAAGCAATTGAATTTTCATCTAAAGCTCCAAAAATAATCCCTCTTTTTCCTTTGAGTAAATTGTAAGACATGTATTTAATTTTTAATGATGTAACCTTAATATATAACCTCGCAAAAGTAACCTTTTTTTTAATTTAACAATGATTTAGCATGAATTAAAGCACTATCTGTAATTTGTTTTCCCGATAACATTTCTGCTATTTCTAAGACTCTTTCGTCGGTACTTAATAATTTTAAACCCGACACGGTATTTTCCTGCGTGGTGGATTTAAATACTTTATAATGTTGTTTTCCTTTGGCAGCAATTTGTGGTAAGTGAGTAATGGAAAACACTTGCATATTTCGACTCATTTGTTCCATAATTTCGGCCATTTTCCCTGCAATATCACCAGAAACACCCGTATCGATTTCGTCAAAAATAATCGTTGGTAAATGGGCATATTCCGAAAGTACGGCTTTAATCGCCAACATAATTCTAGACATTTCCCCTCCAGAAGCCACTTTTTTTATCGTACCTAATTCCATGCCTTTATTGGCTGAAAACAAAAATTGAATTTGATTGAATCCGTTAGGTAACCAGTCGCTAACTCGTTGTAGTTGCACTTGTAATCGGGCATTAGGCATGCCTAATTTGGCTAAAATATCCAATACTTTTTGCTCCAATACAGGAATATTTTTTTGGCGAGAATCTTCGATTTTTTCAGCCAATTGCTGCAACAATTCAACATCTTGATTGATGTGTTTTTGAACATGCGCTATGCGTTCATCCAAGGAATGGGTTTGTTCTAAACGCAAGGCAATTGAATCGCGGATTTCGCATAAATCTTCCACCGAACCAACTTGGTGTTTCTTTTGCAGATTGTAAATCAGTTGTAATTTTTGATTGATGAATTCCAATTGCTTAGGATCGTCAAATACTTTTTCTGTCGCTTTTTCGACTTCAAAAATCACATCTTCGTATTCAATCAATCCTGCCATCACTCTTTCGAATAATTCGTTATATTCTTTAGAGTACGTAGCAATTTTTTGCAAAGAAGATTTTACTTCTTTCAGCTGACTGATAATTCCTATATTTTCTTCTTGCGACAAGCTTAACACCTGAGCCAAAGAAGTTTTAATCACTTCGGTATGATTGAGTTTTTCCAGCTCTTCTTCTAATATTTCTTGTTCCCCAACCACCAATTGAGCAGTTACTAATTCTTCATACAAATAAGAATCGTAATCTTTATTTTTTTGACTTTCAGCTTTGTGTTCATTCAACTGGGTCAATTCAAATACGTGTGCTTTATATTGTTTTAAGGTTTGGGTATATTCTTGTAAATCATTTTGATTTTTTGCTAAAGTATCTAACACTTCAAACTGAAAGGCAGTTTCGCTAATGGAGCGGGTTTGGTGCTGAGAATGTACATCTATTAAAAAGGCAGCCAGTTCGGACAATACCGATAAAGTAGCTGGAGTATCATTGACAAAAGCTCGGGATTTTCCGTTGGGTAAGATTTCTCTTCGGATGGTAGTTTCGGCTTCAAAATCAATATCGTTTTCTAAGAACAAAGGTTCCAGTTGGTAATCCGAAATTTTAAATACTGCCTCCACCACACATTTAGACTCTTTATCTTTTAAAGAATTCAAATCTGCTCGGGCACCTAATACCAATCCTAAGGCATCTAATAAGATAGATTTACCTGAACCTGTTTCGCCAGTAATTACGGAAAGTCCGTTAGAAAAATTAATTTCCAAGGATTCTATTAATGCAAAGTTTTTTATGGTTAATGCTTGTAGCATTGGTATGATGTTAATTTAATTTATCCCATTTAGAAATGTTGATAGGCGACAATTTAAACAACAAATCTTTAGTAGCTGTTAAATCCACTTTAGGCCCGTCTTTTAAAACCTGATGAATTTCATCTGACTTTGCATCAAAAAACGTCCTTAACAAATAGGCGTTAGGTCTTGATTTATATATAGCTTCCAAATCTTGAATAGATTTTACAATCGTTTCTTTAGCTTCTTTGGGTTTGTCAGACATGGTATCTAATCCCAATCGGTGGTATTTATAGGTTGTTGATCTAAAAACCGTATTTATAGGCGACAACATATCATATACTAAATAATATCGGGATTGAGCACCGTCGGATTGTTTCCAGCCTTTGTTTCCACTTTGTTGAGACAAATCGGTGATGTTTTGAGCAATCTGAAAATATTTAGTTCCTCCTTCTAATGAGTAGGCATCTGCATCTAATCCTAAAATCATGTGCACATAAAAAGCAACTACCGCAGTTAAATTGGAGTTAGAACTGTTGGGGTCAAAAAACAAATTTTCAAACTCTATATACTGAAAAGTAAAATCGTTGTCGTTGATGTTTAATATGGGCGAGTTGTAGGTAGAATTATAAATGGGTCTAGAGGATTGCACTTGAATACTGGCTGAAAACTGATTGTTTTCCATAGTAGCTATGTTGATAAACATGGTGCAATCTATTTTTTCATGCGGTAGTACTTCTTGAGACGTCCAACGGGTTTTATTTACAAAATCGTTTAATGAACGTTCTAAGGTTTTTATGATTTCTTTATTAGCGGCTACTACCCTATCGGAATTGATGGAAACCGTACACTTTAGTTCCTGAGCTTGTGCACCATAACCTAATAAAAACAGTACAATGAGGTATAATATCTTATTCATTTCTTAAAGAAAGTATCTTATTAATAATATCAACAGCTACCTGATTCTTTGGTTTTAAAGGCATCGGTTCAACCACTAAATCTTTGGTTATAAAAGTAATCTTATTTGTATTTTTAGCAAAACCCGCCCCTTCATCTTGTAGCGAATTTAACACAATCAAATCTAAGTTTTTAGTCTTTAACTTTTTTTGCGCATTTTCAATTTCGTTGTTCGTTTCTAACGCAAATCCTACTAAAAACTGTTTGATTTTTTGTTGTCCTAAAGTAAATAAGATATCGGGATTTTTAACTAGTTGAATCGTAAAACTATCCGCCTCTTTTTTGATTTTTTCAAGCGCCACTACTTCTGGACGATAATCTGCAACCGCAGCAGCAGCAATGACAATATCTTGAGATTCATAAACCGACAAACAAGCTTGCAACATTTGTTGTGCCGACTGTACTTTTATAACTTTTATATTTTCAGGTAAAGATATTTCGGCAATGGGTCCTAAAACCAACGTAACTTCTGCTCCTAATAAGGCAGTTTCTTGGGCAAGAGCAATTCCCATTTTTCCTGTGGAATGATTACCAATAAAACGAACAGGATCGATAGCCTCGTGGGTTGGTCCCGCCGTAATTAACACTTTTTTATTCTTTAAAGTTTCCTTTTTTTTTAAGAAATCTTGCAGAAGATCTACAATAGTTTCGGGTTCTGCCATTCTGCCTTCACCATGCAATCCACTGGCTAATTCCCCTGTTGTAGCTGGAATTAAATGATTACCATAACTGATTAAAGTTTGAATATTTTTAACCGTAGAAGGATGTTGATACATATCCAAATCCATGGTAGGGGCAAAAAACACCGGACATTTTGCCGACAAATAAGTCGCCAACAAAATATTGTCGCACTGACCCGATGCCATTTTAGATAATGTTGAAGCAGTTGCTGGGGCAATCACTAGGGCGTCTGCCCATAAACCCAATTCTACGTGGTTATTCCATGTAGGATTAGAAGACTTTTCGTCAAAGAAATTAGTATATACTTCATTCTTAGACAAAACCGATAAAGTAAGCGGAGTAATAAAAAAAGTAGAAGCAGGCGTCATCATCACTTTGACTTCGGCGCCTGCTTTTATAAGTAAACGAACTAAAGAGGCAGACTTATAAGCGGCAATTCCACCAGAAATGCCTAACAATATTTTTTTGCCTCTTAACATTGTTTTTATTCTTGAGTTTTTTCTCTGTAATAGATTTTATCTTCAATCCATTCCTGAGCAGCAATTGCATGAGGTTTTGGTAAACGCTCGTAAAATTTAGATACTTCTATTTGCTCTTTATTTTCGAATACTTCTTCCAAAGTATCGTTATGCGTAGCAAATTCTTCTAGTTTGTCAATCAATTCTTTTTTAATCTCACTGTTAATTTGATTGGCTCTTTTTGCGATAATGCTAATTGATTTATAAATATTATCTGTATTAGTATCCATTTCGTTACGATTGTACGTAATGGTATTAATAGGAGCATTTGTTTTTTTAAGATCCATTGACATGTCTTATTTATTAAATTGTTTGATTTCAGTTTCTATTTCTGCCAACATTTTATCGGCTTGTTCTTTGTATTTTGTGTCTTTATTAAACTTTACTAAAGAATTATAATAATTTTTAGCGTTTTGTAAACGTTCTAATTTTTTTTCTTCAATACTATTAATGGCTAATTTATATCCAGAATCTAATTTCAAAAATAAGGATTCTTCTTTAAAAATTGTGCCTGGATTTTCCGACATAAAAATATCCAACGATTTAATAGCGGCTTTGTGATTAGCTGTGGTGTTGTATTGTTTAGCAATCTCAAACGACTTTTTTTCTAATTTGGTGGTTAACTCTTTCATTACACGATTAGCCTCTGCCAACTGTGCAGACTTAGGATAATCATTAATAAAGTTTTGCAATTTATCAATCGCTTTAATCGTTTGTTTTTGGTCTAAAGAATACTTTGCCGATAAAAAAGTGTAACATTTGGCCGCTAAAAAAGCACATTCTTCTAATTTTTCACTTTTAGGAAAAGATGCCACAAAGGTTTCATACTGATAAGCGGCTAATAAATATTGTTTCCTTTTATAATAGGAATCCCCAAACATATAATACATTTTTTCACCATCGGGGTGACTTCTGTAAGCTCCTCCCATGGATTCAAAAAGCAAAATAGCTTTGGAATATTTACCTTTTTCGTAATACTGACTAGCTACCTTAAATTTAGTGTCATTATCCTTTGATTTCACAGCTTTTTGATACTCACTACAAGAAGTAAGCATAAAAAAGAATAATAAAATCAATGTAAATTGTTTAATCATAAAGTAACTACTTAATAAATAACTATTTGCCTTTTGCAAATAGCCTGCAAATATACAGATAACCGAATGATATCAAAACAAATCATTCAGCATTTAACTGTTTTTAAGATTTAAAGAATGGCTTTTTTAATTCTTGCCGATAAATCCGAAGAAACGCTCACTAACGGTAAACGTAATTTATCCAAACATAATCCTAAATGATTGGATAAATTTTTAATACCCGCAGGATTGCCTTGTTCAAAAATTAATTCAATAATTCCAGTTAATTTATGATGCGTTAGGTAAGCATTTTCAGCATCACCTTTTAAAGCCAATCTAACCATTGCTGAAAATTCTTTTGGGAAAGCTCCTGCAATTACCGAAATCACGCCTTCTCCTCCAGCCAATACAACTGGTACAGCTAAACCATCATCACCCGATAATACCATGAAATTTTCAGGTCTTTCTTGCAATAATTTATTAAACTGATCCATATCGCCCGACGCTTCTTTTACTCCAATAATATTAGAGAATTCACCAGCTAATCTAAAAACAGTGGTTGGTAATAAATTCACACCTGTTCTACCTGGAACATTATATAATATAATAGGAAGCGAAGCTACTTTAGCCAAAGCTGCATAATGCTGATACAATCCTTCTTGACTGGGTTTATTATAATAAGGAGTTACGGAAAGTATAGCCTGAAAAGCAGAATAATCTTTTGATTTTAAATCCTCTATTAATGATTGGGTATTATTACCCCCAACACCAATAACCAAAGGCAATCTATTGGCATTTTCCGAAACAATAGTATCGATAACCAATTGTTTTTCTTGCGGGCTTAAGGTAGCTGTTTCAGCTGTTGTGCCCAAAACCACTATATACTCTACTCCACCTGCAATCACATGATTCAACAATTTACGCAGAGCAAGGGTATCAACGGTTAACTCTTCTGTAAAAGGCGTAATCAATGCTACCCCCGTTCCAACTAAACTTAACATTCTTATTTATTTTTAATAATGGTTAAATACTTTTCTAATTCGTAAAAAAAAGTCTCGCAATCATCTAACTCGACATCGATTTCTAACTGATTAAATCTACTTTTAATAGCCGAAAATCCTACCTTAAATCTAGCCTTAGATAAACAATTAAGTAAACTTAAATAAACTACTTTTTTGTCGTAATAATTAATCAACAAATCAAAATCGTAATCGCAAAAATACTTTACATCGGGGTTAATGATTTCTCCTTTCAAATTAACATCCGAAGAAGAAAAATATTCCACCTGACCCGTATCTTTATTTTTATTGGTTTTAAAAATTAAAAACATGATTTCCACGTTTCCAATTTGATGTTCTCTTAATTTATCTATAATTAAGGTTTTATTATCAAACCGATTACCATCTACTAAAACCCCAACTCTTTCAAAAGAATAACCTGTTTTAGAAGCCATAAAACAAGGCTTACTAACTTTGATTATCTTTTTAATGTTAAATGTTTTTACTAAGTGTTTTAGCATGTTTTGGATTTAATGCAAAATTAAAACAATTCGCCTTGTAATATTTTTTCAAATTTAGAAAGATATAATTTAAATCAAACAATTTGTTACAAATACAACAGATAGCCTATAATCGAATATTTATAAATCTAAACAACGTATATAAATGCCTATTTTTTTTAGTTTTGGAAAAAAATAATCCCATGCAATATTTTGACGTAGCAATTATTGGTAGTGGTCCTGCTGGCGCATCTGCCGCTTACGAACTGGCTAATCACGGAATTTCAACTGTTATTATAGAAAAAGAAACGCTTCCTAGATACAAAACTTGTGGGGGTGGATTTGTTTATAGAGGAAGAAAAGAAATGCCTTTTGATATTACATCGGTAGTTGAAAAAGAATTTTTTTCGGTTGACGTTTATTTTAACAAGAAAAAATTAAAATTTTCAGCCGAAAGAGAAGAACCCATTATTTCAATGGTAATGCGCGATACTTTTGATCATTTAATTGTACAAAAAGCAACAGAAAAAGGAATAAAAATCCTTCAAAATCATAAATTATTAAACATCACGTTCGGAGACATTTTAACGCTACATACATCCGAAGGAGATATTCAAGCTAAATTTGTTATTGCTGCTGATGGCGCTTTAAGTCCTACAGCAAAAATCACTGGATGGGCAGAAACCAGAACCATGGCTCCTGCTTTAGAGTATGAAATTGAAGTACCCGAAAAAGATTTTGAAAGATTATCTAGCTCGGTAAGATTAGACATGGATGCCATTCCTAAAGGTTACGGATGGTGTTTTCCTAAAAAGAATCATTTATCAGTTGGGGTAGGTTGTTTTACTCAAAAAGAACAAAAACTCAATTTAAAAGCCTATTATCAGGAGTATTTAAAAACTTTAGGTATTACCACTATATTAAAGGAATCTGCTCATGGTTTTGTAATTCCTATATCTCCAAGAACCGATGGTTTTGCACAAAAAAATGTTTTTTTAGTGGGTGATGCCGCTGGTTTTGCCGACCCTGTTACTGCCGAAGGAATTTCTAATTCTATATTTAGCGGTAGATTGGCTGCTCAATCGATTGTAGAAAGTAAGTTGGATGTAAAAACTGCCGAAAAATTATACTTAGAAAAACTAGAAGAAAAAATATTACCAGAAATTAGAACCGGAATTATTTTAGCCAATTTGTTTTATAAAAACGAATTCATTGTAAATATGTTCGTTAAAAAATATGGTCAAATTTTTATTGAAGCCGTTGCTGACTTTTTTATAGGAAAAAGAAGTTACCCCACGGACTATAAGGCTTCTATTAAAAGAAAAATTAAAGAATTTGTATTCTAAAATTAAAAGCTCCGAGATGGAGCTTTTAATTTTTATTCTCTAATAAAGGTACAAATTTAAATTCCCCAAATTCATGCTTTTCAAATTCCTTTTCAGATTTACGAATTAGTAAAGTCATGATTTGAGAAGTTTCCCCTAAAGGAATCACCATTCTACCGCCTATTTTTAGCTGCCCCATTAATGCTTTGGGAATAATAGGAGCTCCTGCGGTAATAATAATACTATCAAAGGGCGCATACGAAGGCAAACCTTTATAACCATCGCCAAAAGTTAAGTATTTGGGAGTGTAATGCAGTTTTTTAAGCAAATTAGAAGTCTTTTTAAATAACTCGTTTTGTCTTTCAATGCTGTATACCTTGGCCCCCATTTCGCACAATACTGCGGTTTGATAACCCGAACCAGTTCCTATTTCTAATACTTTATGTTCTTTTTTCAATTGCAACAATTCGCTCTGAAACGCCACGGTATATGGGTTAGAAATGGTTTGCCCTGCCCCAATAGGAAAAGCTTTATCTTGATACGCAAAATTCTCGAAACTAGAATCAATAAATAAATGCCTAGGCACTTTAGCAATCGCTTGCAAAACGGTTGCATCAGCAATGCCTCTGGATTGCAACAGCTTAACCAATTGATTGCGTAAACCTTGATGTTTGTCGGTATTCTTATCTAACATAATCTTATTTAAGACAAAAAATCCCGAACGGTAAAGTATCGGGATTCATTTTATGTAAAAATGAGGTTATTATCTTTTTTCTACGGGAACGTACGGACGTAATGTTTTTCCAGTATAAACCTGTCTTGGTCTTCCAATAGGTTCATTATTGGTTCTCATTTCAATCCAATGCGCTACCCATCCTGGTAATCTTCCAATAGCAAACATTACTGTAAACATATCTGTTGGAATGTTTAATGCTCTGTATATAATTCCAGAATAAAAATCTACGTTCGGATATAAATTTCTTGCTTTGAAGTAATCATCTTCCAAAGCAGCGATTTCTAATTTTTTAGCAATATCTAAAATCGGATCACTGATTCCTAAAGTAGACAATACCTCATCAGCAGCCTGTTTAATGATTTTTGCACGAGGATCAAAGTTTTTGTACACTCGGTGACCAAAGCCCATTAAACGGAAAGGATCATCTTTAGATTTTGCTTTTAAAATGTATTTTTCAACATCTCCACCATCAGCTTTGATTTGTTCTAACATTTCCAAAACGGCTTGATTCGCTCCACCGTGTAATGGTCCCCATAAAGCAGAAACCCCAGCAGATATAGAAGCAAATAACCCCGCGTGTGAAGAACCTACTACTCTAACGGTAGAAGTAGAACAGTTTTGTTCGTGATCAGCATGTAAAATAAACAATTTATTTAAAGCCGATTCCACCACTGGATTTACATGATATTTTTCGGTAGGCAAAGCAAACATCATTTGCATAAAATTACCTACATAAGTCATTTCGTTGTTGTAATAGTTCATAGGATATCCTTGTTCTTTACGATATACCCACGAAGCAATAACTAAAAACTTAGCCATTATCTTACATACAGAATTGTATAACTCTTTTTTGTTATTTACATCAACTGGTTTAGGATTAAATGCAGTTAACGCGCTAGTTAACGAAGACAAAACCCCCATAGGGTGAGCTGTTTTAGGAAAACCATCAATGATGTTTTTCATTTCCTCGTGTACCAAGCTGTATTTTCTGATATCAGTTTCGAATTGCTCTAGTTCTACTTTGGTAGGTAATTCTCCGAAAACCAATAAATAAGAAACTTCTAAAAATGTAGCATGTTCTGCTAATTCATCTATGGAATATCCACGATAATTTAAAATACCCAATTCCCCATCTAAGTAAGTGATTGAGCTTTCGCATGAACCTGTATTTTTAAATCCTGGGTCTAAGGTAATGGCGCCCGATAAGGCTCTTAATTTAGCGATGTCGATAGCAACTTCGTTTTCTGTTCCTATAGTAACAGGGAACTCATATCTTTTGCCGTCTATTTCTAATATTGCTGTTTTTGACATGATATATTGTAATAATTGAAGAGAAAAATTTATATGTGCGAATATAGTAATTTAGAAGTGTTTTTACCTATGCTAAAAATCATTTTTTTAAGTTTTTTTTAAGCTACCCCCTTAAAAACCACACTCAAATGCATTTAGTTTAAAACTTTTGAAATCCTGTTGTGAATAATTCAATAATAATGCTGATAAATTTTAATTTTGCAGTTCAATTTTTAAAATCATGCTTAAAGTAGGTGTTTTAGGTGCCGGTCACCTAGGGAAAATTCATTTGAGACTTTTACAACAATCCGAAAAATATGAATTGATTGGATTTTATGACGCTAATGCGGAATATGCGCAACAAGTGTCTCAAGAATTTAATTACACCTATTACCCAAATCTTGCGCAACTGATTCAAGAAGCAGATGTGATTGATATTGTTACCCCTACTCCGGCGCACTACGAATGTGCTAAAATGGTGATTGCAGCAGGTAAACATTTCTTTGTAGAAAAACCCATTACCAATACCGTAGCCGAAGCTGAAGAAATTATACACTTAGCTGAGCAAAAGGGAGTAAAAGGCATGGTAGGACATGTAGAGCGTTTTAATCCAGCTTTTAAAGCAGTAAAAAACAATATTACCAATCCTATGTTTATTGAAACTCATCGTTTGGCAGAATTCAATCCACGTGGAACCGATGTGCCTGTGGTTTTGGATTTAATGATTCATGACATTGATGCTATTTTAAGCGTGATGAATTCCAAAGTGAAAAACATTAATGCTAGTGGAGTTTCGGTAATTAGTGAAACGCCCGATATTGCCAATGCCAGAATTGAATTTGAAAATGGTTGTGTGGCCAACTTAACATCCAGCCGAATTTCTTTGAAAAACATGCGTAAGTCTAGATTTTTTCAGAAAGACGCCTACATTTCCGTAGACTTTTTAGACAAAAAATGCGAAGTAGTTAAAATGAAAGATGCTCCAGAAGTTCCTGGTGATTTTGATATGATTTTACAAAACGCAGAAGGCGTAAAAAAACAAATCTACTTTGAAAATCCAGAGATTGCTAACAACAATGCTATTTTGGAAGAATTAGAAACTTTTGCAGACGCTATTAATAATAACACAGAACCAGTGGTTACATTACACCAAGCAACCGAAGCGTTAAGAGTAGCTTATCAAATTATTGATTGTTTTAATTAACCCCTAGTTCATTGGCTTTATTAGCCAATTCAATTAGATTTTTAACCTTCAGTTTTTTCATTAAATTAAATCGGTGTACCTCGGCAGTACGTTTGCTAATGTCTAAAGCTTCGGCAATTTCTTTATTGCTGTTACCCGATAATAATAAACGTAAAATTTCTTTTTCTCGTTTGGTAAGAATTAAATCCGAATCTGCACTTTCTTTAACAATGGTTTCTGTTTTATTAGAACGTTGAAAATTATTAATCAAAATAGCCGAAATATCTCCACTAAAATATTTACCTCCATCAACAACTGCGTGCAAAGCTTTTAAAAACTCTTCTTTACTGGAACCTTTTAATAAATAACCATCCGCACCCGCATCAATAGATTTTAAAACATATTCTTCGGAATCGTGCATAGAAAGCACTAAAGTTTTAACTGGAATTTGTCTTTTTTGAATTTGCTCTACTACCTCTATTCCAGTCATTTTAGGCATCCGAATGTCTACGATTAAAATATCCACATTACCCGCATTTTTTTCTAAAACAGTTAAAGCCTGTTCCCCATCAGACGCTTCATCAATTACCAAAATATCTTGTTCGCTCTCTAGCAATAACTTGATTCCGTCACGAACCAGTTCATGGTCGTCTGCTAAAATAACTTTAATCATAGGAAGTTTTAGTTTTAGGTGTTTGTGATTGACTAAGTATTATAACTTATTATATTTTCAAAAATAAGTAAATCTATTCAATCACAAACACCTAAACTAAGTATCTTATAAATTTAGACGTATTTTAATTAAGTATTTAAGGTAAAATCTGCCAAAGGAACATTCAAAGTAATGTGCGTACCTTCTCCTAGGGCAGAATGTAAAAACAATCGACCGTTAATGTATTTGATTCTTTCTTGCATGAATTCTAATCCCATACCCGATTCACTACTCTTTTTAGTTCCCACTACCGAAGGGTCGAATCCTTTACCGTTGTCATCTATGGTTACACTCAATAAGCTTTCGCTATGCGAAATCATCACCACAATATGGCTAGAATCAGCGTATTTAATGGCGTTATTAATGGCTTCTTGAGTAACTCGGTAAATATTAATTTCGATTAAAGAATCTAAGCGTTGATTAAAATCTGTTTTATTAATAAATAATATGTTCTTGCCCGTCAACTTGGAAAGTTCTTTGGTTAACCTTTGTAAAGAAGAGGATACCCCGTGGTCTTTAATCTCTGGAGGCATTAAGTTAAAAGTAGCGGTTCTTACCCCTTTAATAATATCTTCGGTTAGCTTTTTTAAGTAGATGATTTTTTCTTCGGACTTTTCGGCATTCTTTAAATCAATACTTTCTAAACTAAATTTTAAGCCCGTTAGCATTTGTCCAATTCCGTCGTGAATTTCGCGTGCGATTCTGTTTTGTTCGTTTTCTTGATTTTCAACAATTTTACTCGAAAGAATTTTTTGTTGATTCATTTCATTTTCAAAACGTTCCCTGTTTAAACGTTCTACCTCTTTTTGCGCCATTCTGCGCTCGGTTATGTTTAAGCAAATGATTAAAACTTCGGACTTATTCTCGGCTACCGAAACAGGAATCATGGTCATTTCTAACCACATCGGATTCCCTGATTTATTGGTAATAATTAATTCCCCTTGCCAACCAGATTTATTTTTTTCAATAATTAAATTGTCAATTGTTTTTCTTTCTTCATTGGAATTGGTTAACAAGTGTGAAAACTTAGTATTTACCGCAAAAGCATTCACTTGTAATAAATTGGAAAATTTGTCCCCCATATGTATGACCTCGCCCGTGGTAGAAATTCTACAAAACAACAAGGTTTGATCCATAGCGTAATTTAACGTCCGCAATTCTTTAACCGACTTGTCTTTAGCGTCACACAATAAATCCGCATCATAAGCCATTTTTACGGCCTTTTTTTCGGCAACTAATAACTTTAAAATGACTTCTTCTACGGTGGATGCCGCAGGCTTAAAAACAAAAAAGAATTCTAACAATAAAATAATAATCGTAATGGCAAAAATGATGAATTCAATATACCTCAGCTGATCCACCTTTTCGGTAGCTTCTACTTCGTATTGCTTTACAATCCTATCCATTAAAATCAAAAAATGACTTTCATTGGTTTTTATGATTGAAATGTGTTCACTTAATAAAGGAGTAGAGATATTAGGATCTCTTTCCACGGCACTAATCAACTGATAGGCTGATTTTTGCATGGCTTGATAATAAGGATCTAGCAAAGTAAATAGTTGATTAACCACCCCACTATTTTCGTTAGCGGTTAAAATCTGATGAGATTCCGACCACAAATTCAACGTTTGTTTTAACGAAGTCACATGAAAATTTCGCTGAACCAAATCTTCTTCGTCTTTAAACAAAAAGGTTTCTTTAGATAATTTTTGGCTTAACATTCTTTGCCTACCCGAAATATTAATCAAATAAGAATCTTTTTTTTGATTGCTAATTTGATAATCAATAATCACGTGGCTGATAATAATGGAAAAAGCAATTGCACTTAATGCCAACATATACAATCGAGTTAAGCGATTGAAAGTAAGTTTGTCTATCGACTGTTTAGTGCTTAGATTTTCCATAAAAACAATTCAAAAATTTAAGCTAAGGCTTTTTGAATAATCGCCAAAGCTTTTTCGGAATAAGATAATTGCAAAGCCGCTTCATGCCCTGATTCAGACATTTTAGCCCAAGTCTTTTTTACAATATCAATCAGTTTGTCATCGTCGTGTTTGTGTATGAATTCTTCAAAATAATATTCCAAAAACACCAAACAAATCACGTCTTCTAACAATTGTGTTTCTGCATCTTTTTTTAATAATTTTTTTTCAATCAAAAAAGAAACACGTGCTATAAAATCCGCATCATACCCCACTTGTTGCAACAACGAAGCCGTTAAATCCGCATGAAACTTTTTTAAATCCTGACGCCATTTTAAATAACCTACTCTATCCATTGGATAAGTATCTCGGGCAATTTTCCAGCGACAAATGTGTTGCGCTCGTGCTGCAATTTGTACCTGTTCAGAAGCATTCGGCTCAAACTGCAACAACTTTTCGGTCATTCGTTGGGCGTATAATAATTCTTTAGGTTGCGCTCCGTTTGCTGTATTTTCTAAATTGGGGTCTTGATTATTTTGGGCATCAATCAGTCCAATAACTTGTTCAAATTTATCTGAAGTACTCATTCTATGTGGGCTTGTAAAAGAAAAAAGCCAAAATACGTAATTTTAGGGTGTTATTTTAGGGGAGTCTAGAAAAAATAATCACGAATTCACTTAAACCTTTAATTACTTATATCTAAAAAAAATAAGGGTGTTTCCCGCCTAGGCGGGTCAGGCCATTCGTTACAATCTTTTAACCCAGCCAAAATTCGGGCTGGGTTAAAAGGATTTCCACTACTGTCCTTAACGCAGGATTAGTCGAAAGTTGGAAAGTCAAAAGTCTTAATGTATTTTTCGATTAAACAAATTCACAAATACATTTAAAAATTACCAAAATTTGGTAACTTTGTTTCAATCAAATTAAATCATACAGACATGGGACGTAACACATCAGTTTCTTTAGGAAATTATTTTGAAAGTTTTGTTGATGGTAGAATTTTAGAAGGACGTTATAAAAATGCGAGTGAAGTAATTCGAGCTGGTTTAAGATTATTAGAGGAAGAAGAAAACAAAATTCAAATCTTAAAAAATGCACTTCAAGAAGGAATTGATAGCGGAATTGCAAAGGAATTTGAACCTAAAAAACATCTAGAATCCTTAAAAGCCAAAATGAGAAATAATGGCTAAATATTTTTTAACAAACAAAGCGGTTGAAGATTTGTCTAAAATTTATGAATACACTTATAAATTTTGGTCTGAAAATCAAGCTGATAAATATTACCAAGAATTAATTGATTTCTGTCAATTAATATCCAAAAGTCCTCAAATCGGTAAAAATTACGAAGAAATTGAGCCACAATTTTTCGGATTTACAGCAAATAAACACATTATTTTTTACAGAATTCTAAACGAAAATGAAATAGAAGTTATTAGAATACTTGGAGGAAACATGGATTTAAAAAATAGAATTAAAGAATAAAAAGGGATATCCAATAGTAAACTTTAAACACATTGACAACCACATGAAACAACTATTACTTTCAATCTTCTTTTTCTTTGTCGGACACTTTTCATTTGGACAAAATGATGGTCCAAAAGAAATAACTCCACAAATTTTACAACAACTAAAATCCAAAATTGAAAAGCAAATACCCGTATTTAAAGAAACCCTTACCAAACAAGACCTAACTACAGACCAAATGGAGTTTTCTTTAGATACATTACGAATAGAACGACTAGTTTCAGAGCGTATGAACATTGACTATTCAACGATAGGAATGAATATAACAGTTCAAGAAATGGCAACTTCCTATGATAAGTTAATGAACAAATACTATAACAAACTTTTAAAACATCTTAAATCAGAAGACCAAAAAGAACTAATTAATGCACAAAGAGCTTGGCTTACTTATCGTGATGCTGAAGCAAAGCTCATAAACACTATGACAAAAGAAGAATACTCTGGCGGTGGAACAATCCAATCTAATATTGCTGTCGGTTCATATGCAGATTTAGTCGTAAAAAGGGCAATAGAAATTTTTAATTATTATAACGATATTATTAAAGACGAATAAGTCCAATTTACGCTCCAACCCCACTTAATCTAAACAATTCCGCCCCTCCCTAACCTTTATTCAAAACCCGAAACAAACAAACCACACAAACAAATAACACGCAATTACCCACAGAAACCAATAGTTCAAAACTTTCGGGAGGAAAAATGAGGATAAACCCTTGTCCTTTGATTAACGAGGAAAAACTGGACACACAAAAGGGCATTAAAAAAAGTCTGAATGTTTGCCATTGATTGTGTTTGAACCAATCTTTAGACGCAGACACGCTTAAAAGCAAAGCAACTCCTATTACAAAACTGATTCCGAGTGAATTAACCCAGATGCGAATCGAAGAATCAAAATGAAAAAAAACAGTGGTTAAATACCATATCAAATAACACCAAAGAATGATTTTGCTATTATTTAATGTGGCGAAATATTTAACCATGATAACCGATTTTGTTTCAGGTTTCTAAATCTTAGAATTAATCATTCATAACTCACCATTCATAATTCACCATTACTCTGTGAATCCCACAAAAACCTCATCACCTTCCACTTTCACGGGATACACCGATATGCTGTAATCTTCATCAGACAAACCTTTACCTGTTTTAAGTGAAAACGTTTTTTTGTGCATCGGGCAAGCTACTTTCGGGATGTCATCAGCAGAACCAATCATCCCGCGCGATAAAACCATTTCCATTTTGTGCGGACACAAATTTTGGCAAGCGTACCATTCGCCTCGGCGGGTAAAATTATATACGGCAATTTGTTTGTCTTTATATTTGATGCATGCCCCTCCGTCGGTTGGAAAATCAGTGGTTTTCCCTACAGAAAACCAAACGTTTACTTGATCAGCGGTTACGGTGGCGTATTTTTCTAAAATGTTTTCCATGTGATTATTTTTTAGATTGTTATTCCCAAAGGGCTGGCATTTTTTGATCTCTTAACGGTACAAATACTAAAGTGTCATCCGTATCATCTGAATTCACAAAGTGTTTGAAACGCTTCATCATTTCAGGGCTTTCAATGGCTTGTTTCCATTCGCACTCATAAGCATCTACTAATGATTGCATTTCGGTTTCTAAATCTTCGGCTAACCCTAAACTGTCTTCGATGACTACTTTTTTAAGATAATCCAATCCGCCTTCTAATTTTTCTAACCAAGTGGAAGTTCTTACCAATGGTCCTGCGGTTTTGATGTAATACATTAAAAATCTGTCTAGGTATTTAATACACGTTTCAGCATCAATCTGTTCTGCCAATAAAACGGCATGTTTTGGATTAGCGCCTCCGTTACCGCATACGTATAAATTCCAGCCACCTTCTACCGCAATTACCCCAAAATCTTTTCCTCGGGCTTCGGCACATTCTCGAATGCACCCTGAAACACCTCCTTTAAATTTGTGTGGTGAACGCAAGCCTTTGTAACGTTCTTCTAAAGCAATGGCAAAACTCACACTTTCGTCCATTCCGTATCTGCACCATGTGGAACCTACACAACTTTTTACAGTTCTTAATGATTTTCCGTAAGCGTGTCCGCTTTCAAATCCTGCCGAAATTAGTTCCTTCCAAATGGCGGGTAAATCATTCAATTGAGCCCCGAATAAATCAATGCGTTGTCCGCCTGTGATTTTGGTATATAAATCGAATTTTTTAGCCACTTCTCCCAAAACAATTAATTTGTCTGGAGTAATTTCACCCCCAGCAATTCTGGGCACAACTGAATAAGTTCCGTTACGTTGAATGTTTGCCAAAAATCTATCGTTAGAATCTTGTATGGTTACTTGTTTATTGGCTGTTTCCATATAAATACTGGCGAATATGGAAGCTAATAATGGTTTACAAACTTCGCAACCGTCGCCATGTCCGAAAGTATCTAGGGCTTCATCATAGGTTTTGATTTGATTGATTTTTACCAAATCGTATAATTCTTGTCTGCTGTAATGAAAATGTTCACAAACCGTGTCTTTTACTTCTTTACCTAATGATTTTAAAGATTCTTTTACCAAATCCACTACCATCGGTTTACAACCGCCGCAACCTGTGGTGGCTTTGGTGGCTTTAACTACACCCGATAAATCGGAACAAGTTTCATTGGTAATCAATCCACAAATAGCACCTTTGGTTACATTTTCGCAAGAACAAATTTGTGCAGAATCGGGTAAACTAGAAGCACTTCCAAAAGCAGAACCGCCCTCGCCGCCTCTGGCTCCTAATATTAATTCTTCGGCATTTTCGGGTAAAGTAATTTTATTTTTAAAGATTTGATACAACATGTTGTAATCCGTGGCATCACCCACTAAAATTCCTCCTAATAAGGTTTTACCATCGTGGCTTACGTTGATTCTTTTATATAAACTTTTGGTTTTATCTTCAAATAAAATAGAATGTCCTTTTTCTACAGGCATAAATGGATCACCGAAACTGGCAACATCCACCCCTATTAGTTTTAATTTGGTGGACATATCAATTTCTTCCGCCATTACAATTTCAGTATTCCCTAAAATTTGATTCACTGCAACCTCAGCCATTTCATATCCAGGAGCCACCAATCCGTAAATCATTTGATTATACAAAGCCACTTCGCCTATGGCGTATATGTTAGGGTCGGAAGTTTTCATTTGATTGTTCACCACAATTCCACCACGCAATCCCATTTTTAAATCACAGGTTTTACCCAGTTCATCTCGTGGACGGATTCCCGCAGAAATCACCAACATATCGGCATCTAATTTATCTTCTTCGCCAAATTCTAATCCTGTAATATGTGATTCGCCTAAAATGCGATTAGTTGCTTTGCTTAAATGAATGTGAATCCCCATAGACTCTAACTTCACTTGTAGTACTTTACTGCTTCGGATATCTAATTGACGGGGCATTAATTTAGGAGCGAATTCCACCACATGCGGTTCTAATCCCATATCCATTACCGCCTTACCTGCTTCTAAACCTAATAAACCGCCACCTAAAACTACTCCAACCGGATTTGGTTTTGTTTTTTTCAGTTTATCAGCATACGCCAACATGGCTTCTAAATCTTCAATGGTTCGGTACACAAACACCCCTTCTTTTTCTACCCCTTGGATAGAAGGCACAAATGCCGATGAACCCGTAGCTAAAACTAAGTAGTCATACGAATATTGAACATCATTTAATGTAGTTACGGTTTGAATCACTGGATGAATATCCACTACCCTTTCGCCAGTAATTAAATCAATATCATTTTCTAAATACCATTCTTTTGAAGCCAGTTCTAATTTTTTAGCATCCTGATTTTCAAAGAATTCACTTAAATGAACCCGATCATACGCCGGACGTGGCTCTTCACCAAAAACCACTAATTTATACTGACCTTTTGGAGCTTTTTCTATGAACTTCTCACAGAATTTATAGCCCACCATACCGTTACCAACTACTACTACTTTTTTCATATCCGAAATAATTAAGTATTATCACAGCGCAAATATAAGTATTTATACGTACAAATACGTAATTACAAATAAAAAAGTAAGTATTTTTTTTTGAAGCTATTTCCCGCTTTTCGTTATATCTTTTACAAACTCGCAAGGCTCCGCTCGTTTGCAAAAGGATGTCACTGCAATCGGGGCTAGATTCTTGGCGGTGGGCTTTCAGACTAAATAACAATCAATATTTTTCATAAATAATTAGCTTTTCAAAATTGTACAAAACAGAATATCACTATCTTTCATAGCATTTGAATCTGTTTTTTATGAAAATATTACTGACTGGTGTTACAGGATACATTGCTCAAAGGTTGTTGCCTGTTTTACTTGAAAACAATCACGAGGTGGTTTGTTGCGTAAGGGATCAAAAAAGGTTTAATTATAAAAACTTTCAAAACGTTAATCTTAAAGTTATTGAAGTAGATTTTTTAAATCAAGAGAGCCTTAAAAATATTCCTAACGATATTGATGTTGCGTATTACCTTATCCATTCGATGTCTACACAAAGTGGTGATTTTGAAAACATGGAAGAAATTTGTGCTACTAATTTTAAACTTAGAATTGAACAAACGCAAGCCAAACAGGTCATTTACTTAAGCGGAATTAGTAATACCGAAGAGTTATCTAAACATTTATCTTCCAGAAAAAATGTAGAAACCATATTATCAGAAGCTCGTTTTGCGCTGACTACTTTAAAAGCGGGTATTATTGTAGGTTCAGGAAGTGCTTCTTTTGAAATCATTAGAGATTTGGTGGAAAAATTACCTTTTATGATTACGCCTCGTTGGCTAAAAACAAAATGTCAGCCCATTGCCATTCGTAATGTTATTGAATTTTTAATTGGCGTAATGGGCAAAACCGAAACTTACCATAAAAGTTATGATATTGGCGGCCCTGATATTTTAACGTACAAAGAAATGCTTTTACGTTTTGCTAAAATAAGGGGTTTAAAAAGGAGTATTTTGATTGTGCCTGTTATGACTCCTAGGATATCGTCGTATTGGTTATATTTTGTAACTGCTACTTCGTATGCACTGGCTAAAAACCTGGTAAACAGCATGAAAGTGGAAGTGGTTTGCAAGCCTAATTCTTTAGCTGAATTACTGAATATTAAACCGTTAGATTACGAAACTGCGATTAAACTGGCTTTTGATAAAATTGAGCAAAACCAAGTAATATCTAGCTGGAAAGATGCGCAAAGTAGTAAATTACTACTCAAAGGAATTTCAAAGTTTATTGAAGTTCCTACCAATGGGTGTTATGTTGATGTTAAAAAACTAAAACTTAAAAACAGCAAAAAAGCCTTAGAAAAAATATGGTCTATTGGTGGAAATAATGGCTGGTATTATGCCAATTGGCTTTGGGAAATCAGAGGATTTTTAGATCAGTTGGTGAAAGGTGTTGGCATGCGCCGTGGCCGAAAAAGTGATACTGAATTAAATACCGGTGATGCGCTTGATTTTTGGCGTGTGATGATTGCCAATAAAGATGAAAAACGTTTACTATTATATGCCGAAATGAAATTACCCGGAGAAGCTTGGCTAGAATTTAAAATAGATGATAATAACGTGCTTACCCAAACCGCAACTTTTAGACCTTTAGGGTTATTAGGAAGATTGTATTGGTATGCGGTACTTCCGTTTCACGGTTTTATTTTCAATGGCATGATTCATAAAATTGCTGAAGAATAATCACGAATTAACACCCTCAAAATACGTTTAAGCAACTAAATCAGAACTGATTTGATGGGTTTATACTTTAAAAACACGTTTATTTGTGTTAAATTTTTATTTTTACCCATCAAAAAAAAACTTACTCTACTTAATATATATGGAATTTCTTAAAAAAGGGGTGTTTGTGCTGTTTATATTGATTTGCATTCCATTTTTAATCGCATTGTTTTCTAAAGAGCGTTTCTTGGTTGAAAAAGAAATCATTATTGATAAACCTTACACCGATGTTTTTGATTACATCAAAAACTTAAAAAATCAAGAAAAATTCAGCATTTGGGCATCTATGGATCCTAATATGAAAAGAAGCTATAAGGGAGAAGATGGCAAAAAAGGATTTATTGCTCGTTGGGAAAGCGAAAAAGAAAACGTAGGAATTGGGGAACAAGAAATTGTTAAAATAGATCCTTACCGAAGAATTGATACAGAATTGCGTTTTGAGGAACCTTTTGAATCTATTTCTCCCTCGTATATAATTACTCAAAAAGAAACGCCTTACAGCACTAAAGTCATTTGGGGAGTCGAGGTAAATATGGAATATCCTTTAAATATGATGCTTTGGTTTACCGACACGGAAACCTTAATGGGTAATGATTTACAAATGGGATTGAATAATTTAAAGGAGATTCTTACAGAAGAACCTAAAAAATAAAGTAATCCTACAATCCTGTTTTATAGTTTCCGAACAAATAATTTTCAAACACAAACTGACTATTAGCATTAGTAAATGCTACGTTTAAAAGACGTATTTCGTGGTTATAGCCTGTTACGACTTCGGTAGTCGCATCTTTAATTTCGGTAGTAATAATTTGTATTAATCCTGTAGATTTTTCTACGCCTTCTTTTACACTCCACTCTTCGGAAACTGATAAACTGGCAGGTGGTATAGTGGTACAAAAAGAATCGCTTGTTACCGTGGTATTGTATTGTCTGTAAATCAATCTATTGGTTGCATTTACATTTAAAAGAATAGGTTCTGTGGTAGGTGTATTTACAAAAGTGGTTGCAGGAATATCCAACAGCAACATTTCGTTTTTATTGATTTTATACAATACTCCATTACAATTCTGAATAGTAGCTGTATCAAAATTAAAATTAGTCACTTTAAAATTACCATCATCGCAAGCACTCACCGCGAATAAAACAACCCACAAAAAAATAAATCTTTTCATACTTATAAATTACCGAGCAAAAATATCATTATTTCATGAATAAAAAGCTCAAAATGCTATTGTGAAATCAATGTTAATAAAAAGCTAAGCGATGTACCATATTAAAACCAACGATTAGTATATTTGAAAATTATGCTCACTCAAAAACAATTTTAATGAAAAAGGTATTTGTTTTATTATGTTTTTTGGTGTTAAACAATATGTTTAGCCAAACTGTATTTTCTCCATCTGGCGAAATTCATTTAGAATTCAAATTATCTGAAAAAGGAGCACCAACCTATTCTGTTAGCTACAAAGAAGGTTTTATCATTCAAGAAAGTAAATTGGGAATTGTGTTAAAAAACGGCACTTCACTTACTCAACAGTTTCAAGTTATTGATACTCAAACCCTACCCTATAGCGAAAAATGGACACCTGTTTTAGGCGAGAAAAAATCGATATTAAACGAGTACAACGAAATGGTGGTAGAATTGGAACAAATAGCTACCGAAAGAAAATTAAACTTATACTTTAGGGCTTATAACGAAGGGGTAGCTTTTAGATATGAATTTCCTGAACAATCCAAATTAGACCATTTTATTATTAAAGATGAAATCACCGAGTTCAACTTAACCGAGAATTACAAAGCCTTTTGGATTCCCGGAGATTACGACAGTAACGAATATGTTTATACGGAATCTTTGCTATCGGAAATTGATACCGAAAAATTAAATTATGATAATGGCATCGGAGCCAAAGGAAGGTCAGAAAAATATAATGTACAATCTCCTTTACAATTAAAATCCGCTAAAGGCATTTATGTAAATATTTTTGAAGCAGCGGTAATGAATTATCCTGTAATGCACTTAAAAGTAAATCCTAGTAATTATTCTTTATTATCGCAATTAACCCCAAATACTTTTGGAGACAAAGCTTATTTGCAAACCCCTTGCAAATCTCCATGGAGAACGATTATGATTACCGATGATGCTCGTGCAATTGCGGGTTCTCAATTAATTTTAAATTTAAACGAGCCTTCTAAAATAGAGGACACTTCGTGGATTAAACCTATGAAATATGTAGGTATTTGGTGGGATATGCACGTAGGCACAGGCAGTTGGAACTATGCCGATAAATATAACCCAGACCCCGAAAAATTGATTCCTAACGGAAAACATGCGGCCAATACACAAAACACCAAACGTTACATAGATTTTGCTAAAAAACATGGATTTGATGGCGTTTTAATAGAAGGTTGGAACGTAGGTTGGGAAGATTGGGCGTTTAAATGGAAAGAAAATGTATTTGATTTTATGACTCCTTACCCCGATTTTAATTTAACCGAGGCAACGGATTACGCCAAGCAGAACAACGTTAAATTGATTATGCACCACGAAACTTCGGGTTCGGTAAGTAACTACGAAAGATATTTAGACCGTGCTTTTGATTTAATGAAAAAATACGGTTACGAATCCGTAAAAACGGGTTATGTAGGACGCATTATTCCTCGTGGTGAGTTTCACGACGGACAATGGATGGTAAACCACTACCACCACGTGGTGCAACGGGCTGCCGAAAACAAAATCATGGTTAATTCCCACGAATCATCCAGACCCACAGGTGTACACAGAACTTACCCGAACTACATTGCTGCCGAGGCCGCACGTGGTAATGAATTTAATGCTTGGAGCAATGGAAATCCTCCATCGCACGAAACCATTTTACCTTTTACCAGATTACTAGGCGGGCCAATGGATTACACTCCAGGGATTTTTGAAATCAAAATGAGCCATTACGATTCCAAAAGTAAAAATCAAGTTCACACTACTTTAGCCAAACAATTAGCGTTATACGTAACTATGTACAGCCCATTACAAATGGCAGCAGATTTAATTGAGAATTACGAAAAATATCCTGATGCTTTTCAATTCATTAAAGACGTAAGTGTAGATTGGGATGACACCCAAGTGTTGGAAGCAGAGCCTGGAGATTACATCACCATTGCTCGAAAAACCAAAGGGAAAAGAACTTGGTTCTTAGGGGCTATTACCGACGAAAACGCAAGAAAATCAACCATATCTTTAGATTTCTTACAACCATTTACCAAGTACAAAGCAGTAATTTATGAAGATGCAAAAGAGGCGCATTGGGAAAATAATCCAAAAGCTTATACCATCAAAACCATAGAAGTTACTTCTAAAAGTAAAATCAATTTAAACTTAGCCCCTGGGGGCGGAACAGCCATTAGCTTTTTTCCTGTAGACTAAACTTATTTTTATGAAAAATCAATTGCAACCCACTAACCTACCCGCATTATATACCCTAATTTCGGTATTCTTTTTTTGGGGATTTATAGCTGCTGGTAACAGTATTTTTATTCCTTTTTGTAAAAGTTACTTTTCGTTAGACCAATTTCAGTCCCAATTAATTGACTTTGCTTTTTACTTGGCGTATTACTTAGGGGCTTTGATTTTATTCATCGTTGGAACTGCTAAAAACAAAGATATTGTAGGCAGTTGGGGATATAAAAATAGTATTGTTTTTGGTTTATTATTTTCGGCTTTAGGAGCCGTAGCTATGATTTTAGCCGTAAAAGCGAATGTATATACGGGTATGTTGGCGGGTTTATTTACCGTAGCCTTAGGTTTTTCTTTACAACAAACCGCAGCCAATCCGTTTGCTATTTTATTAGGTGACCCCAAAACAGGTTCTAGCCGAGTGAACTTAGGGGGTGGAATCAATTCCTTAGGAACTACTTTAGGCCCTATTATTATTGGTTTTGCTTTGTTTGGAAGCGCCGCCGATGTAACTGATGATCAAATTCGAAGTTTAGGTTTAAGCACCGTAATTGAATTATATATTTACGTAGGTGCTTTATTCCTTGTTGCAGCTGCCTTATTTTATTTCTCTAAAAAAGTACCCGCAGGAATTTCCAACGAACCAATTGAAAAAGCCAACAAAGCCTTAAGAACTTTACTTATTATGACTGGGCTTTTAATTGTGATGTTTGCCCCAGTATTTAGCAGTTATAAAAGCGAAGGCTTTTTAAAATCCGAGAACTTAAAAACCGAAAACACTTTATTAAAAGCATCTTTAACTACGGATATTCTTAGTTTTTCCGAAGAAGAAGTTTTTGATATGGAAAATAAAATAGACGAAAACAAA
Organism: Flavobacteriaceae bacterium UBA7684; assembly: GCA_002482885.1. GTDB lineage: Bacteria > Bacteroidota > Bacteroidia > Flavobacteriales > Flavobacteriaceae > Flavobacterium. Next base: position 41,175 of record DLGW01000010.1, on the reverse strand, counting down.
GCCGAAATTAAAACCATACTAGAACCTTTAGAAAAAGAAAGAATGTATTGGCTTTTTGGCGCCATGTTAGTGGTTGTGATTAGTTTATTATTTGCCAATCAAAAAGCACAAAAAAACTCCGAAGGTTGGGGAGCCATGCAATATCCGCAATTGGTGTTGGGCATGTTGGCTATTTTTACTTACGTAGGGGTTGAAGTGGCTATTGGAAGTAATCTAGGAGAACTTTTAAAATTACCTGAATTCGGAGGCTATCAATCCTCGCAAATCGCACCATTTATTTCTATGTATTGGGGAAGTTTAATGATTGGGCGTTGGGCTGGTGCCATTAGTGTCTTTAACCTGAAGAACAGTGCCAGAAAAATAGCTTTAATTATAGTTCCTTTAGTGGCCTACGGAGTAATTATTGGGGTAAATCTAATCGCACAAAAAGACATGACACCGTTATACTTTTACATCGTTTGTATTTTTATTCAAATCGGAGCCTTTTTTATCAGTAACGACAAACCTGCCAGAACTTTATTAACATTTGGTTCTTTAGGAATCATAGCCATGTTGGTCGGATTATTTACAGAAGGAACCATTGCTATTTACGCCTTTTTATCGGGTGGATTGGCTTGCAGCATCATGTGGCCTTCCATCTTTAGTTTATCGGTAATTGGTTTAGGAAAATACACCTCGCAAGGTTCTGCATTTTTAATTATGATGATTTTAGGGGGAGGAATCATTCCGCCTATCCAAGGAAAATTATCAGACATCATTGGCATTCATCAATCGTATGTTATTCCTGTAATTTGTTTCGGATATTTAACCTTTTTTGCCATTAGGGTAAAATCTATTCTTCAAAAACAAAACATTAATGTAGATGCTATTGAAGCAGAAGGAGCTCATTAAACAAAAAAATTAACAATGGTTTATTTAGATAACGCTTCCACCACGGCAGTTCATCCAGCAGTCATTCAACTGATTACGGAACAAATGACTGGTGTTTGGGGAAATCCTTCGTCCACCCACAGCATGGGTAGACAAGCCAAATCTATTATTGAAAATGCTCGTAAAACCATTGCCCAACTGATCGGAGCATCTTCTAGCGAAATCATTTTTACCTCTGGAGCTACCGAAGCCATACATACCATTATTCATGGATGTGTGCAACAGCATCATATTCAAAGAATTATAACCACTAAAATTGAGCATCACGCGGTTTTAGATACCATTCAAAGCTTAAATAACGTAGAGATTACTTATATATCTATTACTGCATCTGGGGAAATCAACTATGCTGAACTCGAAAAAAATTTACAAGAAACCACGCCCACTTTGGTTTGCTTGATGCATGTAAATAATGAAACAGGCACCATTACCAACCTAAAAAAAGTAAGTGATTGGTGTGTGCAATACAACGCCCTACTCCTATCGGACACCGTACAATCTTTAGGAAAAGAAGTCCTTAATGTTTCTGAAATTCCTGTAGATTTTTTAATCGGAAGTGCCCATAAATTTCACGGCCCTAAAGGCATCGGATTTTATTATAAGAAAAAGACCTTGGGTTTACCCGCTATTTTTAAAGGTGGTGATCAAGAAAAAGGACTACGAGCAGGAACCGAAAACACCTTTGCGATTGCTGGAATGGCTAAAGCTTTAGAAATAGCCATCGAAAATTTAATTCCCAATCAAAAACACTTGACAGATTTAAAACAATATGCGACAGCCCAATTGTTAAAAGTTTTTCCGGAAACCCTAATTAATGGAGGAACATCCACCGCACCGCACATCTTAAACATTACTTTACCGCTAGAAGAATCTAAAGCCGCTATGATTGTATTTTTACTAGATATGCAAGGTATTTGTGTTTCCCGAGGAAGTGCTTGTCAATCAGGAAGTAGCAAACCGTCACACGTTTTACAAGAAATACTCTCCGAAAATTTATTAAAAAAACCTTCTATTAGAATATCCTTTAGCTATTTAAACACAACCAAAGATGTTGATGATTTAATGGTGGCTTTGCAGAAAATATAAAATAGGATTAGGGCGTTCCTCGCCTAGGCGAGTCATGCCATTCGTTGCAATCTTTTAACTCAGCCAAAATTCGGGCTGGCTTAAAAGGATTTTCACTACTGTCATTAACGCGGAAATTGGTTGAAATCTAAATTTTAAATATTTAGCGTAAATATAAAAACAGATGCCAAAAAGTTAAAGTTAGGTTAACAAACCGGTTTTTTGTTTAGGGTATTTTGTTTTCAAAAGTCTTAAAGTTTATTTTAGCAAAAATCAAAAAAACATAATGAGTCTAACCATTGAAAACATTTTATTAATAGGATCTATTCTATTATTGATAAGCATTTTTGCTGGAAAAACTTCTTATAAATTTGGAGTACCAACGTTATTGTTATTCTTAGCCATTGGAATGTTAGCAGGTTCTGACGGTATCGGAGGAATTCATTTTGATAATTCAAAAATTGCTCAATTTATTGGTGTGGTGTGTTTAAATTTCATCCTATTCTCGGGCGGACTCGACACCAACTGGACTTCTGTAAAACCAATCGTTTGGGTCGGTTTTTCATTATCTACCTTAGGAGTACTTTTAACAGCTTTAACTCTAGGAACTTTCGTTTATTACATTACAGATTTTACTATTTATGAAAGCTTCCTGTTGGGTTCCATTGTGTCCTCAACCGATGCAGCAGCTGTATTTTCCATTCTACGTTCAAAAAGTCTGGCACTTAAAAAAGATTTGCGCCCTACTTTGGAATTTGAAAGCGGAAGTAACGACCCTATGGCATACGTATTAACCATTGCTTTTTTAAGTTTAGTTGTAAATCAAGACCAAAGTATATTTTCAGTCATTCCGTTGTTTTTTAAACAGATGATTATTGGTGGTATTTTCGGATTTGTGTTTGGAATTGTTAGCAAATTCATCATCAATAAAATCAAATTAGATTTTGAAGGATTATATCCTATTTTAGTAATTGCTTTAATGTTTACCACCTTTTCTTTTACTGATTTTATTGGTGGAAATGGATTTTTGGCAATTTATATCTGTGCCGTTTACTTAGCCAATCAAGATTTGATTCATAAAAAAGCCATTCTAAAAATGTACGACGGTTTAGCTTGGCTAATGCAAATTGTTTTGTTTTTAACTTTAGGACTATTAGTATATCCTACTCACATTGTTCCAGTAATCGGAATAGGTATTGTTATTTCGTTGTTTTTGATTTTTATTGCCCGTCCGATTAGTGTTTTTATCAGTCTTTTACCTTTTGAAATGAAATTACGCAGAAGATTTTACATTTCTTGGGTAGGATTAAGAGGAGCTGTACCCATAGTATTTGCTACCTATCCTTTAATTGCAGGAATAGAAAAAGCAGATATGATATTTAACATTGTATTTTTTATTTCGGTAACTTCGGTACTAATTCAGGGAACCACTTTAACCTTAGTTGCGGAATGGTTACACGTGGCCTTACCCGAGAAAGTAAAACCCTTGGCGCCTACAGAAGCGTTTTTATCAGACAGACCCAAAACAATAATGCAAGAAATTTTGGTAAATAACAATAATCAGATTGTAGGTAAAAAAATTGTTGATTTAGCTTTTCCTAAAACAGCATTCATTACCATGATTAAACGAGAAGATAAATATTTAACTCCAAGCGGCTCTACTATTTTAGAAGGCAACGACATCTTAATTGTAATTTCGGATAATGAAAATAGTTTAAATAAAGTATACGAAAGTCTGAATATGCCTACCTTAACCTAAAAATCATTTTCATGAAAAAGAGATGTATTGCATTAGTAGATTTTTCTGAACAAGCCAATTCTCTTGTTAAACAAGCTTATGAATGGAGTTTACAATCCGGGGCTACTCTATTGTTGGTTCATCAAACAGTAGCCATTACTCCTGTTTTTACACCTGAAAATGATAAACAAGAAATTATTCGAAATCAAATCAAGGAAAGTTTAAAAAAACTAAAAAAATTCGCTGCAGACATTTTACCAGAAACTAACTCGGTCTCTTTTTTAGTTACTGAACTTGATTTACCCACTATTGTTAAGGAACTTCTTGCCAATACTGATTTTGACCATTTGATTTTTATGGGAATTAAAGGAACATCCTTAATCAAGAAAATCACCTTGGGCAGTAAAATCATTCAAATCACCAATAATATAAATCATACTATTATTGCTTTACCAGATAGTATACATCATTTTATTCCCGAGAAAATATTTGTTGGAGTTTCTGGTGAAAAGCTAAATATTTTAGCATTAAATCACTTTTTGAATTTTGTTAAAACCGACTTATCTGAACTAAACTTTTTTTATTGGGGAAATCCAACTGAAAACACCAATAATATAGAACAAGAACTAAAAGAACTTGTTTCTTTATTTGAGTCAAAGTTTAATACTTCTTACACCATTTTTAAAACCAATCATTACAAAAGTGATTTAAAAAATATCATCAATAATTCTTCTGTAAACGAAATATTAATTTTACAAAAAGGGTCTCGATTTTTAACCGACCACTTATTCAGAAATTTTCTGATTGATGATTTAGTCTACGAAGGAGAAACTCCTCTGGTTGTTTTACCTTAAATTATTGCTTTATAGTGTAAAAAGATAAAGAATTCAATCTTCACACAAAAGCTTGGTTTTTCTAACTTATATGTCATATATTAGCCTTTACTTTTTTAAGTTGATTTAAATATGTCTGCAATACAACAAATACTTTTGACAAAATCCTTACTACTATGTGGTGGGACACGTCGTGTATTGCTAAATACGAACAACAAAGCCTTTGTAAATTAGGCCTCCGATTTCTTAACTTTTTTTTGAAATACGGAGGATTAGCGTAACGCTTTTTCATTATCAATTTTTACTACTTTATTAATTTCTAATTTCTTTTAAGAATGCGGGCTATTATTTATATATGGGTACCTACCCTAATTTTTGTATTGTTATTTATTGTGATGTTTCAGCTTGAACTAATTAGTTGGTTTTGGCTTATTTTTCCGTGTATTATTTTCTGTTTAATTGCTTACGACTATTTTCAAACCAAACATTCTATTTGGAAAAATTATCCTTTAATCGGTCGATTAAGAATGTTTTTTGAAACTATTCGTCCTGAATTTCGTCAATACTTTTTTGAAGGCGAGCTTGATGGAAAACCATTTAATAAAAGACAACGTTCCATTGTTTATCAACGAGCTAAAAACGAAAAACAAACTGTTGCTTTTGGTATGCAAGACGACCCTAATCGAATTGGTTTTGAGTGGTTAAATCACAGTATTTATCCTAAAAAGGCAGACGTTAATTCCTTTAGAATCAACATTGGAAATCATCAATGTAAACAACCTTATAACGCTAGTATTTTCAACATTAGCGCAATGAGTTATGGAGCATTAAGCAAAACAGCGATTAGTTCTTTAAACAAAGGTGCTCTTATGGGCAATTTTGCACAAAATACAGGCGAAGGTGGCATTAGTGATTATCATTTATTAGGCGGAGATTTAATATGGCAAATAGGAACCGGATATTTTGGTTGCCGAGATAAAAATGGGCGTTTTAATGAATTGCTTTATGTTGAAAAATCTCAACTCAATCAAGTTAAAATGATTGAATTAAAATTATCTCAGGGAGCCAAACCTGGACACGGGGGATTGTTACCCGCATCTAAAAACACGCCTGAAATTGCTAAAATCAGAAATGTAGAACCGTACACAAGTGTACACTCTCCTAGCGCCCATAGTGAATTTTCAAATGCCAAAGAGTTGGTTTTATTTTTAAGAAAACTTAGAAATCTATCTAAAGGCAAACCTGTAGGCTTTAAATTATGTATTGGAAAAAAAGAAGAATTTATAGAGATTATAGAACAAATTGTAGCTACCAATATTATTCCAGACTTTATTACAATTGATGGTACAGAAGGAGGCACAGGAGCTGCACCGCTAGAATTTAGCGATTATGTAGGAATGCCTTTAACAGAAGCATTAGTTTTTGCTAATAAAATATTAATACGGTTTGAACTTCGAGATAAAATAAAAATTTTAGTTTCAGGCAAAGTTGTAACCAGTTTTGACATTATTAAAATGATTGCCTTGGGGGCAGATGGCGTTAATAGTGCCCGAGGAATGATGTTCGCATTAGGTTGCATACAAGCTTTAGATTGCGATAGTGGCAGATGTCCTGTTGGAATTACCACTCAAAATCCAATGCTGTATAGGGGCTTAGATATTACAGATAAAAGCGTTCGTGTATTTAATTATCATGAAAAAACCTTAGAATCTTTAGCCGAACTTGTTGGAGCTGCTGGATTTGAAAAATTACAAGAAATTACAGCCAATACTATTTTCAAAAGAATCAGCGAAAATAAGTATTTAAGCTACCAAGACATTTATTACAATTAAAATAACCAAATTATGACTCCAATTATTTCAAAAACAGATTACAAAAAAATCATTCATATTTTAAGTAATCTTTCGCCAAATCAAAAAACTAGTGAAGCAAAACAATTAATAGAAGAACTAGCCAAATCTAAAATAGTTTCTGATAAAAGTATAAAAGATGATGTGATTCGTATTAATTCCGAAATCGAAGTAGAAGTAATCAATTCTAATCAAAAACTATATTTTACTCTAACTGTTCCTTCTGAATCCAATGTTATTCAAAAAAAGATATCGATTTTATCTGGTATGGGAGTCGCTTTAATTGGTTTAAAAGAAGGTACCGAAGTAGAATGGAAATTACCTGGTGGTTTAATGAAACTAAAGGTCTTAAAAGTTAACAATCCTTTCTAGTTTTTATGTTTAGGGAATTATAAGTTAATTTGCCATTGACAAAAATATCCAAATTTAAAATTTAAATATTCTTTTTACTAATTATTAAACACATAAAAAAAGCTTCCTTTTACGGAAGCTTTTGTAAAACTATAATCTTTACTAATACTATTCGTGAACATGTACTTTATGAATACGATTGATAGGAATGACTACCCCTTTCTTTAAAATCACTCTTTTATCGGTTACACCCCAAATGGTAGTTTCTACTACTTTTCTGGAGCTATCGTCTTCAAAATAGATTTTAGCCTTAATGTGTTCTAAATTACCTAAAAGTAAGGCGTGCCTTAAACTTTCTTGTCTTTCGATAATTGCGTCATCATTGTCTTCTAAAATATCCTCCACAGGAAATTTTAACATGCCTATTGATTCCTTGTCAATGGATTGAAATGTAGCAGACATACTCTTTTCATTTTTAATTATTAATATTCCTTTTATGTAACCGTTTTTCTAAAACGACAATTATAAAGTAACAAAAATGAAATCGAAAAAACAATACCTAAACCAAACACTTCTTAAAAAAAATGATATTTCTCAATAAAAATTAATAAACTATTGATTATAAAGACATTAATCAAATAGTTGTTATAAATGTTAATAATTTATTGTCCCTCGTGGTAAAAAAAAGTCAATTTAAAGCCTAAAAATTCAGATTTAAACTAATTTTGGAATCTATTTAAAGTTGCTTAATGCACGAGTAAAAATAACTTAGAAAGCATTTAAAGTGTTTGCTTTTGAGGCTAAAAATTAATCTACATTATAATAAAATTATGGTTTACAAATTTCGAGTAATTCTAGATGTTGAAGAAGATGTATTCAGAGACGTTGCTATTTTAAGCACTGAAACTTTAGAAGACTTACACAATGCTATTATAAATTCTTTTGGATTTGATGGTTCCGAAGTAGGTTCGTTTTATACTTGCGATGATGAGTGGGCACAAGAAGAAGAAATTCCTTTGTTTGAAACCGATACTCCTGGCGAAAAAACCATGAAAGATTTTCAACTTTCAGAAATCTTAGATCAAGAAAAAACAAAAATCATTTACGTGTACGATTTTTTAAACATGTGGACCTTTTTTGTAGAACTAGCTGCTATTGAAGATAAAGAAACTGATTTAACCTACCCGATTACTTTATTTGCTCATGGAGTCGTTCCTAACGGAAATGATTTTTCGGTTACAAACGACGATATTTTTGGCGAATTTGAAGATGATGTAGATGAGGAAGATTATTACAACGATGAATTTGATGATAACGAAAGTTTTGAAGAAGACTTTGGATACGAAGATAACTACTAATTGATTTTATGATAAATCTATACAATACGCATATTGAAAGCCTTTCTGTACATACGGTAGGGAATAAAGGCAAAAACGAGCCTTATTTTATATCCGAAAAAGCCTATCCTTTATCGGATGAGTTCGTGCCTTTAATGAAAGAATACTTTTTTAAACCTTTTCGTGAAAAAGAAGAAAACTACTTTCAGTTTATCCACGAAGTAGATTTGGAATACAACGATTTATACATGATGTGTAGTGCCATATTTGAAAATCCAGATAGCGCTCACGAAAATTCTATTAAAATTGCCAAACATTTATACGAGCAATCACAAAATCCACACATCAAAAGTGGCGAAGTATATGTTTCCTATTTAACCCACGTAACTTTAGACAACCAAACCGTAGACGCTATTGGTATTTTTAAAAGTGAAATTAAACACGACTTTTTACAATTTGCTGAAAAAAATCAAAATATAGATTTGATTCTACAACAAGGGGTTAACCTAAACAAATTAGATAAAGGCTGTTTGATTTTAAACACTAAAAAAGAAGAAGGTTACAAAATTCTATCGGTAGATAGTAACCGATACGATACCCGTTATTGGTTGGAACACTTTTTAAATGTAGATGCTTTTGCCGATGAAAATTACATCACTAAAAAGTATTTAAAATTTTGTCAGGGTTTTGCCAAAGATGTGGTTTTACCTGCCGAAGACAAAAAAGAAGAAGTGATGTTTATGAATCGTTCGGTAAACTACTTTGCTAAAAACGACAATTTTGAAGAAAGTAACTTTTTAAACGAAGTATTCCGAAATCCTGAATTAATTCCTGAATTTAAAAATTACAAAGAAGACCGTGGTCATAAATACAGCATCGAGGATGTAACCACCTTCCCTATTGCAAACCATGCGGTAAGTGATGCTCGAAAAGGCATTAAAAATGTAATCAATCTAGACACTCATATTCAAATTAAAATGGATTTTATTAATCCTGAAAGTGCCGATAAGTTTATCGAAAAAGGTTGGGACGAAGAAAAACAAATGTATTACTACTTGGTTTACTTTAACAAGGAACAAAAATCTTAATTTTTTTGCATAAAAAAAACCTCGTCCGCCTAGGCTAACGAGGTTTTTTTATGCTTAAACTTTTAGTATTATAATTTAATAGTAAAATGAAACATCAAACTTGGCATGAATTTTAATTTACTAACAGCATCTTTGAAATCTTTGCTTTCTTCTTCAACATTTACTAATCCTGCATCTTCACCAACTGTGGTTAATCCATAAGATTGATAGCTAGTTTCAGGAGAGCCAATAAAATAACCTCCTAATTCAAAACCAAATCCTACATTATTTTTAGGCACAGCACGTCCAAAACCAGTTGCAATATAAGGAGCAACTCCTGTCCAATCAGCAAGGGCATTTACACCACCTAAATCTTCTTTTTTAATAGTTTCAGTAATACCCCCTACTGTTACTGTCTCGTCTTCTGCCGCTACAGCTGATACAGTAGTTTTACCATTATAGATATACGCCAAACCTGCAACTAACTTAAAAGAACTTTCTTTAAAAGGAGTATAATCAAATAACAAATCTATCTTATTAAATTTCCAGCTGGCACTAGCGTTAATTTTTCTATCACCAACATCTATGTCATTCATATCTCTTTTAAAACCAGCAAAAGTACCCGCAACTCTTAAAGCAGTGTGATCTGTAAACTTTCTAGCATACCCAACTCCAAATCCTGGAAGTCCAAAATAAGCGGCTACGGCATTTTTCTTTTCCCCTGAAGAGTCTAATGCATTCCCCTGATCTTGTGCACTAGCCCCTAGTGTAAATAAAGCAAACAATACAATTGATGCCTTTTGAATCATTTTTTTCATAATAGTTGTTTTTAAGTTATGTTTCAAAAATAAAAAAAATATGTTAACATAACATTATGTTAATTTTTATTTTTTAAAGATATATCATAAAAATTCAATTTTAGAAAAGTAATACGTATCAATACCCCCTGGATTGTAATAAACAATGAATCTACCTCTGAAATTTTATTCCTCTAAACAATAATTCTAAAAAAATTAAATATATGTTAAAATTCTTTTTTATTCAAAAAATAGTCATACATTTGTACATACAAATATTGTAGATACAAGAATGACAATCGAAGAAATCATAAAATCTAAAAATAAAATAGCTTTACCTAAAAAAACGGTATTAAACATTTTATATACCCAAAACATTTTAGGTGAACGTTTTAATGAGATTTTAAAACCGTATGATTTATCTAGCGAACAATTTAATGTGCTTAGAATATTAAGAGGTCAAAAAGGAAATGCGGTTAACATGTGCGACATTCAAGAGCGCATGATTGCTAAAACCAGTAACACCACACGATTGATTGATAAGTTGTTATTAAAAGAAATGGTTTCCAGACAAGTGTGTCCGGATAATCGCCGAAAAATAGAAGTAAACATTACCCAAAAAGGATTAGACACTTTACAAGAATTAGATCCTAAAGTAGAAGCCTTTGAAAACAAGATGCAAGAAGTATTTACGAATCAAGAATTAAAGCAATTAAACGAATATTTAGATAGGATTAGGCAGTGATTGATAAATATGAAGTATTAAGGCTTAAGTATTAATGTGTGTATCTATCGTACACAAAATAAAAACAAAGAAAAAAATAATAACTTTTGCCTAATGCCTTTTGGCTAATGGCTTAAAAAATTAAAATCAAAAAAATATGAACTTCATAGAAAATGCAAAATGGCGATACGCCACTAAAAAATACGACAACTCTAAAAAAGTGTCTCAAAAAGATTTAGAATTCATCAAAGAAGCGGTAAACTTAGCAGCTACTTCTTATGGTTTACAACCTTTTAAAGTGTTGATTATCGAAAATCCTGAGATTAGAAAACAATTACAACCCGCTTCGTGGGGACAATCACAAATTGTAGATGCTTCTCACCTATTTGTTTTTGTTAATGTGGTAAATCCAGGGGAAAAAGAAATCGATGCTTACGTAGAAAACATAGCTAAAGTTAGAAATGTAAATACTGAATCCTTACAAGGATTTTCAAACTATATTAAAGGAGCAATTGATAAATTCTCTAGCGAACAAAAAGCCATTTGGACCTCTAAACAAACCTATTTAGCTTTAGGAAATTTATTAAATGCCGCAGCAGAACTTAAAATTGACGCCACACCCATCGAAGGTTTTGAACCTGCAAAATATAATGAAATTCTAGGCTTAACCGAAAAAGGCCTTCATGCCAGTGTAGTTGCGGCTATAGGATATCGTTCAAATGAAGACGGAAACCAACATCTTAAAAAAGTAAGAAAACCGTTAGAAGAGTTGTTTGAAGTTATCTAGGTGTTAGGTGTTGGGTGTTGGGTGTTGGGTGTTGGGTGTTGGGTGTTGGGTGTTGGGTGTTGGGTGTTGGGTGTTGGGTAACAAAATTAAAAAATCCAATACATAAGACCTAAAACCAAAGTCCCAAAACCATTAACCTAGTAAAAAAACCTAAGACCTAAAACCTAAAAACCATTAAATTAAATAGTAATCATTAATCTAAATCATAATAAACATGAAAACAATCAAAACCATTGCATTAGCGTTAGTTGTAGCTTTAGGCTCATTATCTGTAAACGCTCAAAACGTTAGTAAAAAAGTAGACGTAGCTAAAAGTAAAACTACTTGGAAAGGGTACAAAGTAACGGGTTCGCACGAAGGTACTGTAGCTTTATCTGAAGGTACTTTAATCTTTAATGGTGAAAAATTAGTAGGTGGTAACTTTACCGTTAACATGACTACAATTAACTCAACCGATATGACTGGTGAGTACAAAGACAAATTAGACGGACACTTAAAAGCAGATGACTTTTTTGGAGTAGAAAAATTTCCAACTGCTAAATTGGTTTTTAAATCAATCGGAGCTTTAGGAAAAAACTCTTACAGTGTAACTGCTGATTTAACTATTAAAGGAAAAACTGCTCCTGTGAAATTCGAAATTTCAGTTTACGGAAGCAAAGCTCACGCTGCTTTAAAAGTAGACAGAACAGTTTATGATATTAAATATGGTTCAAGCAGTTTTATTACTGGTTTAGGAGACAAAGCTATTTATGATGAATTTGATATCGTAGTAGACTTACAATTCTAATTTTTATTTGAATATATTAAAAATCCGCAGAGCCACTGGTTCTGCGGATTTTTTATTTTACTTAAGTTTATCTTTTTTATAAAGTCCTAATATTCGTTTTTGTTGATTACAAACTATCCGGAAAAATCTTCCCAGGATTTAAAATTCCCTTTGGATCGAATACGTTTTTAATACCTTTCATTAAGTTTAATTGCACTTCGTTAAAGGCAATATCCATATAGTTTTTTTGTACGTAACCAATCCCGTGTTCACCCGAAAGCGTTCCTTTTAAACTTACGGTTAGTTCAAATATTTCACGAATTCCTTTAGGAACATCGTTTTGCCATTGCTCGTCCGTTAAATCTCCTTTAATAATATTGATGTGTAAATTACCATCGCCAGCGTGTCCGTAACACACCGATTGAAATCCATATTTTTTGCCTGTGGCTTTTACACCTGCCAACAAAGTCGGTAATTCATAACGGGGTACAACGGTGTCTTCTTCTTTATAAACAGAATTGGCTTTTACGGCTTCGGCTACACTTCTGCGCAGCTTCCAAAGGGCATTTTTTTGATCTTCGGTATCGGCAAATAAAATTTCGTCGATTTGAAAAGCTTCTACAACTTCTGCAATCTTTTCAGCTTCTGAAAACAACACCTCTTGATTATTCCCATCTACCTCAATTAATAAATGGGCTTGAATCCCATCTTGCACTTGAACATTAATCCCTTCTACTAATTTTAAGGTCCAATCAATCGCATCACGTTCCATAAATTCTAAAGCACTCGGTACAATTCCCGCTCTAAAAATAGCAGAAACTGCTTCACAAGCTTGATTGGCTTGATAAAAAGGCACCAACATTAACACCGTATGATTGGATTTAGGAACTAATTTTAATACGATTTTGGTGATGATTCCCAAAGTACCTTCGCTACCTACCATCAATTGGGTTAAGTTGTATCCCGTAGAATTTTTTAAGGTATTGGCGCCTGTCCAAATGATTTCTCCGTTAGGCAATACCACTTGTAAATTCAACACATAATCTTTAGTTACTCCATATTTTACGGCACGAGCACCTCCGGAATTTTCGGAAACATTTCCTCCTATAAAACACGACCCTTTACTGCTTGGATCGGGCGGATAACTCAATCCTTTTTCTAAAACAGCATCTTGCAACACTTGCGTAATTACCCCTGGTTCAACAGTAACTTGTAAATTTTTTTCGTCTATTTCAATGATTTTATTAAATCTTTCCATAGAAAGACCAATCCCTTGATGAATACTTAAAGCTCCCCCACTCAATCCTGTTCGGGCACCAATCGCTGTTACCGGAATTTCCAATTCACTGGCAAGTTGTAAGATATCAGAAACTTCTTTAGGTGTGGTGGGTTTTACCACTACTGATGGAGGAAACACATAATCTTCGGTTTCGTCATGACCATATTCGTTACGAGTAAATTCGTCGGTAAAAACGAAATCTTTGCCTACAATTTCGATTAAAGATTCTAAAGTTTGTGGTAAAATTTGAACATTCATATGTGGAATATTTTAAAGCGCAAAAGTACTGTTTTGTTTATTTTCTTAAATCGTTTGAATCAATAAATTCCATAAAAATAGAGTAATTAAAGATAATGGAATCCCAACCCCTACCATCATGTTACTTAACTTGGGTTTTAACCCATACATTGAAGCTAAAATAGCTCCAGAAATCATAGGAGGCATGGCAGATTGTATTAATGATACTTGTACCTCCAATCCTTTTCCGTTTAAAATCAAAACGTAAAAAACATAAAAAAACAACGGCGTTATTAGTAATTTAAACAACAATCCTAAACCTAAAAATCCCCAATGTTTACTTTGCCTACTAAAATGCAATTGCATTCCTACAGAAACTAAAGATAACGGAGTTACTGTTCCTGCTAATTTTTCGAGTACTACTTTAATTTCATCATAAAAATGGAATCCCAACACATTCATACCCAAGCCGATTAAAAAAAAGATAAACGGAGGAAAGGATATCATTTTTTTACCTACTGTTTTTAAATCAGTGGTTTTTCTGGAATATATGGTAGCTACCCAAACTGCTACAGTGGTTAGCACTACAAAACTTCCGGGTTGGTCTACTACAATGGCAGTTTTTAGTCCTTCTTCTTTGAAAAAAGCTTCCACAATCGGAAATCCGACAAAAGCAGTATTTCCTAATCCTGAAGTTAAAATCAAGCATCCTGTTAAACTATCAGACCATCCTAAAAAACGTTGTAAAATACTAAAGAATAAATAGGAAAGTCCAAAACCAATCCAAGCAATTCCGAGTGGAAAAAAAAGTGATTTTGTAATTACAATTTCAGGAATAAAATACAATGCAATGGCAGGAACGGAAACATAAATCACAAACTGATTGAGTATTTTATGACTTAACGGAGGGAAAATTGCCATTTTTTGAAACAACATCCCAATCCCTAAACACAAAAAAATCAATAAAATATTTCCCAAAACAAAAGTTTAAACCGCCTTTTTAATGGCTAATAATCCTAAAAAGGTAATCAATCCGTTCACTAATAGTATTTCAAATCCGAATGCAAATCCAAACCAAGCCTCGCTATTTAAGTTTAAAACTATGGAACTGATTACGGCAAAAATGGCTACAAATGGCACCAATTTATCATGCACTTCCCACTTGGTTAATAGTCCGTATGCATACAATCCTAATAATGGCCCATAGGTAAATCCTGCAAATTTTAATACTTTATCGATTACACTGGCATCATTAATAAAATATTTGAAGCCTAAAATCACCAAAATAGACACAAAAACAAACATCAAATGTACTCGCTGACGAATCTTTACTTGATTGATTACTTTGTATCTTTTTTCGATTTCTAAAATATCTATACTAAAAGAAGTAGTTAATGAAGTTAAAGCACTATCGGCACTGGAATAAGCTGCCGCAATTAATCCTAAAATAAAAAAGAACGCCACACCTACTCCCAAATATTCATTGGCTAAAATCGGAAATAGCTGATCTTTATGTGCATCTATACCATGCTTAACCGCATATTCTGTAAACAACAATCCCATCACTAAAAACGAAAAGTTCACTATAGTTAATACAATGGTAAACCAAAACATGTTTTTTTGGGCGTCTTTAATACTGCGACAGGTTAAATTCTTTTGCATCATGTCTTGGTCTAAACCTGTCATAACTATGGCGATAAAAGTTCCAGATAAAAATTGTTTCCAAAAATAATCTGGTGAACTAAAATCATCAAAAAAGAAAGTTTTTGAAAAATCACTATCAGCTATAAATCCAGAGATGTTAGAAATGTTCAAACCTAAATCTTGCGAAACAATAACAATACAAAATCCTACCGAAAGCAACATAAATAAGGTTTGTAGCGTATCTGTCCAAACGATGGTTTTGATTCCTGACTTAAAGGTATATACCCAAATAAGTAAAATAGTTACCGAAACCGTTACCCAATAAGGGATATTAAACTTGTCAAAAACCAGAGTTTGCAACACGTCGGCCACCAACATCAAACGCAAATTAGAACCTACGGTTCGGGAAAGGATAAAAAACCAAGCGCCTGTTTTGTATGAAAATCGTCCAAATCGATCACCCAAATAGGTGTAAATGGAAGTTAGATTCATTCTGTAATACATTGGAAGTAATACTGTTCCAATAATAAAATACCCTACAATATAACCTAACACCAACTGAAAATAAACAAATTGCGAAGCCTCTACTTTACCAGGAACCGAAATAAAAGTCACACCCGAAAGCGAAGCGCCAATCATTCCAAAAGCTACCAAATACCAAGGCGAACTTTTATTCGCTTTAAAAAAAGCATCGTTACCATCGGTTTTACTCGAAGTGAAATAAGACACTAGTATAAGCAGTGCAAAATAGCACACTATTAAAATGATAATTGATAACGGCTGCATAATGAAGATTTTTTCGATGGCTAAAATAAGCTTTTTTTGGGTGTTGGGTAATGGGTGTTAGGTATTAGCTTAAGTTATTTTGGGATTTAATTAACAACTAGGTTTTGGGTACACCAACAGATAACAATAAATTTGCAACTTTACCTTTTATATTCATATTCTATGAGAAATTATTTTACCATACTATTTTTATTGGGATTCTTTTTAAGTCATGCTCAAAACAGACCCGACCTTAAAAAAGTATTGGTAACTGGAAAAATCATAGAAAAAGATACCAAACTTCCGTTAGAATACGCCACGATTACTTTTAAAAGCACCCTTAGAAAAGACTTTTTAACGGGTGGAATCACTAATGAAAAAGGAGATTTTTCTGTAGAAGTACCCACAGGAACCTACGATATTAAAATAGAGTTTATTTCTTTTAAAAGCATTGATATTAAAGGAAAAAACATCAAAGAAGACCTGAATTTAGGCACGCTGTTTTTAGCACCTGACTTACAACAACTCAACGAAGTTGAAATAGTTGCGGAACGTTCTACGGTTGAAATCAAATTAGATAAAAAAGTATATAACGTTGGCGCAGATATGATTGTTAAAGGAGGAACCATTAGTGATGTATTGGACAACGTGCCATCGGTAGCGGTAGATGCAGACGGAAGTGTAACCCTAAGAGGAAACGAAAACGTACGCATTTTAATTGATGGCAAACCATCGGGCTTAGCGGGCATAAACATTAACGATGCTTTAAAATCTTTACCCGCAGACTCGGTAGAAAAAGTTGAAGTCATCACCAATCCATCGGCGCGTTACGATGCCGAAGGAGGAGCTGGAATTATTAATATAGTACTTAAAAAAGGAAAAAACACGGGCTTAAACGGCAGTGTTTTATTAACTGCGGGTATTCCGGATAACCAAACCGTTTCCACCAACTTAAGTTACAAAACCAAAAAGTTTAATGTATTTACCACACAAGGATACGGATTGCGGAATGGTCCAGGTAATTTTATTAACGACACCAAGTATTTAAATCCAGACAATTCCGTTAAAAATTATATTTACGAAAAACGAAAAATGACCCGTCGTTCCGATGGTTATAATGGGAATTTAGGCATTGAATTGTATTTAACCGAAAACACTTCGTGGACACATGTGATTAACTACCGTGAAAACAAAGGATTATCGCCCGACAACGTAGATTATTATGATTACGATGCTAACAAAATATTAACTTCTATCCGAAATCGATTAAACAATCAAGACACTAAAGGAGAAGATTTTTCTTACGCCACCAATTTTGTTCAAAAATTCAAAAAAGACGGACATAAATTAACTTTTGACGCTTCTGTTTCCAAAAACTACAACGACACCCAATCGGTAATTACCGAAAAATCATTAACCTCTACCACTACCCCAACCATTACAGAAAGAACAAAAAGTAATCAAAACCAAAACCGTCATTTTATTCAAACCGATTACGTATTACCTTTTGGCAAAGGCAATCAATTAGAAGTCGGTTACCGTGCCGATTACAGCGAATTAATTACGGATTACAAAGTTGATTCCTTAAACAATGGCGTATATATTCCTAATTTGAATTTTACCAATAAACTTGAATACAAAGAAAAAATCAATGCCGTTTACAGTCAATTGGGTACTAAAATCAGTAAAGTATCTTTATTGGGTGGATTACGCATGGAACATTCTAATATTGACATCAATCAAATTACCACGCAAGATTTCAATAAAAAGCAGTACGTTAACTTTTTCCCGAGTGCTTTTATTACTTATGAATTTTCAGCAACCAGTAATTTTTCCGCCAATTATAGCCGAAGAATCACCCGCCCCAGAGACCGCTTTATCAATCCTTTTTCGGAATATTCCAGCAACATTAATTTTTTTCAAGGAAATCCTGATTTAGATCCTGCCATTTCAAACGTTTACGATATTGGATATTTAAAAAGATGGAACAAGTTGACTTTTAATACCTCTGCCTATTACAACAACACTAACAATTCTTTTCAGGTAGTTAGACGAGAATCAGGTATGAATGTAACAACTGTAGTGGACGGAAAAGACATTGTAGACTCCGAAGGAAATGTAACCGTGGTAGGCGGTGCAGACTTTAATACTCCTGTGGTTTTAACCACCCCTGTTAATATTGGATTTACCGACAAAATCGGATTCGAATTCACCCTAAATTACACACCCTTTAAATGGTGGAGACTAAATGGAAACTACAACTTTTTCAGAAACGAAACCAATGGTTCTTTTAGTTACATCAATTCACAAACAGGACAAAGCGTAACTCAACGATTTGACAATGTGGCCTTTAGTTGGTTTGCCAGAATCAATTCCAGAATTTCCTTTCCCAAAGGAATTGACTTTCAATTAAATGGAACGTACAACGCGCCTATGAAAAATGCCCAAGGAAATATCCGAGGCGTTTTAAGTGGAAACTTAGCCCTAAGCAAAGATGTACTTAAAGAAAAAGCAACCATCACCTTAAATATTCAAGATATTTTTAATTCCCGAAAAAGATTACAAGACACTTATTTATCGGGCGTAATGGATTCTTATCGAGAAATGCAATTCCGAGAAAGACAAATCACCCTATCTTTTACTTATCGTTTCAACAAAAAGAAAAACGAAAAAGAAAAACAACCTCAAGGCGGTGGAAATGGCGGTGGTGGTGGTGATGAGTTTTAGTCAAAAGTTGAAAAGTCGAATGTCATAAAGTCGTAATGTCGAATGTCAAAGACTTTGAGCAAGTTGAAATTTAGAATATCAAATTAAAAAACTGCTATTGCCTAATGGCTATTGCCTAATGGCTATTGCCTTAAGATTAAACCAATTCACGATTAAACAAAACTAATCCACCTTTATTTTCATCCGTTTCCAATTGAAGTTTCACACTTTTTAAAACGAAAAAACGACCATTATCACATTTATTCAAACGAAAAAATGTAAATAAACACACTTTTATGAACGAAAAAATGTATTTTTGAAATAAATTTCAGAAGTATGATTCGACAAATAATTCAAGATTTAGAAATTTGGCAAAAAAATCCTAACCGAAAACCTCTTATTATACAAGGGGCAAGACAGGTAGGAAAAACATGGATTATGAAAGAATTTGGCAGAACGCATTTCGAAAATGTAGTATATATCAATTTTGAAAGTAGTGTGCGGTTACAACAAATCTTTGCTGATGATTTTTCTATTACCAGAATCATTTCCATTTTTGAAATCGAAATAGGCCAAAAAATAGTAGCCCCCAATACACTAATTATTTTAGATGAAATTCAAGAAGCCGAAAAAGGACTAACCGCTTTGAAATATTTTCAAGAAAATGCGCCTGAATATTATGTAATGGCGGCAGGTTCTTTACTGGGTGTTTCTCTTCAAAAAAACAATACTTTCCCTGTGGGTAAAGTTGATTTTTTAAACCTCTACCCTATGAGCTTTAAAGAGTTTTTAATCAACTTGAATGAAATCCCTTTAGTAACCGCATTGCAAAATAAAGATTGGGAAATCATCAACCCTTTTCACGAAAAACTAACTCAATATTTACGCTTATATTATTTTGTAGGAGGTATGCCCGAGGCAGTTCAAACCTATTTAAAAACTCAAAGTTTTCCAGAAGTCCGAAACGTTCAATCCAATATTTTAAAGGGTTATGAAAATGATTTTGCGAAGTATGCCCCTATTGAAATTGTACCTAAAATAAGAATGGTTTGGCAATCCATTTTAGGGCAATTAGCTAAAGAAAATAAAAAATTCATTTACGGACAACTTAAAAAAGGAGCACGTGCCAAAGATTTTGAAACCGCAATTAATTGGTTAACCAATGCCGGATTATTACATAAATCCTTACACATTTCTAAACCAGTCATTCCTTTAAAATCATATACAGATTATGATGTGTTTAAATTGTATTTACTAGATGTAGGTTTATTAAATGCTATGGCAAACGTTAATGAACAAATTTTATTGAATAAAAATCAAATTTTAGTGGAGTTCAAAGGTGCATTAACCGAACAATTTGTGGCTCAAGAATTAGTGCAACAATTTGATTTACATTATTGGTCTGCCGATAGCGCCACTGCCGAACTGGATTATATCATTCAAAAAAATCAAAACATTATTCCGATTGAAGTTAAAGCCGAAGAAAATTTAAAAGCCAAAAGTTTAAAAGTTTTTGAAGAAAAATACCAAACCCACAACGCCTTACGATTTTCTATGAATCCGTACCGAAAAGAAAATTGGTTGGAAAACATACCGCTTTATGGTGTTCTTACCTTGTAGCATCGGGCTTTCAGGTTTGTTTTGTTTCAGGTTTGCTTCGCTTGTTCGCTTTCGCTCAGGTCAGATTAAAAAACAGATTAAACGAATAAACAAAGCTAATCACTAATTACCATTCACTAATCACTAAAAAAAAGGGTGTTCCCTTCGCCTATCGGCTCAGGTCGCGTTTTCGCCTGTACACGGTACTTGGCTCTACCGCTAACACGAAAGAACCAATCAACCCATAAAATGCTCCCTTTAAATAATCAAGAATTGAAGATAAGGATAGAAGAGAAATTTATATAGCAGAAAGTTTAACCAATAGACATTTTAGCTGATTCTTTCCATAAATAGTTTGGTATGGATTCATTGAGTTCCCATTTTATACTCATCGGTTTTGAGCCTTCTGTTTCAATGAAATTAGCATCACCAATAAAAACATATCCAAGCGTGTTTCCGTTTTCGTCATTTGCTTTTTCTCTAACAAAAAGGAGGATTTTTTTATTAATCTGACGATGATTTATGTAAGATTGTCCTTTAGGAGTTTCTGGTCCATAAGCATTATGAGATTGCCAATGAAATAAAGTTTCACTGATAGCATAATCATCATACATTGTAGTTGGAGAGAAATTTTCTTCTGATTTGATTAAATTAATAAAGAGTATTTCTGTGTTTAAATTTTTATTTTCAGCTGCTCCCTCTCTATTAGAGGATTTTTTATCAAAAGTACTTAAACCAAAAGCCACCAAAATTTGATCTCTAGTATAGCGAGCATGTAATTTTAAAGGTTGCTCATAAGGAAGTTTAATATCAATTTCTTTAAAACCTATTCTGTCAATCAATAATTCTATAACTTCAATAATTTCATTAACTAGAGTTTTATTTTTTCCAATTTGTTTTATACTTTCTTCCAAAGAATCAAAACCTCTAGCATTTTGCCAAACATCGTAATGAAGCATTAGTAGCATTGTTTTTTCATTTTCACTAAAATCATTGATTCTAATGTCAAAATTTTGCTTTGCTATTTGTAATATGAAATTGAAATAACTTGTAGAATTAGTCGACAACCATTTTTTGCTAATAGCTGAATAAATTTGCTTTTCATTAATTGGTTCAAAATCATCAATCACTCCTGCTTTTTGACATAGTCTTGACCAACTATCTTTTTTGTAAATTGTTTCAATTGGCAGATGATTTAATTTAATAAAATTTTCTAATGTTAAGGGCAAAGTTGTTTGATGTTGAAAATTTCTAATTTTTGCTATCAATTGATTTACATTCAAAGATGTTGCTCTTTTGATATTTTCTAAAATAGTTTCTTTTGCTTTCTTTTCTAAAATAATTGAACATCCTAAAGGTAAATGTGGAAAATCATCTTCAATTTCTTTTTGAACTGATGTAGTTGTTTTTCCTATTAATGCTCTAAACTTACTTTCAAAATCATATTCAGGTCTTGAATTACTTACAAAATCTAAAACGGTCAAACAATCTTTTCCTTCAGCCAAACGTAAACCACGTCCTAATTGTTGAAGAAAAACTGTTAAACTTTCTGTAGGTCTTAAAAACATAACAGTATCAATTTCTGGGATATCTACACCTTCATTAAAAATGTCAACTACAAACAAATAATTGAATTCTTTTTTCTTGAATTGTTCTCTAATTCTATCTCGCTCACTAGAATTTTTAGCCGTTAAACATTCTGCTTTTAAACCTGCGAAATTGAACTTTTCGGACATGAAAATGGCATGTTCTTGTGTTACACAAAATCCTATGGCTCTTACATCATTTAGGTCGTTTGTATATTTTTCAAGATTTGAAATTATTTGTCCAACTCTCACATCGTTTTTTGTATATAAACTAGTCAATTCGCTGGCAACGTATTTTCCTTTTTCCCATTTAACGTTTGTTAAGTCAATACTATCTGTAATTCCAAAATATTGAAACGGACTTAATAATTTTTTATTTAAAGCTTCAGGAAGTCTAATTTCAGCAGCAATACGATTGCAAAAATCCTCCAAAATATCTTCACCATCCATTCTTTCAGGAGTTGCCGTTAATCCTAATAAAACTTTTGGTTTAAAATAATTAATTATAGGTCGATATGTTGATGCTGAAATATGATGCACCTCATCGACTATGATAAAATCATAATAATATGGCGAAAGTTTGATGTCTTTAAGTCTATTATTCAAAGTTTGAACCGAAGCAAAAACATATTCATTTGAATTTGGTTCTATACCATCAACCCATAAATCACCAAAATTATTGTCTTTTAAAATTCCTTGAAAAGTTGCTTTTGCTTGTTGTAAAATTTCTTTTCTATGAGCGACAAAAAGTAACTTTGATGATTGATTATTAATTCTAAAATTTTTATAATCAAAAGCAGAAATAACTGTTTTTCCAGTTCCTGTAGCAGCAACTAAAAGATTTCTATATCTATTATGAACTGTTCTTTCAACTTCTAACTTTTCAAGGATTTCACTTTGATAATGAAAAGGTTTTAGGTCAAAATAAGAAGTTGAAAAAGTATATTCCTTTGAAAATTTTCCTTGTTTTAAAGCTTCTACTAATTTTACAGAATGGATGTTTTGATCATATAATTCAAACTCTGAATTTTGCCAATAGGCTTCGAATGTTTTCTTGAACTTATCAATGATATGGCCAACTTCCTTGGTTGTTATTTTTAAATTCCATTCCAAACCATCAGTTAATGCTGAACGAGAAAAATTTGAAGAACCAATATATCCTGTATTAAATCCTGTTTTCCTTTGAAACAAATAAGCTTTTGCATGTAACCTTTCATTTCCTGTATTATAAGAAACTTTAACTTCTGTATTTTTTAATGATGACAAAAACTCCACTGCTTTTGCATCTGTTGCTCCGATATATGTAGTGGTTATTACTCTAAGTTTGCCTCCTCTTTCAGTAAATTCTTTTAGTTCTCTTTCAAGAATTCTGATGCCTTTCCATTTAATGAATGAAACTAATAAATCTATTTCATCCGATGATAAAATTTCTTTTCTTAGTTCACTTTCTAAAGTTGTACCTGAATTTCCGCCTGTAAAAAGTTCACTGTGAATTAATCTTGTGTAAGGTGTGATTTCTTTTAAATGTAAATCTAAATCAGTAAAATGATTGTCTACTTTAGTAAAAACTGCTTTTAATATTTTCCCTTCTGTTTCAATTAAATCATCTTCAAACTCTTCTCTTTTCAATTCTTCTTTTAAAAACAGAATAATTTTATTGGCTATTTCTATTTGATTTTCTAGAACATCCTCACCTTTAATTAAGTTAAAAGCTTGCTTTATAGTTCTACCAATATGTTGAGACAATAATTGTGCAGCTTCTGCTTTGTCTATTGAAGTTTTCTTGACTTGAAATGTGTCTTTATCTAATTCGTTTAGTTTATAGTTAATTAGTTTCGTGACTAATTCTTCGTACAATCCTTGATTCATAATTCCATTTTTAGAAATTCTTCAACAATCGGTAAATCAGCCTCCGCCCAATCTAAATGCAAAAGTTCTAATTTATCAAGTAGTTTATAATCCTTATGTTCAGATAAAATAATCTCTCCCGACACATATTCTGATAGGAATGGAATCAAATTAATGGTAAAAGTTCCATAATTATAAATACTACTAGATAATTGTTTTACAACTTCGATTTCAATATTAATTTCTTCTTTAATTTCTCTTTTAATGCATTCAAATACATTTTCACCTTCTTCTAATTTTCCGCCAGGAAATTCCCATTTTAAAGGTAGCTTCATTTTTTCACTTCGCTGTGTTACTAAAATTTTATTGTGAAATAAAATAATTGCACAGGTAACATTAACGGGGGCTTTTTGATGCATTATTTAAGATTTTATAATTATGTGTTTATATATCCAGATCCTTTATGAAAATCAAAAACCAAACTCCGTACTTTAATCAAACATAAAAAATTTGTAACGTTTTACACCCAAAATAAAGCTTTTTTTGTAACGTTTTATACCATAATATTAAACTTGTTTAATCCGTAATTATTTGAGAATTATAAATCTAATCTACCCAAAACCAGTTAAACAATAAACTCGCGTTAATGACGGAGCCATTGTTGGAGTTCTTTTTTATAAAATGTAACGCAGTGAAATGGAATAAAAAAACGACTGGCGATAGCTTTTTAGTCGAAAGTTGGAAAGTCGATTAAACGGTTCAACGATTAAACAAAACTATTGGCTAAACGGCTTTTACTTTGCGGAAAGAGATGTTTTAGCCTTTATTATTTGTTAGGTATTTTAATTCGTTTTCGATGTATGTTTTCAGTTGTTCCAATTTAGGTAATTGTAACATGTATTGTTGTACAAAAATGTTTTCGTCTAACCCTGCTGTGGCGTATTTTACCAAAGCATGATCCTTTTCGGCTACCAATAAAATGCCAATTGGTGGATTATCTGATGGTTCAGAAATCTCTGTTTTTACATAATTTAAATAGGTATTCAATTGACCTATATCTCCATGATTAAAAGCTCCAATTTTTAGTTCAACTAATACATGACATTTTAGAATTCTATGGTAGAAAAACAGGTCAATGAAGTAATAGTTTTCGCCAATTAAAAGTCTTTTTTGTCGTGCTTCAAAACAGAATCCGTTGCCAAGTTCAATCATAAATTGCTGTAAATGATTCAGTATAGCGGTTTCTAAATCTGATTCTTCAACAATTGATTGAATGCCAATTTCTAAAAATTCGAAAGCATAAATATTTTTAACAATGTCTTTTGAAGCTTGAGGTTGTGTTTTTTGATGCACTAGTTCGGCTAATTTTTCGGGATGTTGAGAAAGTCCGCTTCTCTCAAAATACAAACTTGCAATTTGTCGTTTGAGTTCGCGCACACTCCATGTACCTTTGATGCATTCCAATTCATAGAACGTTCGCTTGAGTGGGTCTGTAACCTTTAATAATTCCACGAAGTGCGAATAGGAGAGCTTTGAAAGAAGTACCTTAGGCGGAACAAGTAATTCATTTTGATTTTCGGAGAGCTCTAACTGCTTAATTGCCGCATTATCATTATCAATTGCAAAATCTTGGGACACTGTCCCAAAATTTAACCGTTTAGAATAATTATCTAACTCTTGGGACACTGTCCCAAAAAAGTAATTATAGGTTTGATAAAATTGACGTGTTCTTGATAATTCAGGTGCTGTAAGTCCTTTTATGTTTAATTTTTCAGCAAGTACCGCCAGCAAATTTGAACCATATTCTGTTCTATCTGATCCTTTTTGTTCATACTCCACAATGTTATATCCAATTAACCAGTTTCGTAGCGTTAAGGCTTTGTTGACAGCATTAGCTGCAGCAACCTGAAGTTCTGAATGAACGTTTTGTATTGTTGAACTGAGTTCATTTATATTGTGAATATTTTTCAGCATTCGATATCTGTATTTTATAAATCAAAGCAGTTGCCGAGAGTTCCTTGGTAACTAACTCCGGATTTAATCCCTGTTCATTTAATATAATAAAATCAATTATTATTGAAATTTAACTTGATTGTAAAGTTAAAATTTATAACCAATTAACAAGTATATGTTTATATGCGATGGTTGGTCTATTATAGTTGGAATGACGGATTAGATTTTGAAGGATGAAAAAAATCAAAACTCAAATATCCCCGCGTTAATGACGGAGCCATTGTTGGAGTTCTTTTTTAGGAAATGAAACGCAGTGGAATGAAATAAAAAAAACGACTGGCGATACGGCTGTCGGCTGTGGGCTTTCAGCTTTTTTCGTTGAAAGTTGGAAAGTAAAAATCGATTAAACGATTAAACAAAATTCATAATTCACCATTCATAATTCACCATTAAATTTACAATTGGCTAATGCCTTAAACCTTGTTTATCACAAGAAAGACAGAATCTATACTAAAACCTTCATTTCAATTTCAATATTCCTAAATTTGACAAAATTTCAACAACTAAATCCATGGACTTAACCTTTAACAAAAACGAAGACCACAATAAATTATTAGTTTCAGATTTAAAGTCAAAATTGGCTGTTGTAAAATTAGGTGGCGGAAAAAAACGCATCGAAAAATTACACGCCGATGGTAAAATGACCGCGCGTGAACGCATTGATTATTTGTTAGACGAAAATCAAGACAATATTGAAATTGGTGCTTTTGTTGGGGATGGCATGTATGCCGAACACGGCGGATGTCCGTCTGGAGGTGTAGTTGTAAAAATCGGGTACATCCGAGGTAAACAATGTATTGTAGTGGCCAACGATGCTACTGTAAAAGCAGGCGCTTGGTTTCCGATTACCGCTAAAAAGAATTTACGAGCGCAAGAAATTGCCATTGAAAACAGATTACCCATTATATACTTAGTAGATAGCGCAGGGGTTTATTTACCCTTACAAGACGAAATTTTTCCAGACAAAGAACACTTTGGACGCATTTTTAGAAACAACGCTCAAATGAGCAGCATGGGGATTACCCAAATTGCTGCCGTAATGGGCAGTTGTGTAGCAGGCGGAGCTTACTTACCGATTATGAGTGACGAAGCCTTAATTGTAGATAAAACAGGAAGTATCTTTTTAGCCGGAAGTTATTTGGTAAAAGCCGCCATAGGCGAAAATATAGATAACGAAACTTTAGGCGGAGCCACCACACACTGCGAAATATCGGGCGTAACCGATTACAAAGCCAAAGACGACAAAGATTGTTTAGACAAAATCAAAAACATAGTCGATAAAATTGGGCATTTTGAAAAAGCAGGTTACAACCGCACCAAACCCGAAAAACCTCTTTTAAACCCTGAAGACATTTACGGACTATTGCCCAAATCACGCGCCGATCAATACGACATGATGGAAATCATCAAACGATTGGTAGACAACAGCGAAATAGAATTATACAAAGACGGTTACGGACAAACCATCATCACGGGTTACGCCCGAATCAGAGGTTGGGCAGTAGGTATTGTGGCTAACCAACGTAAAGTAGTCAAAAACAAAAAAGGCGAAATGCAATTTGGAGGAGTGATTTATTCCGACAGTGCCGATAAAGCCACCCGATTCATAGCCAACTGCAACCAAAAAAAGATTCCCTTGGTATTTTTACAAGACGTAACGGGCTTTATGGTAGGCAGTAAATCCGAACACGGAGGCATTATAAAAGATGGTGCCAAAATGGTCAATGCGGTAAGTAATTCCGTAGTACCTAAATTCACTGTAATTATTGGTAATTCATACGGAGCAGGTAATTACGCCATGTGCGGAAAAGCTTACGACCCTCGTTTAATATTCGCATGGCCAAGTGCTGAATTAGCAGTTATGGGAGGCACACAAGCCGCAAAAGTATTGTTGCAAATAGAAACCGCTTCGCTAAAAAACAAAGGAGAAGAAATCACTCCCGAAAAAGAAGCTGAATTATTCAACAAAATTAAAAGCAGATACGACGCGCAAACCTCGCCTTATTACGCTGCTGCGCGTTTATGGACAGACGCCATTGTAGACCCACTAGACACCCGAAAATGGATATCCATGGGAATAGAAGCCGCCAACCACGCCCCTATTGAAAAACCATTCAATTTAGGCGTGATACAAACCTAATCGCGTTTGTCTTTTTTATTTCGTTTTTCTTCCTTTTTCTCTTTTGGTGTTTTAAGCGCAGGCTTTTTCGCCGTTTTTTTAGCGTCTTGACTTTTAGACATAACCGTAATTGATTTACAATGAATCATCAGTAACTCATTGTGGCTAAGCTAAGCTTAAAAAATAACAACTTCGGAAAAATGAAATATGAATTTAACCCAATTCAAAAAATATCTATTGAAGGTTAAAACTATAAAGCATATCTATTAAAATCATAAAATAACACACAAATTACAAGTACTTTTGCCACATAATTTAAGTGTTATGACTAAAAAGGAAACCGCCTTACTATTAATACTGGCCGCCATCAACTTTACTCACATTGTTGATTTTATGATTTTGATGCCTTTAGGTCCTAGCTTGATGAATACTTTACACATCAACAATCAACAATTTGGAATTATTGTAGCCTCTTATTCTTTAAGTGCGGCCGTTTCTAGTTTATTGAGCTCTTTTTTTGTTGATCAATACGACCGTAAAAAAGTACTTTCCTTTGCTTATGTAGGTTTTTTAATCGGCACCTTTGCTTGTGCTTTTGCCCCTAATTTTTTACTACTTACCTCTGCTAGAATATTGGCTGGATTTTTTGGAGGAATTTTAGGCTCTCAAGTACTTTCTATTGTGGGCGATACCATTGCTTATGAAAAAAGAGCTACTGCTATGGCTTATATTATGGCTGCTTTTTCCATGGCTTCGGTATTAGGAGTACCACTTGGACTAAAACTCACCACGCTATGGAATTGGCACGCACCTTTTGTAGCTGTTGGTTCTTTGGGAATACTGATTTTAATACTTATTCTTATTTATGTGCCTGAACTTAAAGGACATATCAGCACTGAAAAAACCAACCATTTGGAAGTTTATCGCAGTATAAAATCCAATCAAAATCAACAATATGCTTTGTTGTTATCCTTTGTTCTGATGATTGGTCATTTTATTATAATTCCATTCATTTCAACCTATTTAGTCTTAAATCTAAGTTTTAGTGAAAGTCGTTTAGATTTGGTTTATTTAGTTGGAGGTTTGGTTACCATTTTTACATCGCCAATCATTGGGAAATTAGCCGACAAATATGGCAAGCATAAATTATTCATGATTTTCGGATTCTTTTCTGTGGTGCCTATTTTTTTATTAACGAATCTATCTACTACCATTATCTATATGATTTTAAGTGTAACTGGATTGTTTTTTATTACTGCTTCGGGCAGAATGATTCCTACACAAGCCTTAATAACTTCTGTAGTTTCTCCTGACAAACGCGGAGGATTCATGAGTATTAATTCGTTTGTTCAACAGCTGGGTGCTGGAATCGCCTCTTTAATTGGTGGTGTAGTTGCTTATAAAAGTGTAGGGAATCTACTCATCAATTACGATGTATTAGGATATATTTCTATTGCATTTATCTTGTTGGGGGTTTACGTTTCTACTAAGATTGAAAGAAAATAAACGCTTACTGTTTTTTAATTAAAAAGAGATTGTGCAATTAGAAACAATCCAAGTCATATTACTAACAAGATTATTATTGCCTTTTACAAACATTGCTTTATCCGAAAAAAAGTGTCTTCCTTCTAATCTAAAAAGTATATTTTTTGAAGCATTAATGTTTAGACATAACCCAGAACTATAAGCCCTAAATGATTCAACGTTATTTATAGGTGAAACTACAGCCTTTTTATTATCATTAAAATATTCTATTCTACCCGATAGTGACGTTTTTGGTGTAAATTGATACTTACCAATTATATTGGCTTGCCACCAAAAGTTATTACTTTGATGTTGGTCAACTGCTATCTTTTTCTGATTTCCAACATATACATTTGAAGAGGCTGAAAAATTCTGATGATTATAAGTCCAATATATATCGGCGAAATAGCGCATGCCATTCGTAGGACTAAACCTTGAATTTTCGTTACCTACATAGGTATTAAAATTAAAAAGATGCCTGTCATTAGGTTTATATTCTATTTGAGTTGCTAATGCCTTTTCATTGTTAACATCCTGAATCTGTTGCCATCCATTAATCAAATAAACATAAGAAGTTAATTTATCAGTAAGCGGAACTGTTGTTTTAACACCAAATAAATAATACGGAGAATTTTCGGCAGATAAACTTCGGGTATACATCAGCTGATTTTTACTAATCGCATTTTCATTTGTAAATGGAGAACTCAAAACACCTGCGTCAATCCAAATATTTTTTCGTTCGTGTAAACGTAATCCAATAGATCCTTCCACAATATTTTTTAAGTAGCTAGGTTCTGCGGAATAATTTGCTTTCATATAAGTTCCAAAACCTGGTATTACACGCATCCTAAAAAATGAATGTTGATAATTGAATGCAACATAAACAAGATTAATATTGGGAGCGTTAACTGCATTTGAACTTACAAAATATGGCAATTGTTTTGCTCCAATTTTAGGATTTGTTATTCCATAATAAGTATCCACAGCGCCATCTATGGTAAACTTTTTAGGCTTAATCTTTAAAGTATCTACAGTTTCTTGTGCTAACAACGGTGTTATAAAAAACAGAATTATAATCAAACCAATTATTTTCATTTTGTTTACCCATGAATAAAATAAATCAAGCTAAAATAGAAATATTATAGTTTGGTGTCATAATCCTACTTTTTTATTCGCTCTAAATGAACGTTTTCAACAGGATGGTATATCAATGGAATTTGCTCTACAACCACATCGTTTTTGTCGATACCAAACGCACTTTTATCGCTTTGTCCTAAGTGTTTTAATAAAAAGTAAGAATTCAATAATAAGCCTTCTCTTAATTTAAATTCATTTTCTACGGATAAGAATTTTTCTACAATTACAAATTTAAAATCCGGTTCAGAATTGTATTTGGTAGAACCATCGGGTCTGATGTGTAAATTCAATTCTTGGTTAAGCACCAAATCTTGTACAATCTTTTTAAAATAAAGCTCCGTACGGGGTTGTATTCTAAATCCTACATTAATATTTACTTTAATTACTTTATCATCTACTAATTCAGACACATCATAAGTTAAGGTATAAGGACTTTCGGTTCGATTGATGTGTAAAAACCAATAAACATCGGCACGTTTTGGTTTTTTAGAAAAAATAGATTTAATGGTTTTTTCTTCTATTTCATGACGATTATTGGCTTTGGTCAAATAAATTAAATGGGTTGAAAATTTGGGAACGCTATCATCGTTAGCCAACTCCTTAAATTGAGTTACATATTTACCCAAATCCTCAAATTTGGTAAATCGATTATTGATTTTTCGAGCGTAAAACCAAATATACATCACCATAAAAATGAACAATTCAAAAAACAAAAACATCCATCGTTCTTTAATTTTAGCCACATTGGCTATGAAAAACGAAATTTCTACAGTACTGAATAACAGTAATAATCCAACTACAGCAAACTTATTCCATCGTAATCTGTACACTAAAAAATAACTTAATAAAATGGTAGTCATCATCATGGCTACAGTGATGGAAAATCCATAAGCCGCTTCCATGTGTTCAGAATTTTTAAAGTATAAAATCATTAAAATACATCCTACCCACAAAATATTATTTACACTGGGAATATAGATTTGTCCTTTGCTTTCGGTGGGTTGCCTAACCGCTACTCTTGGCCAAAAATTTAAATTCATGGCTTCACTGATTAAAGTGTAACTCCCACTGATTAAGGCTTGTGAAGCAATGATGGCAGCACAAGTAGCAATAAATATCCCTATGATTAAAAACCATTGGGGCATCATTTCAAAAAATGGATTTCTGCCCGCCAACGTGGGTTGCCCTTGATGCATCAACCAGGCTGCTTGCCCTAAATAATTAACCAACAAACACACTTTTACAAACGCCCACGTGATGCGAATATTTTGTCGTCCGCAATGTCCTAAATCAGAATATAAAGCTTCTGCACCTGTAGTGGCTAAAAAGACAGCACCCAACAACCAAAATCCATGTGGGTATTCTACTAATAACTGGTAAGCATAATAAGGATTTAATCCTTTTAATACCGACGGAAATTGTAGTAAATGAATCATTCCCATGGTAAACAACATGGTAAACCAAACCACCATTACAGGGCCAAATGCCGAGCCTACTTTTTGGGTTCCAAATCGTTGAAAGAAAAATAACAATGATAAAATCACTATTACAATAGGAACAGTTGGTAAATCTTCTAATCCATGAATCATGGTTAAACCTTCAATGGCTGAAGCTACCGAAATGGGTGGGGTAATAATACCGTCTGCCAATAAGGTAGTGGCGCCTAAAATAGTGGGAATCGCTAAGTTTTTTCCGTAACGGCGCACTAAAGCATATAAGGAAAATATTCCTCCTTCGCCATCGTTATCGGCTCTTAAGGTTAGCCAAATGTATTTTACACTGGTTTGTAAAATGAGTGTCCAAAATATGCAGGAGATTCCTCCAAAAACTAAAATTTCATTAATGGGGCGATTGCCTACAATTGCTTTTAATACATATAATGGACTGGTTCCGATATCGCCATAAATAATTCCTAAAGCGACTAATAAAGAAGCGGCTGTAATTTTATTACTGATGCCATGTTTAAGTTTTTCCATAACTTTTGATTTTGATAATTCAAAGGTATTTTAAAGCCTATTGGCAAATTATAAAAGAACAGATGCGATGTATAAAGAAAATATAAAGACTGATTAATTGAAACGGTACCCTACGCCACTTTCGGTGATGATGTGTTTGGGTTGATTGGGATTATCTTCTATTTTTTTACGAAGTGTACCCACAAATACTCGTAAATATTGAGTTTCTGTCTGAAAACCTACGCCCCAAATTTCTTTTAAAATCAGTTGATGGGTTAATACTCTGCCCTCATTTTTGGCAAACAAACAAAATAACTGGTACTCGGTTGCCGTAAGTTTTACTACTTCTTGATTTTTCTTTACAATTCTGGAATTGTAATCTATTTGTAAATCATCAAAAGTTAAAATGCTTTTATTTTCTTCGGTGTTATTTCTGCGAATACACGAGCGTATTCTAGCTAATAATTCGTTCGTTCTAAAAGGCTTCGTTAAATAATCGGTAGCACCATTATCCAACGCTTTCACTATATCGACTTCACTACTTTCAACTGATAATATGATGATTGCTTTATTATACCAAACGCGTAATTCCTTTAAAACTTCGTGTCCATTAATATCTGGCAAACCAATATCTAACAAGATTAATTCAGGCGGATGATTAGCGGCCATAATCATTCCTTCTTTAGCGGTTTGAGCCTGACTTACTTTGTATCCGTTACTTTCTAAATTAATTTCTAAAAGTTTACGGATTTGTGGTTCGTCATCAATAATTAATATTTCGGCCTTATTCATTTTTAAGATTGTTTATAAAAGTGGTTTCCATAGGAATTGAAATCGTAAAAACAGCCCCACCCAAAGGAGCATTGTCGGCTGTAATCGTGCCTCCGTGCGCTTCTACAAAACCCTTGGTTATAGATAGTCCTAAACCTGTTCCACCCGATTGAGTGTGGGGCAAACGATAAAATTTATCGAACAAAAAAGGAATCTCATCTTCGGGAAAACCTTTACCATTATCCGAAATCGTAATAATGCCTTTTTCATCCTGAATAGCAATTGCAATTTTAATTACACTGCCTTTAGGGGTGTACTGTACTGCATTATAAAGTATGTTGTATATGGATTGTCTGACCAAACCCGCATCAATTTTCACTAAAGGTAAAGTCTCATTTTCGGTAAATTCAAATTGATGGGTTTGGGTTTGAAGAGTATTTTTTTGAATTATTGAATACATCAATTCATTCAAATCACACCAATCTAAATTTAGCTTTAACATGCCTGTTTCTAATCGGCTCATGTTTAGTAAATTTTCTACTTGCCTATTTAAACGATTACCCGCAATATCTATCTCGGAAAGTAATTCGTTTTTTACATCTTCAGAAACATTAACATTCTTTTCTTTTAAAATTTCTACTGCTCCTAAAATGGCCGCTATGGGCGTGCGTAATTCATGTGACAGAGAGTTCAATAGCGTGTCATATAACTTAATGGTGTTTTCTTTTTCTTCTTTATCTCGAGCTTTTTTTTCGGCAATTCTGATTTTAACCGTTAAAACTGCATTTACCGAAGCAATCAAAAAATAGAGCAAAAACAATAAGGCGTCTTCCCCATCGGTAATATGAAAAGTAAAGGTGGGCGGTATAAAAAAGAAATTCCAAATTAAGGCACTTAACAGCGCTGCCAACAAAACGGGTAAGATATCAAACAACATCGCCAAAAGCGATACTACCACTAATAAAATCAAAGCGACTGCTTTATAACCAATGATATCGGTAGTTAAATAACACAAAACCGAACTGGTTACAATTAACAATAAGGTGATTGTATATTGAAATAAAAACGGAATTCTTCGAAAGTTAAAAACCATTGGTTCTGTAATAATCTTCAAAGTTATTACAGTTGGTGTAAATTTTTTATAAAGATTTTTACGATTAAACGAATTCTACCCCCGAAACCGACTCACCAATTCTTGATAATTTACCTCATCAAAATGTTTGATAATATTATCTGCCAAGCTTAAATCTTGTAGTTTAGAATTTTCGCTATCATACCCAAAACAATACAAGCCTGCGGATTTAGCGGCTTTAATTCCGTTGGTACTGTCTTCGATGACTACACAATTTTCTTTAGGCGCATCAGACAACGAAGCTGCATGAATAAAAATAGACGGATCAGGTTTACTTTTAGGAAAATCTTCACCACTAACAATATGGCTGAAATAAGGAAACAATTCAAAACGAGTAAAAATTCGGTTGATGGTTACTTTAGCCGATGAAGTCGCTAAAATCAATTCCACATTGTTTTGATGTAAATCCTCGATTAAATTACGCACACCTGCTAATAAATCTAAATCTTCTTTGGTATCAAATGCTTGATTGAATAAATCGCGTTTGCCCTGTACTAATTCTTGTACCTCGTGTGGCAATCCAAAAGTATCTTTAATGCGTTGATATACATTTTTAGTAGAATTTCCGGTAAAGGTAGCATACATTTCAGGACTGATATCAATGCCTAATTGTTTAAAGTGCTGATGATACGCATAATGGTGTACAGGTTCGGTATCCACAATTACCCCATCCATATCAAATATTACTGTTTTTATCATAACAAGCTTGGTGTATAAAACAGAAAAAGCAATATTTCTATCGCTTTTTCGGAATGCATTTATTTATCTAAAATTATATTCTTTCGATTTTAGCGCCTAAGGCTCTTAATCTTTCATCAATGTTTTCGTAACCTCTGTCGATTTGCTCAATGTTTTGAATTACACTGGTACCTTTGGCAGATAATGCCGCAATTAATAAGGAAATACCTGCTCTAATATCTGGTGAGGTCATCGTGGTTGCTTTTAATTTTGAACGGAAATTATGCCCCATAACTACCGCACGGTGCGGATCACACAACATAATTTTGGCGCCCATATCAATCAATTTATCCACGAAGAATAAACGGCTTTCAAACATTTTTTGATGAATCAATACATCACCATCGGCTTGTGTAGCCACTACTAAAACGATACTTAATAAATCGGGTGTGAATCCTGGCCAAGGTGCATCGGCAACAGTTAAAATAGAACCGTCAATATCGGTTTTAACGGTGTATCCTTTGGTGTGTGCAGGAATGTAAATATCATCGCCCTGTCTTTCCACTGTGATTCCTAATTTACGGAATACCGATGGGATGATTCCTAAATTATTCCAACTTACATTTTTAATGGTGATTTCACTACGAGTCATGGCTGCTAAACCTATCCAGCTACCAATTTCAATCATATCAGGTAAAATAGTGTGCTCGCATCCACCTAATTTTTCAACCCCTTCTATGGTTAATAAATTAGACCCTACTCCTGTGATTTTAGCACCCATAGAGTTTAACATTTTGCACAACTGTTGCAAATAAGGTTCGCAAGCGGCATTGTAAATCGTGGTTGTTCCTTCCGCTAAAACAGCAGCCATAACAATATTTGCTGTTCCGGTTACCGAAGCTTCATCCAACAACATATATGCCCCTTTTAAACGGCCTTCGTTTTCAACGCCGTAAAAATGGTCTTCTCTTTCATATCTAAATTTTGCGCCTAAATTGATGAATCCTTCAAAATGGGTATCTAAACGGCGACGTCCGATTTTATCTCCTCCTGGCTTTGGAATGTATCCTCTACCAAAACGAGCCAATAACGGCCCAACAATCATAATAGAACCTCTTAATGAACCGCCTTCTTGTTTAAATGCATCTGTTTTTAAATAATCTACATTTACCTCATCGGCCTGAAAAGTATAAGAACCCTTACCATTCTTTTTAATTTTAACGCCTAAATTGCCCAAAAGAGTTATCAATTTATTCACGTCAATAATATCAGGAATGTTGTTTACGGTTACTTTTTCTGAAGTCAATAATACAGGACATAAAACCTGTAACGCTTCGTTTTTAGCTCCTTGTGGTTGAACTTCTCCTTTTAATTGAACACCTCCTGTGATTTTAAAAACAGCCATATATTAATTATGAATTGTGAGTTATGAATTGTGAATTATTTAATCTCATATTACATATAATGATTAGTCATTTTTATGAATAACCCTATAAAACATTTTCAAATTAAAAAGACTTTCGACTTTTCAACTTTGGACTTTTAGACTAATTATTATTCTTCTTAAAAAATGGTTTTTGTTTGGGCTTGGGTTTATTGTTAAGATTATTTTTTAACGGGATACGTTGTTGCTGGGTTTGCATCACTTTACTAGAGGAAACCAATTCTTGGTTACTTTCTCGGATGTCTATTTTACCTTTAGACAATTCATATAAATGTTCCAAAATCACCTCGTCCTTAACCGTGTCTTTGTTCCAAGTTAAGTAAGCTTTTTTCATGGTATTGGCAATGGTTTTTACCAATAGATTTTTTAGGTCTCCTTCTTCCCATTTGCAAGCCACGTCAATCATGTACTTTACGTTATTTCCGTAAAAACGATACTTAGGAAAGTTTTGTGGGTAATTTAATCTTTCGGGTCTGGAAGATAACAACTCAGGCGTAATAATCGGAAAAGGACTGTCTACATCTAATTTAAAGTCAGACATGATAAAAATCTGATCCCATAATTTATGCTGAAATTCAGGAACATCGCGCAAATGCGGATTCAAAGTTCCCATCACATCAATAATGTATTTTGCGGCTTTGTTTCTTTCTACTCGATCTTTGATTTCTACCGCTTGAAAAATCAATTTTTGTAAATGACGTCCGTATTCGGGAATAATTAATTTGCTGCGCTCGGAATTATATTCCAAACATTGAACACTTTCTTGTTGATTGTTCATAGTGATTTTATAAGGAGATTACTCCTTCTATTTTTGAAACTTCTAAATACTTTTCAATGACTTGATCTGGATTTTCCATAGTTACATGAATGGAAAAACTAAAGTAATTGCCTTTAGCAGATGCCTTGGTAGTAATTACCGCCCCCATATTGTCAAAAACTTTATTCAGTTCTTCTTTTT
Source organism: Flavobacteriaceae bacterium UBA7684 (assembly GCA_002482885.1). Taxonomy (GTDB): domain Bacteria; phylum Bacteroidota; class Bacteroidia; order Flavobacteriales; family Flavobacteriaceae; genus Flavobacterium. The sequence goes on along the minus strand of DLGW01000010.1, from coordinate 3,535 downwards.
TTTGTGGGTCTGTTGGGATGATAAATTTATATAAATATTCCGATGGCCAAGACGTACTTTGTTCAAGCTCCTCTTTTAATCGAATGTAAAATTCCTCTGTTTTTTTATCCATAATTTATAATAATTCAAAAACACAAGTGAAGCACTGAAATAATATTATTTCAAACTTAATCATCAAATGTTTTTGGAGAATGAGGTAAAAGTAAAAAAATTAAGCCTATTCGCAATAATATCTTTTTCTTTGTGCTTAAGATTTATGATTTTTTTTCATGATTACACCTAATACATCCGAAAACTCCCCTTCACCTTTGGCTATTTTACAGTCCGTATGGGGTTTTAGTCATTTTAAAGGTATTCAAGAACAAATCATTAATCATCTTATCGCCAACAAAAATGCCTTTGTAACCCTACCCACTGGGGGCGGAAAATCCATTTGTTATCAAATTCCTGCCTTGTGTAAAACAGGAACTACTTTAGTGATTTCTCCGCTGGTCGCTTTAATGAAAGATCAAGTACAACAACTGAAAAAAAGAGGCGTTAAAGCGGTAGAAATTTCTGGAGGCATTAGCAAAACCGAGATTACCGAAATCATAGATAATTGTCAATACGGACACTTTCAATTGTTGTATTTATCTCCGGAAAGATTATCGTCGGAATGGATGCAAAATCTGCTTAAAAGAGTACCCGTTTCGTTAATTGTGTTAGACGAAGCCCATTGTATTTCGCAATGGGGACACGACTTTAGACCCGCCTATTTAAATGTAAATCAACTTATTACGCTTTTTCCAAAAGTTCCTGTGGCGGCATTTACCGCTACGGCAACCACTGCCGTTCAGCAAGACATTTTATCGGTATTGAACCTTACCGATGTGCGTTTTTTTACCGATTCTTTTGAGCGCAAAAACATTGCCTATTCTGTATTTAAAACCGATGACAAACTGCATTATGTGCAAAAGATTTTAACTAAAAACACTTTGTCGTCGATTATATATTTACGCAATCGTAAAAAATGCGCCGAGTGGAGCCAACATTTAACGCAACTGGGCTTTAAAAGCACCTACTATCATGCAGGTTTAAGCAATAGCGAAAAAACAGAAAACATGCGTCTTTGGATGCAAGACGAAGCTCAGGTTATGGTTGCCACCAACGCCTTTGGGATGGGGATAGACAAAGCCAGCGTGCAAAGCATTATTCATTTGGATTTTCCAGAAAACATAGAAGATTATTATCAAGAGTCTGGCAGAGCAGGGCGAAATGGTGCCCCTGCCCACGCGGTAATTCTATACAGTGATTTTGACCTAACCAAGGCCGAAAAATTAGTTCCTGAACAATTACCCGATAAAAGATTCCTGCTAGAATTTTATAAAAAATTGTGTTCCTATTTGCAAATTCCGTACGGAGAAGGCGAAAATCAAGTGTTTGATTTTAAAATGGAAGCCTTTTGTAAAAAGTATGATTTCCATTTATTGAAAGCCGTAAATAGTTTACAATTTTTAGACCGCCAACATTTAATTGAACTATCGCCTGATTTTGCCGCTAAAACCCAATTACAAATTTTAATTTCCCCACAGGAAATGATGAATTTGATTCAAAAATATAGCGGAAAAACCACCGAAGTTTTATTAAGCATGATTCGCAATTATGCTGGATTATACGAAGCCTTAACCCCGATTAACTTGTATAAAATCGGACAGAAATCCGCCACCAATACCCCACAAGTACATCAAATTTTACAAGAACTACACAACCAACAAATTGTAAATTATTTACCCGAATCGGCAGACATTCGCTTTAGAATGGTAAACATCCGCGAAGACGAATACACCATTAACCGAATTGCCCCCTATTTAGAAACCCAAAACAAACTAAAAATTCAACGCATCAATGATTTTGTAGCCTATGTAAAAGACGAAAAAACCTGTAGAAATCTGCTTTTATTGCGTTACTTTGGGCAAGAAAAAAAAGAAAATTGTGGCATTTGTTCCAACTGTTTAAAACAACAAAATCAAGGACTTAATACCACCGAAAAAATTATCGGATTATTACAACAAGGCGCTTTAAGTTCCAAAGATATTTCGCTGTTGTTGGATGAAAAAGAAACTATCATCATACAAGCCATCCGAGAATTATTACAACAAGAAAAAATAAGCTTAAACCAAGCCAACAAATATTATTTAGTAGCATGAAATTAAGAATTGTATTTATGGGAACGCCCGATTTTGCAGCGGGAATTTTAACACAAATATTAAACGCTCAGTACGAAGTAGCAGGCGTAGTTACCGTTGCCGACAAACCCGCTGGTCGAGGACAAAAATTGCACGAATCGGAGGTAAAACTCTTGGCGCAAGAAAAAGGATTACCCATTTTACAACCCACCAATTTAAAAGACGAAACCTTTTTACAAGAATTAAAAAACCTAAATGCTAATTTATTTGTCATTGTAGCCTTTAGAATGTTACCTAAACCAGTTTGGCAAATGCCAGAGCTAGGCACTTTTAATTTACACGCCTCACTTTTACCACAATACCGTGGCGCAGCTCCCATCAATTGGGCAATCATCAATGGAGAAACCGAAACAGGCGTAAGCACCTTTTTTATAGACGACAAAATTGATACGGGCGAAATTATTTTACAAGACAAAACCCCAATTTCCGAAAACGAAAATGCAGGTTCCTTACACGATCGATTGATGGAAATGGGCGGACAAACCGTAATCAAAACCTTAGAGTTAATCGCTAGTCAACAAGTACAAACCGTACAACAACCCGAAAACGCCGATTTAAAAACCGCCTACAAACTCAACAAAGACAATTGCAAAATCAATTGGCAACAAAACGCCAAAACCATTCATAATCAAATCCGAGGGCTATCACCTTACCCAGCCGCTTGGTGTTTTATCAAAGACCAAGAGCAGGAATGGAATGTAAAAATTTACGAATCTGAAGTCATTACAGAAAACCACAACTTGTCTTCGGGCACCATCATTACCGATAAAAACACCCTTAAAGTAGCTGTAAATGATGGGTTTATAAATATTAAAAACATTCAATTTCCCGGAAAAAAAAGAATGCCCACGAAAGATTTACTCAATGGCGTTCAATTTTCGGAAAATGCCCTTGCGTATTAAACAAAAACGGGTATATTTGCACCCGAAAATAAGGCCTCGTGGCGCAACTGAATAGCGCATCTGATTACGGCTCAGAAGGTTACTGGTTTGAATCCAGTCGAGGTCACGAATAAATGCTTAAAACAAAAAAACGCCAAGTGTACTTGAGCGTTTTTTTTGTTTTATGGCATTTTCAAAGCGGAGCTTTGCTGGATGCCGCGATAGCGGAATCCAGTATTCGTAAAAATCTTCTTTCTAGCACAAAAGCCATTAAATAGTTTTTTGAAAATAAAATAATCATAAGGGCGTTTCCCTTCGGGTCAGGCTTTTCGTTACAATCTTTTAAGCAAGCCAAAAGCAGGGCTTGCTTAAAAGGATTTTCACTGCAATCCTTAACGCGAAAAACTTCTTCTTTCTTTTTTTCATTGC